>NZ_JBEEEN010000001.1:0-959804 GCF_040117515.1 Gilvirhabdus luticola
GCCCCAAAGCGGGTGCAAATATAAAACCCTTTTTGCAATTCTACAATCCTTTTTCAATAAAAATTTTATTTTTTTAAAAACCTTTATAAACAAAGGGGTTAACCCTTGAAAATAAGCAATTTACAACCTAAAAAAATTATAAAAAGAAATTCCAAACAAGACCGAAACGAATTACAAAATCTCTATAAGGGTAGTTTGGAGCTGAATAAAAGTTATACCCTGTCCATGCTGAATTAAAATGTTCTGCTATTAAATATATTCTTGTTTGTCTAACTTTTGCATTTACAAAAAAATCAAATCTAGGAAAAGCACCATATTTTTTTTCATTTTGAACATAAAATTCTGACAACAAAGGGTCATAGGCATTCATATTATATTCTGTGAAATAATTAAATGTTACTCCGGTCTGCAAATACAAGGCATTATTTTTAAAAAAATGATTGGAGTAATACAATGTATTACGCGTTACAACTTCAGGAAGATTTAAAGTTTGATTTTCATCATTAATTTTTTGGTACATTATGGTATTGTCTAAAAAGAAATGTCCAACTTTAAATTCCTTTCTATATTTTACTTTTAAATAATTAATGGCTCCATCATTTTGAAATGGATATACCAAACCATCTTCTTTTTTTGCAAAATAAGTATAGTCATTAATTGTTGAATAGTCTATGTCAAGATTACCAAATCGTTTTGATATTAATTTAAATGAAAGCTCTTCAATTTCGGTGGTATTAAAGTTGTTATTCCAATTATAATTAATGTAATCACTTTGATAGAGAAGTTTATTATAATTAGGTAATTTTGACAAATGCCTTATTTGCGTACTTAATTGTAAATCTTTTAATAGATTAAAAACGGCTTCACCTCTAAAATAATTACCATCAAAATCGCCGGAGACATTAATACCAAGTTCTCCGTTTATCTTAAAGTTTTTAAATTGTTTATTATAGTTCCCTCCTACAGAAAATATATTCCCTTTAAGCCTATTTGTAATTGTATTATCATTTAACACAACAACTTTATCATATCCATAATTATAATTATTATGACCAACATTCAATTGTAAATCGCCAAGAGTTTGGTTGTAATAATTTAATTCTAATCTGTTACATAAGTTTTCAAGCGTCACTTTATCATTCATGTTGGACTGTCTAAATCCTTCGCCAAAATAATTATTTTGAGTACTTTGAGTAAACTGATAATATTTATCATTAAATGAAATTATGTGCTTTGCATTTAAAGTGTTTTTAGAAATAGTGTCTTTCTCTAATATTTTATATGTTTGATCTAGATAAAATCTTTTACCTTTTAATATTCCTTCAGCATTTTGAAAATTAACATCCAATACTGCCCTATCCAGAAATTCAGGATTTCCTGATTCAAAATATTCTATATTGTCGTCTTTTAAACCTCCATTTTCTTCATTAAGAATATCTTGCATAGCAATATGTGCCCTTGCAAAATATTTGTTGTTCTTTGTCTTATAATTGGTAGTAAACCTAAAATTACCTGAACTAGTTACTATGTGTTGATATTTACCAATTGATCTTTCACCTTTATAAGCAATTGAAAAATTAAATTGTTTTGACGTGTTAACCGTAAAAAAAGCATCCAAAAGATTTCCCTGTTCAAATGGTGTTTTATATAAAAGTTCTGTTAAAGGAGTCGGCACATGGTAATAAAACAAATCATTAATTTGCATATAGTTGAAATGTTTAGACTGTGCTGCAAAACCGGGCATCATATCATTTGTAAAAAAACTATATCCTAAATTATTATATGTTTGACCCAAATTTGAAAATGCTAATAATTCAAAATTGTCTTTTCTTAAATAATTAAACTTATAATATTTATTAATCGTTAAGGTAGTGTCTACAAAAGTCGTATCATTACTATGTGAGATAATTAAATAATCGCTTATCAAAGCCTTGTCATTATTCAAATCTTTTGAAAGTGCTTTTGTCCTATCTATGGAATCTCTTAAAACTCGATTTTGAATTTTTGTTGAATCTAATTGTTTAGGTATATTACCATCTGGTTCTTGGCAAAATGCCAATACATCAAAAAGAAGAAATAATATTAAGAATAAATAGGACTTCAATTAATTAATTTTTAGTGAACAAAAGTAAGTATTTGAACGTGAAGTGTAGAAAAATATTTCAAATAAAAAAGCCTGCAATAAAAATGCAGGCTCTAAAATATGTAAGTTTCTATTTAAACTTTGGTTAATCTAATTATAGCATCAGCTTGTGCTCCACAAGAAGCGCCTCCTTCATCATCTGCAAAATGAATCTCGAAAACAGAATCGTCATCAGGATCATAAGTTCCTAAAGTATCTAATGGCCCTAGAGTTGTACTTGAGCCACAACCAACATTTGTGGCTTGTCCTCCTGGAACTTCTACTTTACCGCAAACTAAACTAAAGTCAAATTCCATTGCATTAAATACCCCGAATGCAGGATATGGTCTAGAAACCAAAAATCTATCATTTTCTTCATCTCCCTGATAAACCATAACAGAACCAGGTGTGAATGTAGGGGTATCAAATATCCCATTAGCTACAATTGATAATGTATACTCTCCTAAAAATTCTGCATTAACAGGACAAAATCTAATGATGTTCAATTTGAATCTATTTGTTGTGCCTAATGCTGCATCTTCAACAGAATCCAAATTAATAATTAAAGATTTACCTTCTAATGTGGATGCTCCATAGTCTGCAGTTACTGTAATTTTACCAACCACTGAATTGGCTGGTATTATCATGCTAGAACTCATCGTAAAATCAACGCCCTCAACTGCAGTTGAAGAAGGATCAATTGAAAACACAAAAGCTCTATCTAGAGGTTTTGGTTCAGAGATTCCTATAATAACATCGTAAGAAGAAACACCTGTCTCATTCACAAGTAAAGTGGCTAATCCAGATGGTGCAAAAAATGAAACCGACGTTCTATCATCTAAAAAGCTTGTATTATCATCTGTACTATCACAACCTGACAGGCCAATAAATAGTAAGAATACAAAGCTTAATTTTATAATTTTATTTATCATAATACAATCTGTTTTAAATTAATGGTTATTGTGGCACATAAACTGATACACCTTCTTCTCCATATCCTGTACAATACCAAGATATTGTTATCACTCCAGTACCTAAATCAACAGCATTTACTCCTCCATCCAGTAATATAATATCTCCCCATGGGTCTGTTTGTCCTGTCCAACTAATATTTCCGCAAATATCAGAAAACACTAGCGGCCAATCGCAACAATTAGTACCATAGGCACTGCCATAAGGTCCTTCTGTATATAAACCTCCAGAAAAATCATAAACTGAATATGTGGTCTCATCTATAGCAACGACTTCCATCATAATGGTACTAGGATTGTAATCAGGCAAGAAATCATGATATCCATAGGTAGTAGTTACCTCATACATCCCTGCCAAATCAGATTGGCATAATTTGAAAATATCTAATGTGAAAGTTGTATCAAAACCTGCAATATTTTCTCCAGTTAGATTCAAAACCAATTTTGAACCTGTTTCAAGAGCTCCATCAAAAATTCCATTTACAGTTAAAACACCTTTGTATTCATTTGCAGGTATTGTAACTGTACTAGAAGCTAAAGTATAATCTACACCATCCATGGCTGTAGATGAAGGATCAACGGATACATTAAAAGTTCTAGCGGCAGCAGTAGCTACAGTAGTAACAATTTCAATATCCATACTAGGATTATCAGCAGTAACCAATAATATACTAGTAGTAAGGTCAAAATAAGCAATTTCATCTCCGCTATATATTTGCGTATCATCAGACTCGTCGCATGATATGAAAGCAAATATAGTAAGAAATGCTAATGCCGGAATTAAAACAATTTTTTTCATAACAATTAATAATTTGTACATGGATTTTGTACCATGTTTGGATTAACATCTATCTCTGCTTTAGGGATTGCCAATTGAAATCTACAGTCACCAGAAGGCAACGTCTGCACAAAGGCAGGTGAACCAGAACCATCTGCAAACTCCCCAAAATTATCTCTTTGTACTGGCAGACCATGTCTTTTTATATCAAAAAAACGATGGCCTTCAAAGGCTAATTCTAATCGTCTTTCTAATTGAATAGCATCTTTTAAATCTTGCCCAGTTTCCCCACCAGAAACAAAATCAGTATATCTTTCACTTCTAACAGCATCTAAAGCCGCCAATGCCATACCATCTTGATCCATTTCAGCATAGGCTTCAGCCTTATTTAAATATACTTCTGCTGCACGTATAACCTTAACATCAACAACACCAGAACCCTGATTGATAGCACTAGATAAGTATTTTGCTACATGATTATACAATAGGCCATTATATGCACTTGTATTCACATACGCTGCTTTTCTAATATCATCATCTATAAATAATTCGTTAAATGAGTAAGAAACCAAATATTCTGAATAAATTCCAGCGGTTAATGTCTGGCTGTATGGAATACCAACACCTATACCTTGTTCTGAATCCAAATTCTTAAGTTTAAAAAGCACGCCTTCAGCACTTGAGTCATCCCAAAGACCTACAAAATTACCAAAACTAGAGACTGTAGTTGTTACAGCATTTGCAGCAGTAATTGCTGAAGAATAATTACCGTTGTACAAATAAGCTCTTGATAGCAAACCATTGATAGCTTCAATATTAAACCCATAGACATCATTATCACTACCTATCATTGATTTGGCCATTTCTAAATCGTTAATGATGTTAGTATACACCTCACCTACAGTATTTCTAGAAGGTAGTTGTCTTATATCTGAACTTGTTAAATATGGAACACCTAAAGAACCATTAGCATCAGCAGATTGGGTAGGTATTTTACCATACACTTTTACCAGATCAAAATGAGATAAAGCTCTAGCTGCCAATGCTTTTGCCATGATATCATCTTTAAAATCTCCTTCATCTAACTTGTCAATATTTTCTAAAATAAAATTAGCCTGTTGTATGACATCGGCACAATCTCCCATAAAATTCCGCTTTGCACTATTGGCATCATAACGCCATTCAAAATATACCTTTTGAGTTTGTCTGCCATCTGGATTGAAAATTAAGTTATCCGCAAGTACATCTGGAAAACACATGAGGTCAGCGCCATAGTATGGGGAATTTAACATCATGTAATATAAACCATCTACAGCAAGTTCAAAATCACCTGCAGTATTCAAAGCTGTAGCAGCTGAAACCGAATCGAATGGAGCTAAATCCAGTCTATCTTTTTCACAAGAAGCGAAAACTATACTTATTGTAAATAAATAATAAATTATATTTTTTTTCATTTTCATTTTTTTAAAATTTTAAATCAATACCAAATGTTATACTACTTGTTGTAGGATAGCTATACAATGAAAATTCTCCTGGAATCACATTATTAACCGTTTCTAACGATCCAATACCAACTTCTGGGTCACCCGAATAGTAAGGTGCATAAGTCCAAATATTAGTACCCGCAACATAAAACCTTAATCCTTCAATGGCCAATTTATCAATAAATTCACTAGGTAATGTATAACCAACTTGTAAGCTACGTAATCTTATATAGTCTCCTTTTTCTAAAAATCGATCTGAAGATAAATGCGAATTGCTATTTGGTCTTGGCAACACATTGGTATCCCCTGGGTTTCTCCAGTAGTTGAATGCATCCAGTCTTTGGTTCGCACCAGAATTAGAACCATCACTTAATTGGTCAAAGTTCCAAGCTTGATTCCATATATAGTTACCTGCTTTAAAATAAAAGTTAGCAGATAAGTCAAAGCCTTTATATTGAAAATTCGTTGTAATACTTCCATCAATGTCTGCAAGCGGAGACTTTCCTGATAAGACCACTTGATTACCGGAATTTACATTAGTCACAACGTCAGTTGGGTTTCCATAACCATCACTTTCATAATACAAAGCCTCTCCATTGGCCGGATTAACACCGGCATACCTCACATCATAAAATGTATTGATCTCCTCCCCAACTCTTAATATAGTAGATGTATTGAAAACCGTAAATAATTCTTCAGGTAAAGGATTTCCATCATCATCTAATAAAGGTTCTGCTCCAGTAAGTTTCGTTAATTCATTGTCATACAAGTTAACATTACCAGAAATAGTCCATCTAAAATCTTGTTTTCGAATGACATCAACCGCTAATTCAAATTCCCAACCTGAATTCTCCATTTCTCCAAGATTACCGGTTACATTATTATCCCCCGTAAAAATAGTTAACTGCTCATCTAAAAGTAAATTTGTTGTTGTTCTGTGATAATAATCTACTAAACCACGGACACGGTTATTGAACAAACCAAACTCTAGACCTATACCATAATTAAAATTCTCCTCCCAACCTAAATTTGGATCTCCAAAATTATTAGGCACCAAAGTAGTATTGCCATTGTAAGGCACATAAGTGTAAGTTGTTTGTGACGCATATCTACCTATTTGATCATTACCAGAGGTACCAGCAGCTGCTCTTAATTTTAAAGTGTTTACAAAATCTACACTTTCCATAAATTCTTCATTGTTAATATTCCATGCAAAACTTCCACTGTAGAAAACACCATACTTCGTATTTTCACCAAATCGTGAAGATCCATCACGTCTGACAGTACCATTCAAAATATATCTATTATCGTAATTATAATCTAAATTGGCCGCTAAAGAAAAAATGGCATATTCAGATCTTGTTCCTCCAACAGCATTTGGCGTTGCAGCAACATTTAAAACCGATGGTCCACCAACAACAAACCCCTGGCCATTAGCTGAATAATTTCTAAAATTGTTTTTAATATATTCCGATAAACCAGTCAACTCCACATTGTGCTTTTCACCAAATGTCTTATTAAATGTAATTTTATTTAAAATGGTATATGTCCAGTCGAAACTACCATTATCTGTTTTACTTCCCGTTGGAGTTCCACCAAAAATAATTAAATCAAGCGTAGAACCAGGCTTTAAATAAGATTCTCTTCTATATTGTTGGTAGACCCCAGAAGCTTGTGTTCTCCAAGACACATTATCATGTAATTTTAAATCCAAATAAATATTTCCTCTGGTAGTATTGTAATATCTTGTATTAAGAACTTCTCGTAATTCTGAAGTTACTGGATATCCAGACGAGGTTGGATTTATTATTGGATCCCCATTGTCGTCTAAAATTTGATTGTTATCATCATCTAAAAGATACAATGTTTCATAAGGATTATAAGCGTACGCTGCATAAAACGGATTTTGATCATTATATATATCTCTAGGATCCTCATTTTGTAAAGCACTAAAATTTAGACTGGTCCCAATAGTTGCCCATTCTTTGGCATCATAATCCACATTTAAACTTGCAGATAAACGATTATAACCATTTAAATCCCTAATAATACCCGATTCTTCATCATATCCAAGTGAGAAGTAGTAACTAATTTGCTCTTCACCACCTGTAACGGAAAAGGCCGTAGATTGTATGAAGCTATCTTGTAACAGTGTTTCTCTCCAATCATTATCTCTACTTAAATACCTGTCATATTCTTCTTGGGTTGTAATAGATGATGCAACACCGGCATTTAATCCATAGGCATTCATTTCAGCCTCATACTGAAGCTTTTGTTCAGCATTCATCATTTTGAAATTATCCTTGGTTTTCCTTCCCCAACCAATTCTAGAATTAATTCTAAAAATGGCATCCGTATTTTTAGCACCTCTTTTAGTTGTAATAACTACAACTCCATTTCCTCCTCGTGCACCATAAATAGATGTAGAAGCAGCATCTTTCAGGATACTTACAGATTCAACATCACTAGGGTTGATACTATTTACATCATTTTCATTCATCGTAGCTCCATCAACAATGTAAAGTGGCTCATTACCAGCGTTAATAGATCCAATACCACGAATTCTGATATAAGCCGTATTACCTGGTTTACCATTTCTTGCGGTGACCTGAACACCAGAAGCAACTCCCTGTAGCATATTATCTATACTCACAGATGGCGTAATTCTTTCTAAATCTTCGGTAGTCACATTTGCAACAGCAGATGTTAATTCGTCTCTTGCTTTGGTGCTAAATCCTACAACAACTACTTCAGTTAAAGATTCAATATCTTCTTGAAGTGCTACATCAATTGTGTTACTTGTCCCAACAGTAGCTTCGAAAGTCTGCATTCCCAAAAACGAAAATGTAATGACCTCGCCTTCACTGACATTAATTGAATAATTACCATCAAAATCTGTTTGGACTCCTCGTGTAGTGTTTTTAACAATTACATTTACTCCCGGCAAGGGTAATCCGTCTATAGACGAAGTTACAGTTCCAGAAATGGTTTTCTCTTGTCCGTAAGAGAACTGAATTGCTAACGCCATAAATAGCATTAACAACCACGTTAACTTTATTTTCATAAAACAATTATTTTGAGTTAGTCAATAGCAAACTTCTTAATAAAATCTTAATAAAACAAAGAAATTCCTTAAAATAATGTTAAAAGCGCAACGATTTTGGAATACTGCATTTATAACTAAAAATTAACAATTATAAACTTTTAAAAGATATTAATTAATAAAAATTTATTTTTGATTATTATTAAAAATTAATGCTGTCTTTAAGTTTTTCAAACTTTGTATTAGAATGTGGTACCGACGAAGCTGGTAGAGGCTGTCTAGCTGGACCGGTTACAGCTGCTGCGGTTATCTTACCCAAAAAGTTTGAATCTTCTATATTGAACGATTCCAAACAACTATCAGAGAAAAAGAGAGAGATATTAAGGGTTTTGATAGAAAAAAACTCTTTGACATATGCTGTTTCTAATGTATTCCAAGAAGAAATTGACAACATTAATATACTCAAGGCGTCAATTCTCGCCATGCATAATGCTATTGACAGTTTAAAAATGCAACCAGATTTTATCATTGTTGATGGTAACAAATTCAATCCTTACAAAAGCATTCCTTATAAAACTATTATTAAAGGAGATTCTAAATATATGAACATTGCGGCGGCTTCTATATTAGCTAAAACTTACAGAGATGAGTACATGTGTTCAATTCATAACGAGTATCCTATGTATAATTGGAAACAAAACAAAGGTTATCCTACTGTTGAACATCGTGAGGCTATAAAAAAATACGGAATTAGTAAATATCATAGAAAATCTTTTAAATTATTCCCGAAACAGTTAACATTTAATTTATGAAATTTTGGAGTTTATTTATTTTAATTATCACATTCATCAGTTGCAAATATGACAATACGACTTCAACTCAACTTATAGATTTTGTGCCTGAAGAAACATTTGCAATAGTCTCTATTGATAATTTTGATGATTTAAATAGCGGTTTAAATAATAATGATATGTACGGATTAATATCAAATTCCAATTTTCATCACGAGTTAAGCCAGAAATTAGATTTATTCATATATTTTAAACCAACTCATAAAACCCTTCTATGCTTTTCTAAAGATGAAAATAATTACACACACTACACTCTAATAACCAAAAACGAACATGATATTTTACAAACAGATTCATTAACGAATTATATAGGAGAAACTCTTACATATAAAAACAAAAAAATTCTAAAGCATACAACAAACAATGTATTCTACAGTACAATAAACGACAGTATTTTAATGATCTCAACATCACTGAAACTGATTGAAAATTCCAATACTAAAAAAGGTATACATCCTGAACTGGAAAAACTATATCACACTTCTGATCAAGAAAAACCATTGTCTGTGTTATTAAATATAAAAGACAAAACTTCTTTCAATTCCTTTTTTGTGAATGATTCAATTAAAACAAAACATTTATCAAATTATATTTCTGTAGATATAGATATATCACAAAAAGAAATACTTATAAATGGTGTGACCAAAGCTGAAGATTCCAGTGAAAGTTTAATTAACATTTTTAAAAATTTAATTCCCCAGAAAAATCAGATGGCATCCATCACACCTTCAAGTGCAGATGGTTTTTTAAGTTTCACATTTAATGATTATAATCTATTCAAAGAAAATTTGAACAAATTTAATCGTATAGATTCATTAGATTCATCTACATTCTTATTTGATAATATTAAGGAAGTTGGTATTATTTATGAAGAAGGTGAAAAAGCTGTTATTTTAAATTCTATAGATTCTGGTTTAACTCAAGAAGCGTTGTTATCAGAACAAAGCCTTATTTCAAATTTTAGACAGACCGATATCTTTAGTTTTAGTGATAAAGATTTGTTTTTAGAAGTTTTTTATCCTCTTATTACTTTCGATAAAGCTTCACATTATTGCATTATAGAAAATTTCTTTGTGTTTGGTGATACAATTGAAATACTACAAAATATTATCTCTAGTTATCAAAATAAAACCACTTTTGATAATGGCCAGTATTACAAAGACATTGAAAGCCAATTGAGCGACCAATCTTCTTTCCTAACTGCTGTAAACGGAATAGGTCTAAAACAAATTTTAATTAAAAATCTTCAAGAAAATTTAGATATTAATTTGAATGATTATAGAGCATCTGCCTTGCAATTTGTTTATGATAATAATTTTGCTCATGTAAATGGTGTTATTAAAAAGAGTAGCAAAAAAGGATTGGAATATTCTGTTTCTGAAGAATTGAACATAAAATTGGATGCAGATTTATTAATAGATCCACAACTTGTCACAAATCACTACTCCAAAGAAAAAGAAATTGTTGTACAAGATATTAACAACAATTTGTATTTAATCTCTAACAAAGGGAAAATTCTTTGGAAAAAAAGAATTAATGGCCAAGTTTTAGGTAAAATAGAGCAAATTGACATCTACAAAAACGGAAGGCTTCAACTTTTGTTTGCAACACCGCATCGTATATATTTAATTGACAGAAATGGAAATGATGTAGCGCCTTTCCCTAGTAATTTTAATGATGAGATTACACAACCTTTATCTGTATTTGATTACGATAACAAAAAGAATTATAGGCTTTTAGTTACACAAGGAAAAAATGTCATCATGTATAATGCTTTGGCTCGAGTTGTCAAAGGGTTTACATTTAAATCAGCAAAAAGTGAAATTATTCAGCAGCCACAACATTTTAGAATTGGAAGCAAGGACTACATAGTTATTAAGACTGACGACCAATTATATATTTTAAACCGAACTGGAAAAGCAAGAATTAACCCTAAAACATCAAATAACTATTCAGACCAATTGGTCTATATCTATAAAAACAAATTTACAACCACTTCAAAAGATGGACAATTAATAAGTATAGATGAAAAAGGTAATGTTACTTCTCAAAATTTAAACATTTCTGAATTACATAGTATAGACGCAACAAGTAAAACTTTAGTAGCTCAATACGAAAACAAATTACGTATTAAAGACAGAATTGTAGAGTTGGATTATGGTACCTACAGCAAACCAAAAATATTTTATATAAACGATAAAATATATGTTTCTGTAACAGATCTTCAAGCGCAAAAAATATACCTTTTTGATAGCCAGGCAAAAATGTTGTCAAATTTTCCAGTTTATGGGAATTCTCAAATTGTATTAGACAAAATAGATACAGACAATAATCTTGAATTTATAACTAAAGGAGAAAGCAATGGTATCCTTATTTACAAAATAAATTAGATAGCACTTTGATTATTAAATAAATAATTTTTACTTTTAGAGTTCTCTCTCACAATTTATTAATTGCCAATTATTAGCCCTGAAACTAATTTGTTCAATAGCCTTCACTATTTACTATTGTTAGCAATAAATTATATAATCATGATAAAAATCAAATCCAAACCTTACCAAACAACAATCTTTGCTTTGTTCTTTATCTTAAACCATTGTATTCAAGCTCAAACAAAAAAAATAAAACGCCCTAGTAGTAGTGTTGGTGTTGCTAGTACCGATACTTTTGTAAAAGAATCTTTCGATATTTATGACAAAGTATATCTGTATGAAACCTATGCACAATCAGATACACCTTTAGATGATAGCGCCATTGATTTCTTGGAAGATGCCCTGAACGATGTAACCAACCTTAGCGCAAGTGCTCCCAACGTTATTTCAGACCTTGATGGTCAAGGTGCATTAAAACAAGCCAAGGCGACTCTACAAATTAATAAAGCAAAAAAAGCCTTAAAGTATAGCCTAGTAACCATTAAAGAGTTATTAGCAGGCAGAAGCGATGACGAAACCTCTGAATCAACCGAAATTGACAATGCTAAGGAAGTATCAAATGATATTCAAAATGATCCTCAAGTTGAAGAAAGTCCTACCCAAATTATTGAGCCACCTGAAGACACCAATGCATCAGACAATTTAGAAATCTACAGTAAATTTGATTTTGTTCCTGGTGATAAACTCATTTTTTTTGATGATTTCTATCAAGATTTCATTGGCGATTTCCCAAGTAAATGGAATACCAATGGTTCTGGCGAGGTTGTTAAATTAAGTAAAGCTGAAGGCAACTGGTTTGAATTCAAACCTGGTTACGGAATAATTTACTTGCCATTGGTTAGTGAGAAATTACCTGAAGAGTATACTATAGAATTTGATTTATTTACTGAAGGCCTCGGAAAGAAAACTTCATCTACTGCTAGATTGTACATCACTTTAGATGATAACAATGGCTTTTCTAATGGTAAAGCTTATACTTATGCAACTATTCCTTTTGGTCAATATGGAGCGTTTGGTATTCAAGTAAGAAATACAGATCCAGAAGCTACCAAAATTAATGCAACTGTAACAGCAGATATTAGAAAAGCAGTAGTTAATAATCCGCACATTTCAATTGCTGTAAATCAAAAACGTTTCAGGATGTGGATAAATGAAAAGAAATATGTAGATGTTCCTCAATTTATTTTCGATCCAAGTAAAATAGGGTTTTTAAAGTTCAACCTTCTAGGTACAAAAGATGGTGAAGAACGCATCTTTATTCAAAACTTGAAAATCGCAGAAGGTGGAATAGATTTAAGAAAAAAATTAATGAGTGAAGGACGCGTATCGACTAATGGTATTTTGTTTGATTCAGGTTCAGCAAACATCAAACCTCAATCTTATGGTATCATTCGGCAAATCTCGCAAGTACTTTCACAAGATGAAGACTTAAGATTAAATATTATTGGTCATACTGATGCAGATGGGAGTAATGAAAGCAATTTATCATTATCGAAAGCTCGAGCAGACGCGGTTAAAAATGCACTTGTTGAAATATATAATATTGCTTCAAACAGACTTCAAACCGAAGGTAAAGGCGAAAGTGAACCAGTTGGTGATAATACTTCTTCTGATGGGAAAGCTCAAAATCGTAGAGTAGAATTTGTAAAAATATAACGATAACCAAATCGATGCAGCCCTTTATCTAGAAACGTCAAAGTGTTATACTTTGGCGTTTCACATTTACAACCACTGCCTCAAATAAGTTTGAAAAGTGTTTCAATAGTTTTTCTTTAACTTCAGATTCATCTACTGTTGGTATACCTAATTCAACATTCAAAGAAGTGACTGCTTTACCACGAATACCACATGGTATCATGTTATCAAAATAACCTAAATTGGCATTAACATTCAAAGCAAAACCATGCATGGTTACCCAACGGCTGGCACGAACTCCCATAGCACAAATCTTTCTGGCAAAAGGTGTACCAACATCCAACCAAACTCCAGTTTCGCCTTGACTTCGCTCGGCTTTAAGACCATATTCTGCAAGCGTTAGAATAATCATTTCTTCCAGTAAACGAAGGTATTTGTGAATATCTGTAAAGAAATTATCCAAGTCTAAAATAGGATAACCTACAATTTGTCCTGGACCATGATAGGTTATGTCTCCTCCTCTATTCACTTTGTAAAACGATGCATTCTTTTCTTTTAGCTGGTTTTCATCAACTAAAAGATTAGACATATCTCCACTCTTGCCCAATGTATAGACATGAGGATGCTCTACAAAAAGAAAATAATTAGGGGTTTCTATTTTGGTCTGTTCTCTTCTATTTTTAATTTTAAGATCAACTATATCTTTAAATAAAGATTCTTGATAATCCCAAGTATCTTTATAATCTTTATTTCCTAAATCTTGTAACTCGACAATCTTATTCATAAGTTACAAAATTACAACATTTTTAAGTTTTAAGACTTTGGGTTATTTAATATTACAAGTGCCGCTATAACTCCGGGCACCCAACCACAAAGGGTCAATAAGAAAACAATAAGGATAGAACCACAACCCTTATCGAAAACTGCCAAAGGTGGGAATAAAATAGAAAATAAGACTCTCCAAAAACTCATGATGATTAATTTATATGATTGATGTACTTATGTGACGTTAACACTACATATTTGTTACAACGAAATAAATTGAAATTTCTTTTTAAAATATTTTGTATTAGCTTCGTACTATGAATATAAAATTACTATTCGTATTGTTTTTTATTTCATCTTTTTCGGTAAAAGCACAATATTCTTTTTCTGGACAAGTTGATGAAAATCATTTGGAAAACAGCGTCTATTTATCTCTAATTGAAGATTACAGAAAATTATCAGGTGTTTTTTCTGAACAGATAATTACTAAACAGCAAATAGATACTTCAGGGCATTTTCAGTTTAGAGGAAATCAATTAGATACAGACAACAGAATTTATCGAATTCATATTGATAATTGTAAAGAAGATGAACAGAATCAAAATCACTTTGATGGACATTGTGATGACAGCAAAGAAATTCTGTTTATTGCAAAAAATACAGATACTATTTCATTTCCGTTTTCCTTTGACAATCAAATATTTTGTAAAATAAACTCAACAAATACTAAAGCTAACGCCTTTGTAAGAATTGATTCCCTAAAGGAAGTTATGAAGTTTGATTATGGAGAATTCAGGAGCGAAACCAACAGAAAACTTAATAATAAAAAGTGGTTTAAAACGCTTCAGTATTTTGGTAAACAATTAAACGAGCCTTTAGCAGAACTCTCTATTTATGCTTTTTTATCAGATAGAAGTAATAATTTTCATGAGTATTATTTAGAAGACTTAAAAACCAGCACTTATTATGATGATTTAAATTTAAGATTAAGTGAACAATATCCTAATTCGGTATATTTAAGACAATATGAAAATGAAATTAATGCCGATAAATTTAGTATAGAAGAACCTGATAAAATTTCTTCTGGAAAATGGTCTTCCATACTTTTGATTTTTTTAGGAATATCTCTTCTTTTTAATGGTTTCCTATTGTATTGGTTGATTAAAAAGAAAAACAATAACAAGTCAAATTTAAAATCATCACTTACCAAACAAGAACACAATATTCTTCAACTTTTATTAGAAGATAAAAGCAACAAAGATATTGCCGAAGTTCTCTTTGTAAGTGTAAGTACTGTTAAAACACACATTAACAACGTTTATAAGAAACTTAATGTCCAAACAAGGGGCGAAGTTAAAAAATTGTTTAACAAGTAGTTACGATTAATAATTTAGGTACTAGTACTCATTTCAAACCTGATTTTCTTAAATTTTACCGATAAATTTTGGATGTTTGCTTTCGTATTAATTTTAAAACGAACAGTTATGAACAATCAATTAAACAAAAAAAGTTATTTCGTATTATCACTATTCTTATTAATTTTTGCATTTGGTTTTTCTCAAGAAGAAGCTACATCAGAAAAAGTAGGTGAGTTTTCTTTTGAAACCGACGTTATAGATTACGGAACCATTCAACAAGATGCAGATGGTGTGCGTGTTTTCAAATTCACGAATGTCGGAGACGCACCGATAGTTATAACCAATGCAAAAGGTTCGTGTGGTTGTACCGTACCAACGTATAGTGAAAATGTAATTGCTCCTGGTGAAACTGGAGAAATTTCTGTAAAATATGCTACTAACAGAGTTGGAAAATTCACAAAAACTGTGACTTTAACCTCTAATGCTTCAGAACCTACTAAAGAGTTAAGAATTAAAGGAGAAGTCCTTAAACCTGTAGAATAAATCACGATTTCATCAATCAGAATTTCAAAATAGTAAATCTACCATTAAAGTTGTGTGCTAATTTTTTTAAATAATGTAATTTTGCATTTCAAAATTAATTAGCATGCAGCTTTCAGAACAAGAATTAGTAAGAAGAGAAAAGTTAAACAAACTCCGTGAGTTAAAAATCAATCCTTACCCAGCAAACTTATTTCCTGTAAACCATACTTCAAAACAGGTAAAAGATTCTTTCTCTGAAGGTAAACAGGTAATTGTAGCTGGTAGATTAATGTCCAGACGCATACAAGGAAATGCGAGTTTTGCCGAACTTCAGGATAGCGAAGGCAGAATTCAAGTCTATTTTAATCGAGACGAAATTTGTACTGGCGACGATAAATCTAAATACAACGACGTTTATAAAAAGCTATTAGATATTGGTGACTTTGTAGGTGTAGAAGGAGAATTGTTTACTACCAAGGTTGGAGAAAAAACCATTAAAGTAAAAGATTTTACACTATTAAGTAAAGCTTTAAAACCACTTCCACAGCCAAGAGAAGATTCTGACGGTGTAATACATGATGCTTTTACGGATGCCGAGCAACGCTACAGACAACGTTATGCTGATTTAGTTGTAAATCCACATGTAAAAGAGGTCTTTGTAAAGCGTACAAAACTCTTTAACGCCATGCGCGAGTTTTTTAATAATGCTGGTTATTTTGAAGTAGAAACACCTATTCTTCAGCCAATTCCTGGTGGTGCTGCAGCAAGACCATTTATGACGCATCATAACAGTTTAGATATTCCCTTATATATGCGAATTGCTAACGAATTGTATTTAAAACGATTAATTGTTGGAGGTTTTGATGGTGTCTACGAATTTTCCAAAAACTTCAGAAACGAAGGCATGGATAGAACTCATAATCCAGAATTTACGGCTATGGAAATTTATGTAGCTTATAAAGATTACAACTGGATGATGGATTTCTGCGAAAAGCTTTTAGAGCATTGCGCTATTGCAGTAAACGGAACCACAAAAGCTACTTTTGGAAAACATGAGATTGACTTTAAAGCGCCTTACCCTAGAATAACCATGGCAGATGCTATAAAACATTATACAGGTTTTGACATTACTGGAAAAACTGAAAGTGAAATTAGGCAAGCTGCAAAAGATTTAGGTGTTGATGTTGATGACACTATGGGCAAAGGCAAATTAATTGATGAGATTTTTGGAGAGAAATGTGAAAGCAATTACATCCAACCAACCTTTATAACAGACTACCCTAAAGAAATGTCACCATTATGTAAAGAACACAGAACCAATCCAGAATTGACCGAACGTTTTGAGCTCATGGTTTGTGGTAAGGAAATTGCTAATGCATATTCTGAATTGAACGATCCTATTGATCAAAGAGCACGTTTTGAACATCAGCTTAAACTCGCGGCAAAAGGTGATGACGAAGCTACAGAGTTCATAGATTATGACTTTTTACGCGCACTAGAATATGGTATGCCACCAACTTCTGGCATGGGAATTGGCATGGACAGACTGGTCATGTTCTTAACCAACAAACAATCGATACAAGAAGTCTTATTCTTTCCGCAGATGCGTCCTGAAAAGAAACAGCTTGATTTAAACGATAATGAAAAAGCTATATTTGAGATTCTAAAATCTCAAAAAACGATGAATCTAACTGATCTAAAAACACAATCTGGCTTGAGCAATAAAGGTTGGGATAAAGGCATGAAAGGTTTATCCAAACTAGGTCTTACCAAAGTCACCAAAACTGATGAGGCACTAATTGTTGAGCTTCAGGAATAATTTAAATTATGCTATTATGAAATCCCTCAAAAAAATTGTTTTATTCATAATAGTCTTACTTTTTGCATTTGTTACTTACACATTTATTTCTACCGGTTATTTTAGAACTATTGAAAATCACTTTGATGGTTCCATAGTAAAAAAAGTAGAACTATCTGGAGCAGAAGATATAACTGTGAGCTTAGCAGATAGCTTTGCCATAGTATCTTCTACTACAAGGCAAAAATATCCACCACAAAAAGAAGAACTTGGTGGCCTATATTTTATAGAGTTAAAAAGTGGTGAATTTAATATTAGACCGCTTACGTCATCGTTTAAAAAGCCTTTTGCTCCTCATGGTATATCAATGTTAAAGCGTGATAGCACTTATAAAATAATGACCATAAACCATACGCTAAAAGGTCACTCTATTGAAGTTTTTAATCTTAAAGACAAAACCTTAAATCATGTAAGAACACTGATTGACCCTTCCATGATTAGGCCTAATGATTTAGTAATGATTGATGAAGAGCGCTTTTATTTTACAAATGACCATGGATACACCAAAGGTCTTGGTATGCTTTTAGAAGATTATGCTGGCCTAGCTCTTTCTAACGTCATATATTTTGATGGAAAAGATTACAGAGAAGTGGCTAGTGGTATTTCTTACGCTAACGGTATTAATTATGATGCAAAGCGTAATCTCCTTTTTATAGCATCTCCTAGAAAATTTTTAGTGAAAGTGTACACAGTTTTACCAGATGGGTCTTTAGAGTTTATTGAAAATATTAATTGTGGTACTGGAGTAGATAATATTGAATTTGACACCAAAGGAAATTTATATATTGGTGCACATCCTAACCTATTAAAATTTGCGTCTTATGCTAAAGGAAAGGTTATACACTCACCTTCAGAAATCATTACAATAGAATATAGAAATACAAATGACTATACTGTTGAAACCATTTATCTTGATGACGGCAGTACAATGTCAGCATCTACTGTTGCTGCACCATTTGGAGATTTACTATTAGTAGGAAATGTTATGGATGATAAATTTTTAATTTTATTAAATCAAAACTAGTCATTTTAAAACTCAATGATTATTATCATTAATAATAATCAGTAGCTACTAAATTTTGTCCTGTGACATAGTTGAATGCTTCTACTATAAGCTGGAATGTCACATTAAGCTCTTCAATAGACTGTGGTGTATAGAGCATGACAAAACCATTCCATTCTGGTAAGTTTTGCACTGCAAATGGATGAAAAATAGCCCAACAGGCTGAAACTGCTTGATTACTTCGAGTTGGTTCCAAAAAAATGTGCAAACTGGCATCATCATGTATATGGCCAAATTCCCGATCTCTAATTAAGGCTTCAGGCACAACTATATTAACTTCTTCTGTTAACCACAATGCCCGCCATCCTAAAATAGCAGACTCGCGATTCTCAATTCCTGGTATGGAGTAAACCCTTCGAAATAATTCTTCAATTACTTGCGGTATTTGTTCAAAACCACCAAGCTGCATATGAGGTATATCTGTAGTTGTTTCAGGAGGAGATCCATCTCGAGCTGGTAAATCTTCTGACGAAGCACAAGTTACAATATTCTCATCATCTGCAAGAATACCATTATTTACAATATTATTATCAATTCTAGAACTATCGTTGGTACATGAGATTACCATTAGACAAATCAATATTATTGTTAATATCTTAATTTCACGTATTCTTAATATGTTATGCGATTTGAAAGACAAATTTTGATATTATGATTTTACTCAAAGGTACACCAAATTATTCTATGTCAATCATTCAAATATGTTCATGCTTTCATTGTAAATAGGACTTTCTATGGCTAAAAAATTCAGGACACTACTAAAAACATGATTTTGTGATAGTACTTCATAGGGTTTTAGTTTTTTTGAGCTGTCTGATAACCACACAATAAAAGGAATTTCCAATTGTTCTTTAGGTGCAAAACTTGCTGGTATGCCGTGCATATATAAATTATTTTCACCCAAAGATTCTCCATGATCTGAAACAAATAGCATCATACTATTGTAAGCTTTTAATTGCTTTAAATTATCTACTAAGCGAGATAGAATATAATCTGTATAAATAATGGTGTTATCATACGCATTGATAAGTTCTTCACGACTACATTTTCCCAGTTCAACACTACTGCATACTGGTTTAAACCTTTCAAATTCTTTAGGATATTTCTTATTGTATGTTGGTCCATGACTAGTACTTGTATGCAGAACAATAAAAATTTTATTTTTATTACTTGCTAAAATTTGCTCTTTTAATCCGTTTAAAAGTATTTCGTCATAATTACATGTATCGCCTTCGCAGTTTTTTCTTAAATCCTTTTTATTATAAAAGTTTTTAATATGGATTGGTGGTTCGCCCCAATTGGTAGTTCTCCATATAACCTCTACATCATTTCTATATAAATAGTTAGGTAAAACTTCATATAATTTTTTAGTATTAGTATGTTCTAATATGCACTTTATTCCTGCTCTCGTGTAGGTTGCACAAGCTGTTGCATTAAAACTGTACACATTCTCTGTTTTGGATAATAAAGGATTAGTAGGTCTTTCATAACCATATAACGAAAAGTTTTCACTTCTGGCAGATTCTCCAATAACAAGAACTGCAACAGATTTTTTAGCGTCTTTTATTTTTGCATTGGGTAATAAAATTTCCTTTTTATTTTCTTGACTTTTATGAATATAAAACAGTGATGTATTAACCACATAAGACCATGGCATGACTAGTCCTCCTAGTTCTGTTGAATTTTTATCAATCCATAACCAATTACTGGTATTAGCAAAAACTACAGCTAGAACAAATACAAATGTCAACAAAAAGGTTTTCAAAAATTTTTTGAATGGTACTTTAAGTGTCTTTATTTTAATGATAATAATGCTGGGAATTATACCTAATACAATTAAATACATAATTAACCTTAACGAAAAGAAACTACTTGCCTCTTCATAATTGGTATTAAGCACATTACCAATCATTGTTTCGTCAATAATAACATTATAGGTGTTTATAAAATATATGGCAATGGCGTTGATTATGAAAAATAATACTAGTAAAAGTTTGCCAACATATCGAGAAAGAAAAAATATAAGATAAAATACAAATGCGTTTAGAACTAACATTAAAATTACTAAACTTATGATAATGGTAATTCCGTTTAAGCTTTTATAATCTAGATTATTGAATACGAATTTAAAAAAGGTGAAATGAAATAATAAAAAATTAACAATGCTAATTATGAATACAAAATAGTTTAGTTTCATATTATTTCTTAACATAATTGTAGATATAAACTATTGAACAACCAAAAAATACAGTATTATAAATACTACTATTTTAATCCAGAAAACCTTGCTTTTTCATCCAATCGTCATTGAACATTTTACCAACATATCGGCTACCATGGTCATGAAATAAGACCACAACAACATCCTCTTTTGTAAAATGTTCCTCCAATTGCAAAACACCTTTTATGGCTGCACCGGCAGAGTTGCCCAAAAACATGGCTTCTTCTTTAGCTAAACGTTGTGTATAAATAGCTGCATCTTTATCCGTTACTTTGGTAAACCCATCTATAACACTAAAATCTACATTCTTTGGTAAGATATCTTCACCAATACCTTCTGTTACATAAGGGTAGATTTCATTTTCATCAAAAATGCCCGTTTCATGATACTTTTTAAAGACACTACCGTAAGTGTCAACGCCCCAAACTTTAATGTTGGGGTTTTGTTCTTTTAAATACTTTCCAATACCAGTAACAGTACCTCCTGTTCCAACACCAACCACAAAATGTGTGATCTTACCATCGGTTTGTTTCCAGATTTCTGGTCCTGTACTTTCGTAATGTGCTTGTGTGTTACTTGGATTATCGTATTGGTTAACATACCACGAATTTGGTGTTTCTTCACCTAAACGTTTAGACACAGAATAATATGAACGTGGGTCTTCTGGAGCAACATCCGTTGGGCATACAATAACCTGGGCTCCAAACGCTTTTAAAACATCTACCTTTTCTTTAGATTGCTTGTCGTTAATTACAAAAATACACTTGTAACCTTTTACTATGGCAGCCAATGCCAAACCCATTCCAGTGTTTCCAGATGTACCTTCAATAATAGTTCCTCCTGGTTTTAACCGACCATCTGCTTCTGCATCTTCAATCATTTTAAGCGCCATTCTATCTTTTGTGGAGTTTCCTGGATTGAACGGTTCGTATTTGGCTAATACCAAACATGGTAACTTTTCTGTAAGTTTATTCAATTTTACCAAAGGTGTATTACCAATAGTTTCAAGGATGTTTTTGGCGTATTTCATGTGTTTAATTTGCGGTGCAAATTTAAGGCAAAAGTTCAGAGTTTAAAGTTTAATTTGGCATTTATTTAATAGTTAGTAGTTACTCAAACCGAATTGCCTTAACTGGTGAAATCTTTGTAATCATATACGAAGGCAACAATAACATAACCAAGCACAATACCAATGTTCCAATATTTAAAGCTATAATATAGCCTATGTTAATATACACAGGCGCTTCTGTAACATAATACACACTAGGATCTAACGGAAATAGTTTAAAATATTTTTGTGCAAACAATAAACCCAATCCAATTAAATTACCCCAAAACAAACCAACAAAAATCAGATAAGCAGCATTATATAAAAACATTTTTCGAATACTCCAATTTCGGCTTCCTAACGATTTTAAAATACCTATCATTTGAGTACGCTCAAGGATCAATACAAGCAAGGCTGTGATCATATTGATTCCTGCCACCAAAATCATAACCCCAATAATAGCATAAATGTTGGTGTCAAAAATTCTAATCCACTCAAAAATGGAATAATACTTATCTGTAATGGTTTGTGTATTTAAAGTAGATGGTGTGTTCTGATATATTTCTTTACCTTTTTGTTGAAGTTCATTATAATCATCAATAAATACTTCAAAGTTTCCGATTTGGTCTTTCTCCCAATTGTTAATGCGTTGCAGATGTCTTATATCTCCAATCATATACGTGGCATCAAAATCCTGAAATCCGGAATTATAGATTCCAACAATAGTATAACCAATAATATTTGGCGATTTGTTGGGGTCGTCTTTTACAAAATAAGTTTGAAATTTATCTCCCAATTTAAAATTCAATCTTTTAGCTAAATATTCAGAGATTAAAATATCTTCATTTCGTTTTTGGGTAAAATCTGGCAAACGCCCTACAACCAGAAAATCTTTAAAGTAACTCCAGTCATAATCTGCACCAACACCCTTTAAAATAACACCTTCAAAATCTTTTTCAGTTCTGATCACTCCAAATTTGGTAGCCACAGCCTGAATGTGTTTCACACCATCAACCGATTTAAACTCTGGATAAAATTCTTGATTGGAAGAAATAGGAATAACACTTTCTTGCGAGTTGTTACTATCAAAATTAGAAATAGTAACATGACCATTAAATGCCACCACTTTATCACGTATTTTTTGCTGAAGACCTATTCCTGTTGCAATGGCAATCATCATAACTACAATACCAATAGCAATTGCTGCAATTCCAATTTTTATTATTGGTGCCGAAATACTACTTTTATACGCCTTACTACCAATTATGCGTTTTGCTATAAAATATTCGTAATTCAAATTAAATAGATGACATTTTATAATTTCAAAAGTACAGTTTTATTATTTGTTTTCGTGATGATTTCTTATGGTTCTAAATCGAAATCTGAAATCGTTAATAATAATGAGATTCTGCATCAGGTTCAGAATGACAAACCAGTTATTGTTGGTGCAAATCAAACTGAAAAATACTTGCCTTTTTTAAACGGAAAACGAGTTGGTATTGTTGCCAATCAGACTAGTGTTTTGTTTAAAAATGATGGTTCTTACACACATTTGGTGGACTCTTTGGTCTCATTGAATATTGAGGTTAAAAAGGTATTCTCACCGGAACATGGCTTTCGTGGTACGGCAGATGCAGGCGAAAAGGTTAAAGATGGAATTGATACAAAAACTCGATTACCTATTGTTTCACTTTATGGGAAAAACAGAAAGCCAACAATGGAACAGATTAAAAATATTGACATTGTGATATTCGATATTCAAGATGTTGGAGTTCGGTTTTACACCTACATTTCAACATTACATTATATTATGGAAGCTTGCGCTGAAGCAAACATTCCTGTGATTGTTTTAGACAGACCTAATCCAAATGGGAACTATGTTGATGGACCAACATTAGAAATTGAAAATAAAAGTTTTTTAGGCATGCATCCAATACCTTTAGTACACGGAATGTCCATTGGTGAATATGCACAAATGATTAATGGTGAACATTGGCTAGAGAATGGAGTTCAATGTGATATTACTATCATTCCAGTTGAAAATTATACCCATGACTATAATTATAGTTTACCTATTAGACCTTCGCCAAATCTTCCTAATGATCAATCGATAAAATTATATCCTAGTTTAGGGTTATTTGAAGGCACCAATATTAATGCTGGCAGAGGAACAGAGTTTCAGTTTCAACGTTTCGGTGCACCTTTTTTAGATAAAAATATTTTTACTTTTACTTATACTCCTATTGAGAATTTTGGCGCAAAAAGCCCAAAACATAAAGATGTATTGTGTTATGGCGAAGATTTAAAAGATATAAAGGCAAAGGATGAAGTCTCTCTTAAATGGTTGATAAAGGTTTACAATAATGCTACAGATAAATCTTTAGTATTTAATGCGGCTAACTTTACAAAACATGCTGGGACAGATAAACTCCAAAAACAAATTGAAGCTGGTTTGAGCGAAACTGAAATTAAGAAAACTTGGAAATCTGGAATAGATACTTTTAAACTTATTCGTGAAAAGTATTTAATGTATGAATAATGGATTCCTGCTATAGTTTATCTTGAGTGATAGTCGAAAGGCAAGAATGACAAAATTTAATTTATAACTTATGAAAAAACTCATTTCACTTTTACTATTCATAAACCTTTCATTTGGTTTTGGGCAATCTCTTGGGAGCCTTCAAGACGAAAAAATAAAAACTGCCAAAGAAATCGCTGAAGCATTTTTAAATAAAAATAATATTCCTGGTATGGCAATTTCTGTTTCCAAAAATGGAAAAATTATTTGGTCTGAAGGTTTTGGCTATTCTAATATTGAATTAAAAACTGAAGTGTCTCCTAGTGAAACACAATTCCGTATTGCAAGTATATCAAAACCAATTACTGCTGCCGCCTTGGCTAAATTAGTAGATGACAGAAAACTTGATTTTGATGAAAGTATTTATACATATATTCCTGAATTTCCAAAGAAAAAGTTTGACTTTACAGTTCGGCAAGTTGCTGGTCATATTGCTGGTATACGGCATTATAATGGTCAAGAATTTATTTTAAACAAAAAAATGACCATTGTCGAAGGGCTTGATATTTTTAAAGACGATCCTTTAAAATTTAAGCCTGGAAGTGATTTTAGTTATAGTACTTATGGTTGGAATTTATTAAGCGTTGTTGTGCAAAATGCTGCACAAACACCATTTAACGATTACATGCAAGAAACTATTTTTAAGCCTTTAAAAATGGATTATACTACGTTAGATCTTTCAGATTCAAATATGCCAAACAGAACACAATTTTATCGAAAAACATATGCAAACAAAATTGTTTTAGGTCCTACCGTTAGTAATGAACATAAAGTTGCAGGAGGTGGTTTTTTATCAGCTTCAGAAGATTTAGTGAAATTTGGCAATGAAATTATTTCACCAGAAATATTATCAGAAGCTTCATTAAAAGAACTGGTAACACCTTTAACTCTCGATTCTGGTGAAAGTACAAACTATGGCATTGGGTTTGGCATCGGAAAGACCAAAAAAGAAACATCAATATATGGTCATACTGGTGGCGGCGTTGGTGCTTCAACTTTATTAAGGATGTATCCTGAAGAGAATATTGTGATTAGTATTCTAACAAATTTATCACAAGCACCTATCAGAGATATTGGTGAAGAACTTGAGCTAATTTTTATTGATTAGCACTATTAATCTATCTGGGTAATCTGTAATAATACCATCTACATTTAAATCAATCATAGTATTCATATCATCAATGTCATTGACTGTCCAAGGAATGATTTGAAAACCATGTTTTTGGTATGTTTCCACATTTTCTATATTCAATAATTTAAAATAAGGGCTAATAATTTCTGGTTTAAAACTCAATGAATTCAGTTTTGTTTCAATGGATTCGTTTTCATCCACTAATAATGCGACTTTCATTTTTAGTGATTGACGTTTAATTTCTTCTAAAGTTCTTACATCAAAAGATTGCAAATTTACTCTGTTAAAAACATTATAATTATTAATCACTTTTAAAACCAAGTTCACAAATTCTTTAGGTTTTGGGGTGAAAATAGTATCATATTTAGGGTGAGACTTAATTTCAATATTATACCTAATATTTGAATTGAGTTCTTCGGAAAGCTCAAAAACTTCGCTTAACAAAGGTTTGTTAACCTTCATTTTTTTTTGTTTTGGAAAACGCTCAAAATATTTTGAACCACAATCAAATTGCTTGATTGAATCGTAAGTCATTTGATAGAAGTTATACGTTATTTCATCCTCTTCAGAAATTTCATTGCCTTCCGCATCCAAACAAATTAGATGATTCATAAAAGGTTCGTGAGAAACAACAACCTGTTTGTCTTTGGAGATTGCTAAATCCAGTTCGAGTGTATTCACACCAAGTTCAATTGCCTTTTTAAATGCTGGAAGCGAATTTTCTGGAAGTAGTCCTCTACAACCACGATGGCCTTGAATATCTACTTCTTGTTTTTCATTACAACTCATATTCAGTATTAAAATGATGAGGCTTATTTTGATGAAATACTTCACTGTGTTTTGAATGACAGATTATTTATCTTCAGGCATTATTGTTGGTTTCTGATACTTCTGAAACGGTTGTTTTAGTAATGTCCAAATCTTTCCATTTTCTATTTCATCTGGAAAGACATCAACACCATATACTATTTTGTCCGTATCTAGCTTCTTATAAGTTCCTAATAACCTATCCCAAATTGAAAAAATATTACCATAATTAGAATCTGTATAAGGCAACACATAATGATGGTGAACTTTATGCATATCTGGTGACACCAAAAAGTAACTCAACGTATGGTCAACCTTTTTAGGTAGTTTGATATTTGCATGGCTAAATTGTGTTGCAATTACAGAAATTGTTTGATATAGCATAACCAATCCTATTGGTACACCTACGACAAAAACACCTATTAATGTAAAGAAAAACCTTATAAAACTTTCTAAAGGATGATGTCTGTTGGCTGTTGTTGTATCCACCTTATGGTCTGTATGATGCACTAAATGTATCATCCATAATGGTTTTACTTTATGCTCAATATAATGAGGTAAATATGCACCAAAAAAATCTAAAAACAAGACACCAAGAAATGCATATAACCACAAAGGCATTTCTGGCAACCAATTAATAATGCCAAAATTATTAGCAACTACCCAATCGGATGTATTCAATAATAGAAAAGCTAATGGGAAATTGATAATCATCAATGTTAAATTAAAAAACAAATTAGGAATTGCATGTTTCCATTTGTTATATTTAAATCTAAACAATGGTATTCCGCCTTCAATAAGCCAAAAAAAAGTCAATCCACCTGCAATTAGCAACACTCTATGATGCGGTGCAATGGTTTCAAAATAGGTAATGACAGTTTCCAATTCGTTAAATGAAATTTAAGTTTAAATATAATTATTTTATTCGTTTTTTCATTTCTTCAACAATATTGTAAGCTGCTGGACAAATGGCCACATTTTTTAATGTTAAATTAGAAATCTGTTGAAACTTTTTTCGGTCTGTATGTGGAAATTCTCTACAAGCTTTGGGTCTAACCTCGTAAATAGAACAATAATTATCAGCTCCTAAAAATGAGCAAGGTACACTCTGCAAAACATAATCGTTTTCTTCATCTATTCTTAAATACTGTTCAATAAATTGTTGTAGTTTTTGTTTAAAATGTTTTGCAATGCGTTCAATATCTTTATCTGTAAACAAAGGTCCTGCAGTTTTACAGCAATTGGCACAGGTTAGGCAATCTGTTCTTTCAAATTCTTCATCATGTAATTCCTGCATGACATAATCCAGATCTTTTGGTGGTTTCTTTTTTAGCTTTACAAAGAATTTCTTGTTATCATTATGTTTATCTTTGGCCAGCTTTGGCAGATTTTCTAAAAAGTCTTGCATGGTGTAAAAATACTATTTTTAATGAGATGCTGAATCAAGTTCAGCATGACAATAATTGTAAATGAAAGACCTTTTCGGGAAAGCTTTACTTGACTATCAAAACGGAAATTATACAGAAGACATCATAACGTCCACAAGTATTTCTGATGAAGATGTCTTATCTCTTCCCTATTTATTCCGAAGTTTTTCTGAAATGCCAAAATTGGAACAAAAAGCACTTCAGCTTTCTAAAGGAAAAGTTTTGGATATTGGTTGTGGTGCAGGAAATCACAGTTTATATCTTCAAGAAAAAGGGGTGAAAGTAAAGTCCATAGATGTTTCGAAAGGAGCTATTGAAGTCTGCAAACAAAGAGGATTAAAAAATGTTTTTGTTCTTGATATCACAAATGAAACTGAAACATTCGATACCATTTTAATGCTTATGAATGGTTCTGGTTTTTTTAAGAATTTAGATAAAACACCAGAAGTTCTTCAGCATTTAAAATCTTTATTGAAACCAAATGGACAAATTTTAATCGACTCGTCTGATATCAAATATATGTACGAAGATGATGATGGTGGTTATTGGGTAAATGCCAATGCCAACTATTATGGTGAATTGGAATACCATATAAGTTATAAAGGAGAAAGTGAGTCTTTTCCTTGGATGTACATTGATTTTGAAAATCTAAAATCAGCTTGTAAAAAAGTTGGTTTAAAATGTGAACTTGTTCTTGAAGGTGAGCATTTTGATTATTTGGCTAGGATTATTTCTTTTGAGCCTCGCCTTCAATAAAAGTATTGACAACTTCTATATAAGGAAGTTGAGCTTCTTCAACTTCCATAATATCTTCATTAAGAATGATGAAATCTGCAAATTTTCCAACTTCAATACTTCCTTTTTCGTTTTCTTCAAAATTGGAATATGCCGCCCAAATGGTCATACCCTTTAAAGCTTCTTCTCTGGTTAATGCATTTTCCATCTGATAACCTAAATCCGGATAACCTTCCAAATCCTTTCTAGCTACTGCTGCATAAAACGTATAAAACGGACTTACATGTTCTACTGGAAAATCCGTGCCTAAAGCCACTCGCCCATTCACATTTAAAAGGTCTTTAAATGCATAAGCCCCTTTAATACGTTCGGCTCCTACACGGTCTTCAGCCCAATACATATCGCTTGTAGCATGTGTTGGCTGTATTGACGGAATAATATCATCAAAATATTGAAAGTCTTTCGGAGAAACTACTTGAGCATGTTCTATTCTCCAGCGTCTGTCTGATTGTCCCTGCAATACCTTTTTGTAGGTTTGTAACACAATATGATTTGCTGAATCTCCAATGGCATGCGTATTCATTTGATATTCTGAATTTGCTACGCGCTGTGCATCAGATTCAAGGTCCTCAAGAGATGTTACTGGCAATCCAAATGTATTTGGACTATCACTATAAGATTCTTTCAATAAAGCACCTCGTGATCCTAAAGCTCCATCTGAATAAAATTTAAACGATCGAACATTTAACTTATCTGTTTTGATAATACCTTTATTCAGATAGTAATCTAAATTCTTTTTGGATGCTGAAACCATTGCATACACACGTATTTTTAAATCGCCTGCTTGTTGTAAACTATCTATTATTTCAATGGTATTTCTATTCAATCCAGCATCATCAACTGTGGTCAAGCCTAAATTGGTGCAAATTTTTTGAGCATCTAATAACGCTTCAACTGTATCGTCTCGATTAACTTTTGGCCAAAAATTCATTACTAAAAATTCTGCATTATCAACCAAAACACCTGTTAATTCTCCATTTTCTAAAACAACTTCTCCCCCTTCAATTTTACTATTAGTATTTACATTTCCTAATTCTAAAGCTGCCTGATTACATAAAATAGCATGCCCATCAATACGAGTTATGCTAATTGGTGTTTCTGGAAATAAGGCATTTAGAAGTTTATTGTTAGGAAATTCTTTAACATCCCAATCATTTTGATCCCAACCAAAACCTTTTATGAATTTTAAATCATTTTCATTTTGAAAATCAACAATACGTTGAACAACTTCATCAAAACTTTTTGTACCTACAAGGTTCACCGATTTTTGGTCTAAACCCAAACCATAAAAATGACAATGTGCATCTATAAAACCAGGCACAATAGTTTGATTTTTAGCATCTACAATGGTATCTGCTTCAAAGCTGTTTTGAATATCTTCAGAACTTCCAATCTCAACAAATTTTCCATCTTTTATGGCAAAAGATTCAGCTTTATCAAATTTTTCATTAACAGTATAAACATTAGCATTGATTACAATAGAGTCTACTTTTTGTTTCTTTTGACATGATGTAAAAAAAACTACAAGTATTATAGAAAGTACATATTTCATATTTGGTTATGTTTCGGGTAAAAATAACAAAAGCGTTACAAATTGTAACGCTTTTGTTCGCTATTAATCATTTCTATTGTATTTTAGAAATCAAATTTAAAGGTTGCTCCAGCTAATAGTTGCAAACCCTGTGTTGGGAAATTCTGCCAACGCTCATATTGTTTGTCAGCAAGATTATTGGCTTTGGCAAATACTGAAATCTTATCATTAATGTGATACCCTAAATGTACATTGGCATCAAAATAACTTTCTAAAACAATGGTTTGTGGCGTTGATGGGAACATGATGTCATTGTAAAAGAATTGGTCCTTTCTTTCACCAACATAAAACAAGTTTGCTCCTGTAAACCAATGTTCATCTATTTGGTAATCCATAAACAATGAAGCTTGTACATCTGGTAAATTCCATGCTTCATTATCACCTTTGACATTATAACTAAAATATTCAGCTTTTAGAACCAATTTAAAATTTCGGCTAACATCTACATTAATTTCTCCAGCAATGCTAAATGTATCAACATCATCATAAACAATTCCGAATGAATTACCATACATATAATCTTCCGTACCAGAAGTAATATCATTATTAATAAACATGGCTTTGTTGCGCTCCGCTATATATTTTCCTTTAAAATTATAGCTCATGTTATTTGATACTTTCCCTTTTAAACCAACAAATGCGTCATATTGTTGATCTGTAGGCATTAAAAACAATGTTGGAGATACAAATGGATTCTCTGATGCAAAGCCATGATATGTATTCTGAACAAGACCTCCTTGAATACCTCCATAAGCAATTAAAACATCATTGACCAATCTGTAAGATCCAGTAAAGTTTGGATAAATGTAGAATTTGTTTCTTCCACCTTCTGTATCATTCAAATAATAAAAAGAGACCCCTAAATTAACAGTTAAATCATCTTGCTTAATTTGGTATGTTGGTGACAAACCAACCTGAAAATTGCCATATTTCAATTCATCTTCAGATATATAATTTCTATCAAAGTGTCCTTTTAAATATTCAAATTTAATTTCTGTAGAAATTTCTTCTCCATTTATTGGGACATCTACTTCAGACTTTAAGACAAACCTATTTTCGCCAGAACCTTGGTTGTCTCCAAAATGTCTAAACAACACGCTACCTGAATTAAAATGAGTGTCGTTAAAAGAAATATCACTTCCCAAATGAAATCCATAAAACGAATGTTCAGGGTCAACCATATCAGCAGTAGTGTCGTCAAATAAAGGTTGTGGTAAACCATACCAATTGTAACGCTGCTGTTGGAATCCAGCTTCAAAATTCCAGGTAAGGTCTCTCAAGGTTTTTGAATAATTGGCATTAATCTTTGAATTGTAAAAATTGTCATCTAACAATATATTATCAATACCTCCTGCAGATGAATGATGGCTAATATAACCTCCAACACTTTCAGTGCGGTTTATAGCATGATTTAAATACAATTCACCAAGAAACGTAGTATAAGTACCAACACCCAAAGTCATGTAATTATCATAAAGTTTTGCTGATGGAGCTTTTTCTACTACAGCTGCTTTACCTTTTGCTGGTGTAAAAGTTGACGCCACAGGAAATGAAAAAATATTGTATTTCACATCCTTTTTGATACTCGTTTCTTTATCATCTATTGTCGCTGTTTCTTTCACTTTAAATGCATCAGAAATTGTGGGTGTATATGGCTTTACTACATTAATTACATCTGTATTGATGGTATCATTATCTCTTTCTTGTGCAAACATGAAACATGAACACAGAATACCTATAAAACCTGTTAAAATATTTAATTGCTTACGCATAGTTAATTACTTTTTTTTGATTAATGAAATTAATTACCTTCTTCGGTTTGTATTGATGAATTTCTTTTTGCCTCTTCAGTTTTGATTTTACCCAATTCTAACTTGGCTTCACTCACTACATCGTCAAACTCTTTGAAATTTTCAATAACACTTTCCAAAATATAGGTTGCTTGAAATGCATCATCTAATGCATAGAAATTTTTTGCCATAATAATCAAACCTTTAGCGCTATAATATTTATAGGTGGAATAATCTTTTGCGAGCTTTTGGATTTTGGCATTAGACGCTTCATAATTGCCTTCTTTATTTTTAAAGTAGGCATTATAGTACAAGGCTTCTGCAGCTTGTTCTCCAGTAGCAATACGCTCTACTTCTTCAAAAGCTATTTTGGCCTTTTCTTCATCACCCATTTGAATTGCCGAACGAGCAATAATCACTTTGGCATCACTTTTTATTCTGTTATCTATTTTAGACTGACCAAGCACTTTTTCGGCATAACCAACTGCATCCTGATAATTTTGCAATTCGTAGTTGGCTTTCATTAAATTAGATTGTGCGAACACAATATTCTGCTCAAAATTAGCTTCACTTTCCAAACGTTTCAATACAGGAATGGCATCAATCCAGTTCTTGTCTTCCAGATAAATTTGGGATAATCTTGATAATGCTTCTTCTGTAAATTCACTTTGTGAGGCATCAACCAAATATTTGTAATGTGGAGAAGCATTTTGTTTTAAGCCTTTCTTGAAATACAATTGCGCCAGATAAAAATGAGATTGCAACGCGTGAATTCCATTTGGGAAATTGTTTAAGTAACCATTAAATTGTGTTATCGCTCTATCTGTTTTATTTTCAAGATATTGCTTTTCTGCAGCTTCATACGTTGTATTGTCTAAATCTGCATCTGTAACCTCTACATAATCTAAAGTTTTTACCCAAGCAGCATATTCGTTAACTCTTCCCATGTCAACATAAATCAATCTAGCTGTAGAAACGGCTTGAACAGCTTCTGGAGAGCCAGGATAATCTCCAGCTACTTTTTTAAATCTGTTTAAGGCACGCTCATTATCACTATTGTTATAATACACAAGACCTTGCCTTAATAACGATTTTGGAACAAAAGAACTCATTCTGTATTCAGAGTTCAACCTGTCATACATTTGAATGGCTTTAGTTGTTTCGCCAACTTTTACATAAGAATTCCCTAACTCATACATAGCATCGTCACGTAATTTTGAGTTTGGATAATCTGAAATGAATTGCTCTAATTCTGAAATTTTAGTTGAAGATTTTCCTATATAACCTGCACTAATGGCTTTTTGAAAGAATGCATAATCTGATTCTATTTCATTTATTTTAATGGCTTCATTGTATGCGTTTATAGCACTTTGATAATCGCTCGAAACAAAATGACCATCGCCAAGTCTTAAATAAGCATCATTCAATCTTACTTTATCTTCTTTGTGATTGCCTATAAACTGATTAAAATATTGTGTGGATTGTCTATAGTTTTTCTGCTTGAAATATGTATAAGCCAAGTTATAATCTATATTGGCATTCTCCTTTAACGAGGTAGAAGGTGACAATTGCTGAAATTGTTTAAACCCAACCAAAGCATCATCATAATTGGTTAAATTATAATCTGTTTCGGCTTTCCAAAAAGTTGCTCTAGCAGTGTATTCAACAACTCTTGGTTCATTTAATGACTTATCGAAAAATGTCTCTGCTTCAAGATAATTACCTTCGTTGTATAGTTCTATACCTCTGTAATACGACACTTTTTGATAGGCTACTTTATTCTCAAAACTCTTCTTGCCTTCAAGCAGTTTAATAGCTTCCTTGTAATTCTTTGAGGTAATGTAAGAATCTATTAAAAGGGTTTCAATTTCCTCTTTATAACTCGTGTCAGGATATTTGTTTAAATAACCTGTTAAAACCTGCGGAACTGATTGATAAGGGTTTCCTATTTCGTAACTTATCTTGGCATAGTTTAACCATGCATCTTCCTGAATTTTAAGGTCAAAATCCATTTGAGACGCATTTCTGAAGGCGTTTAACGCTTGTTGTTTTTTATCAACATGCACATAACTTTCTCCTAAATGGTAATAGGCATTTTGAGCTACACCATTATTACCATCAATAATCTTATTGAATTCTGAAATGGATTTTTCATAGTCTTTCTGCATATAATGCGCATAACCTAGAAGATAAAAATCTGTATTACTCCAACGACCTCTTTTTCCTTTATATTCTAACAAATATGGAATCGCTTCTGCATATTGTTCTAAATTAAAATAGCTCTCACCAATTATTTTATTAAGCTCTGAAACTTCTAACTCATCACTGATTGGTAATTGTTCTTTGGCAAGTTCAATAGCCTTTTCAAAATTGCCAAGTTTAAAATTGAGATCTGCTTGATAATATGATAATTTTTCTCTGTATCGTTCTTGATCACTTACTTGATCAAAATACTCATTTGCTGTTTCGTAATCATCTCCTTCATAAGCCATAAAACCAATATAGTATTTACTTTGAGAGCCATATTCTTGAGAATTTTCTACTCTACTCAAATATTTTTTTGCATCGCTATATTGTTTTGTTGCAAAGGCCGAATATCCATTATTGAAATAGAATTTATCACGCTCATTTCTTGCCAGAGATTCTTCATCTACTTTATCATACCACTTTCTGGCATAAGCATATTTTGAGTTTTCAAAATAGTAATCACCAACATCTACAAAAGCAGTATTTCTTTTGGTGCTTGTTGGATAATCCTTTACAAAATCTTCTACCAATCTATCAGCGTTTTGTTGGTTTAAACGTACCGCACAATTTGCAATATGATAGGCGCAATCGGATTTTAGAACCTCTTCATTTGCTGTTTTATTTACCTGATAAAATAATGATTGTGCTGCCAGGTATTGCTGATTGTTATAAAGTGATAGTGCTTTTTGATAATCCACCAAATCGCTAGTGTAGGCAGCTGTTTGTTGTCCAGCCATTTGATAATTTAACCCAATCAAGATCAAAAGGGTTAATATGTTTTTGTTAACCATTGACTATTCGTTTTTTGTTGTTTTGATCAAAGATAATTGTATCTGCATGCTATAACGCAAGAATTTAATGTTAATTATAAACCGAGTTATTAAAAGTAAAAATCGTGCCAAAAAAGCAATTATTAAATATTTTAAAAGTTATAATAAAGCCATACTTTTACAGCAATCAAAAAATTCATGTTTTTTTATGTCAAACCCTGTTTTAAAATTAAAAGACGTTTCTATTTATCAAGGTAATAGCCTTGTTTTATCTAATGTGAATGTTGAAATAAATAAAGGCGACTTTGTTTATTTAATTGGGAGAACAGGAAGTGGTAAAAGTAGCTTTATGAAAACCCTTTATGGTGATTTGCATCTTACCGAAGGCGAAGGTCATATTGTAGATTATAATTTAAGAACACTTAAAGAAAGTGAAATCCCATTTTTAAGACGTAAGCTTGGCGTGGTTTTTCAAGATTTTAAATTGCTTACAGACAGAACAGTTAATGACAATTTTTTATTTGTCCTACAAGCTACCGGATGGAAAGACAAACAAGCTATGAACACCAGAATTGAGGAAGTATTAACCAAAGTAGGCATGAAAACTAAAGGGTTTAAATTTCCGCATGAACTTTCTGGTGGAGAGCAACAACGTGTTGCTATTGCAAGAGCCTTATTAAATAATCCTGAACTTATCCTAGCTGACGAACCAACAGGAAATCTGGATCCTCAAACCAGCGTTGAGGTCATGGAAGTTTTGCAGGAAATTAACAAAAACGGAAATACGATTTTAATGGCCACACATGATTATGCTTTGTTGCTTAAGTACCCGAGCAAAACCTTAAAATGTGATGAGAATCAGGTATATGAAGTTGTACAACGTAAGTCTTAAAACAACCAACTGAAGAATTTTCCTAGAAAACCAATTTTTTTTGAATTTTCGGCATTATTAAATTCAACAATAAAGACTCCAAAATTATCTAGGGTTTTATTTGTATCATTCTTATTCAATTTCATTGGAAATACTATTTTTTTATCATTCCCTAAAATTCCAGACTTCAGAACTTCTGAATAATTTTCAACATCTTTTATTATGAACGAAGTTCCTTTGGTAATTCCATATTCTGAAAAATCTACAATGACATCATTTTCATTTTTATCAAACAAAACAACTCTATACTTATTTTCATCGTATTCATTCTGTGAAATATCTAGAACATTATTAAGATTGAACTCTTTAAAGTTCTTGTAAGTGGTTTGCGCATCTAATCCATATTTTTTATTCCACTCTTGAATATTATAATCTCTTACACCTTCAATTCTAATCGGAGTATTTCTTCTTGTATAATATGTATTGTTTGAAAATTTCCAATTTTGTTGATTTATATGTTTTATTGTAGACTCTCTAAAACGCACAAAACCACTGTAAACACAATTGTTTTTAAACTGTAGTGATTTGACATCCAAGATTCTAATTGCATCTTTTCTCCCTATAATAATATTGTTTAAAACTTTAATAGATTCTATTGGAGCATTTTTATTAAACCCTAATGTTAGTGAAGGTGCATTATTGTTTTCAATAGTTTTTGAAAGCGCAGTATTATGATAGAAAATGTTGTCTTTTACAGTTATGTTTTTTGCAATGTTGATTCCGTTATTATCGTTAGTTGCTATAATTAAATTATCTCGAGGTGTTCCAGTTATTAAAGCACTATTGAAAATTACATTGTTCTCTAAAATTATATTTTTTACATATTGTTCTTTTGCATTTCGATTGTCTGACCATACCTCAATACCTTTATAGTAATTATTGAAAATAATGTTGTCCTTTATCAATTTATTTTGTTCTGTAGAATTTTGGGCATAGATACCGACTCCACTTCCTCGTTTCGCAGAATAGTAACCGTTATTGAATATCAAGCAACCATTAATTTCTGAATTGCCTGTTTGTTTCCATGTACCAAAACCTGAACCTGGATTGTTATGTATAATAAGGTTGATAAATTTGCAGTTTATACCACTATTGTGATTTATACCGTCAGATTTTTGAAAGTTTAACTCTGTTTGCTTTCTAGAAAAATCCCCTAACCAAGTTATTTCAAAACTTTTATAAATAACACGACTTCCAGACACTGTTAAAACAGAAGTTCTTTTAGAATTAATATTACCATTTAAAATAGCCCACTCATTTGGAAATGAAGAAACAGTAATGTGTTTGTGTTTAATATTACTCTGCAAATTACTCACAAAACGTCCATCATAAACACCTTCGTGTAGCCAAATAACATCTCCACCATTTATTACTTTAGAATTCTGGTTTAATGCGGTTTGTAAATCCCATGGATTTTGGATACTACCATTCCCTGTTGGTTTTCCAGGAGTTGTTTTATGGTTTTGAGGATACACATGAAATTCATTTTGTCCTGTTAAAACAAATGATATTAAAACAAAAATAATTGTGTAAATCAATTTCATATAGTTAAAAATACAATTACTGTACCATTTGTTTAGAAATAAAAAAACAATTGATGAAATCAAATGTATAATATTGATTAGTTTTGAAAAAATAAGTAAACATTAGTGCTCTCTATTTTAATTCCAACATATAATTATAATGTTTATCCACTTGCAAAAGAGCTTGCAAAGCAAGCATTAAGCGCTGGAATAAATTTTGAATTAATCTGCATAGATGATGGTTCAAAATCAGTTTTAAATAAGAAAAATTCTAAAATAAATAATATAGAAAATTGTGTGTTTAAAGAACTTGAAAACAATATAGGTCGAAGTTCTATAAGAAATTTGTTGGCCAAAGAATCAAAATACAATGACCTGCTATTTGTTGACGCAGGAAATTTTCCTGAAAGTGAAAATTTCATCAACAATTATATCAAAATTAAAAACTACGATGTTATTAGTGGTGGTATGTTTCCTCTTAAGAGATCTCCAAAAAAGCCCTATAAACTAAGATGGCTTTATACTAAATTAAGAGAACGTAAAAATTTATGTTCTTCAAATTTTTTGATTAAAAAAGAGGTTATGCTTAAATTCCCATTTGACCACACCATAAAAGAGTATGGTTATGAAGATGTTTTATTTTTTAATCAACTAATTGAAAACAATATTTCAATTTTAAAAATAAAAAACCCTGTTATTCATAATGCCGATGATGATGCCGAATCATTTGTTGAGAAAACTGAAATGGCCATCACAAACTTAATGGTATTGCTTAATCATAAAAAGTTAAAAAAAACAGTATCAAGTTTATCAATAAAATTTTATTTCTTAAAAAAGGCTGGACTTACAAAACCTGTTGCTTATATGTTCAACTTTTTAAAACCATTGTTGAGAAAAAATTTCAATTCAACATATCCCTCTATTTTTTTATTCGATTTTTATAGACTGGGTTATATGTGTTTAATTAATCAAAAAAAATAATGCCATTTTTTTCTGTAATAACACCATTGTACAACAAAGAAGACTATATTGAGGCAACAATAAAAAGTGTGTTAAATCAAACTTTTGATGATTTTGAAATTGTTATTGTTGACGACGGAAGTACAGATAATAGTTTAAAAATACTTTCTCAAATAAAAAGCTCAAAGATCAACATTTTAGTGCAAGAAAATCAAGGTCCTTCGGTAGCAAGAAATAAAGCCATTGCAAACGCTAAAGGAAAATATATAGCACCTCTAGATGCAGATGATATTTGGCGTGAAGATCACTTGGTTGAATTAAAAAGTTTAATAGACTCATTTCCAAATGCTGGGGTATTTTGTAATAATTATAAGGTTAAGCTAAATAAAAACTTAACACGAAACGCCCATTTTAATTTTGATTTTGCAACCAGTCATTTGATAATTCCTGATTTTTTTGATGCAAATATTTACAATTATATAGCATCATCATCATCCACTGCCTTTTTAAAATCCTCCTTTATTGAACTTGGTGGCTATAATACAAGTTTGAGAACAGGACAAGACCTTGATTTATGGATTCGTTTTGCTCTTAAATACGAAATTGCATTCAACCCAAAAGCAACGATGATTTATAATAATTATGATGATTTAAGTTTATCGAAAAGTGAACTTAATGAAACGAGATATAATTTTATTTCATCTTATAAAAAAGAGGAAGAAAAAAATCCCTCTTTAAAAAAATATTTAGATGTAAATAGGTTTGCTCTTGTTTTAAGGTGTAAAATGAACAATGAAAATGAGCTCTACAAAAAAGTTCAAACAGAAATTAATTATAAAAATTTAAACTTGAAACAAAAAATACTAATCAATTCTCCAAAATTTATACTCCATTTTTTAAAAAAAATCCAGAGGGTTCTGATTAAAAACAAAATGTACTTAACAGCATATAATTAAACAGGTTTCGGAATTTTTTCGAATAGTACTTGCCAATCTTTTGAAATTTTTTTAATTGAAAATTGATCTATATCATTTTTTGCATTCTTTTTACAAAATTGGTATAGCTCTTCGTCTTCAATAAAGGTGTCAAATGCTTTAGCTAGAGCTTCTGGATTATGATTTTCAACTAATAAGCCATTAAATTGATGCTGTATGATCTCTTTAGGTCCAGCTTCACAATCAACAGAAATAACAGGAGTTCCCAAGCTTAAAGATTCTGGTATAACCATAGCAAAACCTTCAGATCTACTGGTTAAAACTGTGAATAATGCATTTTTAACATAAGGAAAAGGATTTTTTGAAAACCCGATTATTTTTACAAAATATTTAAGTCCCAGTTGCTCTGAAAGTGTTTTTAATAAATCGGTATCTTCTCCATCTCCTAAAATGAGTAACTTTACTTTTCTTTCTTTTAATCTGGAGCTATTATACGATTCAAGAAGTAATCTTAAATTTTTTGATTTGTCCTGAATTCGACCGTAATAAATTATATAATCACCTAATCTTAAAGACACTTCTTCTTCCGATTGCCTTTTAATTTCATCATAATTAAAGGCATTATAAATAGTATGTACATTTTTTAATGCATATAATTCTTTAAATTTTTTAGTCCCTGTTTTAGAAACACAAACCATGTTTGCATTGCTGTACAAATATTTATTTAGCCATTTATATTTATTGAAAGCTATTGTTGCCTCAAAGGAATGAATCACATAAATCGTAGGAAGATTATAAATGAATTTAGTAATTAATAATTCGCGATAAGCACTATTTCTAGGTCTGTTGTCTACGATTAAATCAAATTTGTGTTTATTAAGAAATCTTTTGAATTTAATTAACCTTGAAATTCTTCCAAATTGAGAGTTTTTCTTGTATTTATATACTCCTAAATCAAACACATTTCCACTGTAATTATAGGCAATTCCAGATTCAACAGTTACAATAAAAACCTGATGCCCTAATTCTTGAAACATTATTGATTGTATGGCTGAAGCACGCTCTGCACCACCATGATTAAGAGATGTACATATAATGCATATTTTCTTATTGTGTTTATTCACAAAAAACAAGATTTATTACTTATTTAAAAATAAGCTGTCATAATCCAAACTATCTTTGATGATTCTTTTTCTTTCTTTAAAATTACTATTAAAAATGCTTCTAGTAGTATCTATTTCAAGACTGGTTACTTTACAAAGGTCTGCAATAGAATGGAAAATATCATCTGTCATATACTTTTTATCTTGATTATCCGCAATAATCTTATTTTCGCTATATGCATTATTCATCCATAAAAATAAAGGTATATCATACATGTTTTTTGTAATCATTTGGTCAACAGTTTGCCCAAAAAAATCAATTTGGTCATAAACTTCTTGACCATGGTCAGAAAAATAAAGCACAAAACTTTTAGCCGATACTTTTTTAGCAACATTAATAACCTCATATAGAATACTGTCTGTATATCTCATCACGTTATCATAAGCATTAATAGTTTTATATACCTCTGGTCTTTTGAACTTAGTTATTGGATTATCTCTATAAATATTAAATTTTGGAGGATAACGCTTTTCATAAAAAAAGTGAGCACCAATCATGTGTAAAAAAACAACTTTTCTCTGTGTGCTGTCTTGAGCAATTTTATTAAGCTCTTTTAACAAAACTTCGTCATAGGGTGTTTGCTCACTAGTATGTTTGGTGTTAAGAAAAATAGCTGTATCAGAACCTCTAGCTATTTTTGTGACATGAGTATCTGAAATTCCAATGGGTCTTTGATTCGATATCCAATAGGTGCTAAAACCTGCTTGATTTAACAATTGTATTATTGATCCTTGATATACACCTTCAGGATCTTCAATGTTACCTAACGTTAACCCTTTTGATAACGACCCAATTGTGTAAGCATGGGGACTAATAACGTTATTAAATATTTTTATCTCCTCTTTTAAACTATTCAATAGCGGTGCAGTTTTTCTGTAGTAGAGATTATCCAAATTAAAATGGCGTCTGCTTGTAGATTCTCCAATGACAATGATATAAAATTCCTTATCATGGCTTGTATTAAAATGCTTTACCTCCAAAAATTTTCCCGTCTTATTGTCCTTGCCATAGTTTTTGAATTTATCCATTTCGGAATAATATGAAATTGGAGTTCTTACAGCTAAATATGGTACGTTAAATACTATTAATTTTGTGTATTTTAAAAACAATAAGATAGTTAAAATAGAAAGAACAAGTTTAATTTTTTGTCTTTTGCTTACAGCAAATTCTTCAACCGAACCCTTAATAATTTTAAATTGAAAAATGATGAGAATTAATGTAATCAAACTCAAAATAAGTATAGCATTATTAAAGTAGGTTTGCAAAAATTCTTTTGTCTCTGCTACGTTAGTTTCAAGCATAACAAAAATCGTTGAGTCACTAAAGATACTATTGAAATGATAATAGTAAAAAGTTTCTAAAAACAAACAAATATTAAAGAAAACTAGGGCAAATTTCAGAAAGATTACTTTAACCTCATGTCGGTTAAGTAAAGTGTAAATAAAAATTAATATAAAGGCAAATAAAATATTTTCAATAAGATTATAAACTCTATCAATATTAGTTTCCTTGCCAACAACTTCAAATAGAAAAAAAATTATTATTGATAATATAAAAGCAAAACAAACTTTAAGAATTTTAACCTTATTCAAACCACCCATAATCATTATTAATCTATATTGATATATTACGTCTACTAATGAAATTATTTCTCAAAATAACAAGCACAACTAAAAAATATAAAATATATCTTACAAAATGTGCCATAACAATTCCTTCAGTATCATATAAGTCTATAAAATAAACCGAAAAAACATAAAACAATATGACCGACAGTAGTTCTGTAAAAATATAATAACCTATTTGCTTTTTAGCCAAAAACTGATAGGAAATAACAATGGCTATAAACTTCATAAGATCTCCCATAAGTTGCCATTTAAAAAAGCTTTCAATCACTAAAAACTCTTCAGTATATAACAATTGAATAATTAAATTTCTAAACAAAAAAACCAAAATCATACCTACAACAATTAGAGGCAATAGCAGTTTGTAAATTTTTTTGACTTCATTTCTAAAAGTAAATGTGTTATTAATTTTTGCATACCTAGGTAAAATGTATAAAGGAAAAATTGCCGCAGGAAACTGCATATAAGTTTTAGAAATAGATGCCATTGCTGTCCAATAACCTGCTTCTGAAATATTTAATCTGTTTTCTATTAAATTTCTTATTGCTATATCAGTCAAATTTATACCTAAAATAACGATTATAGTCATGAAACTGTAAGACAATAATTGGTTTTTAAAATCCAATGAGAAAGATAACTTTCTAAAATTGAAATAAGGTTTATGAGAGTTGCCAAAAAAAATAAAATAAGTTAAAAACTGAATTATAGGAATTGTAATAACGGCTAGTAGTGCACCTCTTATACCATAATAATACGTTAAGGCTATGATTACTACCGTGCTTACTACAATAGTAATAAAGGTTAGTTTTGAATATAATTTATAAGATGAAAGACCATTAAGTAATGCATATAATATGGCATTTAAACTAATAAATGGTACAATAAAAGATAGAATTTTAAAGATATAGGCATAGCTGTAATTTGTTCCAAAAATAAAATCATTTAGTACGCTCGAGCAGAAAAATAAAACTAAAAAAGAAACTAAAGTGGCTATCGCAGCAAAAATAAAAGTTGTTGAAAAAAGATTCTTTAATTGTATTTTATCATTTTTATATTGGGAAATAAATTTTATTAAACCATTTGAAGTTCCTAAAACAGAAAATTGTTCAAAAAAACTAATGACATTTTTTAAGTTACCTACTAAAGCTATTCCTTCAGCACCAATTAAGATAGCCAGTACTTTTTGAGATATTAAAGAAAACCCCATTCTTGTAAACACTAAAAGAGTGTTTGCTGAAGTAACTTTAAATAACAGATTGTTATTTATAAATTCTCTAATCTTCATTTATTATTCATGATTAGTGAAGCCTATATTAAAAACTATTCTACATTTTTTTCCTTTATTATCCCAAATAAAGACGATCCAAAGATCAATAAAATTACACCATAATACATTAAATAGGTTACAAAATGTGCAATAGTAGCTCCTTTAACACCATAAATATCAATAAAGTATATGCTAGTATAATACAATGTAACAACTAAAAAAGCTTCAGTAATGATGTAATGCCAAAACATTTTTTTTGCTAGGAATTGATATGCAATAACTATAGATAATACCTTAACAAAATCTCCCAATAGTTGCCATAAAAACAAATCTTCAACAGGTTCAAATTCATTTGAAAAAATGACTAAAACAATTATTGGTCTTAAAAAATAAATGATCACTAACCCAAGTGCAAACACTGGTATAATACTTTTATAAAAATTAAATACCTCGTTTTTAAATTCTTTAACATCTTCAATTTCAGAAAATCTAGGCAAAATATATAAAGCCATTAAAGAACTTATAAACATTAGATAATACTTTGAAATCCTTGTCATAGCCTCCCAAAATCCAGCCTCTTTATAGCCAATATTATCAATGATATAAGATCTAATAATCAAAGCAACAATTGGTAAAATAACTGCCGAAAATAATACCATAAATGAATATGGACTTAATTTCTTTATATAATCAAAACTTATATTTTCAACTTTTACCAGAGGCACTAGACTTCTTTGGTTTATTATTCCCACCAAGGTAATTAAGAAAATAATAGATTCTGAAATAACCACAGAAACCAAAGCTCCATCAATCCTGTTTTGGTATATCAACAATAAGGTTACACATAAACCTAAAATTTGTCCAATAATATTTATAACTAAAAGGATCCTGTATTTAGAAAATCCGTTCATTATAGAAAAGACAAACATGTTTAGAGAGTAAAAAGGAAGAGCAATAGCCAAAATTCTTATAACATAAGAATAATCACTATACTTAGGAAAAATAAGATCATTTATATACTCGGCATTAAAATAGCATGCAAATGAAACTATCATCGTAGCAATAAAACCCAAATAAAAAACAGTAGAAATTGTTTTACTTAACTCTACTGTTTGCTTTTTAAATTCCGAGATAAACTTGACTACACCATTATAAAGGCCTAAAATCGCAACAGACTGAACTGAACTTAAAAAGTTACGTAAATTCCCTATTAAAGCTAAGCCTTCGGCACCAATAAAAACAGCAATTGCTTTAGAAGTTAATACACCAGCAAGAACTCTTGTTGCCACAGATACTGTATTTAATGAAGCGGCTTTATTTAATACTTTATTATTTATGTATTTTGTTAATTTACCCAATCAATAATTTATTAAACATAATTAAATTCAAAAATAGCATTTTCAATATTTATTAACGAGGGATTTTACAATGGGCTATAATTTAAAAATAAATACTATTTTTCTTTAGAATACAACAGAAAATTTGTTTTTAAAATAAAAAAGGAATTCTAAACTGAATTCCTTTTTATAACATATACCACTTTTTATACATTAAATTGTCTTGTTCCTTTTACGCTCTACTTCAGTTAAAAGTATTTTTCGTAATCTAATATGGCTTGGTGTTACCTCAACATATTCATCTTTTTGAATATATTCCAAAGCTTCTTCCAAACTAAATTTTATTGCTGGAACGATTTTAGCTTTATCGTCTGCACCTGAAGATCTTACATTACTCAACTTTTTAGTTTTGGTTACATTGATAACCATATCATCACCTCTTGAGTTTTCACCAATAACCTGTCCTTCATAGATGTTTTCTCCTGGATCAACAAAAAACTTACCTCTATCTTGCAATTTATCTATAGAATAAGGAATTGCTTGACCTTTTTCCATAGACACTAAACTTCCGTTTTGACGCTCTGGAATTCCTCCTTTAAGTGGTTGGTATTCCTTAAACCGATGAGCCATAATTGCTTCACCAGCAGTTGCCGTTAGTAATTGATTGCGCAATCCAATAATACCTCTTGAAGGAATCATAAACTTACAAATCATTCGTTCTCCTTTAGATTCCATACTTAACATCTCTCCTTTTCGCATGGTAACCATTTCTATAGCTTTTCCTGAAACTTCTTCAGGAAGATCTATAGTCATTTCTTCTACAGGTTCGCATTTTACACCATCCATTTCTCTAATGATAACTTGAGGCTGACCAATTTGAAGTTCATAACCTTCACGACGCATGGTTTCAATAAGTACAGATAAATGCAATACTCCACGACCAAAAACCATAAACTTATCAGCACTATCGGTTTCTTCAACACGTAGTGCTAAATTCTTTTCTAATTCTTTGAATAAACGCTCTTTAATATGACGTGAAGTCACAAATTTCCCATCCTTCCCAAAAAAAGGTGAATCATTTATAGTAAATAACATGCTCATTGTTGGTTCATCTATAGCAATAGTCTTTAACCCTTGAGGATTTTCAAAATCTGCAATAGTATCACCTATTTCAAAACCTTCTAATCCTACAATGGCACAAATATCACCAGCTTGGACTTCATCTACTTTTTTACGTCCTAATCCTTCAAAAATATGCAGTTCCTTTATTTTAGATTTCACAATCTTTCCATCGCGTTTTACTAATGAAATTTGCATATTAGACTTTAGCATTCCACGCTGTAATCTACCAATAGCAATTCGCCCTGTAAACGAAGAATAATCTAAAGATGTAATAAGCATTTGCGTTGTACCTTCTTCAATCTTTGGTGAAGGTACATGTTCAACTACCATGTCTAAAAGAGGCTCGATAGAATTGGTTTGGTTTTTCCAATCATCACTCATCCAGTTATGCTTTGCAGATCCATAAACAGTTGGAAAATCTAATTGCCATTCTTCTGCACCAAGTTCAAACATTAAATCGAAAACAGCTTCATGAACTTCATCTGGTGTACAATTCTCTTTATCAACTTTATTAATTACAACGCAAGGTTTTAACCCAAGATCTATAGCTTTTTGCAATACAAATCTTGTTTGTGGCATCGGTCCTTCAAAGGCATCAACCAATAATAGTACACCATCAGCCATGTTAAGAACACGTTCTACTTCTCCTCCAAAATCTGCGTGACCAGGAGTATCTATGATATTAATTTTAGTATCCTTATAAACTACAGAAACATTCTTTGAGACTATTGTAATACCTCTTTCTCGTTCTAAATCGTTGTTATCAAGAATCAAATCACCAGTGTTTTCGTTATCACGAAAAAGCTGACAATGGTACATAATCTTATCAACCAAAGTTGTTTTACCATGGTCTACGTGAGCAATAATTGCAATATTTTTAATATCAGTCATATCTGCCTTAATTTAAGCGTGCAAAGGTACGTTATATTTTAACATTCAAGCTATTAAATAATAATATTTCGTTAATTAAATGTTATAATTTACTTATTGAAAAACTTTATTAAAAGTTTGATCGTTTAATATTTAAACAACGATTTAATAATTATGGGTTTTGTAAACAGATATTCAAAATTTATACCTTATTTGTATTTCATCGCTGTAATTTCTTATTGGTTCACAGACGTAAATAGAACTGAAGGTTTAATTGCATTTCCTATATTACTTCTTGGTATTCCTTTTCTTTGGCAAATTATAATGCCTAACAGAAATTTGAATTTCACATTAGGAACTGTATTTGTTTGCCTATCATCTTATTTGATTTTGGCATATTTAGGCCATATTTTAAATTTAGCCAATTTTTCTACATTACAGAAAATGGGTTTATTTGGTGGGTTTTTTATCCTTTTTCATTTTATTATGGCCATTTGGATTATAAGAAATAGTTTAAAAAGAAGCTTTTAAATTGTGTAACTTTGCGACTTTAAAAGCAAAGTGATGAATCTTAACGAAGTACCGAAACTAAAATATACTGACTCTAACAACTTTTTTTTATTGGCTGGTCCTTGCGCTATTGAAGGTGAAGACATGGCATTACGTATAGCTGAAAAGATTGTAAAAATTACTGATGGTCTTAAGATTCCTTATGTTTTTAAAGGTAGTTTCAAAAAAGCAAACCGAAGTAGAATAGATAGTTTTACTGGAATTGGTGATGAAAAAGCATTAAAGATTCTTCAAAAAGTGTCTCATACTTTTAATATTCCAACAATTACAGATATACACGAAGTAAGTGATGCTAACAAAGCAGCAGAATATGTAGATGTATTACAAATTCCTGCTTTTTTGGTCAGACAAACAGATCTTGTTGTTGCAGCTGCAGAAACTGGCAAAGTTGTGAATCTGAAAAAAGGACAGTTTATGAGTCCAGAAGCCATGAAACACGCTGTTCAAAAAGTGAAGGATGCTGGCAATAATAAGGCTTGGATTACCGACAGAGGTACTATGTTTGGTTATCAAGATATGATTGTCGATTTTAGAGGTATTCCTACCATGAGACAATTTGCACCGACAGTATTGGATGTTACACATTCTTTACAACAACCAAATCAATCTAGTGGTGTTACTGGAGGAAGACCAGATATGATAGAAACCATTGCCCGAGCCGGAATTGTAAACCATGTTGATGGCTTATTTATTGAGACCCATTTTGATCCAGCTAATGCAAAAAGTGATGGTGCTAATATGCTACATCTAGATCATTTAGAGAAATTACTAACTAACTTGGTGGCGATTAGAAAAACAATAAACAACCTTTAGTTTATTTACTGTAAAATGATTTGCCTTTCTGTTTTTCCGCTTCACGAAGAATAGTAATAAAAATATCTTCATTAATATCTTCTAATGATTTATATCGTAAGGACTTAACAACTTTACGATTTTCACTAACCAGATATTCATCAAATTTTGAAAGATAAGCAGAATGCCAAAACGCCACATCTACAAACTGATTTTTGTGACTCGCATTTAAGTAACACATAGGTGTTTCTCCCAGATAATAACATGGAATTCGCCACTTATATTTCATTTCAATATTAGGAATTGTATGCTCTATAATAACTTGTATATGCATCAAAATAGAACGATAAGGTTCTGGTTGATTGAGTATGTATTCTTCTGCTGGATTCAAGAATTAAAATTTATCCAGCAAATTTAAAATTAATTAGTAATTTACAAATTGCAAGAAACATCAATCGCTCTATTTTCTACAAATATGTTTTCGATCAAATTAAACTCATCAACCATGCAAAAAACCAATAACTACATTGGGATACTTAATAACGCTAGCTACATTATTATTAGCACTATCATTGACCAGAGTCATGAGGGTTTCACTTATTTCTCAACTTTTAAATTAATGAATTGAAAATATATTTCAATAAAACTTATTTTTTACTTTTTTTAATTCTACTATTTGTTGAAACAGCCATTGTTTGCTTTTTTTCAAAAGGCTTCATACGTTTTACTTTTGGCGATTTTTTAGTGGTGATGCTTGTGTATTGTTTTGTTAAAAGCTTTCTAAACGTTAAACCAATAATTGCGGCTTTTGGAGTTTTAATTTTCGCATTTGCTGTAGAATTCTCACAACTATTCAACCTTATTGGCATAATAAATCTTCAAAACAACCTAATTGCCAAACTGATTTTGGGAAGCACTTTTCAAATTGGTGATTTAATTGCTTATACTCTTGGAGTGATCACAATTACTATTATAGAAAATAAAGTATCTTACTCCAAACCATCAACATAATCCTGAAGGTAAGAAAATCTATCAGTAAGTTTTCCTTTTGATGAAGTGATTTTAGCACGTTGTAAAATACCTTCAGCATCCTTATTAAAAAATGATGGAATTACATACTTTAGAAACATCTCACCAAAACCTTCACTGGCATCTTTAGGTAATTCGCATGGCAAATTATCTACAGCCATAACAGCAATGGCATTTATATTTTTATAATCAACTTCCTTTTCAGTTTTTGGATTATAACCATAAATTGGTTCTGCAATAGTTGATGCTCTAATTGTTGTGGCTACAGGTCCATCAATATCACAACTCACATCGGCCACAACTTTTATATTAAAATCTCTAGATTTTGCATCTTCTCTTGTAAAAAGAAATGGTGCACCATCTCCGTAAAAATGACCAGCAATAAAAAAATCTGTCACTTTGGTAAAGCGCATAAAATCTGACACATACTCTTTTGGGTTATCGAAAAAATCAAACATGTCAATCACGTTTCCATCTTTTCTTTTGCTATAATCAAGTACATCAATATTGCAATACACAGCTTCTTCAAAATCTTTGTGTAAATAATCATCTACGGAAACCTCTTTGATCTTTATAGCATCTAACATTTCTTTTGCGCCTCTAGCTACTTTTCCATTACCAGTAAGTAAAATTTTAAAAGTAGGAAGTGTGATTTTTTTCAATTCCGCAATTAAAGCTAATTGGTCTGGTAATGCCTCTACTTTGGGTAAATACCAAGAGTTGTACTTTAAACCCCAAGCTCTAAACCCGTTATAAGCCCCAACAATTCCAGCATATCGACCAAAACCAATTAGGCGGAATCCTTGTTGGTCTACAATGGTTTCGTGGTCATAAAGCTCAATATTTTTATCTAAAATAGCTTTAAGAAGTTCTCTATTATATGGCTGTTTTTTTATAGTATGCGAAAAGAAAAAATATTTTTTATTCGGAATTAAATTTTCTATTGGCACTTCCTTTACACCTATCATGACATCACAATCAAACACATTGTCTGTAACTGTAAATCCTAATCTTTGGTAATCCAAATCTGGGAATATACGTATATCTGAAGACTCAACAATAAACTCTGCTTCGGGAAATTGTGCTCTGGCTTCGGCAAGTTTTTCTGGTGAAAAAACGACTCGTCTGTCAGGTGGGTTTTTACGTTCTTTTATAATGGCAAATTTCATAAAATAACTTGGTATAAATTTTGCACGAAAATAAAGTGAATTGTGAGCTTAAACAAACTTTTCACTAACTTTGCACACTTTCAATTTTTGAAGGCTTCATAAAATGGGGTCGACTGGTTTTGACAGCGAGATTAATTGAACAGTAAGCACGTCGTGTAATGACATTGAAACACGTAAAAGGCTAGGTCAAACTTTAAACGGCGAGAATAACTACGCTTTAGCTGCTTAATCTGAATTATAGTAAGATAAAGCCTCGTCCTACTAGGTAGGAAAGCTAAATGTCTCTTGAAAGCCTTGGTTAACGGCGTTCTAATTAGAGGCATCGTAAAAGTTAACATAGAATAGTTAGCGCTTTGATGACTATTTGAAACTAAAAAAGATAAGTTGTAAGTAGAGTGTTTTTTATCAGCTTACAATCGAAAACCATGAAAAAACTAAACGTGTAGAAAGCTCTTTAATTACTTGTTTGGACGAGAGTTCGATTCTCTCCGACTCCACAATTAAAAACCATAATTGCTTTATTATTAAAGCGTTATGGTTTTTTAATTTTATTATTTGTACGATTTTTGTATTGTAAAACTAATTTTATACAAATAAGCCTGTTTTTTTACCTCAATAAGAAAGTTATAATTACAGAGCATATTTATCCAGTTCATGCCCATTCTTAAAACTCCTTATTTCTTAATAATTTTAACTGTACCTATTGCATCTTCAGTATTAAATTTTAGGAAATAAATTCCAGCATGTAATGATGAAATATCAATGACTCTAAAGTTATCTTTAGCACCCATAACAAGTTTACCAATAACGGAATACATCTCTACAATCCGTAATTTGCTAACATCACCTTTGACATTCAGTATACCAGTTGTTGGATTGGGATATATAGAAAGACCTGTTAAAGTCTCAAAATCTTTGTTAGATAATGTGGAGCCAGAACTATCAAAATAATCGGGAGTTAGGTGAATAGGATAGCCAAGGTTACAATCATTCCACCCACCATTATTTGGACAATCCGTATAGAATCGGTCGTCATACGCATTGCCTTTCTCAAATCGGAACATAGGGTCCTGCCCCACATCTACATACTTAACTTTTACATGGCACAACTTTGCAGGTGTGCCGTTCACATTTGGTGCAAACGCAACTCCAACAGGACTAAACTTCCATGATACCCTAAAATCGGTATCGTCATTGGTTGTAAATCCAGTATAATTGTAGAAATTTCCAGAATATTCTCCGCAGATATAACCAGGGTAAGGATGTGTCACTTCAAATGCTCCATTGGCATTAATGCTGTTACCAAAGGCGGCAGTGTTATATAAAAAAAACAACTCGCCTGAGCCCAGTTCGATTTCAGGCTTACCAGGTTTATGTATCATCACATCCACTTCGTAATAATCAAAACTACCGTCATTGGTGTTCTGGGCATTTGCAAAGGTAAAATAGATTTGGGAGTGGGCAACGTACCCCAAAAAAAACATTACCATGATAGATGCTTTAAGGAAACCGGATGTGTTAAGAATTTTCATTAGAAAAAGGTTTTAGTGTTAGTAATTATTATTTAAAACTTAAAAAAGAAAATATTGTAGGGAATAATTAATTGTTTCTTACAGGGATTTAGAAAACAGATTTACATATTAAAATAGAAAGTCTAAAGGAATAAAAAGTAGATGTTGGAGTTAGAACTTATTGTAATGTAGGGATTAAATTCCTAATAAAGAATTGTTTAGTAATAAAATGAGTTGTTAAGAGCATATTTATCAAGACTATGCCCATACTTAAAACTCCTGACTTCTGTAATAACATTATATTTTGATTGATAAATTACCTCCACAAAAAAAATGGCAACGGCATAACAGTTGATGCGAATCCCTTCTGTAATGTAGTTATCTAGAAAAATGCCATGCTTCCAAACAGTCGCCTGTTTTTCTTCAAGGGATAGGGCGTTAAATTCGAATAGGGTAATTTATTAACCAGTAGTATTTTTATTCTCTCCGACTCCACAAAAAAAAGCCTATGTTGAGTAAACATAGGCTTTTTTGATTAATTTAAATTTTGTTTTACTCTTCAGCTTCACTTTCTCCGTCATCTTTATCATCTTCGTTATGCAAATACCTAAATAATCCTGAAGTATCACCATACCCTTGCTGAAATAAAATTTTTCCTTCATCATCAAAATCGTAAGACTCGTAATATTTTACAACACCTGATTTAGCTTCAGTTGAATCTGTCGCCGGAATTGTTACTTCCCATTCGCCATAATAACGTACAGAGCCGTCTAACTCTTTTGTGTCCGGATTAACGCCAGGCAATAAGACTAAAGGATCTGTGATTAATTTTAAATCGTAATTATCCCAAAGCCATTTGTCGCTTTTTTTAACATCCTCCAAGCCTAAAGAATCTTTAGAGCCAAATGAAGTGCCTCTCATCACAAAATCGGAAGCATATTGCGAATAGTCAACATTCTCCTCTTGAAAAGCTTTTAAATTTTCTAGAACTGTTTGTGAATTTTTCTCAAATGCTTCTTTAGCAGAATTATCTGGTTTTGGTTGACAACCTATAAACATGATTGACAAACATAAAATAGATAGAATAAATTTCATAAAAATTGTATTTATAGTTAGTATTAATTTTATAAAGTTAAGCTATTTAGAGTTTGAAATAAAAAAAACCGTAAAAGAATTTAATTTTTACGATTTTGATAGTTTTTAGATAAATATATTATTAAGTTTTACTTTTTTCAGGTTTAAATTTTCCTTTTTTAATCCATTCATTCTTTATTTCTTCTAATCTTTTTAAATCTTCTTTCATTTCTTTGCGGCGCTCATCCATTTTTTTCCATTTCACATTTCTTTCTTCTTGTTTACGAGCCTGTTCTTCTAGCCTTGAGGCTTCTTTACGGATTTCTTCTTTTTTTGCCATTTTACGCTTTCTTTTTTCCATATAAACTGAAAAATTAGCAAATGCATACATAGAAATGAATAGTAAAGCAATGACGATTAAAATAACATAACCTTGTTTCATAATTAAAGTTGTTTAGAGCAATTATATAAAATTATAAAAAAAGTAATTACTATTTAAATTTAAAGGGTAAAGTGTTGAAAAAGAAGATAAAATCAATGTTTTTATAGAAAAAACCTCTTGACATTTTGATCAAGAGGTTTTTAATAATTAATACACTTATTACTAAATTTTGATATAATTCATGTTTTTAATTTCCACTCATATGGGCATTATATACCCATATCTCATCCCATGTGTTTTTAAAATTAGCCTGATATAAATCTTGCTGATTCTGCCATGAATTTTCCCCATTTACTTTATTAAATGTCTCAACCCACTCTAAGTCTTTATCAAATTCAGCCCAATTTTTATAAAATCCAAAAGTCGCAATATGACGCCCCAGATCACCTTGTCTAAACTGATTATAATATACACCCCAAGGGTTTACTCCTTCTAGTGCTTTTACGGTCTTGCTTATTCTTTCAAAAAATAAGTTAACACCTGGAGACGGTCCATCAGCCACTTCATAATATCTTACAAAATAAATAGGATATTTAGAGTTATCGCCATCCAGCATACTTGTGTTATTCAACTTTTTGTCGGCTGTCCAATATTCTATAGTTTGAATTTTCTTGATGTAAGGCATAACATTATCTCGCCAATCAGCATCATGTCCTCCTTCACCTGGTCTAGTATCATTATGTGAATATTTCATCGGACCCATTTCCCAAATAATATTTCCAGCATTGGGCCCTGAAGCAATATTATATACTATGGCCTTGAATGCACCATCTTTATGATAGGTCGCATTATGTTTTCTCATGTTATCCTGTAATACTTTTAATTTCGTATTGTCAGGAGTTAACATAATGTCTTCCCACATTGTGTAATCATCAGAGTCTTCTTGTGCGTTTAAAGTAAAAAGGCCACTAAATACTATAGCGACCAAGCAAATTAATGAAATCGATTTTTTAATCATGATAATAAAAAGTTATTGGTTAGTTAATTAACTATATATCTATTATATAGTCTTTGTTTTAAAAAATAAATTCAAAGTTTTTGGCTTTGAAAATTTATAACTGGTAGGTAAAGTTCAACTATTTGAAGTAATTAAAGATACAAAATATTAGTCAATAGTTTTAAAAAAAGTGAAAAATAAAAAACCTCTCAATTTGAGAGGTTTTTTAACTATTCTAATGAAATTTCAAATCCTTCATGCTCCCATTTAGATATTCCTCCATCTAAATCATATATTTTTACAAAGCCAGCATCTTTCATCTTTTGTGCACATTTGGCACTACGACCACCTGACCGACAATATAAAATTACTGGTTTGTTCTTGTCTAATTTTTCAATATCCTCATCAAATGTAGGAGACTTAAAGTCTATATTTTGTGAATTTGCAATATAGCCATCATTATATTCTTCGGGTGTTCTCACATCTACCAATTGTACACCATCAATAAGAAGAAGTTCTTGCATTTCTTCTGGAGATATTACAGTAATTATTTCTTCGGAAGATTTAACGTCCTTTTTACATGAAGCCGTAAATAAAGCTGTAACTAAACAACATAAAAAGAATAAATTTTTCATTGTATTGGGTTTTTAGGTTAGTTTATATCTCCTTCCCATTCTATAATTCCTCCTACTAGATTATAAGCCTTTTCAAAGCCTAACTGATTCATTATTGCACAAGCTTGACCGCTTCTGTTTCCAGATCTACAATACACATAATAAGATTTACTCTTATCCAATTCTTTTATTTTTGAAATAAACCCTTGGCCTTCGTAAATATCAATATTAATAGAATTTGGTATGTAACCATTATCAAACTCATCCTCTGTTCTTACATCTAAAATAACAGCATTATCATCTAATGATAATTGCTCTGACCATTCTTCTTGGGTTAAATCTGCCATAGTTAAAATTATATAATTACAAAATTAACAATTCGCAGGACATAAACGGAAAAAGGGAAAACCCAAATAAAAAAAATTATACTTTAATAGTACACCCAATGGCTTTAGTTTGAGCTTTTTCAACAGATTTACCAGATAACAAAGCATCAACAGCATTCTCCACATATTTTTCTTTAACAGCTAAGGCATCTTTATAATTATCGTCTATTGCGCCAATATACCTAACAACATTTCCTTTTTTAGTTTTTTCTAAAATAAACATATGTGGTGTTTTGGTGGCTCCGTATTGTGGATAAATTTTCTGACCATCATCCAACAAATAAGGGAAAGTAAATCCTTTAGACTTTGCCCTGGCTTTCATGGCTTCCATATTATCACCTGGCTTTACATCGGTATTATTTGGCATAATTGCAATTACTGGATAACCTTTTGACGCGTATTTTTTATCAAGCGCAATAATTCTATCTTCATAGGCAACTGCATAAGGACAAGTATTACATGTAAAAGTTAAGATAAATCCTTTTGCATCTTTGTAATCTGATAGCGAGACCATTTTGCCGTCTACATTCATAAGTTTAAAATCTGTAGCAATATCTCCTATTTCATAACCATTACTAGTTGTTTCAAAATTAGTTGTAAATGCACTTATTGATAATATTACCAATAGTGCTACAAAAAGTTTCATTGTATTTTTCATAGTGTTTAATTTAAAAATTGTTTGACTTCTGTTTCTAATTCATTATAGGTAAAAGAACGTTCGTAAAATTTACGAGTATCATTTTTGTAGATTATTGTAGCAGGTATAGCTCCTGACCATGATTCGCTCACTTTAGGTATCCAGGTATCCATGTCTACATCGTCCAATGCTACAACCTTTGATGTCAATTCATTCTTTTGAATAAATGGTTTGAGCTTGCTTTCATACAAATGTGGAAAATCCAAACTCACTAAAATAACCTCAACATTTTGATTGGAATAATTATCGTTTAATTTTTCGAAATAAGGCAATTCTTTAACGCATGGTTTACACCAAGTTGCCCAAAAATTAACAACATAAACTTTGTCATCCTTTAAAGACAGGAATTTCTCTAAACCATCAAAATCATAAACTTCTAATTGAAAATTTTGTCTGCCTGCAACTTCAATATTTTCTGTTTCAGAATTTTGAGCAACACTAGAATCTTTGCTTTCATTGTTCTTACATGAAACCATAACTAATGTTATAAATAGTAGTATTTTTATTTTCATAGCATTAAAATTAATGATTAGGAAACTGATTACCTTAACTTTAACATAAATTTAGATAAACTATCTTATCAAGCTAAAGTGCCCTCCGTAAATCTTTCCATTTGATGTAATAGCCTTATACCAATAATCGGAAATGGGCATTCTTTTTCCATTCATAATTCCATTCAACCTTTACCATAAGGATCTATTTGTTTAATTAATTTTCCATACCTATCATATATGTATAGTGCCTCAATAATAAAGTCATGATTCCTATCATGGAGATATTGCCAATAATCATGAAACCCATCAGAATTTGGACCACAACCCAAAATTGTAGAAAAGCTGGTCTGATTACAGTCTATTGCTTCTCCAGTACTATTAAAAGGCACAATACGGATAAAATAAAGACTATTAGGCTCAAAATTAAGTGCGAAAGTGGAATTAGTATAGAACACTCCTCCATTTAAAATATCATTCTCTATAGGTGATGAACCAATATCAACCTTATAAGCAGTTGCTCCTGAGTTTCTTCCCATTCAATGAGTGGAGACAGCGGAACATTTGTTGCTTGATTAACCGGATAAATTATGAACTGCCGTTGGGCAATGATGCAACTACGCCAGTAGTAAAACTTTCTTCCAAACAAGATGTTAAATTTCCATTTTCATTATATGGTATAAGCCTAATAAATATTTCTGTTAAAGGAGGAAAATCTACACTAGGATTAAATTGTAACGCATTACGAACATCCAAATAATTTACTATATCTCTTAAAAAAGAAGTAGTTCCTATGGTAATAAAATAACCCCTTGCACCAGTTACATAGTTCCACGATATATTAGAGCCTATATTAATCTTGTTTGCTCCGTTTGAAGGATTTGACATTATTGTACAACTTGGAGGAACAGTAATGTCTACTGTAGAAAAGGATTCACTCTGACAAACAATATTTGGCATGTTGAAGAAAAAAAGTGTAATTGTAACAAATATTTCGGTATTATCAGGCAATCCTAAAGGTGGCTTATAAAAGGTGGTTCCAATCTGTGTAGAGAGTATATCATCTGCTCCTGAAAAAGTTCCAATGGAGATGATATAACCAGTTGAGCCTTCTACGTAATTCCATTCAATAGTTATGTCAACTGAAACATTTGTTGCTCCATTTAATGGATTAGTAAGTGAAGGACATGTTTGACCAAATGCACTTTTGATAAAAAAAGTAATATGACAAAAGAAATTCTTTGCATTTAATTCAAATCGGCAATGAGAAATAACAATTTTTTAAGGTTAATTTTTAAAAATAAAAATAATAAAGGCTATAATATTTAAAAAAGATAAAATAAATCATACATTTGTATATACAACAGTTGTTTTTAGTAAATGAAGATAGAGCAGATTTTAAAAACTAGTAAAAAATTATCTTCTCATAAAAAAATTGTTGTAAGTATATTATATACTAGTGGTCAATTAAGTAACATACTCAACGGAATTCTTAAACCTTTTGACATTTCTTTACAACAATTTAATGTGTTAAGAATATTGCGAGGACAACAAAATGAAGCTGTTTCTTTAGCAGTTGTACAAGAACGTATGATAAATAAAATGAGTAACACGACAAGATTGATAGATAAATTGGTGAACAAAGGACTTGTATATAAAGAAATTAACTCCAGTAATAGGCGGAAAATTGATATTAATATTACAAATGAAGGTTTAGAAATTTTAGATTATGTTGATACTTTAATTGAAGAAGCCGAAAAACACATTGTAAATAAATTATCAGAAAAAGAAAAAGACCAACTTATAAGATTGTTAGCAAAAATAAGATGATTAATAGCAAACTAATTCTTCCTTAACAATACTAGCAATCAAGGAAAACTACCGTTTTGAACGGTAGTTTTCTGTTTTTATAGAAAAATATTTGTTTATTATATTTTCATTTATATATTTGAACCATTAATTATGAACACAATTTTAAATAATACTTGGTGGTGGTCTTCTCGAAAAGAAAATTTCGTGAACTAACGCTATAGTATATTTAAAACTAAAAATATCAAAAAGGCTTGTCATTCACGACAAGCCTTTTTTAATTTGAAAGAACATAAAATAATTTAGAGATTAATGAATACCTATCATCTACATACACATTATAAAAAAATATTGGCCGATACCATTACACCCGTAAGTATTTATCTTAAGATTAGAGATAAATATCCTAATAGTATTCTCCTTGAAAGTAGTGATTATCACGCCAACGACAATAGTTTTTCATATATCTGTTGCAATCCTATTGCATCAATAAAAGTGAAAGATGAAGTCATTACTACTTCATTTCCTGATAAGAAAGAAGAAACTCTCAAAATAGATTCTGAAATTTCTGTAGTCAATCAAATTCATAAGTTCACGCAACAATTCAAGATTCATTCTGAAGAAACATTCAAATTTATAAACAATGGTATTTTTGGATATATGGCTTATGATGCCGTTAGATACTTTGAAGATATAGATATATCGAAAAAAGAAGGCCATCTTAACATTCCAGACATATATTATGCCGTTTATCAGAATATAATTGCTATTAATCATTACAAGAATGAAGCTTATATTTTTGCACACTGTTATGAATCTGAAAATAATATTGAAGAAATCTTCCAACTCATAAAATCTAAAAACTTTGCAGCTTTCAATTTTGCTGCCGATGGTAAAACAACATCAAACTTAACAGACCAAGAGTACAAAGAACATGTAGAGTTGGCCAAAAAACATTGTGCAAGAGGTGATGTTTTCCAATTGGTTTTGTCCAAAAAGTTTTCACAAAAATTTAAAGGTGATGAGTTTAATGTATATAGAGCCTTAAGAAGCATTAATCCTTCACCATATTTATTTTATTTTGATTATGGAGATTTTAAAATCTTCGGTAGTTCACCAGAAGCACAACTCATTGTTTCAAATGGAAAGGCAGAAATTCACCCAATAGCTGGAACCTTTAAACGAACAGGAAATGATGAAAAAGATGCCGAATTGGCCAAGCAACTTTCTGAAGACGACAAAGAAAATGCAGAACATGTCATGTTAGTAGATTTAGCAAGGAATGATTTAAGTAGACATGGGCATTCTGTAAAAGTTGAAACTTATAGAGAAGTACAGTTTTTCTCACACGTGATTCATTTGGTTAGCAAAGTTACAGGTCAAAAGCATAAAGAAACTTCAACCATTCAGGTAGTAGCAGATACTTTTCCCGCAGGCACATTAAGTGGAGCTCCTAAACATATGGCCATGCAACTTATTGAAAAATATGAAAAAACAAGTCGCGATTTTTATGGAGGTGCCATTGGTTTTATGGATTTTGAAGGTAATTTTAATCACGCCATAATGATCAGAACTTTTTTAAGCAAAAACCACCATCTACATTGGCAAGCTGGTGCAGGATTGGTTTCAAAATCTGTCCCTGAAAACGAATTACAAGAAGTGTATAACAAATTAGGAGCTTTAACAAAAGCCATAGAAATAGCAGAAAGTATTTGAAAATGAAAAAAATATTAGTCATAGATAATTACGATAGTTTTACCTACAATCTCGTACACTACTTGGAAGACTTAGGATGTGATGTTACGGTAAAACGAAATGACCAACTTACAATAGAGGACGTAAAACCTTTTGATAAAATCGTATTATCACCAGGGCCAGGAATACCTGACGAAGCAGGTTTATTAAAGTCCATTATAAAAGAATATGCTCCAACTAAAAGCATTTTGGGAGTCTGTTTGGGACAACAAGCAATTGGAGAAGTTTTTGGAGGAAGTCTAGTAAATCTAGATACTGTATTTCATGGCGTAGCAACTCAAGTTACCATTACTTCTGAAGACGAAATTCTTTTTAAAGGACTCAACAAGAATATTGAGGTTGGTCGTTATCATTCTTGGGTTGTGCATCCAGATTTGCCAGAAGTTTTAGAAGCAACATCTTTTGATGAAAACAATCAAATCATGTCTTTAAGACATAAAACTTATGATGTAAAAGGCGTACAATTTCATCCAGAATCTGTTTTAACTCCAGATGGAAAACGAATATTAAAAAATTGGTTAAATAATTAAGATGAAAGAAATTTTAAACAGATTAATAAACCACGAAAGTATTTCAAGCGAAGAAGCTAAACAGGTTTTAGTCAATATTTCCAAAGGAAAATATAACCAAAGCCAAATTGCATCATTTTTGACAGTGTATATGATGCGTAGTATTACGATTGAAGAACTTCAAGGATTTCGCGATGCACTTTTAGAACTTTGTATTCCTGTTCCTCTTGAAGAATATAATACTATAGATTTATGTGGAACTGGAGGCGATGGAAAAGACACATTCAACATTTCTACATTAGCTTCCTTTGTCACTGCCGGAGCTGAAGTAAATGTCACCAAACATGGCAATTATGGAGTGTCTTCAGCTTGTGGATCTTCAAATGTTTTGGAATTTCTAGGCGTAAAATTCAGCAATGATATTGAGTTTTTAAAGACTTGTTTGGAAAAATCAGGCATATGTGTACTGCACGCTCCTTTGTTTCATCCTGCAATGAAAAACGTTGCTCCCATTCGTCGCGAATTGGGTGTAAAAACATTTTTCAATATGTTAGGACCAATGGTAAATCCTGCATTTCCGAAGAACCAAATGGTAGGTGTTTTCAGTTTAGAGTTATTACGTATGTATAGTTATCTTTATGAAAATACTGATAAAAATTATAGTATTATTCATGCTTTGGATGGTTATGATGAAATTTCTTTAACAGGTGCAGCCAAAGTGATAAACAATAAATCAGAACAGATTGTAAATCCAGATAATTTTGGATTAAAACCATTACAACAAAAAGATATTTATGGTGGAAATTCAATTGAAAGTTCAGCGAAAATATTTGTAGATGTATTAGATGGTAAAGGTACAGAGGCTCAAAACAATGTGGTTTGTGCCAATGCTTCATTAGCTATTTCCACCGTAAATGACATTCCATTTGAAGATAGTTTTAGCATTGCCAAAGAATCTTTATTGAGTGGAAAAGCCAAGCAATCTTTTAAAAAACTTGTAGAATTAAGCCAGTAATATGAACATTCTTGAAAAAATAATTGCAGACAAAGAAATTGAAGTAAAACTTCGTAAAAAGCTCATTCCAATAGAACAGCTAGAAGAATCTGTTCTATTCGATAGAGAAACTATATCGTTATCAAATAAACTAAAAAATAGTCCTTCTGGAATTATTGCAGAACACAAAAGACGTTCGCCATCTAAATCGGTTATCAACCAAGATTTAAATGTTTTTGATGTTGCCAAAGGCTATGAAAAAGCAGGTGTTTGCGGTATGTCTGTGCTTACAGATGGTAAATATTTTGGTGGTTCTTTAGACGACTTATTAATTGCAAGAGCTAGTTGCAAGCTGCCTTTGTTGAGGAAAGAGTTTATAATCGACCCTTACCAAATTGTTGAAGCACGTGCTCAAGGTGCAGATGTCATATTGTTGATTGCTGCTATTTTGTCTAAAGACGAAATCAAATATTATTCAGAGTTAGCACAAAGCTTAAACCTAGAAGTACTTTTAGAAGTTCATAACGAAAAAGATTTGAAAAAATCTTTATTTGATAGTATAACTATGATAGGTGTAAACAACAGAAACCTAAAGACATTTGAAGTTAGTTTGGAAACCAGCAAAGAATTGAGTTCAATAATTCCAGATGATTTTATAAAAGTTTCAGAAAGTGGAATAAGCAATGTTGAATCTATAAAAGAGCTTCAGCAATATGGTTTCAAAGGATTTTTAATTGGTGAAAACTTTATGAAAACCAGTAATGCTGGAGAAAGTGCCAAAGAATTTATTGAAAAACTAGAGAAATGAAACTGAAGGTCTGCGGCATGAAATATTATGATAATATAACTGAAGTTGCAAATTTGCAACCAGATTATTTTGGTTTTATTTTTTACGAAAAATCTGCTCGTTACTTTAATGGAACTATTCCCGAAATACCAGAAACAATAAAGAAAGTTGGCGTTTTTGTTAATGCTACAGTTGAAGAAATCATTGAAAAAGTAAACAAATACAATTTGCAAGCTGTTCAATTACATGGAAACGAATCACCGGAATTTTGTGAAATGTTAAGGCCTTTGAATATTAAAATCATTAAAGTATTTTCTATTAAGGACACTTTTGATTTTTCTATTTTAAAGTCTTATGAGTTAGTTTGCGACTACTATTTGTTTGATACTAAAGGAAAATTACCAGGAGGAAATGGTTATACATTCAATTGGAATGTTTTAAAAGATTATCCTTCAGCAAAGCCATTTTTTTTAAGTGGTGGTATAGGTTTAGAAGAAAATGAAAACCTCCAAAAATTTTTAAAAACAAAAGCTTCAAAAAAATGTCATGCTATTGATGTAAATAGCAAATTTGAAACTGAACCAGGACTAAAAATCATTGAATTACTAAAAAAATTTAAATCTCAAGTATGAGTTATAATATAGACAACAAAGGTTACTACGGAGAGTTTGGTGGTGCATACATTCCAGAAATGCTCTATCCTAATGTTGAAGAATTACGTCAGAATTATTTGAAAGTAATGGCAGAACCTTCTTTCATAAAAGAATTCAATCAGTTATTGAAAGATTACGTTGGCAGGCCTTCTCCACTCTATTTTGCAAAACGCCTTTCTGATAAATACAATACAAAAATTTATCTAAAGCGTGAGGATCTAAACCATACAGGTGCCCATAAAATAAACAATACCATTGGTCAAATTCTTATGGCAAAACGTCTGGGAAAAACCAGAATTATTGCAGAAACTGGAGCTGGTCAACATGGTGTAGCCACTGCAACGGTTTGTGCACTTATGGGATTGGAGTGTATTGTGTATATGGGAGAAATTGATATTGCTCGTCAGGCACCAAATGTCGCAAGAATGAAAATGCTAGGAGCAACTGTTGTTCCCGCATTATCTGGTAGCAGAACCTTAAAAGATGCAACTAACGAAGCTATTAGAGATTGGATAAATAATCCTGTAAATACACATTATATTATTGGAAGTGTAGTTGGGCCTCATCCATATCCAGATATGGTTGCTCGTTTCCAAAGTATTGTTTCAGAAGAAATTAAATGGCAATTAAAAGAACAGGAGAATATAGAAAAACCTGATTATGTAGTGGCTTGTGTTGGCGGTGGCAGTAATGCAGCTGGAGCATATTATCATTTTCTTGAAGATACTTCTGTAAATCTTATTGCTGTTGAAGCAGCCGGGCTTGGAATAGATTCAGGAGAAAGTGCTGCAACTTCTGTTTTAGGAAAAGAAGGTATTATTCATGGCAGTAAAACTTTGTTAATGCAAACCAACGACGGACAAATTACAGAACCTTATTCTATTTCAGCAGGTTTGGATTATCCAGGTGTTGGGCCAATGCATGCCCACTTGTATAAGTCTGGTCGTGCAGAATTTATCTCTATTACAGATGATGATGCCATGAAAGCTGGTTTAGAACTTTGTAAGCTAGAAGGTATCATTCCTGCCATTGAAAGCTCACATGCACTTGCAGTTTTTGAAAAGAAAACATTTAGTCCAGACGATATTATTGTTGTTAGTCTTTCTGGTCGAGGCGACAAGGATTTAGATACTTTTATTAAATTTTTTAAACTATAAATAGTGAATAGAATCAACCAAAAAATAGAAGAAAACAAAAAGATACTTTCAATATATTTTACAGCAGGTTATCCAAATCTTGATGACACTGTTACTATCATTCAAACTTTAGAACAAAGCGGTGTTGATATGATTGAAATTGGGTTACCATTCAGTGATCCATTGGCGGATGGACCAACAATTCAGGCAAGTTCAACTCAAGCTCTTAAAAACGGAATGACATCAGAAGTCCTGTTTAACCAATTAAAAGACATTAGAAAATCCGTTTCCATTCCTTTAATTATTATGGGTTATTTCAATCCTATTTTACAATATGGTGTTGAGGGTTTTTGTAAAAAATGTCAAGATATTGGTATTGATGGTTTAATCATTCCTGATCTTCCAGTAGATGTTTATTCTGAAAAATATAAAGACATTTTTGAGAAATATGGATTAATCAATGTGTTTTTAATCACACCTCAAACTTCGGTAGAACGCATCAAATTCATTGATTCAATTTCCAACGGATTTATATACATGGTAAGTTCTGCGAGTACAACAGGAGCAAAAATAGGTTTTGGAGATGAACAAATAACCTATTTTAAAAGAATTGCAGACATGAACTTAAAAAATCCTCAAATCGTTGGATTTGGTATTAGTAACAATCAAACGTTTACTCAAGCAACAACTTATGCCAAAGGCGCTATTATTGGTAGTGCTTTTATTAAATTTTTAAGCCAAAATAACGTAAATTCAATCTCAAATTTCGTGAAGGCAATTCGAAGTTAATTTAACTATGAAAAAGTTTGCAAAAATTCTAATCTTATGTCTAATTTTAAATTCGTGTAAAGAAAAACAAGTGTCTTATACTTCGTATTCAGATTACCCAGAACCTATAAATGCTAATCTTTGGTTAGACTATTCAAAAAAAGCTACAGAATTTAAGATTTGGTCTCCAACAACAGAAAGTGTAAAACTCAATCTATACAAAGAAGGTTTTAACGGAAAACCATTTGAAACTTATGAAATGAAGGTTGACTCTGAAGGCATATGGTCAATAAAATTAGAAGGCGATTTAAATGGAACTTACTACACATATCAAGTAAAAATTAATGATAGCTGGCTTGAAGAAACTCCTGGCATCTATGCTCAAGCTGTTGGTGTAAACGGAAAACGAGCAATGGTTTTAGATTTAGATAGCACAAATCCAGATAATTGGGAAAATCACAAAGGCATAAAACTAAAATATCCAAACGAAGCCATCATATATGAGTTGCATATTCGAGATGTAACGATTCATCCAGAATCAGGTTCCAGTATGCCTGGAAAATATTTAGGATTAGTAGAAGAAGGTACTAAAGGCCCTGAAGATATCGAAACTGGAATAGATCATATCAAAGATTTAGGCGTTACGCATGTTCACTTATTACCAACTTATGACCATTATTCTATTGATGAAACTAAATTAGACAGTGCTCAATTTAATTGGGGTTATGATCCGCAGAATTACAATGTTCCTGAAGGTTCTTTTTCATCAAATCCTTTTAAAGCTGAAGTCAGAATAAAAGAATTTAAAGAAATGATCAAAACATTTCATGACAATGGTATTGGTGTTATTTTGGATGTGGTTTATAACCATACCGGACGAACTGAAAATTCTAATTTTAATTTAGAAAATCCAAATTATTATTACAGACATTGGGAAGATGGAAACCCTTCAGATGCATCTGCATGTGGTAATGAAACGTCTTCCGAAAATGCGATGATGCGAAAGTTCATCGTTGAATCTGTTGCCTATTGGGCAAAAGAATATCATTTGGATGGCTTTCGGTTTGATCTCATGGGAATACACGACATAAAAACCATGAATCAGGTTTCTAAAACGCTTAAAACAATCAATCCAAACATCATAATCTATGGTGAAGGTTGGACAGCAGGAGATTCACCTCTTCCAGTTGAGCAAAGAGCTTTAAAGCAAAACATGAAGCAAATACCTCAAGTTTTGGCGTTTAGTGACGATATAAGGGATGGCATTAAAGGTCATTGGGAAGATGATGAAAATACTGGCTTTGTAAGTGGCTCTAAAGATACTGAAGAGTCCATTAAATTTGGGGTTGTTGGTGCTATTGACCATCCTCAAATCGACTATCAAAAGGTCAATTATTCCAAAGCTTCGTGGACTAATGAACCTTGGCAAGCTATATCTTATGTTTCATGTCATGACAATCATACACTTTATGATAAACTGAAAATTTCTGTAAAAGATGCTGATGAAAATACATTGATTCAAATGGATAAATTGGCAAATGCCATAGTCCTGACATCACAAGGAACTGCTTTTATCCATGCAGGTTCTGAAATGTTAAGAACCAAATATGGCGAACACAACTCATACAATTTACCAGATACTATAAATAGGATAGATTGGAACTGGAAAGTTAAGCATCAAGATGTGGTAAACTATTATAAAAACTTGATTAAATTAAGAAAAGAGCATCCTGCTTTTAGGATGACTTCAGCAGAAAAAGTTAGAAAGTATTTAGAATTTAAAACTATTGAAGATGGTTTGGTTAGCTATCAGATTAACAATGGTTCTGGAGATACCTGGAAAAAGATATTAGTTATTTATAATGCAAAAAATGAGTCTTTTAATTATCATTTAGAGGGTACATGGAAACTAGCTGTTTTAGGCGAAACATTTTATTCAGAACAAGAAAGTAAGACAATTAGTAATTCTATTGAAGTGCCTAAAATTTCTATGGCTATAATCTATAAAGACTAAATTATTATGCAGTATCACATTATTATAAACAGTATTAAATCTGTTACAGAATTTAAAGATTCTTGGTCCAATGATGATTTTATCGAGTTACTTGATCGATTTGGATTTGAAGATGGAAAAAACACAAAGCCTGAAGAATTACAAGAGTTATTATTTATGGCCATTTCAGATTTTGAGCCAGAAGAAGCAGCGGAAATTGTTTTAGGTTATAAATTCTCAAACCTCTTAAATAAAAATCAAATAATACAAATTTCTAATGAAATGTTAGAAGATAAAATTTCTGAAGAATATGCAGATATATCTTTACATCATCAATTATTTAATGTCAATCAGTTATTACATAAAGCGTATAACGGAACTTTTCCAAATGCAAAAGCCACTGTAATCGAATTTGAAATTGCACCCAATAAAGAGGTTACAAAAGAAACTGTTTTAAAAGCATTAAATCATGGTCTTGCAGATGGTAATGTAATCAAACGCTTATATGCTGATCAATTAACTAGTAAAGAAGAATTTATTGAAGCCGAAAGTATTGTTTGGAGCTTAATTAATAACGGAGAAAATAATTATACGGTAATAACTTCAGAATATTGGATTAGTAAAGATGAATTTAACGAAGCAGAATTTGATGTGACAGTACTTAAACACGAAGATGATGATTAAATTCTATTTTAGAATATGGTTTTAACACTTTTTAATTAATTTTAATTACTTAATTTTAAACAACTTAACATTATCAATCATGAAATCCTTATTAAGCTTACTATTCTTTGCATTTATTATAACGGTTCAATCTCAAGAAAATATCTCGACAAATGATAATCCCATTGAAAAATTGAGCTTTCTTATAGGTACTTGGAAAGGCGAAGGATGGATGATGACTCAAGCAGGAAAACAGACTTCCAAAATTACAGAGGTTGCAGCATGCAAAGCAGATTGTAGTGTTATTGCTGTTGAAGGTTTAGGTGTTAAAACCGATCCTGAAACTCAAGAAGAAACTGTTGTTCATGATGCTTTTGGCGTAATTTACATAGATCCTGAAACCAACGCTTTAGCCATGAGAGCGTATAAGGATGGCAGAGCAAATGAAAGCCCTATTGAGTTTATAGAAGATAAAATAATACGTTGGTTTATAGATATCCCAAATGGCAGTAAAGTCAGATTTACTTCAGATTATAGTACAGAAAACAAATGGGTTGAAATAGGTGAATTTAGTAGAGATGGTGAGAACTGGATGCAATTTTTAGGAATGGAACTTACCAAGGTTGAAAATTAATACGCTATATTAGTTTTAAAATTGATTAATCTGAAAAATGATTTTAAAATTACGCTTTACAAACGCTCTACCTTATATTTTTCTAATTGCATTTCTGTTATTTTCCAATCATTTCATTTGGAGTCAAAATGATACTATAGTTTTAAATAATAATGATAAAATTATAGGAGAAATAAAGCAAATGGACCGAGGTGTTTTGACCATTGAAGCAGATTATAGCAAAGACGACTTTAGAGTAAAATGGAAAGATGTTATAAGAATAAACAGCGATAGAATTTACCTTCTTACATTGTCAAGCGGTAAAAGATTAAACAGTACTCTAATTACTAAACCCGGAGATTCTACTAATGTTACATTAGAGAATAGTAATGAAAAATTTACTACAAGTATTAAAAGTATTGTATACATTAAGCCCGTAGAGAGTAATTTCTTCTCTCGATTAACTGCCTCCTTATCTGTCGGCTTTAATTATACTAAAAGCAACAACCTTACACAATTTACTGTTAGGAGTAATTTAAGTTACACAGCCTATAAATGGACATATAATGGCAGTTTTAACTCTGTAAGAAGTAGCCAAGATGACACAGACAATACACAAAGAACAGATGCAAGTTTTGGATTTAAATATTTTATGAGAAAAGATTGGTTTTATTCAGCAGCAGCAGACTTTTTATCTAATGATGAACAAAAATTAAAACTTCGTTCCACTGTTAAAACAGGTTTAGGTAAATATATCATTCACTCTAATAAAACAAATTTTGGTGGTGGATTTGGTCTAGCATGGAACAATGAGCAATTTACGGATACCAATTCTACAAGTAGAAACTCATTGGAAGCTTATGCAGGCTTAACGCTAGATATGTTCGATTTAGAAAATTTAAGCTTAAAAACAAATATTACCGCTTATCCTAGTTTAACTGAAAAAGATCGATTTAGGTACGATTATTCCCTTGATTTAAAATATGATCTGCCATTAGATTTTTTCATTAAATTAGGGCTTACTTATAATTATGACAACAAACCTGTTGAAGGAGCTTCACAGTCTGACTATGTATTTCAAGCTACATTTGGATGGGAATTTAATAATTAGAAAAATATGTCAATACTGAAAAAATCAACGCGTTCAATGATAGTAGGAGGATTATTTTTTATGGTTCCGCTCCTATTAGTTTTGGTCGTAACAACTAAAATATTCCAAATAGTTTTGCCCTTTGGTAGAAAAATTTCCAATGTATTAGATTTACATTCAGTATTTGGAAAAGCTTCCGTAACTATTGTTTGTATTATTTTAATCTTGCTTATTTGTTTAATTAGTGGTCTTTTAATTGAAAAGGGCTTTGTGAAAAAATGGAGCAATAGTGTAGAAGAGAAACTTTTTATTCACTTTCCATCGTTGCAAATGTTGAAGTATAGATTAATCGGGGACAAAAAAAGCGTTATAAATGAATTATGGCAAGCAGTTCTAGTTTATGAAGATGGTGGTTATTCAATCGCATTTATAACTGAATCTACTGAAAAATTTGTTACATTATTTTTTCCCGATGCGCCAAAAATTGATGCTGGTCAAGTAAAATATATTCCAAAAGAAGAGTTTAAATATATTCCAATAACCATGAAAGAAGCTATGTCTTCACTTTATAGTTTTGGTAAGAATATGAATATAGAAAAAATGGTTTTAAAATAATTTTGAGTTCATTTTATAATGAGTACTTCTATAAGACAGGCTGAAGAAAAAGACATTCCAAAAATTCTTGAAATAATAAATTTTGAAATTTTAAATTCTACTGTTATTTATGATTATTTAGAGCATACCATTGAACAACAAACAGAATGGTTTAAACAAAAACAGAAAAAGAATATGCCTGTTATAGTTGCTGAATGTAACGATGGTGTTATTGGTTTTGGAACTTATAGTATTTTCAGACCTTGGGATGCTTACAGATTAAGTTTAGAGCATTCAATCTATGTTGATAAAGATTACAGGTCTCAAGGCATAGGAAGGACCTTGATGACTGAACTTATAAAACTTGCAAAAGACCAAGGGTATCATACTATGATTGCTGGTGTAGATGCCTCTAACCAAAAAAGTGTAAATTTTCATAAACACTCTGGATTTAAAGAAGTAGGTGTCTTTAAAGAAGTTGGATACAAGTTTGATAAATGGTTGGATTTGATTTTTATGCAGTTGTTTCTAAACGATTAAAAAAACTCACTGTATTGCATCACTCTAAAATCAAAAGTTGTAAAATCAGGATCATTGATTTTTAATTGCTTATAAAGCGGCATACTACCTATTGCTCTATTCGCAGAGCCAGAAGAAGAGGTTAAAGACACGGTTTTTATAGTACGATTATTTAAAATGAATTCATGTATTCTGGGCACTTCATGAGAAACTACTTCTAGTTCTAAATCATACTCTTTTAAATGTTTTCTAAAAAAATATTCTGGACCATTTTTACTGTTCCCTCCAATAAACAGTAATGTTTGAACATTTGGATATTTCTTTACGTAGCCAACTAAATTACGTAACACAATATTTTGCATACCCAAATCACTGGCATCAATTTTTTCTCGTTTACAGCTTTCAACAATATCACATATGCCTATTCTGTTTTCTAATAGAAATTGTTTACGTTGTTCGATTGCTTCTTGTGAATTATCATATCTTAAGTTTAAACCATGGATTTTGTCTATATAAAGCCAAAGCGAATTGTAATAACTACCGTAGCAAAAATCCACATCTTTTTCCAATAAATCTCCAACAGAAAAACGAGGTGGAGGTAAAGTACCTACTATAAGTTTTCGGGTATTATCTTGAATAAATGGCTGATAAGGATGCCTATGTAAAAACAAGAACGTTTTATTTTTTTAGAGAGATTTGTACCACACCATTGGCACCTCTTGAGCCGTAGATAGAAGCAGCAGCATCTTTTAAAACACTAATGTCTTTAATATCATTGACGTTGATATAATCTATATCAAAAACAATCGAACCATCTACCACAAAAAGTGGTTCAGTACCTGAATTAATAGTATTGATTCCTCTAACAATTATCTGATTGTTGCTTGTTACTCTTACTCCAGCCAATCGGCCTCTCATATAATCATAGATATTAGTATAACCTAAAGCTTGTCTTTCACTACCTGCATCTAGTTTCTGAACACTAAACGTGTTGTTTTCTCTAGTGACATCTCCATAACCAATAGATACTTTTTCATCAAGATATTCTGGTTTTTTTGGCTTTAAAAACATAAAACTCATACTCTTTTCTCCAGAATATTCTGAAGTTAAAAAGCCATATCCTGGTGAATATACAGTTACTTCTTTTGTGTCTTCTGGTAATTCTACTTCAAAATAACCTCTATGATTAATAGTAATTTCAACATCCTGATCATTAATAATTACTTTAGCATTGGTTATTGGTTGTTTGTCTTGGTCTATAATTTTACCTACAAGTTTATTTTGAGCTTGCATTGTAAAAGATAAAACCAGAGAAAATACAATTTGAAAAAAGGTTTTAGTAGTCATGATGATGAAATTTTACTTCATCTAAAATAATAAAATTCAGACACTTATTCAAAAAAAATAGTATCTTACTGCTTCTAAATTAAAAGCAAAAGAATATGGGAAAAGGTGATAAAAAAACTAGACGAGGTAAAATTGTAAATGGCTCTTATGGTGTAAGACGTCCAAAGAAAAAAAACGCTAAAGTTGTAGTTGCTAAAAAACCGAAAGCTAAAGCAAAGCCTAAAACAGCCGCTAAAGCTAAAAAATAAAGATTAAGATTATCTTATAAAGACCAACTCGGTTTTGGTTGACATCGTTTCACTAAAACCATAGCCTTCATAATTAAATCCTTTTATATCATCAATAGTGTTGGCATTTGTATCAATTATATAACGCGTCATATATCCTCTTGCTAATTTTGCAAAAGTCATTATACTTTTATATTCTCCGTTTTTAAAATCTTTAAACACAGCTGTCACAACAGGTACTTTTAATGCCTTCACATCTATGGCTTTAAAATATTCATTACTTGCCAAGTTTAAAAACAACTCATCATCTTCCAATTCTTCGTTTAAAGCTTTTGTAATTTTGGTTTTCCAGAATTCATAAAGGTTCTTGTTTTTTCCAACAGGGAATTTTGTGCCCATTTCCAATCTGTATGGTTGAATCAAATCCATAGGTTTTAATACTCCATACAAACCTGAAATAATTCTAACTGTATCTTGAAGTTTATTTAGCTTTTGTTGAGTAATTGAATACGCATCAATACCTCTATAAACATCACCGCTAAACGCATAAATAGCCTGTCTTGCATTGTCTTTTGTAAAAGGTAATTGCCACTCTTGGTTACGGTCATAGTTTAGCTGACCCAAAGCAGAAGAAATGCTCATCAATTTAGATAAACTTCTTGCAGATTTCTTTTTAAGCAATTTGTTGAGGCGTTCAGCTTCATTTAAAAAGCAGGCTTCTGTAGTGGTTTGCGTTGGTAATTCACTTTCGTAATTCAAAGATTTTGCAGGAGATAAAACAAGTTTCATATATCGCTTTTTTACTTTAACTAAATTACAATAATTCTTTTATAAAACCATTTTCAAAACTAAAGTTGTAATCGCCTCTAATTACAAAATCCGAAGTATAAGCTTTGTCCATACTAGGATACCAATTTTTCTTATTCTTATTTATTAAAATGAATAGGCCTTCATCATTTCCCAATGCGCAAAACCTATCAAAATTGCCATCAAATATTTCAATCTCCTTAAAGGTGTTAATGGTATTATAAACCGATTGGATATTATCTGTGGCAATTGCCATTTCACTAATAGAAATAATAGATTTTGAAGAGAAGTTCTCTTTGCTCTCAACATTCAAGTTTTTTCGGCCAATAAATTCCACAATATTGTGGTCAGTATCATAAAAATAAATAGCTTCTGCATTCCAATTTGAAAAATCTGAAATTAATTTGCCTTCAAAATCAATAATCCCAACTCTTTTTTGCAGCCAAGGCAAGGCCTCTTGTATTTTGATAAAGGGAATATTAAAAGCCAAATGTGAAGGCCTTATGTATTTTCTATACTGAAAAGTTAGGGTGCTATTCCCAATTTTAAACGAAATTTTATTTGGCAAATCCACAAGCTGTTTAAGCTCTAGTACAGAACCATAAAAATGCTTTTGTTCTTGAATTGAAGATGTATAAAGTATGATCTCGTCTATTCTCATTTTTTACTACTTTTTTCAAAAATAATATTGATAAAAGACATTGGCTATTAATAAAAACTGTTATTATTTATATTATAATAACAATAATTTATGAGTCAATATGTTTAGAATAACCTCTCCATTTTTCAACGCACTGTTGCATATCATCTGGAATCTCTGAAGTAAAACGCATAAACTCTCCTGTAACTGGATGCTCAAAACCCAATGTTTTGGCGTGAAGTGCTTGTCGAGGTAGTATTTTAAAGCAGTTTTCTACAAACTGTTTGTATTTTGTAAATGTTGTGCCTTTTAAGATCTTTTCGCCACCATAACGCTCATCATTAAACAAGGTATGCCCAATATGTTTCATGTGCACTCTAATCTGGTGCGTTCTACCTGTTTCAAGTTTGCAAGTTAATAGTGTAACATAACCTAACCGCTCCAAAACCTTGTAATGTGTTACTGCTGGCTTTCCTTTGTCAAGATCATCTCCTTCAAACACCGTATTTTGCAATCGATTTTTGGGATGCCTTCCTATGTTTCCTTCAACATTACCTTCGTCTTCTTCAACATTTCCCCAAACCAAAGCAACATATTCGCGTTCGCTAGTTTTGTCAAAAAATTGTTTTGACAAATGATTCATCGCATCTTCGGTTTTGGCAACTACCAAAAGCCCACTGGTATCTTTATCAATTCTATGAACCAATCCTGGTCTATCGTTGGAGTTTTTAGGTAAATTCTCAAAATGATAGATCAAGGCATTTATCAATGTACCTGAATAGTTTCCATGTCCCGGATGCACAACCATTCCAGCTGGTTTATTAACAACTAAAAGCGCATCATCTTCATAAACAATATCAATAGGGATATTCTCTCCTATCAATAAATATTCATGTGGTGGATGCGAAAACAACACTCTAACCACATCGTTGCCCTTAACCTTATAATTGGATTTTACAGGAACATCATTCACATAAATATTGCCTGCTTTCGCAGCCTGTTGAATTTTATTTCGAGTAGCATTTTCAACAAAATTCATTAAATATTTATCTACACGAAGTGGCGTTTGTCCTTTTTCTGCTGTAAAAGAATAGTGTTCGTAAAGTTCGTCTTCGTCGTCTTCAAATGTATTTTTATTTTGCATATTGTTTTCTGAAGACTACTTATTTCCATTACCGAGAACCAAATCTATAACTGATGTTTTCTCAAGCATCGTCCCAGGTTTTATATCTTCTCCTTTATAAGTCATGCCTAAAACCATATCTTTTCCAATATTATTAACATAGGTAAGCCTTCCAACTTCAAAACCCAAAGCTTCTAATGTTGGCTTAGCTTGCCTGAATGTTTTTTGCTTTAAATCTGGTACAAGTACTTTTCTATAACCTGATGGATTAAGAGTTAAATAAATTTTACGATTTTCTTTTACCTTACTTCCAGGAACAGGATCTTGCTCTATAACAGAAAACTTTGGATATTTTGGATTGAAGTTAGCAGAATCCTGAATTTGTAATACCAAGTTATTTTTTTCGAGCTCAATTTCCGCTACTTGTAAAGATTTCCCCGTTAAGTCTGGTACAGTTTCAAAATCGCCATGATTTGTAGTAATATTCAGCCACTTTAGCATAAAAAAACAGAAGACAATTAAAGCTACACCTGCTAATATGATTTGATATAATAATGTTTTGCTAAAAAGAAATTTAATGAGACTCATTTAAAATTATTTGGTTAACAAATATATAAAAACCAAAGCGTTTTTAGTTTTGATTTATAAGTGATATTTTAGCTTAACTAATATAAGATACGTTTTATTGTTGGTTTTAGATTTATACTGAATCAAGTTCGGCACATATGAAAAAAAACATTGCCATTATTATGGGAGGATTTTCAAGCGAATATGAAATATCCTTGAAAAGTGGAAACGTAGTTTATGAAACTTTAGATGCTTCAAAATATGTTGGTTATCGTATCCAAATATTAAAAGATAAATGGGTTTATGTTGATGACAATAATGTTGAATTCCCAATAAATAAAAATGACTTTACAGTAACAATAGAAAACCAAATCATAACTTTCGATTGTGTTTTTAATGCCATTCATGGTTCTCCTGGAGAAGATGGCTTTATGCAGGGCTATTTTGAATTGATTAATATGCCTCATACTAGCTGTGGTATGTATCAGGCAGCATTGACTTTCAACAAAAGGGACTGTTTAAGTGTTTTAAAACCTTATGGTATAAAAACAGCAAAATCATTCTATATTAATCTTGGTGATAAATTTAATGAAGAATCTATAGTAAAAACTGTTGGACTGCCTTGTTTTGTAAAAGCCAATAAAGCGGGAAGCAGTTTTGGAGTTACTAAAGTTTATAAAGATGAGGATTTACAAAACGCCATTGAAATTGCATTTAAAGAAGATGACGAAATCATTATTGAATCTTTTTTAGACGGAACTGAAGTTTCAGTTGGTGTTATAAATTATAAAGGAGAAGTAAAAGTTTTACCTATTACTGAAATTGTGAGTGACAACGATTTTTTTGATTACAAAGCAAAGTATCTAGGCGAATCTCAAGAAATTACTCCTGCGAGAATTAGTCAGGAAATGACAGACAAAGTCAACAAAGTGGCTAAACAAGTCTATGAAATCTTAAAAATGAAAGGTTTTACCAGAAGTGAATACATATTTAAAGACGGAGAGCCTCATTTATTGGAAGTAAATACTGTACCAGGGTTGACTAAAGAAAGTATTTTGCCACAACAAGCCGTTTCTGCTGGAATATCTTTATCAGAACTGTTCTCAAATGCTATTGAAGAGGCATTGAAATAAAAAACGTATTTTTATGCTATGAAAAAAGCCATTTTTCCAGGTTCATTTGACCCTTTAACGTTAGGACATTATGATATCATTAAAAGAGGTGTCACACTTTTTGATGAGGTTATTGTTGCTATAGGTATTAACGCAGATAAAAAATACATGTTCTCTTTAGAAGAACGTCAAAAATTTATTGAAGAGGCTTTTAAAGATGAAACAAAAATAACTGTGGTGACTTATGAAGGTCTAACCGTAGATTTCTGTAAAAGAATAGGTGTTGATTTTATCCTACGAGGTCTACGAAATCCTGCAGATTTTGAATTTGAAAAAGCCATAGCTCATACCAATCGTGATCTAGCTCCTATTGAAACCGTTTTCCTATTAACCTCTGCTCAAACTTCATATATCTCCTCTTCCATTGTACGGGACGTTATTAGAAATAATGGCGATTATACTAAACTTGTTCCTAAAAGTGTAGTTGCAAAATAAAAGATTACAACTTATATTCCGAAAGCGATTTTGCAAACTTTTCTGGATTAGCAGCTAAATGATAACGAGGATCATCTATATCTTCAATAATTACTTCACGAAATTTCGGACTTGATTTATACAACAAGACTTTACAATCTTCACTCAAATGTTTTAGTTTTATAGACTTGCCTTCAGCCTCATATTTGTTTACTAAATTAAAAATGGCTTCTAATGCTGAATGGTCAGCAACACGCGATTCCACAAAATCTACTTCTACATTATTGGGATCATTCTTTACGTCAAATTTTTCATTAAAAGCAGAAATACTTCCAAAAAATAATGGCCCCCAAATTTCATAAATTTTTGTACCGTCATCCTTCATCCGTTTTCTTGCACGAATACGTTTTGCATTTTCCCAAGAAAATACCAAAGCACTAACAATAACCCCTGAAATTACTGCTATAGCTAAATCAAAAAGCACTGTTAGTCCGGAAACTAAAACTAGTACAAAGAGATCTGTTCCTGGTATTTTGTTCATGATTCTAAAACTACTCCAAGCAAAAGTTCCTATAACAACCATAAACATAACACCAACTAAAGCTGCAATAGGTACTTGCTCAATCAATCCTGATGCAAATAAGATGAACATAAGCAATGCAATGGCAGCAACAATTCCAGAAAGCCTTCCTCTTCCGCCTCCTTTAATGTTTATAATAGATTGCCCAATCATTGCACAACCACCCATTCCACCAAATAATCCAGTAACGATATTTGCACCGCCTTGAGCTAAACATTCTTTATTGGAGTTTCCTCTGGTTTCTGTTAATTCGTCAATTAAATTTAATGTCATTAATGATTCTATCAAACCAATGGCTGCAAGAATTAAAGCGTAGGGACCAATAAACTTTAGAGTTTCAAAAGTAAATGGCACTTTACTAAAAATATCAAATTGAAATTGTGGCAAACCACCTTTAAGACCTTCTCCTCCACCTTCTTTTATAAAACTACCAACAGTTGCTACATCAAGATTTCCGAAGATTACTATAGCCGAAACAACCAAAATAGCGATTAAAGCTTCTGGTAATTTCTTGGTTAATTTGGGTAAACCAAACATGATTCCCATAGTCAATGCGACTAAACCAATCATTGTCCATAATTTTGATCCGTGCATCCAAACTTCCTGACCGTTTTCAACGGTCATAAACATGCCTAATTGAGATAGGAAAATCACAATTGCTAAACCATTTACAAATCCCATCATTACTGGATGAGGTATTAATCGCACAAACTTTCCAAGTTTAAAAACTCCTGCCAGCATTTGTATAATTCCCATTAAAATCACCGTTGCAAAAAGATAGTACAGGCCAAGATTTTCACCTTCAACTCCCATAGCATTCCCTTTGGCAACCAAAGCTACCATAACAACTGCCAATGCACCAGTGGCGCCACTAATCATTCCTGGTCTTCCTCCAAACACTGACGTAATAAGGCCAATCATAAATGCTGCATACAATCCAACCAACGGATCAACTCCGGCAACAAATGCAAACGCTACGGCTTCTGGAACAAGAGCTAAAGCAACTGTCAGTCCGCTTAAAATATCGTTTTTTGCATTTGCAGTTCTTTTTCTAATAAACTCTGTCATAATAGGTTTGCTTTAAGAAGCTGCAAAAATACAGTTAAAATCTGGGCGACCAAGAGCATATTTCTTTATTTTGATTATGTTTGACTTCTCAAACGTTTGAAATGAAAAAAATTATTATTATTCTTTCTTTATGTCTCTTTTGTTGTAATAAAAAGGAAAATACTCCATTTGATTTTAAAACCGTTTTTGAAGCTTCAGGTGGAACAGAAACCGCAACCTATAAAGAAACCATTTCATTTTACAAAAATTTAGCTAAAACATATCCAGCAATTTTTATTCAGGAAATTGGTGAGACAGATTCTGGAAAACCTTTACATCTAGTAACCTTAAATCCCAACGGTATTTTTGATTTTTCAGAAATAAGGGAAGATAAAAGGATTTTACTAATTAACAATGGTATTCATCCTGGAGAAAGTGATGGTATAGATGCTACCATGTTGCTTTTTAGAGATATTGCTCAAGACCCTATTACAATGCCTAAAAATACAGTGTTGGTTACTATTCCTATTTATAATGTTGGCGGAAGTTTGAATAGAAATTCAACAACAAGAGCCAATCAAAATGGTCCGAAAGAGTATGGATTTAGAGGTAATGCAAGAAATTTTGATTTGAATCGTGATTTTATAAAATGTGATACCAAGAATGCCAGAACTTTTGCAGAAATATATCATTTGGTGCAACCAGATGTTTTTATTGATAATCATGTGAGCAATGGTGCAGATTATCAATACACAATGACACATTTGTTTACTCAACACAATAAACTTGGTGGCAAACTAGGTGAGTTTTTGTTTGCCCAAATTATACCTTCCTTGAAACAGAAGTTATCTGAAAAAGAATGGGATATCACGCCTTATGTGAATGTTTTTAACCAAGTGCCTGAAAAAGGATTTTCTCAACTTATTGATTATCCAAGGTACTCAACTGGATATACAACCTTGTTCAATACTTTTGGGTTGATGGTAGAAACACATATGCTGAAACCTTACAAACAAAGAGTTGAAGGTACCTACGAACTTATGAAAAGCATGCTAGAAATTACTGAAGAACGTGGAGAGGTGATTATGTCATTACGAAAAAAAGCTTTAACAAGATATAAAGCAGGAGATAGTTATATTCTCGATTGGGAAATAGATACAACAAAAACAACAACGTTATATTTTAAAGGTTTTGAAGGTAACACCATAGAAAGTGAAATCACAGGTTTTAATCGTTTAAAATACAATCGCTCAAAACCATTTACGAAAAAGGTCGCGTATCACGAATATTTAAAACCAAAAATTGAAGTCAAAATTCCTAATGCTTATGTTATTCCAAAAGCTTGGTTTGAAGTTCTAGAACTTTTAAAATTGAATAAAGTAGAAATGTATCCTCTACAAAAGGATACCATATTAACTGTTGAATCTTACAAAATAGATAATTACAAAACCAGAGCAAATCCCTACGAAGGGCATTATCAACATTACAACACCAATATTACAAGAACAATAGCTGAAGTGGCTTTTAATAAAGGAGATTACATCATTTCCACAAACCAAAAAGCTATTAGATATTTATTAGAAACTTTTGAACCGCAAGCTCCAGATTCATTTTTCAACTGGAACTTTTTTGATACTATTTTACAACAAAAAGAAGGCTTTTCGCCTTATGTTTGGGAAGATAAAGCCAAAGAATTATTGGATAACGACCCAGAACTTATACTCCTTTTTGAAACCAAAAAATATACAGACACTGCCTTGGCTAACAATTGGTATGCACAACTGGATTGGATATATAAGAAAAGTGTCTATTACGAAAAAGCACATCTGCAATATCCAATTTATAGAATTCTAGAACCTTGACAATCTCAAAAATATTGTCGAAATTAGTATAAATATGGCTTGTAGCAATTCAATCAATGATTAGCCTAACATTGGCAAATATTTTGAGTAAATTCTTACATAACTCAATTTTTAATAGAATGATATTACAATCTGAGTTTTATTTAAATTTTAATGAGCTTATCTTAATATTTGGTTTGTTGTTATCAATTATAATTGCTATCGCATTTGCTATAAAATCAAGTTTAAGAATTGCTAACATCTGGTTTACGGGATTTCTGCTATCGAGTGCCACAGTTTTTGCCGTAAAATTCCTTTATTCGACGGGGGCAATTATTAACTATCCTCATTGGTTTAAACTCAATTTTCCAGCTGGAATATTACGACCGTTGTTATTGTACCTGTATATTTTTTATTTACTAAACCCGACAAGAAAATTTAAATTAAAGCAATTATTTCATTTCATTCCATTTATCTTTTTGGTTTCTTATCTTTTTCCATTTTTTATCCAAAATGCTTCGTATAAAAATGCGGTACTCATGGGCGAGATTACCAATACGACAGGAATACTCCCATCATGGTACAATGGCTTTCAATTTCTCTATTCTCTTTTATATTTAGTGCTTATTTTTTATTGTTTTCGAATTTATGTGAAAGCAAATCCTAGGCCTAATCGAAAGAAAAAGGTTTTAATTAAATGGATTCGACTTATTATTGTAGCAAGTATAATTTTTATTACTACAGCATTAACATTGAGAATTAGTGGTATCCATGGCAACTTCAATCTATATCTCTATGACATTTACTCCATACTAATTGTTCTTTTGTGTATCAGATTAATAACGCTTCCGGGAATAGTTGGTATTTATTCTAATTCAAATAATAAATACGAAAGATCAGGACTATCAAAAATTGATATTTCAAATTCTTTTTCCAGAATAAATAGTCTCATGTCACAAGAACATCTCTATAAAAGAAAAGACTTAAAACTTATACATATTACTGAGAAACTAGGAATCCCAGAATATCAAATTTCGCAAATCATTAATGAAGTTTCGGGAAAAAGCTTTAGAGACTTCATAAACATGTTCAGGGTTGAAGAAGCCAAAAGAATTTTATTAGATTCTCACAACAAATATTCTATTGAAGGTATCGCAAAGGAATCAGGATTTCATTCGCGCGCTTCATTTTATTCAGCATTTAAAAAACATACCCAACTTACTCCTACACAATATTTAGAATTATCTAAATAGTCTTAAATCGCTTTACAAGACAACTATTAATTGAATTATTGCACTAACCTGTGTAATTTGTCATCCGTAGAATTCAAAATAAAAAAGTGATATGAAAAATTGGAAATTAATTTTAGTAGCACTAGTAGTTTTAAGTTCATGTAAAAGTGAAAATTTAAAACCACCCATTTATAAAACCATTGATAATCCAACTGGGGAAATTATTTATCCAGACAATACTTGGACATATACTTCACCCGAAAATTTTGGATTTTCATTGGATCAATTGAAAGATGTGGAAACTGAATTTAAGAATATTGGTGGAGATGCTTTGTTCGTGGTTAAAAATGGTTATGTAATTATTTCCTGGGGAGATGTTTCAAAACCTATCCAAAATCGTTCTATTAGAAAATCTTATTTAAATAGCCTGTTTGGAATTGAATACGATAAAGGAGAAATTTCGCTAGACATGACCCTTGTTAATTTGGATATTGATGATGTACAGAAACTGACTGAAACGGAAAAAAAAGCAACAGTTTATAGTTTACTGACTAGTTCTTCCGGAGTCTATCATCCGGCTGCATATGAATCTAAAGAAGATGCTGAAGGACGTCCGTTAAGAGGTAGTTTTAAAACTGGAGAATTCTTTTACTATAATAATTGGGATTTCAATGCTCTAGGCCATATTTATACCCAAGTAACTGATCAAGATATCTTTGAATCATTTAAAAGAAGTATTGCAAACAAAATTGGTATGGAAGATTTTAAAATTGAAAATACTACTTATGAATTTGAAAAATCAAAAAGTAATTATCCAGCTTACAGAATGCAAACTTCAGCTCGGGATGATGCAAGATTTGGATACCTCTACTTGCTAAAAGGAAAATGGAAGGATGAACAATTAATATCTGAAACATGGATATCCAAAAGTTTTGAAAAACATGTAGTAACAGGAAAATATTACTACTATGATTACGGATTTCTATGGTGGATAGATACAGTAAATGATATGTATATTGCACGTGGAAATAGCGGGCAATACATTGCCATCTATCCTAAGGAAAATATGGTTTTCGTCTTTCGAGCAGATCCAGGAAGGATTTTTAAAAAATGGTTAGGATCAAGAGTGAAGCCACAAGAAAGTTTCCCTCTTATTAACATGATTTTATCTTCTAGAAAATAAACTGTTCACAGATTTTATTTGAATGACTTTTAATGTGTTTTTCAATCAAAACATTATAAGGTTTGCCAACACCACGTATAATTAATTGCTTAGAGAGTGCATAAAGATCAATACGGAATTCTACCGAATTTCCTGAACTTTGTTTCTTTCTTGATCTTATTGCTTACAGCAACTAACCATACATAAACACATAAAACGAGACAACAAAATTCACATCAATCCCTTAATATTAGCATAAGAGTTTTTTAGTGCTTCCTCTTGCTGTTCTTTGTTTAGCCATGCTACTTGTGTTATCCCTTCACTTTCTTCGGCTTTTAGAGAATCACGGTAAGATGTTTTCATTTCAAACCAATACGTAATTTTTATTCTGTAGCGACCATTGCGTTTAAATATATGATAGGTCATGTCCAGAGGTTTGGTAATTTCAAGGCCTTTTACACCTGTTTCTTCTTCAACTTCTCTAAGAGCCGTTTGATCTATAGTTTCTTTTTTTTCTGCTTTGCCCTTGGGTAAATCCCATTTACCGTTCCTGAAAATAAATAAGACCTCATCTTTATCATTATATACCTTACCACCACCAGCAATAACATTAGGTAATTTCTTTAAAAACTTTTTAAGTATTTTATCCTTGTTTTTATGAATAAGTCTTGCCTCCTGTAGTTTGGTAGTATTAAGGGTTCTAATAACTTTACCAAGTTTTACATTGTTAAGTAAGTAATTCTTAAAATAGGTTTCTTTTTCAATTTCCGTGGTAAGAACTATGGGTTTGTCATTGACAAAGACTTTATACATAAATTTTGTATCAGAAATTACAAAGTGCTAAAATTATCAATTTTTAAGAATATAAACCTACTCAACAAATTTATTTTTATTAAATATCAAGTGTTATTTAAAAGTAAAATTATATTAGTTTTGCTTTTATGATTTTCAACAAACACACCGCCAGAAAAACAGCCGAAGTCTTATTGCAGGTGAATGCTATAAAATTAAACCCAAAAGAACCTTTTATTTGGGCGTCTGGTTGGAAATCTCCTATCTATTGTGATAACCGAATTGTATTGTCTTTTGTAAACATAAGAAACTACATAAAAGAAGCTATGGGCAAACAGATTGAAAAACAATTTGGAAAACCAGATGTTATTGCAGGTGTAGCTACTGGAGCCATTGGTATCGGCATGCTTGTAGCAGAGTATATGGGTCTTCCGTTTGTTTATGTTAGACCAGAAGCCAAAGGTCATGGCAGAAAAAACCAAATAGAAGGTTTTCTTCAAAAAGGGCAGAATGTTGTAGTAGTTGAAGACCTTATAAGTACAGGCAAAAGTAGTTTAAATGCCGTAAAAGCATTAAAAGAAGCTGGTGCAAATGTAAAGGGAATGATTGCTATTTTTACTTATGGTTTTGAATTGGCATTAGAAAATTTCAAACGGGAAGATATCACACTTTATACATTAAGCAATTATGAAAGTTTGTTGGAACAAGCTCTTGAAACCAATTATATATCGCAAAAAGACGTAAAAACTTTATCAGATTGGAATGACAATCCAAGTGAATGGAACGCTAATTGATATATACTATTAAAACATTAAGTAAATGAATTTAGAATCCCCAAAAATAAATGTTGATAAATCTCCTGAAGATGTTTTCAAGTTTCTTTCTGATGTGAAAAATTTTGAGTCGTTGATGCCAGAAAACATCAGCAAATTTGAAATGTTAGATGAAGATAAATTTCTATTCGCATTAAAGGGCATGCCCGAAATAGTGCTAAAAAAGAAAGAAGTATCCGTACCCAACAAGATTGTACTCGGAGCTGCCGAAGGCAAACTAGATTTTACTCTTACTGGTCACATTATGGAAGCTGAAGCAGGAAATAGTGAAGTACAATTAGCCTTTGATGGTGATTTCAACCCTATGATGGCTATGATGATTAAAGGGCCTATTAGTAAATTTATAGAGACATTGGCCAGTAGCATTCCAAAGGTCATCTAATAAAGTAACGTAATTTCCTTTAGGTCGAATTTTTTTACAATTTTATCTTCAAGAAGAACTTGCAGTTTTCCATATTTAGTAACACCTTTTATAAAACCTGAAAATAAATTGCCTTCTATATCTTTAAATGTTGAAGGTTTGTTTTTTCTAAACAATCGCATTTCGTATTCATTTTTAACAGTGTCATATTTTTCATTTTGTAAAAGCAATGAATAATATTTAGTGTTATTAATAATACTAAATAAAATCTCATCTAGATTATAATGATTTCCAGTAATATTTTTTAAAGATGAAGCCTTTGGTAAGTTTTCAAATTCTATTTGATTTACATTAATACCTATACCTATAATTGTATAACTAAGCTTATTTTTTATGACATTTTCTATTAAAATACCACAAATTTTTTTATCGGCTGACAAAATGTCGTTAGGCCATTTAATATACAAATCTGGAATATTTAAAGCTTTAAAGGTTTTAAGAATGGCCAAAGAAATAGCCATACAAATATAAAAAGGAAACTCAACATCGTGCATGCTTAAATCCTTAAACAAACTAAACATCAGGTTTTTCCCTTTATCCGAGTTCCAAACTGTACCCATTTGGCCTCTACCTTGGGTTTGATGTTCTGTAACAACAATAGTATAATCTTCTATAGCCTGATTAGCACATAAATTGCGTAAATATGTGTTTGTAGAATCAGTGGCATTAAGTTTGATTATATGCATTGTATTGAAGTTGCAAATCTTATGATTATTTTAAACTATAAAGAACCAAAAAAATAATAACTTTGCACAAATTAAAACAATTTAATGACGAAAGACAATATTAGCGCAGATCAATTAATAACAACAATATTAGGTGGGATTGAAGATGTAAAGGGAAAAGAAATTAATATCTTAGATTTAAGAGAAATTGAGAATACAGTTTGTGATTATTTTATAATTTGTGAAGGAACTTCAAATACACAAGTTAGCGCTATTATAAATTCAATTCAGAAAAAAGTTAGTAAAGAACATAAAGAAAAGCCTTGGCATATTGAAGGATTAGATAACGCCGAATGGGTTTTAATTGATTATGTTAATATAGTTGTACATGTTTTCCAAAAACATATAAGAGAATATTATGACATAGAAAGTCTTTGGGGAGACGCAAAAACAACTGTAATAGAAACGAGTTATTAAAAAAGTTAATGGCAGACAATAAAAAAAATACGAAAAACAAGAAGACTAAATTCAATCCATATTGGATTTACGGCGGTATCATAGCAATTTTTATCGCTATGCAATTATTTAGCGGAAGTGGTTTTCAAGGAACAAATATAACGACGCCTTCTCAATTTTTCAGTTATCTAGAGGCTGGTGATGTAGAAAAAGTAGAAATTGTAAACAGACGAGAAGCCAAAGTTTTTTTAACAAAGGAAGCTCAAGAAAAAGAAATACACAAAAAATCCAAACCTAATAACTTATTTCCAACGGCAACCAGAATTGCAAATTATTCCTTTGAAATAGGTGATCTTCAAAACTTTGAAAATACTTTTAAAGAAACTAAAAAAGAAGACGAGCTTACTACAGATTTAGTATTCAAAACCGAGCAAAATTTATGGGGAGATTTCTTAATTGGTATTTTGCCCTTTGTATTACTCATTGGTGTTTGGATTTTTATAATGAGACGAATGTCTTCAGGAGCTGGTGGTGGTGCTGGAGGTCAGATTTTCAATATAGGTAAATCTAAAGCTAAATTATTCGACCAGAATACCGAAGTTAAAACAACCTTTAAAGATGTAGCTGGTTTAGAAGGTGCAAAAGAGGAAGTTCAAGAAATTGTAGATTTTCTTAAAAACCCAGAAAAATATACGGCTTTAGGTGGAAAAATACCAAAAGGTGCTCTTCTAATTGGAGCTCCTGGAACAGGAAAAACCTTGTTAGCAAAAGCAGTTGCCGGTGAAGCTAAAGTACCTTTCTATTCATTATCTGGTTCAGATTTTGTTGAAATGTTTGTAGGAGTTGGTGCATCAAGAGTAAGGGATTTGTTCAAACAGGCTAAAGAAAAATCACCAGCAATAATCTTTATTGATGAAATTGATGCTATTGGGCGTGCTAGAGGGAAAAGCAATTTTTCAGGATCTAATGATGAACGTGAGAACACCTTAAACCAATTGTTAACTGAAATGGACGGTTTCGGCACCAATACCAACGTTATTGTACTCGCCGCAACTAACAGAGCAGATGTTTTAGATACCGCTTTGATGCGTGCTGGACGTTTTGATAGACAGATTTTTGTAGACCTTCCAGATGTGCGAGAACGTAAAGAAATTTTTGAGGTTCATTTAAGACCAATAAAAAAAGACAAAGATTTAGATACGGACTTTTTATCAAAACAAACACCTGGTTTTTCTGGTGCAGATATAGCCAATGTTTGTAACGAAGCCGCATTGATTGCAGCCAGAAAAGGAAATAAATCTGTAGGTAAACAGGATTTTCTTGATGCCGTAGACAGAATTATTGGTGGTCTTGAAAAGAAGAATAAAATAATCACTCCAGACGAAAAAAGAGCAGTTGCTTTTCACGAAGCTGGGCATGCAACAATTAGTTGGATGCTTGAACATGCTGCTCCTCTTGTTAAAGTTACTATTGTACCAAGAGGTCGTTCATTGGGAGCAGCCTGGTATTTACCAGAAGAACGTTTGATTGTTCATCCAGAACAAATGCTTGATGAGATGTGTGCTGCATTAGGTGGTCGTGCTGCAGAAAAGGTTATTTTCGACAAAATCTCTACAGGTGCTTTAAGTGATTTGGAAAAAGTTACAAAACAGGCAAGAGCTATGGTAACTGTTTACGGTTTGAGTGACAAAATTGGGAATTTAACCTATTACGATTCATCTGGACAAAATGAATATGGGTTTACCAAACCTTATAGCGAACAGACTGCAGAACTAATAGATAAAGAGATTTCTGATATTATTGAAAAGCAATACCAACGTGCTATTAAACTTCTTGAAGCCAATAAAGACAAGCTTACTGAATTGGCAGAAGTATTACTTGAAAAAGAAGTTATTTTTAAAGATAATTTGGAAAAAATATTTGGAAAAAGACCTTTTGACAAGAATGATGAATCCTCTTCTGAAGAAGAGTAATAACGTTACAAAAACCTTAAATCAGGTTAAGTTTATTATAACTTTTTATATATTTGGTGAAACTACTGTCTCTGGTTGATAGCAAAATACCTTAAATGAGCCTATTTAGAAAAATCTTTGGCCCAAAATCTGACACCTCTCAAGACCAACACGCAAATGAAGAGAGAAGTAAATATATGCCAGATGTAAAGCTTCCAATTGATGAACGTTTTACTATAAACTTTAAGGCTAACGGAGGTAAATTTTTATACTGCGAAGACCTCAATGAAGTTTATGAAAATCTTGATAATATTTTAAAAGAGAATGATTGGGCAGATAAAAAAATATGTATGCTTGATGAAAGACTTGAAAAAAAGTTCAACAAGTTTGAATTCAACACAAGCAAGTATTCTTCAGATTGTGCATTCTTTTTATCAACTTGTGAGTATCTTATTGCTAATGATGGGTCTTTATTGATTTCTTCAAATCAAATTGCTGAAAAGAAACTTAAAGAGTTACCTTCAAACTTCGTGATTTATGCCACCACTAGTCAATTTGTAGAAACGATTAGTGAAGGATTGCGTGGCATAAAAGATAAAAACAAAAATAAAATTCCTACCAATATTACAACCATCAAACATTTTAAAGCTTGTGACGATAAGGACTTCTTGAGTTACGGAAGTAGTTCAAAAAACTTATATTTGCTCTTGTTAGAAGACTTATAAATGAAAGAACTAATTACCAGAAGCCTATCAGGAGTTTTATATATATCTTTATTTTTACTTTGTCTTTACTCTCAACATGCCTTAATTGCATTGTTCTTTTTTTACGGTCTAATCTCTCTGGCGGAGTTTAACAAACTCATACAATTAAAAGGCATAACCTCTTACATCATTTTTGTAATCCTTTATTTGGTCTTTGCTTACTGGCAATTATTTTTAAGTACTGATGATGGTTTTAGTGAAGCCATTCAAATATTGCATGTTATAACCATATTTGTTCAGCTCTTTTTGATTAGAGATTTATTTACAGAAAAAACATTGCCACGATTTATTACAAGACGTTATATAAACACAACGTTTTATCTATCAAGTGCTTTTATTTTTATCATTTTAATCGCAGACTTTTACAAACCATATAATCCAAATATCTTGTTGGGTTCGTTTATTTTAATTTGGGTAAATGATACGTTTGCCTATTTGATAGGAAAGAATTTTGGTAAACAAAAATTATTTCCAACCATTTCACCCAAGAAAACTGTTGAAGGGTTTTTAGGAGGTTTATTTTTTGTGTGCATTAGTAGCTATTTTATTGCTAAATTTACACATACATTGGATTTTAATAATTGGTTAATTTTAAGTATTATTATTAGCGTGTTTGGTACATTAGGCGACTTAATAGAATCTAAATACAAAAGACAAGCCAATGTTAAAGATAGTGGTGTTATTATGCCTGGTCATGGAGGTTTGTTGGATAGATTGGATAGCATACTGTTTGCCGCACCATTTATTTATTTATTTTTAAGAATTACACATTATGTTTCATAAAGAAGGTCATAAAATCATATTCTTTACCCTAGTTTTTTTGGTTGCATTATTTTTATTGATTGATGGCTTTATTGCTCAAAGATGGTTACAAACTCTTCTGGAAATAACATTATTGATTTTCTTCCTTTTAATACTTCAATTTTTTAGAAATCCAAAACGTTACACCAAAATAAACGATAATCAGGTCCTTGCTCCTGTTGATGGTAAAGTAGTTGTAATAGAAGAAGTTTTTGAAAAAGAATATTTTAATGATAAACGATTACAAGTAAGCGTGTTTATGTCTCCTATTAATGTTCACGTAACACGATATCCTATAGGTGGAAAAATTGTATTTAGCAAATATCATCCTGGAAAATATTTGGTGGCCTGGCACCCTAAAGCTAGTGAAGAAAACGAGCGCACAACTGTTGTAGTAGAAAACATGACCTATGGCAAAGTACTTTACCGTCAAATTGCAGGCGCATTGGCAAAGCGCATTGTAAACTATGCTAAAGAGAACAGCAAAGTCATTCAAGGAGCAGATTCTGGGTTTATAAAATTTGGCTCACGAGTAGATTTATTTTTACCTTTAGACACCAATATTAAAGTTAAGCTAAACCAAAAAGTTCGTGGTGGCGAAAGTATTATAGCCGAAGTATCATGACAACCGAAGAGTTAGATAAAGAATTTCAAGATGCAGTAAGTCGCATCAATGCGCATACAGAACCATTCCCTGCAGATTTTTTATTACGCCTTTATGCCTATTACAAAAAAGCAACAAATGATTATGGAAGGCCTAGTAGTCGAAAACCTATCATTAATGCATTTAAGACCAATGCCTTGTTTCAGGTAAAGAATATCTCTCAAGATGAAGCCAAACACGAGTATATTAATTTGGTAAAAAATTACTTTCTGTACAGAAAATAATGTATCCTTTCCCTAGTAGCTAATATTTATTACTTTATCCAATAAATTCCGCTTCAATTTTCAAATGACAAAACAACTAATCTATTCTTTCTAGAAAAAATAGTCTAACTTCGTTTACCTATGCTGAACTTGTTTCGGTAACAACCGGTATAATCAATTAAAATACTCATAGAAGTTGGCGAATAAAATAGTTTTCACATTTATAATTACACTGTTTTTTTGGGGTGATACTTTTGCTCAAAAAGAAAAGGATTCACTTTTTAATGTTTGGAATAATGTAAAACTATCAGACTCAACCAGATTTGAAGCTATAAGTGATTTAATTCAAGCGCACTATCTTTTAAAAAAAACAGACAGTGCGCTTGTTTTAGGGAAACAAATGCTGGATTTAGCACAAAATAATAAGAATATTAAATTTGAAATTGAAGCCAACACTTTAATTGGTGCCATTTATTTTGAGCTTAAAGATTATTCAACTGGAGAAAAAATCTACAACAAGGGATTAGAACTAGCCAGGGCCACCAAAGACAGTTTTCTTTATGCCGAAAAACTATTTGATTTAGGATACATGTATTCTAAATATGAAGATTACACGAATGCTTTTAAAACATTACAAAAATCTGAAAAACTTTACAGAGAATTAGGAGATCCATTAAATGAAGGATGGAGTATTGCACACCAAGGTTTTATTTACAGAGATTTAGGTGATTATAAAGAAGCAGAAAAATATCATAAAAAACATTTAGAATTAAGTAAAAAACATAAAATAAAAAAAAGTATTTCTGCGGCCTATGGTAATTTAGGAGAGATTTATCACAAATTGGGTGATCTTCCAAGATCAATAGAATACTGGAAAAAAGCCATTAGATTATCAAAAGAAATAAACCTGGAACAATATGCAAATGTAGGAACAGGGAAACTTGTTGAAATATATATCATCGAGAAACAATTATCCGAAGCAACTAAATATTTAAATGAATATATAGCAGTTACAGAAAAATATCCTGTTCCAAAATACGAAAGAGATTATTTAATGAAAATACAGCTGTGGAAATGTCAAATAGACTATGGATTTAAAAATTACACTAAAGCCTTAAAAGAATGTGAAGAATGCCTGAAAATTAATAATGTTAACAATTGGAAACTTGAACCTGGTCTTTTTAAAAGCCTTTATGAAGTCAATAAAAAATTAAATCTTCCTGCAATTGCTCTCGATTATTTTGAAAAATATCAAATTGCAATTGACGACGAGAAAAAAAATAAGGCAAGAACAGAAATTCAATCTATTGTTTTTAATAATCAATTAGTTGCAGATAGTATTGCTCAAGCCAAGGAAAAAGAGTTATTAAATATCGCTTATGAAGAAGGAATACACAAAAAGAATCGCGAGAAGAATTTAATTTTAACAATTGGGCTGTTAGTACTTTTATCAGCAATAGCATATTTTGTAATTTCTAGAAAAATGGCTGCATCAGAAAGAAAAAGGCTTAATGAGATTAACAACTTGAAAAATGCATTATTTACTAACATTACACATGAATTTAGAACACCGCTTACCGTGATAAAAGGTATGACTGACACCATTAAATCAAGCTTAAAAAACAATCAACATGACGATATTGAAAATTCATTAGAGATCATAGATCGTAATAGTGATGGCCTAATGCATTTGATTAATGAAATGCTGGATCTTGCAAAAATTGAAAGTGGTAATATGGATTTGAATTTAGTTCAGGTTGATATTATTCCTTTTACAAAATATCTCACTCAAAGTTTTCATTCGCTTGCTGAAGAAAAGGGAATTAATTTTTCCGTTCGCAGTTATGTAGAGCATCTTAAAATGGATATAGATGCAAATAAATTTACAGCTATTATTACCAATTTACTTTCTAATGCTATAAAATTCACTTCAGAAAATGGCGAAGTAAACGTACATATAAAAAAGATAGAGGTTCATCAAACTGATTATATCGAGATAAAAGTTATTGATAACGGTTTAGGAATTTCTAAAGAAGAGCAATTGCATATTTTCGATAAATTCTATCAAGTAGATAACTCGTCATCCAAACTCCAAAAAGGCACTGGCATTGGTTTAGCTTTAGTTAAGGATTTTGTAGAATTGATGAACGGCTCAATTAATGTGGATAGCAACCTAGGAAAAAGCAGCGTTTTCAGAATTACAATTCCAATTACTAATAATGCAGATTTAGTGAATGATTCGGAACTCGTATCAAATTCAATAATTACTAAAGCTAATGTTACAACAATCGTATCAGAAAATAATCAATCTATAAATAATTCTGATGAGAATCTTCCGTTGGTTCTGATTATTGAAGATAATAAGGATGTCGCTCACTATATAAAGACTTGTTTAATTGCAAACTTTCAAATCTTACATGCTCCAAATGGTGCCATAGGCATTGAGATGGCTCTAGAAAAAATTCCAGATATTATTATTAGTGATGTGATGATGCCAGAAAAAGATGGCTACGAGGTATGTAAACATCTAAAAACCGATGAGCTCACAGATCACATTCCAATCATCATGCTCACGGCTAAAGCCACTTTTGAAGATAGACTTACCGGGCTTTCTCATGGTGCAGATGCCTATCTAACAAAACCATTTGAGAAAAAAGAATTATTAACGCGTATTGAGCAGTTAATTCTTTTGCGAAAAAAAATGTTGAGCAAATTTGAGAAAACTGGCATAGATAGCTTGCTAAACAAGAATGTCAAAAATTCTGAAACCAAGTTTCTTGAGAAAATAATTAAGATAATACATGATAATATTATACAAACTGATTTTGGTCCTTTGCAATTAGCACAAAAATCACACTTTAGCGAATCACAATTATATCGAAAATTAAAAGCCACTAGCGGAAAATCTACAGCCATGTTTATTCGGTCTATTCGACTGCAAAAAGGAAAAGAATTAATTCAAACCACAGACAAAACAATTTCGGGAATTGCATACGAAGTAGGATTTAACGATCCTTCCTATTTTAGCCGTGCCTTTAAAGAAGAATTTGGTCTTGCACCTAGTGCCATTTCCAAGTAATACTATACAATACCACAAGTATTTAATCTAACTTTTAATGATAACAAGGTCATGCATCTTTCAGGATAATTCAGAAATAGTCCTAGTTTTTGAAGAAATAGTCCATGATGCCAGTCAAGTAATACAATAGCTTTGTAGTATAATCAAAATCCGTCATTTCTAGTACAAATGCCTGTAGCTATTAATCATTTAAATATATTATTATGAAAACAATTTTCAAATTTGCAGTTATTATTATTCTTACGATATTCATTACAGCATGTAGTGATAATGATCAAGCTACTGCGTCTGAAGCAGAAGCTATATTAGGGACACAATTAGCATCGAGAAACGGTGGCAGCGTAATTAACCAGGAATATCCAGATGCACAAGCAGAGGTATTAAAAACTTTTATGGCCATTGCAACAAGTATAACAAACGGAGCTGGCCTTGGAGCAGATTCTGAATATATGGACCAACTTATCTCTTTTCATGATTATGATGCCATGTTTACTGAATTTAATTATGATTTCAATAATAATGGATTTCTTACAGATAGTGAAGGTAATGAAGAACATGAACGTATGTTATTTGGTGAAATAGTAAAACCAGGTGGAGTTAAAAAATTTGCTGCTCTCCCTGGAACTTTGAAAGTTGCTGTATATTATGGGAATGTAGCTAATTTAACCTTTATTTCAGATTTTGTATTAGATACTCATCCACTTGGAGAAATTACAGTCAATAATCTAATTACTTTATTATTTGTTAAAACAAATGGTGAATGGAAAATGGTGCACGAACATCATTCTCCTTCGAAGATTTTACCATCAACAGGGGAAAAACCTAGCAACATTCTTTCTGAATTTGACCCAAGTTCAGCTTCAGCTGCACAGCTAGAGGTCTACGCAACTTTTGGGGCCATTGGAGCAACTATAATGGCAAATTCAGGAACAGGAGCCGAAAACATGGATGAACTTATCTCTTTCCATGCCTATGGTCCAAAGTTTACCGAATTTAACTACGATGCTGAAGGTAATGGATTTCTTACCGATAGTAAGGGAAATGAAGAGCATGAACGTGCGCTTTTTGGTAATTACACGGTGGAGAAATTTGCCTATTTAGAAAAAACTTTAAATATTGTTTTATTTCATAGGAATGTAGCTAATGTAACTTTTATTTCAGATTTTGAAGTGGAGGGAATTGGCACAATTAATAATCTAATTACTTTGTTATTTGTTAAAACAAAGGGTGAATGGAAAATGGTTCACGAACATCATTCTCCACTGAACTAATCAATATCCAACAATATTCAATTAAAATTCCATAGAATATATTTTATGGAATTTTAATTTTTTCTGTAACCAGCAAGTAGCCTCACTAACGACAAGACATAAATTTATCAATCTAAACTTACCAAACTCACTTTTAATGTTTCTATCTTTGATGAAGCATGAAATCCTTAATAAAAAAAATCCTGGAATTTTTCAATTTTACAATAGCTCGTAAAATAAATGGTACCTATTTTAAAATACCTATTTTAGGAAGTTTGGGCTTTTCTAATTTGTCTGTCAACGAAAAGTGGATGATTGACGTATTGAAAATTATTCTTCAAATTGATTCTGTGAAATTTATTGATGTCGGTGCAAATATTGGTCAAACACTTTTGAAATTAAAGAGTATAGATAAAAACATTGAATATATTGGTTTTGAGCCAAATCCAAACTGCATTTTTTATTTAAGAACATTGATAAAAAAAAATTCAATTAAAAATGTCGTTTTAGTGCCGATAGGTATTTCTACAAAAAATGAGTTGGGAGAATTAAATTTTTATATAGAAAACTATACTGACAGTTCTGCTTCAATTCTTGAAAATTTTAGAGAAAATAAAATATTACGAAAAGAGTTTATCTCATTATTTGATGTGAAAAACATAAAAAATAAAATTGATTTTAATGACATATCCTTTCTGAAAGTTGATGTTGAAGGAGCAGAATTAGAAGTTATTGAAAGTTTTAAGGATGAAATAAAAAACCATAACCCTTTTATATTACTAGAAATATTACCTATTTATAATATAAAGGAGAATCCTAATAGATCTGAAAGACAAAATAAGTTATTAAGTATATTAAAAAACTTACATTATTCAGCATTTAGAATTATTAAAACCAAAGAGATACTATTAAGCTTAAAAGAAATTGATAGGATTGAAGTCCATTCAAACTTAAATCATTGTGACTATATTTTTGTTCCAATAATAAAACTTAATGAATTTAAATCTTTAGCAAATAATCTATTAAGTTCTAATTGAAAATTACGAACCCAAACTCGCCAAACTCGTTTTCAAGGTTTCAATTTTTGCTAAAGCCTCGGATTCCTTTTTCTTTTCTGTAGCAACTACTTGTTCTGGTGCATTGTTTACAAAACGCTCATTTGAAAGTTTCTTTTGTACAGATTTTAAAAACCCTTCGGTATAGTTAAGTTCTTCTGTGAGTTTTTTAATTTCAGCTTCTATATCTATAGCTCCCGACATTGGTATAAAGTACTCATTGCTTTTTACTCTAAAGGTCAAAGCACCATCAACAGCTTCTGTAACATAATTGATGCTTTCCAGATTACCAAGTTTTACAATAACCTCATCAAAAGTAGCATTTACATTTTCGTTATTAATAACGGAAAAACCTATAGTATCTTTAAAAGCAATATTCTTTTGTTTTCTAATTGAACGAATACCAGAAACCACGTCTTGAGCAAATTCAAATTCAGAAATTAAGCTTTCGTTTACTGTTTTGGTTTCTGGCCATTGTGAAACAATTAGAGCTTCTTCTGATGTTCTTTCAGAAATATATTGCCAAATTTCTTCAGTTAAAAATGGCATAAAAGGGTGAAGAATCTTTAAATTATTTTCTAATATGGCAATAACACTTTGTAAAGTTTTAGCATCTATTGGTTGCTGATATGCAGGTTTTACTATTTCTAATAACCAAGATGCAAAATCATTCCAAATCAATTTATAGGTTTCCATTAGAGCATCAGATAATCTGAATTTACTAAAATGGTCTTCGATTGTTAATAATGTTTGTTGGAATTTGGCTTCATACCATTCCAAAGCAATTTTACTTGAATTTGGTTGTGGTATAGAATCATCATCTTCCCAGCCATTAATTAATCTGAAGGCATTCCATATTTTGTTGGCAAAGGCTTTTCCTTGTCCACAAAGTGATTCGTCAAAGGGTAAATCGTTTCCAGCAGGCGAACACATAAGCATACCTACACGAACACCATCTGCTCCATATTTTTCAATAAGTTCAATTGGATCAGGTGAATTTCCAAGTGACTTACTCATTTTTCGCCCTTGTTTATCCCTAACAATGCCTGTGTAATATACATTCTTAAAAGGCAATTCATCTCGATATTCATAACCAGCAATAATCATTCGCGCTACCCAGAAAAACATAATTTCTGGTGCCGTCACCAAATCATTGGTAGGATAATAATAGTTTATTTCTTTATTATCTGGGTTTCTAATACCATCAAACACGGACATTGGCCACAACCAAGAAGAGAACCAGGTATCTACCACATCTGATTCTTGGGTTAGGTCTTTGGTTGTTAGCTTTTGGTTATTGGTAGTTTGTTTAGCCAGCTCTAAAGCTTCTTCATTGGTTTTGGCTACTACAAAGTCGTTTACACCATCTCCATAGTAATATGCTGGAATTTGATGTCCCCAATATAACTGACGAGAAATATTCCAATCGCGAACATTCTCCATCCAATTTCTATAGGAGTTTTTAAACTTTGCCGGATGAAATTGAATATCATCATTCATTACATGATCTAAAGCTGGTTTTGCTAAATCTTTCATTTTCAAAAACCATTGTGCAGAAATTTTCGGTTCTATCACAGCTTTTGTGCGTTCGCTAGTTCCAACTTTATGTGTATAATCTTCGGTTTTTACAAGAATACCCAAAGTGTCAAGTTCTTTGGCAACTTGCTTTCTTGCCACTTCCCTATCCAAACCTTGAAAATGTAAACCATAACTGTTCAAAGATCCATCATCATTTAATATATCAATAACCTCAAGCTTATGACGTTCCCCAATGTCTTTATCATTTACATCATGTGCAGGTGTAATTTTTAAACAACCTGTACCAAACTCAATATCAACATAATCATCCATGATGATTGGAACAACACGATTACAAATTGGAACAACAACACGCTTTCCTTTTAAAGATTTAAAACGCTCATCGCTAGGATTTACACAAACTGCGGTATCTCCTAAAATAGTTTCAGGTCGTGTCGTTGCAATAGTGACATAGTTTTCTTCGCCTTCGACCTTATAATTTACGTAATATAGTTTATCTGTACGCTCAACATGAATAACCTCTTCGTCAGATAGAGTTGTTTTCGCTACTGGATCCCAATTTACCATACGATAACCACGGTAAATCAATCCTTTCTTGTAAAGATCAATAAAAACATCAATGACAGATTCAGACAAATCGTCATCTAATGTAAATTTTGTGCGTTCCCAATCACATGAAGCACCCAATTTTTTAAGTTGTTCAAGGATGATACCACCATGTTTATGAGTCCATTCCCAAGCATGTTCTATAAATTCTTCTCGAGAGATATCCGCTTTATTAACACCATCGCTTTTAAGTTTATCTACAACTTTAGCTTCGGTAGCAATTGATGCATGATCCGTACCTGGAACCCAACACGCATTTTTCCCTAATAAACGTGCACGACGAACTAATACATCTTGTATGGTATTATTAAGCATGTGCCCCATATGCAAGACACCAGTTACGTTTGGTGGTGGAATAACAACCGTATAAGGCTCTCTTTCATCTGGTATTGAATGAAAATAATTGTGTTTCATCCAGTAATCATACCATTTACTTTCTACCTGACTTGCATCATATTTTGATGGAATCTGCATGCTTTGGAATAGTTTTTGACTTTGATGTGCAAAAGTACTTATATTTCTTATTCTGTGAAAGCCCTAAAAAGGCATTATTATTGGATAATTTGTAGATTTAATCCAAAAAAATGATTTACCATACATCTAATAATTTTGTAGAATGTAGAAAAAGTAAGTATGTTAGCAATAATTAAAACATAAAAGAGATGAAAAAATTAGTTGCGATTTTATTTATTGGACTAATTAGTTTTGCACTGAATGCTCAAGAAAAAATAGCTAAAATTGAGTTCAAAACTGATGTAATTGATTATGGTACTATTGAAAAAGGAGCCAACGGTGTTAGAACTTTTGAGTTCACTAATACTGGAGATGCACCACTAATTATTACTAAAGTAAGTTCTAGTTGTGGTTGTACTGTTCCTAAAAAACCTGATGCACCGATAATGCCTGGCGAAACAGGAGAAATACAAGTAAAGTATGATACTAATAGAGTCATGCCAATAAGAAAGACAATAACTGTTCTATCTAATGCAGATACTCCAACTGTTGCTTTAAAAATTAAAGGTGAAGTAATAGATCCAAATAACTCAAGCGTTTTAGAAAAGAAAAGTAAAAGTGTCGTAGAGCAATAAAACTCTAGTTCAATATTGACTAAAGCTCAAACATTTAAAGTTTGGGCTTTTTTATTTAAAAACGCTTTCTAGCATAAATTGGTAAAACAAAATAATTCCGTTTCGGTCAACTCTTAATTTAATTCTTTTGCCTTCTTCTCCATAAAACATTTGAACAACATCTTGCAGTTCCAGACTTTGTGTTGGATTACCATTTATCGTTAAAATCACATCTCCAACTTTTAGACCTGCTCTTTCAGCTGGAGAATCTTTTCTTAACTCAACAATACTAAAAGCCGGTTTAAGTGCAAGTTTGTATTTTGTTTCTATAACTATACTAGTAGATGATTCTGTACCACTACCATTTACAAGTCTATCGGAAACAAAACTGTTATTCTCTTCTTTCACCATTCTTACACCAGTATGTTCAATTTCAATTCCACTTTTATTATAACTAAACGGATCTCTAAAATTGCCATTTTTCTTAAGTGTAATTAAAGCCTTACGATAATTAATAACAACATTAAACCGTTTTAATATATTACCAGCAACGCTACCATTTCGTTCTTTATGTTGCTTGGCATATAGTATTGATGTTGAATCTGGAAATGAAACATTGGCATTTTTAAATCTAAAGTCGTTTAACCAAAATTCATCAATTTTGGATCGTTTGCCATAAACACTTCCACTTAATCCATGACCCAGAAAATCATTAAAATACTTGTTATTTGCATAAATCCCTTCGCTCTTTTCTTCAAACAGCCACAAGGCATCACTACCGCCCGAATCTATAAGTAATTTAACGGGAATTTCTTTATCATCAATTTTTACTTTTCCTCTTACATATGGTTTATTATTGTAAAACTCCAAATTAAGATCAGTACACTTTCTACATTTCTTATAAACATAATCTTCAGGATTAGTAATGGTTATATATTTTGAAATGTAATTTATTTCAACAACAAAGTCTTTAAATAAATCATAACCCATAATACCATGAACAGGTACCCCTAATCTTGGTGCAAAATTTAACGAAGGGTCAAAAATGGCATACAATTCTTGGTTTATTTTTATAGCTTCTCCTATTTTAATAACATTATTCTTTGACCTCAAAGCTTCAACAGGATCTCCATCTCCAAGACCCATTAGCAAAATTGTTTCGGTATCTCTAATTTTAAGAGAATCTGTGATGTTCAAATAATTGAAAATCAAAGGTTTGCTAACTCCAGTATCTAAGATAAAAGAGAGTTCAACACCATTAACTTCAACTGGAATTACAATTAAATTATTGATTAACTGAAATCTGATTTTATCCTTACCATTTTTAGTTTGAAGAGAAAACTCATTTTGTGAAAACCCAAAACTAAAAACAAAAGAAAATAGAAATGTTAAGTACAGGAATTTTCGCATATAGGCAATAATTAATTCTTTGAATCAATTTACAAATCTTTATAACGCTATAAACATTAATAGCTGTTTTTTAAAAAAACTTTAAGATAATTTTCGCAACTTTGCCTTTTAATTATAAAAAATGCCAACAATATCCCACAAAGGCTTATCGATGCCTGAATCTCCAATTAGAAAGCTCGTTCCTTTTGCTGAAGAAGCCTATAAAAAAGGTAAAACTGTATATCATTTAAATATTGGTCAGCCAGACATAAAAACACCAGACATTGCTTTAGATGCTGTTAAAGTTCATTCTCTAGATATTTTGGCCTATACCAGATCTGAAGGTTCAGACGAATACAGACATAAAATTGCCAATTATTACAAAAAACATGATATTCATCTAACTCATAAAGACATTATAGTTACCACAGGTGGAAGTGAAGCACTATTGTTTGCATTTGGGACTATTATGGATGTAGATGATGAAATTATTATACCTGAACCTTTTTATGCCAATTATAATGGCTTTTCTACTGCTTCTGGAGTTAATATTGTTCCTGTAATTTCTAAAATAGAAGACAATTTTGCATTACCTCCAATCGAAGAATTTGAAAATCTAATCACGAACAAAACAAAAGCTATTTTAATTTGTAATCCTGGAAATCCAACAGGGTATTTATATTCAAAAGATGAGATACAAAAATTAGCCTCTATAGTTAAGAAGCATAATTTGTTTTTAATAGCTGATGAAGTATATAGAGAGTTTGCTTACGATGGACACCAGCATTATTCTATCATGCAAGAAGAAAGCTTGAAAGAACATGCGATTATGATAGATTCTGTTTCAAAAAGATATAGCATGTGTGGAGCACGAATTGGTTGTTTAGTATCTAAAAATAAGGAAGTTATTAAAACGGTATTAAAATTTGCACAGGCTAGATTAAGCCCTCCAACTTTAGCACAAATAGCTAGTGAAGCTGCTCTAGAAACACCTCAAAGTTATTTTGATGCAGTTATTGAAGAATATGTGGATCGTAGAAATACACTAATACAAGAATTACAGAAAATTAAAGGTGTTAAAGTTGCCAAACCAAAAGGTGCTTTTTATTGTATTGTGGAACTTCCTATAAAAAATGCTGATACTTTTGCCCAATGGTTGCTTGAAGAATTTGATATTAACAATGAAACAGTAATGATTGCTCCTGCTGCAGGTTTTTATTCTACACCATATGTTGGTCTAAATCAAGTTAGAATTGCGTATGTGCTTAAAAAAGAAAGTTTGATTAAAGCTGTCAATATATTAAAAGAAGCTTTAAAAATTTATAAAGGTTAGTGCAGATTCAGCAAAACATATCCTTAAAATCATTTAATACATTTGGTATAGATGTAAATGCTAAATATTTTGTATCTGCATCTACTGTTGATGATTTAAAACAAGTTTTAGCCTTAACCAATCATAAAAATAAGTTCATACTAGGTGGTGGCAGTAATATGTTACTTACAAAAGATATTGACGAGCTTGTAATACATATCAATTTAAAAGGAATTTCAGTAATTTCTGAAGATGAAAACCATGCTTTAGTAAAGGCTAATGCTGGAGAAAACTGGCACGAATTTGTACTTTGGACTTTAAATCAAGATTATGGAGGTTTAGAAAATTTGTCATTAATTCCAGGAAATGTTGGAACAGCCCCAATTCAAAACATAGGTGCTTATGGTGTAGAACTTAAAGATACTTTTGTGTCCTGTGAAACCATTTTAATAAGTTCTGGAGAGATGTCTTCTTTTTTTAAAGACCAATGTAATTTTGGTTATAGAGATTCTATTTTTAAAAATGAAGCTAAAGGAACATATATTATTACCAGTGTTATATTTAAACTTACAAAAAAGAACCATCAATTAAACACAAAATACGGTGCTATTGAAACAGAGCTTGAAAAAATAGGAATTAAAACTCCTACAATTAAAGATGTTTCCAATGCTGTAATATCAATCAGACAAAGTAAACTACCGGATCCTAAAGTTTTAGGAAATAGTGGTAGTTTCTTTAAAAATCCCATCATTAGTTTAGAACATTTTAATAAATTGAAAGATAATTTTCCTGAAATTCCATGTTATCCAGCATCTGAAAAAACAGTTAAAGTTCCTGCGGCTTGGTTAATAGAAAAAGCTGGTTTTAAAGGAAAACGCTTTGGTAATTATGGTGTTCACACAAAACAGGCTTTAGTATTGGTTAATTATGGTAATGCTGATGGTTCAGACATTTTAGCATTAGCAAAAATAATACAGAAAACAATTCTGCGTTTATTCAATATCTCTATTGAAGTTGAAGTAAATATTCTATAATCTAAAAAGAAATTAATACTTTTAGCCAATACCTATAACTAAACTTTATTAAACTTGATTAGCCCGATTGAAAAAGAAATAGTTTATCTATTAAATAAAGCTGATAAAAAAGCTATCTCTCTGCTTTATGAATATTATGCAAACTCTCTTTATGGCGTGATTTTAAAAATTGTTACAGACGAACATCTAGCTCAAGATGTGCTTCAAGAAAGTTTTGTTAAAATATGGAAAAATGCTAAAAAGTATGACTCAAAAAAAGCTAAACTATTTACTTGGCTTTATCGAATAGTGTATAATACAGCCATAGACAAAGTTCGTTCTACGTCTACCAAAACCAGTAAAGAAGTCCAAATCGAGACTTCCAACGTATATAAATTAACATCAGCAGGATTGAATCAGGATGTTTTAGACATTAAAAAACACCTTTCTACCTTGGATGAGAAGTATCAAATTGTGATTAATGCCTTATTTTTTGAAGGTATGACACAACAAGAAGCAAGTGATGAATTAGAAATTCCACTTGGAACAATAAAATCAAGATTAAAAATTGGACTTCGTGAATTGAAAAAGATTTACGATCCAGAATAAAAAAGTCATGAATGATAAAATAATTACATTTTTAAATTCTGACCTACTAGAAAAATATCTATTAGGAGAAACTACTTCTGCAGAAACAGAAATGGTTGAAACTTACATTTCAAAGTACCCAGAAGTACAGAATGCATATAGCACGCTACAAGATAATTTAGAAATTGTCGCAAAAAGTAATGCTGTTGAAGCACCAAAAAGCATCTTAAATAATATTTTAGATGAACTTGACGAATCACCTGTTATTAAATTAACTCAGGTAGAAATGAAGTATAAAAAGTGGTATAAATTTGGAGTTGCTGCAAGTGTTGCTGCATTAGTTTTTGCTGCATCATCATTTATATTCTATTCTCAAAATCAAAAACTATCTAGAGAAAACCAAGTAGTAGTTGATGAAATTTTTGACTTAAGAAGTGATATTGATGAAAACAATGAAATGTTAAGTAAGGTTATGAGACAACTATTAAGACTCAATAATCCTGAAACAGAAAAATATATCATTAAAGGTAATGAGCGTGCAAAAGACTTGAAAACTGTGGCATATATTAATGCAAAAGATAAAACATCTATGATTGATGTTGTATCCTTACCTCAATTACCTGAAGAACAGTGTTACCAAATTTGGGCAGAGGTTCAAGATAAAATGGTTAACCTTGGTATTTTGAGTGAAACCGATAGACAACTTAAAGTAATCCCATATACAGAAAATGCTTTAGGACTCAATATTACTATAGAGCCAAAAGGTGGTAATACAAGTGCAACTCTTGATAATTTAGTAGCAGAGATTGCTATTAACAACAATAATTAATTAAACTTATCATATAATTAAAAGTCGGATTTTATATCTAAAAATCCGGCTTTTGTTTTTTTATATTTTCATCTAAATACAATACCTTTGTAAAAATTTTTGGATGAAACTTCTACTTATCACATTAGTACTTTTGGCATTGGCAATTGCTGGCATAGCTATAAAAATTTGGGCAAAAAAAGATGGCAAATTTGCTGGCACTTGCGCAAGTCAAAACCCAATGATAAATAAAGATGGTGAAACATGCGGCTTCTGTGGTAAAACTCCAGACCAGTTTAAAGATTGTACTGAACCTGAACACGTATAATCAAATATGACTATTGTTCAAATAATTTTCTACTTCTTTCTTGTTGTAGTTTTTATTCAGTTTATTTATTACTCCATTTTTTTAACTCAATTTGCACTTTTAAAACCTAAAAAATACAGTAAAAAAAATATTGCCGTTTCCGTAATTATTTGTGCAAAAAACGAGGCTGAAAATCTTAAGTCATTTTTACCATCAATAATTAATCAACAATACTCATCATTTGAAATCGTATTAATTAATGATGGATCTACAGACAAAACTTTAAAGGTTATGCAGAAGTTTGCTTCAGAAAACGATAATATTAAGATTGTAGATGTTAAAAATATTGAAACGTTTTGGGGCAATAAAAAATACGCACTAACGCTTGGTATCAAAGCTGCCTCTCATAATTTTTTACTATTTACTGATGCCGATTGTAAACCTGTTTCACAACATTGGATTAAAGAAATGAGTTCGCATTTTGGTAAACAAAAAACCATTGTTTTGGGATATAGTGGTTATGCTAAAGTGAAAAATTCCATTTTAAATAAGCTTATCAGGTTTGAAACATTATTAACAGCGATTCAATACTTTTCTTTTACAAATTTTGGCATGCCTTATATGGGTGTTGGCAGAAATTTGGCATACAGAAAAGATGAGTTTTTTAATGCTAATGGATTTATGACTCATATGGATATAAAGTCTGGAGACGACGATTTGTTTATAAACCAGGTTGCACAATCAAAAAATACCAGTATTTGTTTTACAAAAGAAAGTTTTACACTGTCCAATCCGAAAAAAAGTTTAAAATCTTGGTTCATTCAAAAAAGGAGACATATAACTGCAGCTCATAGATATAAGGGCAAACATAAAATGGTATTGTCATTATTTTTCGTAAGTCAGTTTTTGTTCTGGTCTTTGGCTATTTCACTTTTAATCATACTTTTTAAATGGAAAATTGTGTTGAGCCTTATTTTATTAAGAATAGGTTTAATATTTACGGTTTTTGCGTTTTCTACAAAGAAATTAGGCAACAAGGATGTACTGCTATTATTGCCTTTTTTAGAACTTTTTTTAATTATATTTCAAATAACTATCTTTATCTATAATCTTATTTCAAGGCAAAACTATTGGAAATAGAAAAAGCCATAAAAAAAGCAAAGTCGAATGACCAAAAGGCATTTAACTTTTTATTGAATACATTTTGGGATGATGTTTACGGGTTTCAATTAAAGCATATTAAAAATGAAAACACAGCAGAAGATATAACCATCCAAACCTTTTCACGTGCTTTTGACAAAATTGACACCTTCAAAGAAGAATTTAACTTTAAAACTTGGTTAATAACCATTTCAAAGAACATTCATATTGATCACGTCCGAAAAGAAAAACGAAATTTGTCGCAAAACTTTTCTACCGATAATGATAATACTTTGTATCAAGTTTTAGATGAAAACCCTTCTCCAGAAGATAAAATTATTACAGAGCAAAATTTGGCAAAACTTCTTAGAGATATAAAAAAGCTGAAACCACATTATCAAGAAGTGATTAATTTAAGATACTTTCAAGAATTAAGCTATAAGGAAATCTCCAAACAACTTGATGAACCCATGAATAACGTAAAAGTAAAGTTGTTGAGAGCAAAAAAATTATTGGCAGAAATCATTCAAAAAAAATAATGGTATCTATACTAAAAAAATTAGGTCCTGGATTAATTTTTGCAGGTGCATCAATAGGTGTTTCACATTTAGTACAATCTACTCGTGCCGGAGCAGATTTTGGTCTTGGGTTAATTTGGGCTTTACTTCTCATACATTTATTTAAATATCCCTTTTTTCAGTTTGGAGCTAGATATGCCGCAGCAACAGGAGAAAGTTTATTGGACGGTTATAGAAAACTTGGGAAAGGCGTTTTGGTAGCATATTACATTATCACTTTTGCAACCATGTTTACTATTCAAATGGCAGTAACCATTGTAACTGCTGGATTGGCATCTTCGTTGTTTGGTAATTTAATAAGTTTAGATTTAGAGGTTTGGACGATTATAATCATTGCCATTTGTTTAATTCTTTTAATAATAGGTAAGTACAAATTATTAGATAATTTAATGAAGGTTATTATCCTAATTTTAACCATTAGTACGCTAACTGCAGTTGTTTTAGCAATTCAAGGCAATCAGCAAATGATTTCATTTACACAAGTACTCCCAGAAAAAAGTGTTGAAATCGTTTTTTTAATTGCTTTTATGGGCTGGATGCCAGCACCTTTGGACATTTCTGTAATCAATTCGCTTTGGGTTGTTGAAAAAAGAAAAACACTTAAAAAATTCAATACAAAATCAGCCATAATGGATTTTAATGTTGGTTATGTTACAACCATTGTTTTAGGAATTGCATTTGTGCTTCTCGGAACATTGATAATGCATAATAGTGGAGAATCATTTAGTGGTTCAGCTGGAGCATTTTCCAGCCAATTAATCAATATGTACACTCAAAGTCTAGGCAATTGGTCTTACATCATAATCGCCGTAGCAGCTTTTACCACTATGTTCAGTACTGCATTAACCACACTAGATGCCAATCCGAGAGCAATGTCAAGAACTACGGAACTACTTTTTAAAGAAAATAGTTATTTCGGATATACCTTTTGGATTGCTTTGCTTTCTGTTGGCACTATTTGTATTTTTTTCTTTTTAGCTTCAGAAATGGGATTATTAATTCAAATTGCCACTATATTATCCTTTTTAACTGCTCCATTTTATGCCATTATAAATTATAAGTTGATTTCGAGTAAACATACACCTAAAAAGTGGCATCCATCAATGAGAATGCACATATTAAGCTGGTTAGGAATAGTTTTCTTAATAGGATTTAGCATCTGGTATCTTACAATCTTATAACAAAACATTAAGATAATAGTTAGTATCTTTGTCATAAGATTTTTAAGATGAATACACAAACGGATTTAAGCATACCTGTAAAACGTGAGCCAAAACCTAAATGGCTCCGAGTAAAGCTACCAACAGGAAAGAAATATACCGAACTTCGAGGTCTTGTGGACAAATACAAATTGAATACTATTTGTACTTCTGGAAGTTGTCCAAATATGGGAGAATGTTGGGGAGAAGGTACAGCAACCTTTATGATATTAGGTAATATATGTACTCGTTCTTGTGGATTTTGTGGTGTTAAAACTGGTAGACCAGAAACCGTAGATTGGGATGAGCCTGAAAAGGTAGCACGATCTATCAAGATTATGAATATAAAACATGCTGTTTTAACCAGTGTTGACCGCGACGACTTAAAAGATATGGGAAGTATTATGTGGGCTGAAACTGTTAAAGCAGTAAGAAGGATGAATCCAGAAACCACTCTTGAAACACTAATCCCAGATTTTCAGGGAATAGAACAACATATTGATAGAATTATTGATGTTGCTCCAGAAGTAGTATCACACAATATAGAAACAGTAAAAAGATTAACACGAGAAGTTAGAATTCAGGCTAAATATGAAAGAAGTTTAGGTGTTTTAAAATATTTAAAAGTGCAAGGACAAAGAAGAACAAAGTCCGGAATAATGCTTGGATTGGGAGAAACTCGTGAAGAAGTTATTGAAACACTTCATGATTTAAGAGCTAATGATGTAGATGTTGTAACCATTGGTCAATACTTGCAGCCAAGTAAAAAACATCTACCTGTAAAAGAGTTTATTTTGCCACAACAGTTTGAGGAGTATAAAGAAATTGGTCTAGATTTAGGTTTCCGTCATGTAGAAAGCAGTGCTCTAGTTCGATCTTCATATAAAGCGCAAAAACATATTGACTAATGATAAATGTTGCTATAAATGGGTTTGGCAGAATTGGCAGACGTGTTTTTAGATTACTTCAAGGCAATTCAAACATACAGGTTGTTGCAATAAATGATTTGGCCGATGCCAGAACATTAAGTCATTTATTAAAATACGACAGCATTCATGGAGTTTTAAAAGATAGTATTTCTTTTGATGAAAATCATATTATCATCAATAATAGAAAGATTGTTTTACTTAACCACGATCATCCAAAAGACATCAACTGGAAGCCATTTAATGTTGATTTTGTTATAGAATCTACAGGAAATTTTAAATTTTCTCAAAGTCTTCAAAACCATATAAAAAATGGAGCTAAAAAGGTTATTTTAAGTGTTCCACCACTTGAAGATGATATAAAAACAATTGTTCTTGGGGTTAATGAAAACATATTGGATGGTAATGAAACTATTATCTCATGCGCCTCTTGCACAACAAACAATGCAGCGCCAATGATTGATATTATCAATAATTATTGCGGTATAAGCCAAGCATATATTACAACCATTCATTCTTATACAACAGATCAAAGTTTACATGACCAACCACATAAAGATCTTCGGCGAGCTAGAGCTGCTGGACAATCTATTGTACCAACAACAACTGGTGCAGCAAAAGCATTAACCAAAATATTTCCAGAGCTATCAGATGTTATTGGTGGTTGTGGTATAAGAGTTCCAGTCGCTAATGGTTCTTTAACAGATATTACTTTTAACGTTAAAAGAGACGTTACGATACAAGATATTAACCAAATATTTAAAGAAGCTTCTTTAAATAAGTATAAAAATATCCTTGAATATACAGAAGACCCCATAGTTTCTGTAGATATTGTAGGAAATTACCACTCATGTATTTTCGATGCCCAAATGACTTCAGTTATTGGAAACATGCTAAAAATAATAGGTTGGTACGATAATGAGACTGGATATTCTAAAAGAATTATTGATTTAATTTGCAATTTATCGGAAAAAAAGTGACTTTTATCGAAGAAATATTTATATTTGTCGATAATAGTGTTAAAAAAATGTCCCAAGTCAATAACTATATTTGTGCTATTATAATGTTGTTGAGTTTCAGTGTATTCTCTCAAGAATCCGTCAATGATGACCCTGAAACTGTTATAAACAGCATTAACTATCATATTACACAATCTCAACACGACATTGATAACAGCAACTTCTTTGAGGCACAAGAAAAGCTTGAAAGTGCTTTAGAACTGGCGATAAAGATTGATGATAATAAAAATATTGGCTTAATTAATTCTAAAATAGGAAAGCTAAAATCTATTATCGAAGAACCCGATGAAGCTTTAAAATGGCTTACAAAAGCAGTGAAAATTCAACGTTTTGCTAAAGATGACGCCAATTTAGCGGAAACTTATAAAACCTTTGGAATAGTATTCAGTAGTAAAAAAGACTATAACCAAGCTATAGATTACTTCAAATCTGCTAAATCTTTATTTGAACAAGAAGGTCTTAATAACTATGTCGCAGAAGTACTATTAAGTGAAGGCAAAACCTATACTGAACTAAAAGACTATGCAAAAGCAAAAGTTTCTTTTGAACAGGCACTAGCGCTGGCAAAAAGGTATGATTTAAAGAAAATACAAAGTGGAACCTTAATTCATTTCGGAAAAGTAACTTCATTACTAGGTCATAAAAACATCGGTTTAAAACTTGCAAATGAAGGTTTAACAATAGCCAAGAACAATCGATATTTTGATGTAATTAATGAAGCTTATTTGATTATAAGTGACATTAATTACGCATTAGAAAATTATAAAGTTTCAAATGATTACTTAAAACAACACATAAAGCTTTCTGATTCCCTAATAGAAGTAAAACGAGAAAGCTTATCACCAGATAAGAGAATTCAATTTTTAATTGATAACCAAACTGAATACCAAAAGCAACAAGCAGCAGATTTGGCAGAACTAAAAGGTGAGAATAGTTTAGGGCGTTTAACCACTATCTTGAGTGTTGCATTAATTACCATACTATCATTATTGACATTATCTCTTTACAAAAACAATAATATTCGATTAAAAACCAACAATATGCTCCATAAAAAGAATAGTGAGCTTATTTTGGCAAAAGAAAAAGCAGAATTGGCTTCAAAAACTAAAGCCAATTTCCTTTCGACAGTAACACATGAATTAAGAACACCACTCTATGCTGTTACGGGTTTAAGTAATATGCTATTAGATGAAAACCCGAAACCCGAACAAATAAAACACTTAAAATCCTTAAAGTTTTCTGGTGACTATCTTTTAACATTTATAAATGACATACTTCAAATCAATAAAATTGAGGCCAATAAAGTTGAAGTTGAACCAGAGCCTTTTGATCTTAAGAAGAAAATTACCAATGTTGTTGCTGCTCTAAACAATTCAGCTTTAGACAATAACATTAAAATTCATTTTAATTACGAAAAGGGTTTACCTACCAATTTTGTTGCAGATCAGTTAAAGATTTCACAAATACTAATTAACCTTATTGGTAACGCAATCAAATTTACTAAAGATGGTGACATTTGGATAAGAGTATCCAAAATAAAAGAAAAAGGTGGAGTTTTTAATTTACGTTTTGAAGTAGAAGATAATGGGATTGGCATTTCTAAAGAAAAACAAGAAAACATGTTTGAGAGTTTCTCGCAAGGTTCAATTCAAATTAATCGGAAATATGGTGGTACAGGATTAGGTTTGTCTATTGTAAAAGGTCTTATTGAAATTTTAAAAGGTAATATATATATGAAAAGTGAATTAGGTAAAGGCACTACTTTCACTTTCGAATTACCGTTAGAATATACAGAGAAAATCGTAATAGAAAAGACATCTACTTACTTTAAAGACATTAAAGAAATGGACTTGAGTAAAGTGAAAATCTTGGTAGTAGAAGACAACAAAATTAACCAAATGATTACCAAAAAAATATTGAACAAAATGAATCTTAACTGCGATGTGGTTGATAATGGTGAAGAAGCCGTAGATATGGTTAAAAACAATAACTATGATGTTGTATTAATGGACATACACATGCCAGGAATAAGCGGCCTTGAAGCAACCAAAATTATAAGAACATTTGATAAAAAGCTCACCATTTTTGCCCTTACTGCTGTCACTCTAGAAGACAAAATGCACGAATTTGATGAAGCTGGATTTAACGATATCATTTCTAAACCGTTTAAACAAGAAGATTTTGAGAAAAAGCTTTTCCAAGCATTAACAAATGGAAATCCAAAAATAAAATTTGCTTAATTAAATTAGATCACTTTCTTACAAAATTTTCTATAAGTTTATTAAATTCTAAAGGTTTATCAATGTTTACTTCTATTGGCAAATAATATAAACTTTCAAGAATAGACTTATGATTTTGCAACCTTGTAAAATCTTTTTCTGTAGTAATAACAATATCCTCATTTGAAAATTTCGAAATATCACTTTCAGAAAATTCATGATGGTCCTTAAAATTGAAATGTTCAAAATTTTTGTTTTCTGACTTTAAAAAGTTGACTAAAGGTTCAGCATTGGCAATTCCGGTAACTAAACTAAAATCGTTTACATCTTCAAGTTTTATTTGCTCTTGTTCATTGATTATAAAGTCAGAATACTTAATTGAACTGAAAAATACTTTTTGCTCTGCTTTAGTGTTAAGCTTTTGAATAATTTCTCCTTTTTGCTTATCCGATAAAGTTTCTGGACATTTAGTGACAATAATAATATTTGCACGTTCAGCTCCAGATTTTGGTTCTCTCAAATTGCCTGTTGGCAGCACAAGATCGTCAACATATAAATTATTATAGGTAGTTAGCAGAATATTTAATCCTGCTTTTACTTTTCTATGCTGAAAAGCATCATCAAGCAAAACAACATCAACAGAATCATCACAAGTCTGTATACTTTCAATCCCATTTTGTCTATTAGTATCAACAGCAACAATAATTTCATTTTTAAATTTTTTGCAAAACTGAAACGGTTCATCACCAAGGGTCTCTGCTGAAGAATCTTTATTGGCAATTTGAAATCCAGAAGTTTTTCGTTTATAGCCTCTACTTAAAGTGGCAACTTTATGATTATCTTTTAAAAGCCTGATTAAGTATTCAATCATCGGTGTTTTACCTGTTCCACCAACACTTAAATTTCCAACACAAATTATTGGAATATTGTATGATTTTGAAGTCTTAATACCAAAATCATACAATTTATTTCTTGTCCATGTGACTGCATAATATACAGGGACAAAAGGAAATGATATGTTTCGGAGTAATTTCATTTAAGCGAAATTAAATATTTTATCTTTGTTACAACCCTAATTTAAAAAATATGATTGTTCAGGATATTATAAATCATTTAGAAGAACTTGCTCCCTTGGCTTATGCTGAAGATTTTGATAATGTTGGTCTTTTAGTCGGGAACAAAGAATCAAAAATCACAGGAATTTTAGTTACGTTAGACACCACTGAAGCCGTTGTTGACGAAGCCATTGAAACTAATTGCAACCTTATTGTTAGTTTTCACCCAATAATCTTTAAAGGCCTTAAAACAATAACAGGAAAATCCTATGTGGAGCGTACAGTGATTAAAGCAATCAAGAATGATGTTGCCATATTCGCTATTCATACTGCCCTGGATAATGCCCTACAAGGTGTTAATGATATCATTTGCAATCAATTGGAATTAACTAATAAGAGAATCCTAATTCCGCAACCAACTACTATAAAAAAATTAACCACTTATGTTCCTAAACAAGAAGCCGAAACTTTGCGTGAAGCATTATTTCATGCCGGAGCAGGAACCATTGGTAATTATAGCCATTGCAGTTTTAACGTAGATGGCATCGGTACATTTAATGGAAATGAAGATTCTAATCCAACTATTGGCACAAAAGGTCTAACACATCAAGAAGAGGAAGTAAAAATAACGGTTACATATGCCAAACATCTGGAATCATCTATTCTTAAAACATTGTTTAAAACCCATTCTTACGAAGAAGTTGCCTACGAAATAGTGACTCTTGAAAATAAAAACCAGCACATTGGCATGGGAATGATAGGAGAACTTAACAAACCAATGTCTGAAACAGAGTTCCTTAAAATGCTTAAAAATAAAATGAACGCTACATGTATCAGGCATTCTGCATTACTAGCAAAACACATTAAAACAGTAGCTATTTTAGGAGGTTCCGGTAGTTTTGCTATTCAGGCAGCAAAAGCTTCAGGAGCAGATATTTATATTACCGCAGACTTAAAATACCATGACTTTTTCACAGCAGAAAACAAGCTGATATTAGCTGATATTGGTCACTACGAAAGCGAACAATTCACAAAAAACTTTTTAGTTGCATATCTTACAAAAAAAATCATTAATTTTGCAGTCGTTTTATCAAAGATAAACACCAATCCTGTAAAGTATTTATAAAGTATGGCTAAAATCAAAGAAGTTACTGTAGAAGAGCGTTTAAGAGCTTTATACGATTTACAATTAATTGATTCTCGTGTTGACGAAATAAGAAATGTAAGAGGAGAATTACCTTTAGAAGTTCGTGATTTGGAAGATGAAGTTGCTGGTTTGAATATCAGATTAGAAAAACTTTTAATTAGTTTGGAAGCAACTGATAGTGAAATTAACGGAAAAAAAATCCTAATAGAAGAAGCCAAAGCACTTATAAAAAAGTATACAGAGCAACAAAAGAATGTTCGAAACAACAGAGAGTACAACTCACTAACCAAAGAAATTGAATTTCAAGAACTAGAAATTCAATTGGCAGAAAAGCACATCAAAGAGTTTAAAGCTCAAATAGAACAGAAAAAAGAAGTTATAGCTGAAACCAAGGAGCGTTTAAAAGAACGTGAAACACATCTTAAACACAAAAAAGGTGAGCTTGATGCTATACTAGCAGAAACTGAAAAAGAAGAACAAGCTCTAATCGCAAAATCAGAAGAATATAAAACTCAAATTGAAGAACGCTTAATTTCTGCTTACGGTAGAATTAGAAAGAATGTAAAAAATGGTCTAGCTGTTGTGCCAATTGAAAGAGGCGCTTCAGGAGGTTCGTTCTTTACGATTCCTCCACAAATTCAAGTAGAGATAGCATCGCGTAAAAAAATTATCACTGATGAGCATAGTGGTCGTATTTTGGTAGATGAAGAGTTAGCTAAAGAGCAAAGAGCAAAAATGGAAAAATTATTTTCCAAACTATGACTAATTCAAACTTAGTTAAAGCCTTTACAGTTTGTAAAGGCTTTTTTATTTTTAATTAAATCCGCTTTTTGCTTTAAGGTCTTTTAAATTATTTCGACTATAATTATTAAATCCTTTAATAATGAAGAAATCTATTTCAATAGTTATTCTATTTGTTATTTTTTTTAGTTGCCAAAACAATGCACAAAATAATAAATCACAAGATGTTTCAGCTTTAGAGCCTGTAGAAGTACCTTTACAAGATGGTTTGGCAAGAGCCTATTTTGCTAGCGGATGCTTTTGGTGTGTTGAAGCCATTTACGAAAGTGTAAAAGGTGTAGAAGAAGTTATTAATGGATATTCTGGAGGCCATACCAAAAATCCTACATACGAAGCCAGTAATACTGGCATAACTGGTCACGCAGAGTCTGTAGAAGTTATCTACGACCCAGAAAAAGTAACCTTTTCACAACTGTTAGATGTTTATTTTAACTCACAGAATCCTGCACAGGTTAATGGTCAAGGTCCAGATTTTGGGTCGCAATATCGTTCGATAGTTTTTTATCAAAACGAAGAACAAAAGCAAACAGCACTAGCAAAAAAAGAAGAGTACACAAAAAAATTCAATGTAAAGATAGCTGCCGAAATTGTACCATTTCAAAAATTCTGGAAAGCTGAAGATTATCATCAGAATTATGAAAAGCGAAATCCTAATAATCCTTACATCAAAAACGTATCGCAAAAACGTGTGGAACAGTTTAAACTATCTTGCCCATTATTAGTAAAAGGAACCACAAAAGAGGTGATTGATCAAATCAATAATGCTGAAAATTAAAATTGAAAAACATCTAAATCAATAGTTCAAAACGTATTTATATTAAACTTCCGCATTAAGCGTCTATATAAATTTTTAACCCTTAAATTCATTTTTTACATGCGTGCCGTCACAATAAGGTTTATTATGTGAATCTCCACATCTACAAAAAGCAGTCGTTTTATTTTTAGTCTCTTCATCGCCATTATTATGGATAACTTTAAGTGTGCCATAAACCAACAATGGGCCGTCTTTTAAAACCTCGATTTTTGTTTCTATATTATTAACAGCAATATCAACTTCTTCATTATTCATATAATAACTCAATGCTCCAGAAGGACAACACTTTACTTGATTAATTACAGCCTCGGTAGTGGCTGCGTTAATTCTAACCCATGGTCTTACTTTTGGTCTAAAAACATCGGGCAACCCTTTAAAGCAAATTCTAGAATGGGTGCATTTTTTGGCTTCCCAAACCACAGTAACTTCCCCATTTGAATACTCTCTTTTTTTAGCCATAGGATAAATATTTTACTAAATATACAAAAAGATTCTTCTAAAATTTAGTCTAACTTATCGGTTCATTTCTAAATTTATAATTCTTATTTTTGTTAGGAACTGAAAAACATCAGACATTGTCCAACTACAAATTAGGTCTTGATTTTGCTGAAGAATTAGACCAGAATGACGAATTATCATCTTATAGATATCAATTTCATATTCCAAAAGACAAGAATGGAAATGAATTAATTTACCTCTGTGGAAATTCTCTTGGTTTGCAACCAAAAAGAACCAAGTCATACATCAATCAAGAGCTTGAAGATTGGGCAAATTTAGGTGTAGAAGGTCATACTGAAGCAAAAAATCCTTGGCTACCTTATCATGAATTTTTAACTGAAAGCATGGCAAAACTAGTAGGTGCAAAACCTATTGAAGTAGTAACCATGAATACACTTACAGCAAATCTTCATTTTATGATGGTGTCGTTTTACAAACCTACAGAAACACGCTATAAAATATTAATTGAAAGCGATGCTTTTCCAAGTGATAAATATGCTGTAGAATCGCAATTACGTCATCATGGATTTGATGATAAAGAAGGTTTAATTCTTTGGAAACCTCGTACAGGAGAAGAATTATTACGCTATGAAGACCTAGAAACCATTATGGAGGAAAACGGTCATGAAATCGCTTTGGTAATGATAGGAGGAGTTAATTATTACACTGGGCAATTTTTCGATTTAAAACGTATTACAAAACTTGGTCATAAACATGGTTGTTTGGTTGGTTTTGATTGCGCTCATGGGGCAGGAAACGTAGAATTAAATTTACATGATTCAGAAGCAGATTTTGCAGTTTGGTGTACTTATAAATACTTAAATTCTGGTCCAGGAAGTATAGCCGGAGTTTTTGTGCACGAACGACATGCCTATAACAAAACTTTAAATCGATTTACAGGTTGGTGGAGTCATAATAAAGAAGCGCGCTTTAATATGCGTCAGGAATTTGACCAACTTCCTGGTGCAGAAGGTTGGCAATTATCTAATCCTCCTATTTTATCATTGGCAGCCATACGTGCGTCATTAGATATTTTTAACGAAGTAGGTATGGAAAAACTCAATAAAAAATTAAAAAAGCTTACTGGTTATTTTGAGTTCTTACTCAAACAATTAGGAGAAGATACTATCAGAATCATCACGCCAAGCAATTATGAAGAACGTGGTTGTCAATTGTCAATACAAGTAAAGAATACAGACAAAAAACTGTTTGATAAGTTAACAGAATCAGGTGTAATCAGTGACTGGCGTGAACCAGATGTCATTCGCTGTGCTCCGGTACCATTGTATAATTCTTATCAAGATGTTTATAAAATGGTTGAACGATTGAAAGCTATTTTAAATGAATAGACAACAAAACATTCTTATTATTGGTGCAGGTCTTTGTGGTTCACTCCTAGCTTTACGTTTAGGACAAAGAGGTTATAACGTAACGGTTTATGAAATGCGACCAGACTTACGTAAAGTGGATATTTCTGCCGGGCGTTCTATAAACCTAGCTTTTTCAGATCGAGGTATCAAAGCTATGAAACTAGTTGGTATTCAAGAGAAAGTGGAGTCACTTTGTATTCCAATGCATGGCCGTATGTTACATGACCTTGAAGGCAATACCACATTGGCTCCTTATAGTGGGCGAGATCACGAATATATCAATTCTATTTCACGAGGTCAACTCAACGCATTACTTCTTGATGAGGCCGAAAAACATGAAAATGTAACCATTCATTTTAATAAAAAATGTAAATCGGTGAACTTCGAAAAAACTACTGCCTCATTTAAAAATTATGAAACTGGCAATCTGTTTATTGAAGATGCAGATGTCATTATTGCTACAGATGGAGCTGGTTCGGCAATGCGAAAAAGTTATTATTTAGGAAAAAAATTCCTTTTTAGTTTTTCACAAGATTGGTTATCACACGGTTATAAAGAGTTGAGTATTTTACCAGATGAAAAAGGTAGTTATAAAGCGTATAAAAATGCATTGCATATTTGGGGACGAGAAGACTTTATGCTTATTGCTCTGCCTAATCTTGATGGCAGCTTTACAGTGACACTATTTTTAAGTTATGACGAAGGCGAATATAATTTCAACAATCTAACAACAAAATCACGTGTTTTAGAATTTTTTGAAAAATACTTTAAAGACGCCTTATCATTAATGCCAAATTTGGTTGATGATTTTTTCAACAATCCAACATCAGCTTTAGGCACAGTAAAATGCTCACCTTGGCATTACAAAGGAAATACTTTGCTAATGGGTGATGCTGCACACGCCATAGTTCCTTTTTATGGGCAAGGCATGAATGCTTCGTTTGAAGATGTTGTTGAGTTTGATAAAATTCTGGAGCAAGGGCATTCAAGCTGGGAAGCCGTTTTTAAAAACTATGAAAAGAATCGTAAAAAAGATACAGATGCTATTGCTGATTTAGCTATAGATAATTTTTACGAAATGAAAGGTCATGTTAATCATGTTAATTTCAGAGAAAAGCGTAATTTAGAAATGGCTTTTGAAAAAACATTTCCAAACGAATATTCTTCAAAATATTCGTTGGTAACTTTTAATGAAGATATTGGTTATCGTGAAGCTATGTTACGAGGTAGAGCGCAAGACAAAGCTATCTTAAATATGTTGGCAGATGGCACTTTAAATCTTGAAGATAATTTAAAAACCAATTTAGCCAAAGTAAAGTACGAAACAGAAAATATATTGGAAGACGACAGAATAGCAGGATTAAATTAATTTGTCATTTAGCACTATGATGCAGAATCCAATATGAATGAAATAACAATAAGTAGATTCTGAATCAAGTTCAGAATGGCAAAAAAGAATAAAATGAGTAAAGGCAAAGTAACACCAAGAGGCGCTTATCCACATGTAAAAGTGGTTGGCGATTTTATATTTGTTTCAGGAACCAGTTCTCGCAGATCAGACAATTCCATTGCTGGAGTTGATCTTATAGATGAGATGGGGACCAAACGTCTCAACATTGAAGTCCAGACACGTGAAGTTTTAAAGAACATTGATAAGAATTTACAAACTGTAGGAGCTTCATTAAATGATGTTGTAGATGTCACTACTTTTTTAGTAAACATGAACGATTTTGCAGGTTACAACAAAGCCTACGCAGAATTTTTTAATGCAGAAACTGGACCAGCAAGAACTACAGTTGCAGTACATCAATTACCTCATCCAGATTTGGTGGTAGAAATTAAAGTTATGGCTTATAAGAAATAAGAATAATATTATCATTCCGCACTTGATGCAGAATCCAAAAAAAAAAACAAACTAGTGTAGATCCTGAATCAAGTTCAGGATGACATAAGATGAATATAAAAAACTACATCAACGGCAACTTGCATGATCCAATTCAAAATAATTGGTTAGATAATTATTGTCCTGCTACTGGTAAAGTTTATGGACAAATACCTAATTCATCAGAAGAAGATGTAGAGAACGCTTATATCGCTGCCAAATCAGCTTTTCCGAGTTGGTCTCAAACTACTCTTGAAGAACGCAGTAGAATTCTGATAAGAATTTCGGAACTAATTGAAAAAAACCTAGATAAATTGGTCGAAGCTGAAAGTGAAGACAACGGCAAACCTATAAGTTTGGCCAAAACAATAGATATTCCAAGAGCCTCTAGTAACTTTCGTTTTTTCGGAAATGCCATAACTCAATTTGCGAGTGAAAGTCATGAGAGTGTTGGACTTAATGCAATCAACTATACTTTAAGACAGCCTATTGGTGTTGTTGGATGTATTTCTCCTTGGAATCTTCCACTCTATTTATTTACATGGAAAATTGCTCCAGCAATGGCAGCAGGAAATTGTGTTATTGCTAAACCTAGTGAAGTTACACCAATGACAGCCTATTTGCTAGGTGAAATTTGTAATGAAGCAGGTTTGCCAAAAGGCGTTTTGAACATTGTTCATGGTCTTGGTAACACAACAGGACAATCCATTATTGAGCATCCAGATATAAAAGCCATAAGTTTTACAGGTGGTACAGCAACAGGAGCACATATTGCAAAAGTCGCTGCTCCAATGTTTAAAAAACTGTCATTGGAATTGGGTGGAAAAAACCCAAATATCATATTTGATGATTGCGATTACAACGATATGTTAGATACTACTGTTCGTTCTTCTTTTGCAAATCAAGGACAGATTTGTTTGTGCGGTAGTCGAATTTTTGTTGAAGCATCTATTTACGATAAATTCAAAACTGATTTTGTGGAAAAAGTAAAAAGATTAAAAGTTGGTCATCCTTCAGAAAAGTCAACCGATATTGGTGCTATAGTTTCTAAACCTCATCTAGAAAAAGTATTGAATTATATTAGCATTGCTAAAGAAGAAAAAAGTAAAATATTGTGTGGAGGCAATCAAGTTATATTAAATGGTTTTGAAAATGGCTATTATCTAGAACCAACAGTTATTGAGGTTCCAACAGATGAATGTAGAGTGAATCAAGAAGAAATTTTTGGGCCAGTTGTTACTATCATGCCTTTCAACACAGAAGATGAAGTCTTGCAAATGGCAAACAAAGTTAAATATGGTTTGTCAGCAACACTTTGGACAAGTAATTTGCAACGAACCATGCGCATGACCAATCAATTGCAAGCTGGAGTAGTTTGGGTAAACACTTGGTTAATGCGTGATTTGCGAACGCCTTTTGGAGGTATAAAAGATAGTGGTGTTGGTCGTGAAGGTGGATTTGAAGCTTTGCGATTTTTTACAGAACCTAAAAATGTATGTATAAAATATTAGAATAATATATGAACTTAAACTTAAATAATAAAAACGCTTTAGTATGTGGCAGCACTGCCGGCATTGGAAAAGCAACTGCAATAGCATTAGCTGATGAAGGAGTAAATGTGACATTAGTAGCGCGAAATAGAGAAAAGTTAAAAGAAGTTTTATCAGAATTGTCAGAAGGAGGAAAACACAGTTATATTGTTGCAGATTTTTCTAACCCAAGAGATTTACAAGAACAAGTCATCAAATTTGTTGATCAATTTCACGGTTTTCATATTCTGGTGAATAATAGTGGTGGTCCAAGAAGTGGTGAAATACTAACAGCCAGTTTAGTTGAGTTTGAAAACGCATTTACACAACATTTGAAATGTAGTCATGTTTTAGCTCAATCTACTATTCCGTTCATGAAAGACGAAGGTTTCGGAAGAATCATAAACATTATATCAACATCTGTAAAAGAGCCAATTCCTGGACTTGGTGTTAGTAACACCATCCGAGGTGCCGTTGGTAATTGGAGTAAAACTTTGGCAACCGAAGTTGGTCAATTCGGTATAACTGTAAATAATGTATTACCTGGTTTCACAGAAACTGAACGGTTAAACGAAATAATTAATATTAAAGCCGATAAGGAAGGAACCTCATTTGAAGAAATGGCAGAAATCATGAAAGGCTATTCGCCTTCCAAGCGTTTTGCAAAACCAGAAGAAACAGCAAAAGTCATTACATTTTTGGCAAGTGAAGCAGCAAGCTATATTAACGGTATTAACGTTCCTGTTGATGGAGGACGTACAAAATCTTTGTAACTTTATAATATAAAATCAAACGTCATGAGTAAATTATTTCCTCCTATTAATTTTAAAGAATGGATTGAAGAAAACAGACATTTATTAAAGCCACCTGTTGGCAATAAAGTGGTTTGGAAAGATGGCGATTTCATAGTGATGGTTGTTGGTGGTCCAAACAATAGAAAAGATTATCATTACAATGAAACTCCAGAGTTTTTCTATCAAGTAGAAGGTGATATTGTTCTAAAAGTTATTGAGAATGGAGAGCCAAAAGATATTCATATCAGAGAAGGTGAAATATTTTTATTACCTCCAAAAGTGCCTCATTCTCCACAACGTGGAGCAAACACAGTAGGTTTAGTTATAGAATATCCAAGAGAAGAAGGTGTGCAAGATGCTTTGCTTTGGTTTTGTGAAAATTGTACTACCAAACTATACGAAGAAGATTTTACATTAGATAATATTGAAACAGACATGCCAAAAATCTTTGATAAATACTACAGTGATCAAGAAAAACGTGCTTGTCCAAATTGCGGCAAAATTATGCAACCACCAAAAAAAGTTCAGTTAGAAGATTAGTTTTATATGAAACGTAAACTTCGCATTAACGGTCATTCTCACCTTCTACCATATCCGGAAGAGATTCCTTCTTTCATGAAGGACAAAGGTATTTTTTGGGTAGATAAAGACCGTAAATTCATGCTTCAAAAAGATTGGAGTCGTCCTGTTACAGATTCTAGTTTTTTCCTAAATGAAAAGTTAGAATGGATGGAACGCTACAAAATTGACCATGCTGTTGTCCTAAACTTATCACAGCTCTATGGTAATGGTTTACGTCTGGAAGAAATGAAACAAGCCTTAAGGTTTCAAAACGACTTTAATGCAAGAATTCAGCATGACCATCCTGGTAAATTTACTTGTGGATTTGTTGTGCATCCCGGTTTTGTTCGTGGAGCATGCTGGGAAATTGAACGATGTGTAGAAGTTTTAGGTTTGCGATTACTTTGTCTTCCAACACATTATATGGATACTATTGGAACTTGGAGAAGCATTTTCGACGAAGAAAACCAACCAATTTTTGAGCTGGCCAATAAGTACAATTTAGCCGTAGAAATTCATCCTTATGATGGTGAAAAATTCATAAAACTTGAGAATACGTCTTGGCGTTTTCATTTAATCTGGATGCTGGCACAATGTGCAGATGCTTATCACTTTTTAACCTTAAATGGTCTTCAGGATAAATACCCAAACATGAGAACTTGTTTTGCTCATGGTGGACAATTAGCCCAAATTAATTTAGGACGTCGTATTCAAGGGTTTGATGGAAGACCCGATTTGTTTAAAGGCAAACACCATCCGCGAAAAGCTGTTGGCCATAAAAACATTTTCTTTGATACTTTGGTTCATGATACGGGCTCATTAGAGTTACTAATTAAAAATCAAACTTCAAAACAAGTTTTAATGGGCTTGGACGACCCTTATCCATTAGGCGAAATGGAAAGTGCCAAACAATCTTCCTATCCAGGAAAAATTTTAGATTTGGCTGTAGAGCGAAACATCATAAATGAAGAAGAACGAGATGCTATTTGGGAAGATAATGTGATACAATGGCTATATGGTGATGATGAAAAAGGCAAGCAAAAAATGGTAAACAAGATTTTAGGGTAATGTCTGTTCGAGCGCAGTCGAGAACTATTTAAAACGAAATGTAAATGACAACATATTATGTTTATATATTAAAATGTGCTGACAGCTTAACTTATACTAGAATAACAAATAATATTTCAAGACGATTTAAAGAACATCAAAAAGGTTTGAATAAAAATTGTTTTACGTATAACAGAAGACCATTAGAATTGATTTTTCATCAAGAATTTAATGATATTGAACAGGCAATTTCTTTTGAAAAAAAAATCAAAAACTGGAGTGCAAAGAAAAAGTTGGCATTAGCAAATGGTAATTTTGAAATGTTGCAAATTTTAGCAGAGTGCAGAAATGCAAGTCATTCAAAGTATAAATCTATAAAAGAATGAGGTCTCATCTCGACTGCGCTCGATGTGACAGTTCGACTTAACAAAATAGAAAAATCATGCATTTCATACCAGAAAAAATTGATGATTATGTTGTAAACCATTCTGAAGATGAACCAGAATTATTACAGCAACTCAATAGAGAAACCAATCAAAAAATTCTGCAACCACGCATGTTGAGTGGTCATTACCAGGGCAGAGTATTAAGTATGATATCTAAATTAGTAAACCCCAAAAACATTCTTGAAATTGGAACCTATACAGGTTATTCTGCATTGTGTTTGGCAGAAGGCATGCAAGCTGATGGAGAATTGCACACCATAGATATTAATGAAGAATTGTTCGATATTCAACGTAAATATTTTGACCTATCTGACTACAGAAAACAAATACACCAGCATTTAGGAGATGCTTTGAAGATTATCCCAAAATTAGAGGTTAAGTTCGATTTGGTGTTTATTGATGCAGACAAAGGCAATTACGTTAATTACTTTCATACTGCAATAGACAAATTAAACTCTGGTGGCATCATTCTCTCTGACAATGTACTTTGGACTGGAAAAGTATTAGAAACAGTGCAACCTGACGATATTGACACTAAAACCCTTATTAATTACAACAAACTTCTTAAAGAAGATACTAGAATTGAAACCGTCGTTCTCCCAATACGAGATGGATTGACCATCAGTAGAAAGAAGAATACCTAACAAATAATGAAAAATGAAATTATTTAAATCTGAATTAATTAGTGTATTAATATTACTTTTTTGTTTTAGTACTATTTTTAAATCGTTTTCACAATCATCTCATTTTAGTTATGAAGAATATATAAATAGCGACGGTGAGATATTAAAATATAGACAAATGGTATCCGACTACGCTTTTGATACCAAATACCCATTAGTTATTTTTTTACACGGTTCAGGTGAAAGAGGAAGTGATAATGAAGCACAATTAAAATGGGGAGTAAAAAATTTTGCGACCAGTGAAAATATGAAATTACATCCTTCATTTGTAATTGCACCACAGTGCCCACAAGATATGAGTTGGGGAAATTTTCAAGGTGAAGATGTTTTGCTTCAACCTAAACCAACTAAACCCATGAAGCTTTTAATAGAGCTTGTTCATGAAGTTATTAATAATTTACCCATTGATACAAATAGAATTTATATTACCGGACTTTCTATGGGTGGATTTGGAACTTTTGATGCCATATCAAGATATCCAGACTTGTTTGCTGCTGCAGTGCCAGTTTGTGGTGGTGGCGATGTGACAAAAGCAACATCTATTGCACATATACCAATGTGGATATTTCATGGGGCAAAAGATGATACCGTAGACCCAGTTTTATCACAAAAAATGATAGCTGCATTAACTAAAGCTGGAGCGCATCCTGGTTTTACGCAATATCCTGAAGTTGGTCATTTTTCTTGGATTGCAGCTTATAGCGATACTATGATGATGGAATGGTTATTCAATCAGCGAAAGTAATACTTGCCATGATAAAAAATAGTAAACTTATGAATAAGAAAACCGAATTAAAGAAGCCAGCCTTACCACCTATGGGAGCACAAGACTTCTCGGAGATAGAAGATTGGTCTGGATATTTCAATGCTGTTCTTGGTAAAGGGGCAAGAGACACACTTATTGCAGCCCTAGATTCTTTTGAAAAAGAAGGATTTAATAATAGATTTGCCATCGATTTAGCAGCTGGTGAAGGACGTGATTCACTAGAACTGCTCAAAAGAAACTGGCAAGTATTAGCAACCGATAATCACCCAGAAGCATTCACTTATTTATGGGCTAGAGTCCCTGAAATTTTGAAACCCAACTTGACGACCACCGAGGTGAACTTCTGTAATATGAAGTTTCCAGAATGTGACATGGTGAATGCTAGTTTCGCTTTACCATTTTGCGAACCTCAATATTTTGAAGTGCTATGGAATAAAATCGTAGCATCAATTCGTCCTGGAGGTAGGTTTGCAGGTCAGTTCTTTGGAAATAGAGACACATGGGCATCTCTTGCAAATCGCTCCCATCATTCCCGTGAAGAAGTTTTAAAGCTATTGGAAGGGTTTTCAATAGAACTAATGAGGGAAGAAGAACGAGATGATCCGCCGGGCTTAAGAAAACCAAAACATTGGCATATATTTCATATAGTAGCTAGGAAACATTAATAGTAAAAGAAGATAAAAACAATTTGTTTATCAACAGGGTAGTTAAAGATAGTAACTCTTGACTTTTTTAAAAAAATTGAACTTTGTTTAACTGTTGAGACGAAGAACTTGTATTAAGTGAAGCCGAATTATTAAAACAGATTTATTTCAAAGCATTATGTCTTATAGAAAACCATAATTCATGAAAATTCTAATTTATTCAATGCTATTTTTTTTGTCGATGGTTGGATGTAAACCAAAGCCTAGCTATCAGAATTTTATTACTCCAAAAGAAATCATAGACCTCGGGGCACTTGTCACAGAAGATCTTCCCGAGCAAGTTTGGGGCAGACTTTTGAATCAATATGGATTTGAAGAATCCAACTCCTTTAATGTAATTAATCAAGAATTTGAATTTCCTGATGGGGTTCTATCAGTTACTAACTCATACTTAACAATATTCAATCATGGAGGACCACATGTGGATGTACCAAGCCATTTGAATTTAGGTTGGGGAATCGATAGTTATGAGATTGATGATTTTATAGGTCCATTGACGGTAATTGATGTCAGCCACCTACCATTTGGAAGAACCGTTTCATTATCGGAAATTATGAAACATGATATTCAACCGGGTGATATTGTGATAATTTATACCAAATACTCCTTGCCTGATGTGGATGAAATGCCACAACGAATAGCTCTATCTCAAAAAGCTGCTAAATATCTTGCCAATCTCCCTATAAAAGCATTTGGAACCGATTCATTTAATGTTGAAAGTGATGATAATCCGACCAATGTTGAACGCGATGATAAGCTGACTGAATTAATTTCTGAAACTGCAGTTCAACGAATTGTTCCTATTCATTATGAATTTTTGAGTAAAGGTATTCCAATATTTGAACAACTTTTCAATGTGGACAAACTATTAACTAAAAAAAAGATGTATTTTGTTGGTCCACCGTTAAATATAAAGGATGGAGATGGCATGATAGTTAGACCGGTGGTTTTTGTTTATGAGTAATGATCTAATTACTTAAATTGAAGAAATAATAAAAAAACAAGACATAACAGCAACTATATGTCAATACTCGCACTCGCTTCATACTGCATCTAGCCTACAGTCAAACGAAGCTACAATTTCCGTCTTACAGAACCTGTAAAATCTTCAAGATCGTCTTTTACTTTTTTGAGTTCGTTATCAACATCTTTGGTAACGCTAGTATCTATACCATGACTTTCGGCACTTTTGGTAATCTCGTGTTTGATCTCGTTAGTAGCATCTTTAAGCGTTCGCATACCTTTACCTAAACCACGAGCAATTTCTGGCAGTTTATCTGCACCAAAGACCATGATGACAATAAATAGTACAAAAACTATTTCTCCACCACTAATAAATAAAAATGTTGCTTGTTGTATCACCATGCAAATATACAAGATGTTTTATTCTGTTATTAAAAAAGAAAATTAATTATTACTCTTAAACTGATCAAATCTACTTTGTTTAATTTCTCTTGGCCAAGAATTATTATAAGTATCAACATCTGCAGTTTCCAGATTTGGATCTACCTTGATGGATTTAATCTCTTTATTAGAAGCCAGAACCTTACTTACCTCTTGATGATTATGTCGCCAAACTTCTGCAGGATAGGTTTCAGTTTTGGTTGAACCATCTTCAAATGTGTATTCTACAATAATTGGCATAACCAAACCTCCAGGTTTTTCGAAAGTAATATTGTAAAAATACTTTGGAACTTGAATGTCTTTTCGCTCTTCATCAGAAAAATTAGTGTCTAAATAATCCTTTAAAGTTTCAACAGTTTGAGTAATATCTTGGTCTTTCAATTCTGGTTTAAAATCTTCACTATTCTCGTCTACTAAAAACACATAATCCTTATAGTAACTCGCTTCTCTACTTCTTTGTGCAGCCAATTTCTTTGCTAGAGCATTTGGTTCTGCTGTGACATAAAACTTACTTACGTTTTTTACACCAATATCTACATAATCTGTAGTGTAAAACCAACCTCTCCAAAACCAATCCAAATCAAAAGCCGAGGCGTCTTCCATAGTTCTGAAAAAGTCTTCTGGTGTAGGATGTTTAAACATCCAACGTCTAGAATATTCTCTTAAAGCAAAATCAAATAGTTCTGGACCCATCACAGTTTCTCTTAAAATATTTAAAGCGGCAGCAGGTTTCCCGTAGGCATTATTACCAAATTGATGTGTATTCAATCCTTTGGTCATTATTGGTGCAATATAGGTTTGGTCTCCACCCATGTAAGGAACAATCTTTGTCGCTGGTCCTCTTTTTGAAGGATATTTTTCGTCTCCAGGCGATAAAGCATCTGGATACCAAGCGGCAAAATCTTGTTCGGCTACATATTGAACAAATGTGTTTAAACCTTCGTCCATCCATGTCCATTGACGTTCGTCGCTATTAATGATCATCGGGAAAAAATTATGTCCAACTTCATGAATAATAACACTCATCATACCATATTTTACCTTATCAGAATAAGTACCATCCTTTTTAGGACGACCATGGTTCCAACAAATCATCGGATATTCCATACCTTGATTTTTTGCGTGAACAGAAATGGCCTTATGATATGGATAATCGAAAGTCATTCTTGAATATGATTTTAAAGTACTAGCAACTGCTTTTGTAGACCAATCTTCCCAAAGTGGATTTCCTTCTTTTGGATACAACGAAACCGCCATAACATCTCTGTCACCAATCTTTACAGCCATCATGTCCCAAATAAAGCGTCTGGAAGTACAAAAAGCAAAATCACGAACATTTTCTGCGTAAAGTTTCCAGGTTTTTGTGTCTTTAGATTTACTCTTTTCAGCAGCTTCAGCTTCTGCTTGCGTGACAATCATTATAGGTTCATCATAAGATTTTTTGGCTTTCTCATAACGTTGCATCATGGTTTTTGTAAACACCTCTTCTCTATTCATGAGTTTACCAGTAGCATCAAGAATATGGTCTGCAGGAACCGTAATATTCACTTCGTAATCCCCAAAATTTAATGCAAACTCATCACGTCCCCAAAACTGTGAGTTTTGCCATCCTTCAACATCATTATATACTGCCATTCTAGGGAAAAATTGTGCAATAACATAAGCTCTATTATCATCTTCAGCAAAATACTCATAACCAGAACGACCTCTTCCATTAACATGGTCATTAATATTATACCACCATTTGATTTTGAACGTATATTTTTGGCCTGTTTTTAACGGTTTAGGAAGATTGACCCTCATCATGGTTTGATTGATCAAGTATTCTAAATCTTTTCCGTTAGCATCCTTTACTTCTTCAATATTAAATCCTCCATCAAAAGGGTCTTTCATAAAAGTTGACGTAAAAACATCTGGTTTTACAACAGCGGAAGCATTGCTATCTTCAATTAAAGGTGATTTTGAATCTTTAGCTCGCATGTTCTGATCCAATTGTATCCATAGATATCTCAATTCATCTGGTGAATTGTTGGTATAGGTTATTGTTTCGTTACCATATAATCTGGCGTTTTCATCATCAAGTTCGATATCCATTTTATAATCTGCCTTTTGCTGATAATAAGCAGGTCCAGGAGCTCCAGATCCTGTTCTAAACATATTAGGTGTAGAAAACTCTTCGTACAATTGTTTGAATTTGTTATTGTTTAAATGCCCTTGCTGTCTTTCTGGTTGCTCCTCTTGGGAAAAAATAGAAGTTGAAATAAAAACAGTCAATAGAAGAAATATTTTAAACAGTTTCATTGTGATGCTTTAACAGGTTATTTTCTAAAGTTATAATTAAAATATAGTTATACCAATCAATTCTTTTTGAATTATTAGTCGTTACTTTTAAATTGTTCAAATTTACTTTGTTTAATCTCCCTTGGCCATGAATTATTAGAGGTGTCAACATCGGCAGTTTCTTGACTTGGGTCTATTGTAATTTTTACAATGGCCTTATCAGATTTAATAACTTTACTCACTTCATTTTCATTGTATCGCCATATTTGAGCTGGATATTTTTTTGTTTCGGTAGTACCATCTTCATAAGTGATTTTAGCTATTATAGGCATCACCAAACCTCCAGGTTTTTCAAACGTTACTTGATAAAAATAGTTTGGAATAACACCTAATTGCTTTTTTTCTTCTTCTGGAAGGGTTTCTAAATAATAGGTCAAAATCTCGAAATCTGATGCCTTTTTTATGTCTTCTTTATTAATACTATCATTCATTTCTGTATAGAAAATTAAATAGTCTTTATACTGATCTAAATTTAGATTATAATTCTTCGAAAATTCTTCGGCTTTTTTTGTTGGTTTGTTGGTTAAATAAAATCGTTTTACATCTTTAACACCAATATCACAAACATCTGTTGTATAAAACCATCCTCTCCAAAACCAGTCCAAATCCATAGCTGAAGCATCTTCCATGGTTCTAAAAAAATCTGCAGGAGTTGGGTGTTTAAACATCCATCTTTTAGCATAGGTTTTAAAAGCATAGTCAAATAATTCTGGTCCCATAATAGTATGCCTTAACATATATAAAGCTGCGGCAGGTTTTGTATATGCATTAGGGCTTAACTGATGTACGTAATCACCTTGGGACATTATTGGAGAGATAAATTTTTGGTCACCAGCCATATACCTAACAATGTCTTTGGGTAAATTTCCTGTATCGAAATTAGGATCATAATCTAACTCGGCTAATGTTTCAAGAAACGAGTTAATGCCTTCATCCATCCAAGCCCATTGGCGTTCATCAGAATTGACTATCATTGGAAAAAAGTTATGACCAATTTCGTGGGTAATTACATTAATCATACTGTTTTTGGTATATTCAGAATATGTGCCATCTGGTCTTGGTCTTCCCCAATTAAAACAAATCATTGGGTATTCCATTCCCATGCCCGCTGCATGTACCGAAACTGCTTTATGATATGGGTAATCAAAAGTGAAACTAGAGTATAGCTCTAGCGTATTGGCAACCACTCTAGTTGAATGTTCTTCCCATAGTGGATTTCCCTCTTTTGGATACAAAGAAACTGCCATGACTGTTTTGCCATTAATATTAACTGCCATTTGCTCCCAAATAAATTTTCGAGATGATGCAAATGCAAAATCCCTAACATTTTTGGCCCTATAATGCCATGTTTGGGTTTCAATAGCAGTTGTCATTTCATTAGCTCTAGCTTCTTCTTCTGTAACGATAAAGACTGGATCTGTAAAGGATTTTTTAGCCAATTCTATTCGTTTTCGCTGTTCATTGGATAAAACTTCTTTTTCATTTTGTAATTTTCCTGTAGCCTCGACAATATGATCTTTTGGTACTGTAATTTTTACATCATAATCTCCAAATTCCAAAGCAAATTCACTTGTTCCCCAGAATTGCATGTTCTGCCAACCTTCTACATTATTATATACTGCTAGTCTTGGAAAAAATTGAGCAATGGCATAGGAGTTATTGCCATCATCAAAAGTTTCATAACCTGACCTACCATCATCTTCTACATGATTATTGATGTTGTACCACCATTTGATATTAAACTCAAAAGAATCTCCTGGAGGAATTGGCTTAACTAAATTGATTCGCATCATCGTTTGATTAATACTATAGGATAAAGGGTTACCGTCAGCATTTTTCACATATTCAATATTAAAACCACCATCGAAAGGTTTTTTTATATTATTATTTGTGAAAAACATGGGGTCATTCATGGGTGTATCAAATACTTCTGACGTGATATCTGGAGTTTTAGAATTTGCTGCTCTTTTATTTTGGTCTAGTTGTAACCAAAGATATTCTAAATGGTGTTTTGAGTTATTTTTGTAGGTTATTTCTTCTTGGCCATAAATGCGGTTACTGTTTTCATCAAGACGAATATTCATAACATAATCAACTTTTTGTTGTGTATATTCATATCCTGGAGCTCCCGAAGCAGTATGCTGGTTATTAGGTGTAGGCAATAGATCTTTCATTTGACGAAATTTATTCTGATCTGTATGCCCTACACTAGGTTGGTTTTGGGAATAACCATAAGAAGCTATAAGAAAGAAAATAAGAAGTGATTTTATGAAATTCTTCATATAAGATGTATTAAAAAAATGGAGCGCAAATTACTATTTATAAAGGTATTTTACTTTTAATAGATTAAAAATTTAACAAACCTTTATCATTCTTTTTAGTAAGTAAAAGGCTGTCAAACTTATCATTGATTTTAAGTTTTATGAGGTTTTGTTGGTCAGGAAAGAAATCTATAAGTATATTATTTTTAACCTCAATTGTGCTAATAGTTTTAACATTCTCAATTTCTATGTAAAGATATATAATATCACCTTCATATTCTTTTCCTAAATAATTGGTTTTAAATGTTTTATTATCAACCTTAATTTCAAAATGGTCTTGCAAATATTTTTTGATGAAATCATTGCTGTTTTTTAATTCTTCTCTTGAATTTAAGTTAAAGGTTTTGTCGAAAGTTTTATTTAGAGCAAGATCAAAATCATCCAGAAATAAATTCATAGTTATCTGAACAGATTTAGACTCTTTTATATAATCGATTTGCGTTAAACTAATATAATATTCATGTGCCTTTGTAAAAGATGAAGATAGGATAGTAAGCAATCCAATAAAAACTATTTTCTTTAAACGCATGGATATAATTTATTTTGTAAAGATATCATGTTTTGAGAATTTCAAAAAACATTCCAAAAATACTATTTTCAAGTTTAAGACTTCAAAAACAAACCACTTTGTACATGTAGATATTCTATAAGCTGCATTCTGTTTTTTTCTAAAAGAAGGTTTTGATCTACTCCATTGCTTTCAACAAATACAAGAAAAGCATCAAGTCTATCATCAGGAATATTAAATTTATTAACAATATAAGTTCTACCTAAAACGCCTTCTAGACTTTTATTATATACTTCTTGAAGATTTTCTTTATTATTCTTGCCTTTAGTTTTATTCGGCATAATAGCATCAAAAAGAAGTCCAATAACAGCTCCAACATTCATCGCATACATTAGCTCTCCGTTATTCATAAATGGGTTTACAACTTCTGTGTATTGATCATCTGGGAGTTCAAAGGCATTCATGTTTCCCAATTCAAAAAGAATGGGCTCTATTAACCTGACTTCTTCTGTATCAACAACCATATTTCCGGTAAGATCATAGGGCAAAATAAAGACTTCTTGAAGCTGTGTGACATTCTCTATGAGCGATATTTTTACAAATTCCTTGTTTAGTATTTCTTCTGTAATTATTATACTACCTTTTATATACTGTAAAGCAGATATTTCTAATACATCATTTAAAGCGACTTCAATTTTAAACTCACCATTTTCATTGGTGATAGTTCCTCTGTTTGATGACATGTTATAAACTGTTACGCTTTCTACTTCATTATTTTTTGAAAAAACTTTCCCTTCAATTTCAACTCTGTTAACACTTTGAGATAGCACATGCGTGAGAGGAAAAAGCAAAATTAACAAGTAAATTATTCTTCTCATGTCGCTGGTTTAGGATAATGAAGTAACCGAATCAAATTAAAAATTAATCACAAAATGTGTTTAAACTTTTGTTAAAACCTGTGATTACTTAAATTTACAACAAATACTGTTAAATGAAAAAAATTATTATCGCAAGTACATCCACTGTGTATGGGAGCGATTTTTTAGAATATCTTCTTGAAGATTTGATAATCTTTTTTAAATCTGTCGAAACTATTTTATTTATTCCTTATGCAAAACCTGGCGGCATTTCTCATGATGAATATACTAAAAAAGTAAGCAATGCTTTTTTAAAGATTGATAAAATGGTAAAAGGAATTCATGAATTTGAAGACCCAAAATTGGCAATTAAAAATGCAGAAGCAATTTTTGTTGGTGGTGGAAATACTTTTGTCCTCTTGAATCAATTATATAAAAATAATTTGATTGATGATTTAAAAACAAGTGTTTTAGGCGGCACTCCATATTTAGGAACAAGTGCAGGCAGCAATATTTGTGGGCTTACCATTAACACTACAAACGATATGCCTATTGTGTATCCTCCAAGTTTTAAAACCTTTGGCTTTGTTCCGTTTAATATTAATCCACATTATTTGGATCCAGATCCAACAAGTAAACACATGGGAGAAACACGAGAAACACGTATCATGGAGTTTCATAAATTCAATACTCAACCAGTAATTGGCTTAAGAGAAGGTAGTTGGTTAGCTGTAAATGGTAACTCTATCACTTTAAAAGGACGTATAACTGCTCGAATTTTTGAACAGGGAAAATCGCCTTACGAAGTTTCACCTGAAACAGAATTAAATACATTGAATTGAATAAAGCTATAATTTCTTTAAAAAATGATAGCCTAAAATTTCAAAACCTTCATTATAATAAAACTTATGTGATGGATGATTTTGTACATACGTGTTTAATTCAATGGTTTCACAACCTTTGGCTTTGGTATATTCGTAAATCCATTTAAAAAATTGTTTTCCTAGACCTTTACTCCTATAGTCATCATCAATATATACATGATCAACTTCAACACTTTTCCCAGCATAATGTCTTGTGCAATACCATAAACCAGTAACTCCAATAATTTTATCATTTTCAAAAATACAAGCACACTCATAGTTTTGTTTTGTCATTTCGAGTAAACGTTGCTTCAATATTTCATAAGAAATTTTAGAGCTATTCAATTTTTGTACTAGAGGAACAACCTTTTCTATGTCTTTGGCATCAATAATTTTAAAATTATAGGACATTCTAAATTCTTTAAGTGAAGATAGTTCAATTTAAAGTGAATACAATATTACGATATTTTGTAAATTTAATTTTAAATTTTCAAGTTTGTGAGAAGTAACAGATTTAAAATTAGATTATTAATTGGTATAGCAATTGTTGCTTTTGCTTTAATAAAAAGATGCAGTAGTAAAGAGACCAACCCATTCACTGGAAGAGTTCAAACCATAAATATGAGCTCAGAACAGGAAATAGCTATAGGCTTGCAAAGTGCTCCACAAATGACACAACAATATGGGGGTTTATATCCAGATGATAACTATCAGGCATTTGTTGATCAAGTAGGTAATAAACTTGTAAATAGTAGTATTGCCAAAGACACACCTTATAAGTATGAATTTCATTTACTTTTAGACGAAAATACCATAAATGCATTTGCTCTTCCAGGCGGTCAGATCTTTATAACGTATGCTTTATTTTCAAAACTGGAGAATGAAGATCAACTTGCAGGTGTTTTGGGTCATGAAATTGGTCATGTTCTGGGACGTCATTCTGCAGAGCGAATAGCTGAAAGCGAATTTTGGAATACAGTAAGCACCGGAGCACAAGTTGGAGCTGATATGGGTGGGCTTGTAAGCGGTATTGGACAACAAACCCTACTAACTAATGGCAGGGATGATGAACTTGAAAGCGATGAATTAGGTGTGCTTTTCATGATAAAAGCCAACTACAATCCCGATGAAATGATCGGTGTTATGGAAATTCTAAAAGCCGCTGCAGGACCTAATAGAGTACCTGAATTTCAGAGTACTCATCCAGACCCAGACAATAGGATAGAGAAAATTAAAGAAGCCATCAAAAAATATAAGGCACAATAAAAAAAGCCTTGCTATGCAAGGCTTTCTAACTAACTACTCAACAACTCGCTTTATAAAAAGGATATTACCTTTTAGTTAACGCGTTTTCTATTACAGATACTGCTTCATTAGCATTAGATAGTTCTGCATATTTTTTTGCAGTCCATCCTTGATCTGATTTTACTTTTAAATTAGCTCCATTAGCTATTAATAATTCTAATATTTCTGTTCTGTTAAATTTAGCTGCGTACATGGCTGGAGTCATTCCATTGGACCTGCTATTGACATCAGTACCAAGATCGATTAGTTTTTTTACTGTATCATAGTCTCCTTTTACAACCGAAAGACAAAACGCACTTACTTTGAAAGTGGCTACAGTTGTATTATCATTAAAGGATTCAGAAGAGGAATTGGCATTAACATTTACAATAGATAAACATACTGCCATAGCAGAAATAATGATTGTTTTTTTCATGATGAAAGAATTTAAATTGATTAATGATCGTTTTTTGATATACTAAAGAGACGAATAATTTTGATATGTGTTACACAAAAAATTGTTAAAAACTTTTTTTTAACGCTCTCTTAACAATTTTTTAAGATTACAAATGCATTAATACCAAGGCTTTTTTCAAGTTATTGATATTGAATTAAAAATATTTTACACAATTAATCTTATCACTTATCTTATCAAACTTCTTTATCTTTGACAACTCTTGAAATTTTTAAAAATGAATAAAAAAGTTATACTCATGATTCTTGATGGTTGGGGAAAATCTCCGGACCCAAAAGTATCTGCTATAGATAATGCCAACACACCTTTTATAGATTCACTTTATACAAAATATCCTAGCGCAAGCTTAAGAACAGACGGTTTGCATGTTGGATTACCTGAAGGACAAATGGGTAATAGTGAAGTTGGACATATGAATCTTGGAGCTGGACGCATAGTGTATCAAGATTTGGTTAAAGTAAATCTGGCAGTTAAAAACAAAACACTTCAAAACGAAAAAACATTGGTCGAAGCTTTTAATTATGCCAAAAAAAACGATAAACCTGTTCACTTTTTAGGGCTTTTAAGTGATGGCGGAGTTCATTCGCATATCAATCATTTATTTGGTCTTCTTGATGCCGCAAATGATTTTGGATTAAAAAAATTATTTGTGCATGCTTTTACCGATGGCCGAGATGTTGACCCTAAATCTGGATTTGCATTTGTAACCGCACTTGAAGAACATCTAGAAAAATCGAATGGAAAACTAGCAACCGTTACAGGAAGATACTATGCAATGGACAGAGACAAACGTTGGAAAAGAGTTAAACTTGCTTATGATGCGATGGTACATGGCATTGGAATACATTCAACCAATGCAGAATCATCAATTGATGAAAGTTATAATAATGACATCACAGACGAGTTTATAAAACCTATTGTTATGGTTGACAAAAACAATCAACCGGTAACTACAATTAAAGATGGTGATGTCGTATTATTCTTTAATTTTAGAACAGATCGTGGTAGACAACTCACTGAAGCCTTAACACAAAAAGATTTCCATGAGCAAAATATGCATAAGCTCAACTTGCATTATGTAACTTTAACTAATTATGATGAAAGCTTTAATAACATCAAGGTTATTTTCAACAAAGAAAATCTTCATAATACTTTAGGTGAAGTTTTAGAAAAACTTCATAAAAAGCAAATTAGAATTGCCGAAACTGAAAAATATCCCCATGTTACTTTTTTCTTCTCTGGAGGACGAGAAGAACCATTTGAAGGAGAAACAAGAATTTTAAGAAACTCTCCAAAAGTAGCTACTTACGATCTAAAACCCGAAATGAGTGCCTATGAGTTAAGAGATGCTCTTATTCCTGAACTCAAAAAAGGAGATGTGGATTTTGTCTGCTTAAATTTCGCAAATGGTGATATGGTTGGTCATACAGGTGTAATGGATGCAGCCATAAAAGCCTGCGAAGCTGTTGATACCTGTGTAAAAGATGTTATAAATATCGCTCTAGAAAATAACTATACAACATTATTAATAGCAGATCACGGAAATTGTGAAACAATGGTAAATCCTGATGGTTCACCACATACGTCACACACTACAAATCCTGTGCCTATTATTTTAATAGATTCTGAACTAAAACATATTAAAGATGGAATTTTAGGTGATTTAGCTCCAACAATTTTAAAATTAATGGGTATTGAACAACCAGATGTTATGACTTGTCATTCTTTAGTTTAATTTCAATTTAGAAAAATTGTATTTTTACACCTAACCATATTTTACTAAATGAATTTTTCTGAAACTCTTGTTATTGCCATAGATTTTGATGGAACCATTGTTGAAGATGCCTATCCAGATATAGGTAAGCCTAAATTATTTGCTTTTGAAACTCTAAAGCGTTTACAAAAAGATGGACATCGCCTTATCTTATGGACCTACAGAAGTGATGTTCGTCTTAAAGAGGCTATAGAGTTTTGTAAAAAAAACGGGCTCGAATTTTATGCTGTTAATAAAAGCTTTCCAGAAGAACAATTCAACTATTCAAAAAGTAGAAAAATTCATGCAGACTTATTTATAGATGATAGAAACATTGGCGGTTTTATAGGCTGGGGAGAAGTCTACCAAATGCTTACCAATCCAAAATACAGCCTTAAGAATATTAAAAAGAAAAAAGGTTTCTTCTCTTTTTTTAGGTAGAATCTATCCATTTAATAATTCAAAGTATGCCTTATCTATAGAATCTCTATGATTTGGATGCGCTATATTTATTAATAATTTTGCACGCTCCTTCAATGTTTTTCCGTATAAATTTGCAATTCCATATTCTGTTACAATATAATGTACATGTGCTCTTGTAGTAACTACACCTGCACCAACATTCAAACTAGGGACAATTCTACTTATTCCAGAATTAGTAGTTGATGGTAATGCAATGATCGCTTTTCCACCTTCGCTTAACGATGCTGCTCTTATATAATCCATTTGGCCTCCAACACCTGAATACATTCTTGGACCTATAGAGTCTGCACAAACCTGACCTGTTAAATCCACTTCTATAGCAGAATTAATGGCAACCATTCTAGGATTTTGCTTAATTATGGAAACATCATTTACATAGTTAGACTCTCTCAATTCTACAAAAGGATTATCATCAACATAATCATACAATCGCTTAGTTCCCATTAAAAATGTTGCCAAAGCTCGACCAGGATTTGTGGCTTTATAATTACCATTGATAACATCTTTTATAATCAAATCTATAACGCCATCTGAAAACATTTCAGTGTGCAATCCCAAATTCTTATGATTTGTCAATCTCGATAAAACTGCATTAGGAATGGAACCTATACCCATTTGTAAAGTACTTTTATCTTCAATTAAGCTAGCAACATAATTACCTATTTTACTTTCTATTTCGTTTGGTTTACCTAAATCAATAGTTGGTAATGGCTCATCACATTCAACAAACAAATCAATTTCTGTGTAATGTATTATACCATCTCCATGAGTTCTTGGCATTTGTTCATTGACTTGAGCAATAACCAATTTAGCACTATCTATTGCAGCTAATGTAGCTTCAACAGAAACTCCTAAAGAACAGTAACCATGTTTGTCTGGTTTAGAAACATGAATTAGAGCAACATCAAGTGGTAAAATATTTCGCTTAAAAAGCAGAGGCAATTCACTTAAAAAAACTGGTGTATATGAGCCATTACCGGCTTTTAAGGTATGTCTTACATTTTTACCAATAAAAAATGAATTCACATGAAAACTGTCTTTTAGTTCAGGGTTTGCATAAGGCGTTTCGCCTTCTACATGTAAATGACAAACTTCAACATTTCGAAGTTCTTCAAATCTATCAGACATCGCTTTCATAAGCAATTGAGGTGCTGCTGCTGCGGCTTGAACATAAACTCTACTATTAGATTTTATAACTTTTACTGCTTCTTTTGCACTTACTGCTTTATACATAATTAACTCAATTTATAAGGCAAAAATATTGATAAAATATCTACTAAAAACTGTCAAATGTCATATAAGCATTAAAAAAATATCACATTAATTTTAATATCTTTGCACATATTTTTCATACTATGATAATAGCTAAAACACCAGAAGAAATAGAATTAATGCGAGAAAGTGCTTTAATCGTTTCTAAAACTTTAGGAATTATCGCCAAAGAAGTGAAGCCTGGTGTTACTACTTTACAATTAGATAAAATTGCTGAAGACTACATTCGTTCTCAAGGTGCTGTGCCTGGTTTTTTAGGTTTGTATGATTTTCCCAACACGCTTTGTATGAGTCCGAATAGTCAAGTAGTTCACGGCATCCCAAACAATGAACCTTTAAAAAAAGGTGACATTATATCTATTGATTGTGGTGCCATAAAAAATGGTTTTTATGGAGATCATGCCTATACTTTTGCTGTTGGAGAAATTGATGCCAATACAGATAAACTACTCCAAGTCACTAAAGAATCACTCTATGTTGGCATTAGACAATATAAAATCGGTAATCGTGTTGGCGATGTTGGATATGCCATTCAGCAATATTGTGAATCTCATGGTTATGGTGTTGTTAGAGAATTAGTTGGTCATGGTTTAGGAAGAAAAATGCACGAAGACCCTGAAATGCCAAACTATGGAAAACGTGGTCGAGGGAAAAAATTTATTGAAGGACAGGTAGTTGCTATTGAGCCCATGATAAATATGGGAACGCATCGTATTAAACAACATAATGACGGTTGGACCATAACAACGCTGGACAATAAACCAAGTGCACATTTTGAACATAATGTTGCCATAGTTAATGGGAAACCTGAATTACTGTCTACTTTTGCTTACATTTATGAAGCATTAGGAATTGAAAGTGACGAAGAAAATGAATTTAGGCAACACCAATTAGTTTTATAATAAAATCATGCAAAAATTAATTTGTGAAATTGATCAGCGTGAACTTGTAAAAGGAATTAAAGGGCGCTATTTTCATACAGATTCTACAACTATTGGTTTTGTAGATATTGAAAAAGGAGCCATTTTACCTGCACATTCCCATATGCACGAGCAAACAACTCAAGTGACTGAAGGTAAATTAGAAATGACAATTGATGGAATAACCCAGATTTTAGAACCAGGTACTATTTTATTAATTCCATCAAATGCGGTGCATAGCGCAGTTGCATTAACCGATTGTAAAGTCACTGACATTTTCTGTCCAGTGAGAGAAGACTACAAGTAAATAGATGTTAAAATTTTTTAGAAAAATTCGTCAACAATTAATTACCAATGGAAGAGCAAAAAAATATTTCCTATATGCCATTGGTGAAATTATTTTAGTTGTAGTTGGTATTTTAATTGCCTTACAGATTAATAATTGGAATGAAAACAGAAAAGATCGCATATTAGAAAAAGAATATCTCAATAGAATTTTAGTAGATATTAAGTCTGATCAGGAATTACTTAAAGTATATACAATTGATAGATACGCGCGGAAGGTAGAATGTCTTGAAAAAACTAAAGCCTATTATCAAGGTGATTATATAATTACTGATACGATACAATTTCTTAATGATGTTGGTTATGGTGGTGTTTATGGTTTTGTAGATTGGTTTCTAAATAAAAACACCTACAATGAACTTATAAGTACTGGAAACTTAAGAAAAATTGAAAGTGACAGTTTAAGAACAGCCATTACTACATATTATGAAATTAGTAACGCTTTGCAAAATTCTGCAAAGAACTATATTAGTGGTTATATTAAATTTATAAATTCATTAAAAGTCTTTGATATTAATAATCCTGAATCAATTTCTGAATTTGATCAAAAGTTTATGTTAAAGCATATTAAAAGCGAAGAATTTTATCGGCTTACCAATTTAGAATTAACTTTGGCTCATAGAGTTACTAAATTTGCAGATAGAATTAAAAAGCAATCTGAAGAATTAGTTATTATGGTTGATGATGAATTGAAAGATTAATTTTTGTGAAAAAGATCTTCAAAATTCTACTAAACATTTTCCCAAGAACATTTCTTATCAGATTAAGTTATGTGGCGCGACCTATTTTAGCATTCTTTTTAAAAGGCAACAATTATACAGATCCTATAGATTGTAAAAGTTTTAGAAGCTTTTTACCTTACGGTTATGAGAAACAGCGACATAATGTGTTATCGCCTTCTACCCTTTCATTAGAACGCCATAGATTACTTTGGCTATATTTAAAAAATGAAACTAATTTCTTTACTGATAAATTAAAAGTGTTGCATTTTGCTCCTGAGCAGTCGTTTTATAAACGCTTCAGAAAAATGAAAAATCTAGATTATACAACAACAGATTTGAAATCACCACTAGCCGAAGTAAAAGCAGATATATGCGATCTTCCGTTTTCTGATAATGAATTTGACGTAATTCTTTGTAATCATGTGCTAGAGCATATTCCTGAAGATACCAAAGCCATGCAAGAATTGTATCGCGTTTTAAAGCCAGGTGGTTTTGGTATATTTCAAATTCCGCAGGATTTAAATAGAGAATTAACTTTTGAAGATGATTCAATCACAGATAAAAAAGAACGTGCTAAAATCTTTGGGCAGTACGACCACGTTCGCATTTATGGTAGAGATTATTTTGATAAATTAAGACAAATTGGTTTCAATGTTGAAGAAGTTGATTATACTTCTACACTTTCAATAGAAGAAATAAACCAATATTGTTTAGCTAAAGGTGAGATTATTCCGGTAGTTTCAAAGTAACCTCATTCCTGCGAAAACAGGAATCTACAACATTTGTATAAACCAAATAGATTCCAAATCAAGTGCGGAATGACAAGTTGCTATTTTTCAGGGAATCCATTTAACGATAAAGTTTCTAACTCTTGGTTTTCATTTTCATAAATCAGATACACTTTAAGCTCTGAATGTGTTTTTAAAAAGGTTTTTACCTTTTCAATTCCCATGGCTTTAAAAGCGGTTGCATAGGCATCAGCTGTCATACAATTTTCAGTAATCACAGAAATACTCAACAAATTAGTTTTGCTTGGATAGCCAGTTTTAGCATCAATAATATGTGAATATTTATTTCCGTTTTCGTCTACTTTAAATTTACGATAGGTTCCTGAAGTTGCCATGGATTCATTCTTCAGACTAATGGCTTTAATAACAGATTGCGAACCATCAAAATGTGGCATTTCAACGCCCACACGCCAGGCACTTTGCTTTTCAATGTTTTTGCCTTTTGCTCTTATTTCGCCTCCAATTTCAACTAAATAGTTATCTACATCCTTATGCTCTAAAAACTCACCAATGACATCGACGGCATATCCTTTGGCAATAGCATTAAAATCTAAATAAGTATATGGATTCTCTTTAACAATGGTTTTATTAATTCTACTAATTTTATTCAGATCAACTGAATGCATTAAGCTATCAACTTTTAAACTGTCTAAATTTATAATTTTTCCTTCAGGCCCGAAATCCCAAGCATTGACAACAGCTCCAATGGTTGGATCAAAAGCACCATCGGTTTTTTTATATATGTCTTTCGAAGCATCAAATACTTTGATAAAATGTTCATCAATGTTATTACTTTCATTTCTATTAATTTTAGAAATATCTGAATTCACCATATAGGTTGACATAGATTTATTAATCACATGAAATATGCTATCAAATTGGTTTTCAAAATTTAGATTTGATTCAGAGAAATACTGTATTGAATACGACGTGCCAAAAACTGGTCCGGAAAAGGTTTTGTTTTTTGGTTCTTGCTCACAAGAATTAAGGATGATTAATAGAGCAAAAAAAAGTCTTTTCATTTAATTCAAATTGGTTTCTACAACCTGAATACCGTTATATTCTAACAGATAATCTTCGTCAAGATATAATGGTAAAGCTTCGTCATCAGGATTTCCTAAACCGACCCCGGCATAAAGAACTTTAGCTTCTTGTTCTCTTGCATGCTTTTTAAAGGTTTCCATCCAAACCACATCATAATTATGCGGATTTGCAGGTAATTTAACAGCCTTAACAATTACAAAAAAACGCTGCTGATTTTTATCGACACACACAAATTGTGGATATTTTTTAAGTTTACTGTTTACAGCAATAAACTCAAAGCCACGTTCTTCTAGTTCCCTGCCAACATGGTTCATGGCGAGGTTATGCATGTCTTGATCGGTAAGAGGCGTTCTCATAATACAAAAATAGTATTTATATAACGATAGTTAAAATTGTTTAACTTTAAAACCACTAACTAACTTGATCAATGATTAAATTCTTCCGAAACATTCGTAAAAAACTTTTAGTAGAAGGCAAGACTTTAAATTACTTAAAATATGCAATAGGTGAGATTGTGTTGGTGGTAATAGGTATTTTAATCGCTTTACAAGTAAATAATTGGAATGAAAAAAGAAAACTAAATACTGAAAGAATAAAACTTGTTAAAGAACTTATTTCAGATTTCAAGATAACCAATAGTAGACTCACCGAAAGCATAGACTACGCCAGAAATACAAATAAGAATACAAATACCTTTTTAAACCTACAGGAAGAAGATATACTAACGCTATCTGTCGATTCTTTGGTAAGTCTTACAGGTTACTTCTTTGATAAAATAGATTTTGAGCCAATGCTTGCTACTTATAACAGAATGATATCATCAGGAACAAAAAACCTAATAGAAAATGATAGTTTATTTAAATTATTTCCTGATTTTTTTCAAGCCTATGATTCCTACCAACTACATGACAATTTAGGAGGCGATTTGGTTTATAAAGGTTCAACTTGGGAACTTCGAAGAACATTAGGAAGTCTGAATGTATTAAGCCGTAATAACCAATATCCTAAATCTTTTGAACTATCGGAAAAACAGTATAGAACCTTTCTTTTACAAAAGAATGTTTACGCAACTTGTGAAAACATGGCTTGGATATTCAGGAACATATTAAATAAATTAGAAGATATGAACAGCACAACCGACATGATAATAATACAACTTGAAAAATCTATAAATACAAAATGATTAAATCCTTCCGAAACTTTCAAAAACTCATTATTATTAAAAACCATTTTAAACTAATCATACTTTTCGTTTTTAGTTTATACTTTAGTTGTAGCCAACCCACTATTAATTGTGAAATTAAATCCTCTAAAGGAAATATTATTATAGAACTCTACCCAGAAAAAGCACCAATAACCGTTGCAAACTTTTTAAACTACGTAGACCATGGATTGTATAACAATTCATCATTCTTTAGAGTCTGTACTCCTCAAAACGAAGCCGATAGAGAGATTAAAATAGAAGTGATTCAAGGTGGTAATATTGACGAAACTAAAAGCTTTGCTCCAATTAAAATTGAAACAACAGAACAAACAGGTATAAAACATTTAAATGGCACTGTCTCTATGGCACGATTGGGTCCAGATACAGCTACAAGTCAGTTTTTTATATGTATTAATGACCAACCTGAATTGGATTATCAAGGCAAACGTAATCCAGATGGCCAAGGTTTTGCTGCATTTGGACAAGTTATAGAAGGCATGGATGTGGTTTTAAAAATCCAAAAACAAAAAGATGAAGGTCAATACTTGGTGAAGCCTATAGTTATTAAATCTATAAAAAGAATTCGTTAAATATGAATAAATTTTATGCTCAAATTCGAAAACCCTTATCAATAAATAAAATACTTACAACTTTTCTTTTTCTATTTGTCTTTGGTTTCAGTTTCTCACAAGAAGAACAAAGATATCGTGTTATTCCGTCTTTAACTGAATGGATAGAAGAAATAAATAACTGGCCAGATAGTGTTTATAGTCAAGGTAATTTAGAAATACGTTTCAAGCGAAGTGACTTAAAATATCTTGCTATTAACAAGCAAGAATTTTATAAAAATTCTGATTCTATACAAACATTAACACCAATTAATAAAAAAGTTGTTGTTTATGGTATTAAATTCCCAACACTAGGACTTTCGAATTTTGTTGGCCTTAAAAACCTAGAGTTTAAAGAAACCTTTCAAATATACTTTCTTAAAAATGATCGGTTCGGGTTTAAAAATATCACGTTCCAAAAAACCTTTATGGTAAGACTTGTTGAGTCTGCCTTTAACATTAATTTTTTAGACTGCAATTTTAATGGTTTCGTGAATTTTAACAATCCAAAAGAAAATCTAGACTTCATATTTAAAAAATGCACTTTTCAAAAAGCATTTAATATCTCGAGTGCAACTAATACACCGACCATTAAATTAGATAGTTGTAATTTAAAAAAGGTAATAAATTTTGATGAATCAAGTAAATTTAAGTCAGTATTAATTAGCAATACAAAAGCTGATGTTATTAGACTAGACCGAATGATTATTGAAAACAGTTTTGAAATAACAAATTCAAATATAAATTCTTTAGATTTTGATGGCTCAAATATTCCCATATCTAACACCTATATTCCTTACCATCAAATTAACAACAAACTAGCTTTAGCTACATTCAATTTTTACGAAGTTGAAAAGACTAGCATTAATATATATAAGGCTTCAACCAATGTTGAATTAAAGGAAAGTGAAAAATACAATCGCCTTATTTCCTCGTATACAAAACTTCAAAATGTATATAAAATACGTGGTGAGATGGATTCATATAATGCTTGTTATATTGAAATGAAGGACTTGGAAACGCGTCGTTTAAAACTCTTATTTAAAGAAAGTAAAACATTCGAGAATTTTTTTACGCTCAAAATCAATCAATTCTTAAAGGTGTTCTCGGCATATGGCACTAAACCTGCAAAGGCTATAATTTTTTCATTATATGTTATTCTACTCTTTGCGTTAATTTACCTTTTCTTTCCTAATACTTGGGACAAACATGGTAAAAATCGAATTATTAATCGCTATGCCTTCTTCATAAAATACATGAACCAAAATGCTGGTATCCATGAAGTATATTTAGAAGGTCAGAAAGAAGAACTTATGGCCTACTATGAATATAAACAGCTTGTAGAGTCTTCAGGGAAATCGGTTCCAAAATTCTTTTCAGTAACAGCATTACCTTTATACAAATGGGCAATTTCTGGCACGAAACTATCTGCTGCTTTATTAAAAAGCGTTGATATTATGAAAGGGACTTGGCTAGAATTACCGCAATCTAAACGAGTTTGGAAATCTATCCTATTAGTTAGTGCTTTTTTAATAGCAGTAATTTACGACATCTTTATTAAAATGCTCAATGCATTAATGCTTTCTATTAACACCTTTACAACTTTAGGTTTTGGAGAAATACCGATTAAAGGATTGCCACGATATCTTGCTATTGTACAAGGTTTTATTGGTTGGTTTATGTTAACTATATTTAGTGTATCACTTATTTCTCAATTATTGAATTAATATGTTTAAATTCTTCCGTAACATAAGAAAAAAGCTATTAGCAGAAGGTAAAACTGCCAACTATTTAAAATATGCCATTGGCGAAATTGTGCTTGTGGTTATTGGTATTTTAATAGCACTTCAGATTAATAATTGGAATGAAAAAAATATTGAAAAATCAAACGAACTAAACTATTATAAGAATATAAAAAGACAATTAAACGAAGATAAAAATGCAATTATAGCAAGCATTAACTATAACAATCGTTTATTAAAACAATTTAAACATGCCATAAATATTATAGAACATAATGATAGAAATTTAGTAGATAGCTTGGTTAAGATTAGTGTAAATTTATTAGAGTTTTCAGACTTTCATCGCCAAAGTAATATTTATGAAACAATGGTTAATAGCGGAGAAATCAAACTTTTAAAAAATCAGCAAATTATCGAAGCGTTACAGCAATTAGAAGAGAAATATATTTTTATTAATAAGTTAGAAGATACACATTCTCAAGCAGTAATTAAATTTGTTGTTCCAGAAATTATGAGTTCTATAAAAGTGACCAATATGAATGTAGAAATTATTGAAAAATTATACTCTTTTGAATTTCAAAATCTTTTCGCCTTATTGACTAATCTTATGATTGAAAAAAATGAAGTTTATGAAAATGTAATAAATAGAATAAATAGCATTGACAGTTTGCTTAATGAAGAAATAGGAATGAAAAATTTGAAATTAGACACAAATTAAAATAATGATTAAATTCTTTCGAAAAATCCGTAAAAAACTGCTGGCAGAAGGCAAAACTGCTAATTATGTAAAGTATGCTATAGGCGAAATCGTGCTTGTGGTCATTGGTATTTTGATTGCCTTAACTGTAGCCGAATGGAACAATGCGCGTCATGATAATAAAACAGAAATTAGATTATTAAATGAATTACATAAAGGGATTAGTGAAGATTTTGATTCAATTAATAAAAGACTTGAAAGTACTAATAAATGCATCCTAAAATTAATCGAGCTAGATAGTTTATTGAAATTGGATGTACCTGTAGCAAATGAGCACCTTTATGAATTATTTGGTAATGTTTATGGTTTACGGTATTTAAATTTAAATAAAGCAATATATGAAGATTTAAAATCGACCGGATTTGGTATTATTAAAGATGATAAATTGCGCTCTCAAATCATTAAAGTTTTCGAGGACAACTATAAATATATTGATGGTTTTAAACAGATAGAGTTCCTTGTCAACCAAGTTAATCGACCCTACTATCTTACAAACTTTGTAGAGCTAAAGTTTCAAAAATATGCCAAGCCTAAAGATTTTCAAACGCTTTGGAAAGATACATACTATAAAAATATTGTGAATTACCGATTAACAACTTTACAGATTAATCAACAGGCATATTATCCTAAAACAATTCATGAATTAAAGATATTATTAAAACTTATTGAGCAATACTTAAAATAATTAATTCAATTATGATTAAATTCATCTGTCAAAAAAACCCAACACTTTCGTATCGGGTTTTTTATTTTTATTAAACGTTTATCCTCCAAAGTCATCAAATCTGATATGCTCATCTGGGATTCCAAAATCTTCTCCCATTTTCTGAACCGCTTGGTTCATTAATGGAGGTCCACAGAAATATAACTCAATATCTTCTGGTGACTCATGATGATTCAAATAGTTGTCTATTACACAATTATGAATAAATCCAACAAAACCATCTCCTGGAGCATCAATATTCTCTTTTACTTTCCAATTATCTTCTGGTAAAGGTTCAGATAATGCCAAATAGAATTTAAAATTAGGAAAATCTTTCTCTAATTGCTGGAAATGATCTAAATAGAATAGTTCTCGTTTGGAACGCCCACCATACCAATACGTAACTTTACGTCCTGTCTTTAATGTTTTAAACAAATGATATAAATGAGATCTCATCGGTGCCATACCTGCACCGCCACCAACATAAAGCATTTCAGAATCAGACTCATTGATGAAGAATTCACCATAAGGTCCAGAAATAGTTACCTTATCACCTGGTTTTTGAGCAAAGATATAGGATGAAGCTACACCAGGATTTACATCCATCCATCCATTCTTACTCCTATCCCAAGGTGGTGTTGCAATACGAACATTTAACATAATTTCTCTGCCTTCTGCAGGATAAGAAGCCATAGAGTAGGCTCTTTCAACAGTTTCGGTGTTTTTCATAACCAACGGCCAAAGACCAAATTTATCCCATTCTGCTTGAAACTTATCTGGTGTTTCATGTTCTTCTGGATGTGCTGTGATATCTATATCAGAATATTTAATCTCGCAAGGAGGTATTTCAATTTGGATATAACCACCTGCTTTGTATCCCATGTCTTCTGGAATTTCTACTACAAACTCCTTAATGAATGATGCTACATTATAATTTCTAACTACAGTTGCTTCCCATTTCTTGATACCAAAAACTTCTTCAGGAATGGTAATTTCCATATCCTGTTTTACCTTAACTTGACACGCCAAACGCGCTCCATGTTGTAATTCTTTTCTTGTAAAATGAGGAGTTTCTGTTGGTAAGGCTTCTCCTCCACCATTCAACACATGACATTCACATTGAATACAAGTTCCGCCACCGCCACAAGCCGATGGTAAAAATATTTTTTGGTTTCCTAATGTAGAAAGTAATGTTCCTCCAGAGGCTACTTCAATTTCTTTTTCTCCATTAATCTTAATTTTTACTGGACCAGATGGTGATAACTTTTGCTTAACCACTAGTAACAGAGTAACTAATAATAATGTTACTAATAAGAAAGCTGCTACTGTTGCTAAAATGGTTCCTAATGTACCTGCCGCTAATATCATGTTACTCATTTATTGTTGTATTGTTAGCTAACTCTTTTTCAGTATCGTTTTTTAAATCTTCAGAAATATTCTGAATATTTTCAATTTGTGCTGTTTGATTTTCTTCTTTCACTTCTTCATCACCACCTGTTAACATACCTCCAAAACTCATAAAGCCAATAGCCATTAATCCTGTAATAATAAATGTAATACCTAAACCTCTTAAAGCTGGTGGCACATTTGAATATCTAATCTTTTCACGAATAGCTGCTATAGCAAGAATAGCTAAAAACCAACCTATTCCTGAAGAAACTCCATAATTGAATGCTAATCCTAAAGTAGCAATTTCACGAGATTGCATAAATAACGAACCACCTAAAATAGCACAGTTTACCGCTATAAGAGGTAAAAATATACCCAATGAATTATATAAAGCAGGTGAAAATTTTTCAACAACTATTTCTACCAGCTGAACCATAGTAGCAATAGTAGCTATAAACATAATAAATGATAGAAAACTTAAATCATAATCAACAAACTCTTCTCCCAACCAAACTAAAGCTCCTGGTTGCAAAATGTATTGATCTAACAACCAGTTTAACGGTACGGTTATAGCCAATACAAAAATTACTGCTGCACCAAGACCAACAGCTGTAGAAACTTTTTTAGATACAGCAAGATATGAACACATTCCAAGGAACGTGGCAAATACCATGTTATCTATAAATATTGATTTAAAAAATAATTCTAAATGTTCCATAATATATTGTTTGATGAGATTCTGAATCAAATTCAGAATGACAAATCATTTTAATCTTCAATTAATTCTTTATTCTTTGTTCTTTGTACCCAAATAATAATTCCAACCACAATTAATGCCATTGGTGATAAGAGCATAAATCCGTTATTCTCATAACCTGTTGCATACAAGCCCGTTTTTTCAATTGGGTCACCTAATACAGGAATCCCTAGTAAAGTTCCAGAGCCAAAAAGCTCTCTAAAGAACCCAACAATTATTAAAATAACACCATAACCAGCCGCATTACCTATACCATCTAGGAAAGATTTCCAGGGACCATTTCCTAAAGCAAAAGCTTCAAATCGCCCCATAATGATACAATTAGTAATAATTAATCCAACAAATACTGAAAGTGTTTTACTCAATTCATATGCAAATGCTTTAAGTACTAAATCAACAATAATTACCAAAGTGGCAACAACTACAAGTTGAACAATTATTCTAATTTTTGATGGAATAATATTTCGCATTAATGATATAACTACATTTCCTACACCTAAAACAAATAATACCGAAATAGACATTACTATAGAAGCTTCAAGCTCTGCAGTAATTGCCAACGCCGAACAAATACCTAATACTTGGATGGTAATCGGGTTATTATCTGCTAATGGGTCTGTAATTAACTTCGCGTCTTTTTTAGATAAAAGTCCCATACATTAATTGTTTTTTAAATTTTTGAAAAAAGGCACATACAATCTCAAATCGCTTTTTATCATTGCAGTTACTCCATTACCAGTAATGGTTGCACCAGCAATAGCATCTACCTCATTGTCTGTTTTGTTTTCATTTTTAGGATCTGCATTCCCTTTAGCCACATCAACACCTTTAAAACTTCCATTGGCATCCAATAAATGTTCACCAATAAAATCATCCATAAAATAACGCTGCTTAATATTAGCTCCTAAACCTGGTGTTTCTGCCTTATGGTCAAAATATGCTCCTTGAATAACCATATTCTCATCTAAAGCCATATAACCCCAAATAGCATCCCAAAGTCCTTTACCATAAATTGGTACCACATAAAATGTTTTTCCATCTTTTTCTCCTATAAATAATGGAAGGTTTCTCTTTGAAGAATCTCCTTTTGATGCTGCTTTGTCTTTTTTGATATCTATTAAATATGCTTGGTCATCTTCTTTTACATCACCATTTTGAATAACAATTTGATTGGTAATGTATTTTGCAAAAGCTTCAGGTGCTTTGTCTGTAGAAATAAATGTTGCAGAGGTTTCGTCATTCTCATTAACACCCATAGCATACAAAATGTTCTGTTGTTTTTCTAAACGTTTATTTTCAGAAATAGTGGGCTCTAATGATGACGCAGCAAAAGCTAAAAGTGAACCAACTACAACTACCATTGCAACAGCAAACAGTATAGTATATACGTTAGAATCTGTTTTGTTACTCATAATTACGCTGTTTTTACTTTTAAACGTTTCATTCTTTTCTTAACATTAGCTTGTACTATATAATGATCAATAGTTGGTGCAAATACATTCATCAACAAAATTGCCAACATGACACCTTCTGGATATGCTGGATTGAATACACGAATTAAGATTGAGATAAATCCTATTAAAAATCCGTAAATCCATTTTCCTTTATTGGTTTGTGATGCCGTTACAGGGTCTGTTGCCATAAATACAATTCCAAAGGCAAAACCACCAATTAATAAATGATGCCACCAAGTTGTACTCATTAAACCATAAAATTTACTTCCTTCACCAATCCATCCTGTATCAACGACTCCATTGAAAATTAATCCCATAGCTATAGCTCCAAGAGCTGAAGACAACATAATTCTCCAACTTCCTATTTTGGTAAAGATTAAGAATAAACCTCCTAATAAAATAAGTAAGGTAGATGTTTCACCAACGGAACCTGGAATGATCCCATAGAACATATCCATTACTTCATAACCAGCTGCTTTGTTTTGTGCCAAACTACCTAAAATGGTTTCTCCTGAAATAGCATCCAGATTTTCACCAGCTGCAATAAGTTGGTCTCTTTCAACAGCACCATGAACCCAAACCTTATCACCTGACATCCAGGTTGGATAAGCAAAGAACAAAAATGCTCTTATGGTTAAAGCCGGATTTAAAATATTCATTCCAGTTCCTCCAAAAACCTCTTTCCCAATTACAACTCCAAATGCTACAGCTACTGCAAGCATCCATAGTGGTATATCTACAGGAACAATTAGAGGTACTAACATACCTGTTACTAAATAGCCTTCTTCAACTTCGTGTTTTTTAATAACTGCAAACACAAATTCTATTGCTAAACCAACACCGTAAGACACAATGACCAATGGTAATATTTTCCAAAGACCAACAACAAGATTGTCCCAATTCCAAAAAATAGAATCCAGAAAACCAGTTGCTCGTTCTATCTCTCCTAATGCTAAATGATGCTGATAGCCTGCATTAAACATTCCAAAAATTAAACATGGTATCAGTGCCATGATAACGGTATTCATGGTGCGTTTTAAATCATCAGCAGCTTTTATATGCGTTCCGTGATGTGTTGTATCGTTAGGTGTATATAAAAAGGTATGGATTGCATTGAATGCAGGAGCCATATTGGTGCCTTTATACTTTTCTTTTAAGTTGTGTAAACTACTTTTTAAACCCATTTGTTACATTATATTGTTCAAGCTTGTGGTTTCGACTAGGCTTAACCACCAAAATTATTAACCTATCTCTTTAAGCATTAAGTCTAATCCTTCTCTTATTATTTTTTGATGCGGTTGTTTAGACACGCAAACAAATTCAGTGAGTGCGAAATCTTCTGGAGCAACTTCATACATTCCAAGAGCTTCCATTTCATCTAGATCTTCATACATACATGCTTTTAATATTTGCATGGGATAAATATCTAATGGGAAAACTTCTTCATAATTACCTGTTACAACAAAAGCTCTATGTTCACCATTTGTATTGGTATTCAAGTCATACTTTTTCTTTGGATATAACCAAGAGAAAGTCAAGGCTCGAGACGTAGATATTTTGTTAAACACAGGTTTATTCCATCCAAAGAAATCATAATCATCTCCTTCTGGAATAACCGTAATGGTATTACTGTAATAATCTAAAAATCCGTCTGGATGAATATGCTTTCCACTTAACACGTTTCCAGAAATAATACGAACATTGGCATCTTTTTCAATTCCATGGTCGTAAACCATAGTAGAAATCTCACTGCCTATTTTAGTTTTTAAATATCTTGGCTTTTTAATTGAAGAGCCTACTAAAGCCACAGTACGCTCCGCATTGAATTTTCCGGTAAGTAGAAGTTCTCCAATAATTATTAAATCTTGTGGATTCACAGTCCAAACAATCTCGCCTTTATTAATCGGGTCTATTTTGTTTATTTGAGTTCCCACATTCCCTGAAGGATGTGGACCTGAAACTTTATGTAATGTAATTCCTGATAAAACCGCCAATGGCGAACTGGAATTTAATCCAATTGAAACATGTACTTTTCCAGTTGTTAACTTACCTAATACTGTAATTGCGGCTTGCAATTCTTTTTCCTTTCCTTTTAAAACGTAGTCATAATCTGCCGCTAAAGGTGCACTTGCATATCCTGATATAAAAATAGCTTTAGGCGTTTTATCTGGATTTGCAATCACATCATAAGGACGTTGCTTTATGAATGGCCAGCAACCTGATGCCAATAAGTATGATTTTATTGTTTCAGCATCAGATGAACCGACATCAAGCTTACCATTATCTATATAACTTTGCTCCTTACTAGCATGAATTTTAATGCCTAAAATCTTACGTTTAGCACCTCGTAAAATTTCTATAATTTCACCCGAAATTGGTGAAACGAATTTCATCAATTCATTCCCTTTATTAAAAAATACGGCCTCTCCAGTTTTTACATGACCGCCTTCTTTAACTAATAGTTTTGGAATAATACCATGAAAATCCTCTGGTCTAATAGTGTAGTAATTGCTGATAATTGCATTTTCTGTAGTTTTTTCAGCCTGACCTACAAGGTTTATATCTAGACCTTTTTTAATCTTAATGTCGTTTGACATATTATAACTTATTGAAATTAGTTGTCTAAAAATCGGTGCAAATTTACGAATTAAAAATGCAGATTTCATAATAAATGGTATAGAATTTTGCTCGCAAACGTTTAAGTAATTTTAGGCATAAAATTTGTTTATCTTTACTTTATGAAGAAATTATTGATGACGCCCAAATCTCATATTTTATTTTTATTGTTTCTATTTTCAATTGATGCTTTCTCTCAAGTTGAAGAAGTTAATCCTCCTGATTATATTAAAACTATAACTTTTAAAGGCAGCACCAACGAAAGTCAGCTACCAATTTTGAGGTTGGGAGAAAAATTACAATTAGAGTTTGATGCATTAAATGGTAATGAAGACGATTTTTATTATACTATTGAATATTTTAACTTTGACTGGACACCTACTATTTTAGCTAGACCTGAATATCTCGATGGATTTGACAACCAGCGTATTAGAAATTATGAGAATTCGTTTAATACATATCAAATTTATTCGCATTATAAGCTGACCATTCCAAACGAAAGCACAAAGCGTTTAAAGATTTCTGGCAACTATTTATTAAGTGTATTTGACAACTATGGTGAGTTAGTTTTTAGTAGAAAGTTTATGGTTTATGAAAGTTTGGCAAATGTAGGTGTAAGCATAAAACGTTCGAGAGATGTAACATTCGTCAAAGAAAAACAAACGGTTGATATTATTATTGCTTCCAATAATCTCCAATTTAATAATCCCGAAAAAACGGTTAAAACATTATTAATTCAAAATAACAATTTAAACAACACGATTTCAGACTTAAAGCCTATGTACACTTTAGGCAATCAATTAATTTATAAGTACGGCAACGAAGCTAGTTTTTGGGGAGGAAACGAATATCTGTATTTTGAAAATAAAGACATAAGAGGAGCAAACAGTGGTATAAGAAGTATAGAACTAAAGGATCTTTACCATAATTATCTTTACGCAAACATTATTAGAACCACTAGGCCTTATACTTATAACCCTGACATTAATGGTAATTTTTTAGTTACAGCTTTAGATGCTGAAAATCCAGATATTGAGGCTGATTATGCTTGGGTTCATTTTTCATTACTTTCAGACAAATTACCAGATTATCTTTCAGTTCATATCTATGGAAATTTTAACAACTATGCCATTGATGAAAGTACTAAAATGATTTACGATGATATGGATCAAATATATCGAAATCAAATGTTATTAAAACAAGGGTTTTACAACTACAAATATGTTGTCTATGACGATAACACTGGATTAGTCGACGAAGGTGCTATTAGTGGTAATTTTTATGAAACAGAAAACGACTATAAAGTTCTGGTATATTACAGAGATTTAGGTGCTCGTTTTGATCGGATTATTGGTCTTGGTGGAGCAAATTCGGTCAATATTTCTAACTAATTGCGTTAAAATGAGTATTTTTTCGTTAAAACGAGTTAAAATTTATATATAAGATGCTAATATTTATTATTTTAGCATTTTAAATCTTACAACTCAATTGAGTTAATATGGTTCAACAAGTAACAAGAGGGATAAAAATTACGGTAGAGACTACTTTCGAAGGCACATTTTATAGAAACTATAAAATACAATTTGCCTTTGGGTACATGGTTACTATCGAAAATCAAAGTAAAGACTCTGTGCAACTAAATGCTCGTCATTGGACCATTCTGGATGCTTTAAATAATGTTGAAATAGTGTCAGGTGAAGGTGTAATTGGTAAAAAACCGGTTCTCAAACCTGGAGAATCTCACACTTATAATTCTGGTTGCTTGCTAACATCTCCTTTTGGAGCAATGCAAGGTTATTATAGTATGGTTAACTTTACAACGACCAAAAAATTTAAAGTGGTCATTCCTACTTTTAAATTGAGTGCTCCATTTGCCTTAAATTAATCCTTATTTTCTTTCAAATTTATAAATGGTATCACGCTGTTTGATACTTAAAAAACTACAATTAGAATGGTAAAGAAACTCGAACTTCTGATCATAATCAAATGATGGTTCAGAAACTACAAAAATAGCATCAACATCAATGCTTCCATAAGGGGAGATTCGTCTAAAATTATATTCACCTTCCTTTTGGGTTCTATGTAATTCAAACCAAGCTCCTGCTCCAATACCTCCAAGCCATTGGGCATTACCAGTGATTCCATTTACCTGCTTTTGCTTTAAATTACCTTCTAAATTAGGGGTAAACTTTTTTAAACCGTCCAGGAAACACCTAATATTTTCTCTTTTAACTGAAGATGAAAATTCGGAGACTTCACCTGATGAAGATACTTCATAAACCATGTTGTCGCCACTAGATAAAACAACATTACCAATAGTGCTAGGTGTGAACCAAGTCGATCTTTTTAATTTGTTTCTAATTTTGTTATCTGTTACAGAATTTATCAAAGTAGATGTTACAAAACGAGAACAATTACTTCCATTTTTTCTAAAAACTCCATAAGGAACAAAATACTGTTTTTGAAGTTTTCCAATAAAGCATTTAGCCTTTTCGTAGTCTATTTCATTACAAACCGAAGCCAACATTTTACCTTCTCCATGTGTCAATTTTGGATTAGTAGCCAGGAAATATAAAATATCATTTAAATTTTTAATTTTTCCATTTTCCAAATGGGACTGCAAAGGAAAATCCAATTCGTTATCAGTTAATTTAGATCTTACTCTACCATATGGTAATGGAACAATATATCTACCAAAATCATAATAATCTAAGTCGCCAGTAGTTTTATTAATTAGGACAATAGCCGCATGTCCTGCTCTCACATAATCTTTAGTACCAATCCCAATAAATCGTAAATAATTTACGAACCACTCATCAGAAACTCTAACTATGGTTTCTGGATAGGCCAACGTTAAAATGATCCCTGAACTATTCATTAACCACTTCTGAAATCCTAAATTGGGCTGTTGAAACGTCTGATTGTTTTAAATCATCATAGCACATAATTACTAAATCTCCTGATTTTTCAATTTGAGTAATGCTTGTAGTTTTTACAAAACCTCGGTCCATGATAACTCCATAGTCATTATTTCCATGTCCAGCAGAATGATGGAATTTTAATAAAGATTCTGCATTTAATTCATGTTCAGCTTTAAAACTTTCAAACCAAGAATGGCGTTCATTTTTCATTGCTACGGAATACAAGGTTGAAGATGACCAAATATTTGGTTCTTTATTTAAAGGTTTTAGGTGCTTATCATTTCCATCCCAAACTAGTTCCATAAATATCATGTCGTTATTCCAATCTGCAATGACTAAAGTAAATGGTTCTATATCATAAAAATCATATTGATCTATTGCTTCAACAATATCATCTGAAGCTAACAACTTTTTAACAATAATTCCTCTGCTTAACCTGTAATTTGGTTTTCGTTCATGAAAATCAAAACCACCATTCAAGACACAAAGCATTCTATTTTTACTGCTTACACCAATCCAAGTACCTTGAGATAATTCATCTTTGGGAAAAAGCATTTTTGTATCTTCAAATAAGTACAATTCAGGTTTTACTGAAGCTCTGTTAGGAGCTTCATCTCTATTTGATGTAATAATAAAATCATTATCACCTTTGGGAATAATTGTTACAGTACACATGCACAAAATAGTCTTAAAACTGCCAAGCAACTTACAAAAAAGTCCTTAAAAAAGTCGTAACTTTGCAGCTCAATTTTTAAATTTTATTAAATCAAAATACACATGGGAAAAGGATTTTTTAACGTACCTATTGCCGTAAACGAACCTGTAAAATCTTATGCTCCAGGCTCACCGGAACGTGAAGCTGTATTGAAAGCATATAAAGAGATGTTCAACAGTACCGTTGATGTACCAATGTATATTAACGGAAAAGATGTACTTACTGGAAATACCAGAACAATGTCTCCACCTCACGACCACAAACATATAGTTGGAACATACCATCTTGCAGAAAAGCAACATGTTGAAGAAGCTATTGCAACGGCTTTGGAAGCTCGTAAATCTTGGGCTGTTTTACCTTGGGAACAACGTGCAGGTATTTTTTTGAAAGCTGCCGAGCTTATTGCTGGTCCATACAGGGCAAAAATAAACGCTGCAACAATGATTGCACAATCTAAAACTATTCATCAAGCAGAAATTGATGCAGCTTGCGAGTTGATAGATTTCTTACGTTTTAATGTTCAGTTTATGACAGATATTTATGCTGAACAGCCTGAAAGTATAACCGAAGCTTGGAACAGAATAGAATACAGACCATTAGAAGGTTTTACTTATGCAGTGACACCTTTTAATTTTACAGCCATTGCCGGAAATCTTCCTTCTTGTATGGCACTTATGGGCAATGTGGTAGTTTGGAAACCTAGCGATAGTCAAATTTATTCTGCAAAGGTAATTATGGATGTTTTTAATGAAGCTGGTGTTCCAGATGGTGTTATTAATGTGGTTTTTGGAGACCCTGTGATGATTACTGATACTATCATGTCAAGTCCAGATTTTTCTGGGTTACATTTTACTGGTTCTACATTCATCTTTAAAGAACTTTGGAAACAAATTGGTAACAATATTCATAATTATAAAACCTATCCAAGAATTGTAGGTGAAACCGGCGGCAAAGATTTCATTGTCGCTCACAAATCTGCTAATGCCAAACAAGTAGCAACGGCTATTGTACGTGGTGCTTTTGAATTTCAAGGACAAAAATGCAGTGCTGCTTCCAGAGCATATATACCAACAAATTTGTGGGAAGATGTGAAAAATTATGTAATTAAAGACGTCAACTCTTTTAAAATGGGATCTCCAGAAGACATGAGCAATTTTATAACTGCTGTAATACATGAAGGCTCATTTGATAAATTGGTAAAATATATAGACCAAGCCAAAGCAGATAAAGATGCCGAAATAATTGTTGGAGGAAATTATGATAAATCTAAAGGGTACTTTATAGAGCCAACTGTTATTGTAACCAGCAACCCAAAATACACAACGATGTGTACCGAATTGTTTGGGCCCGTGATTACCATCTACGTTTATGATGAAAATAAGTATTCTGAAACCTTAACATTGGTTGACGAAACCAGTGAATATGCATTAACTGGAGCTATTTTGGCTACAGACAGATACGCTGTAGACGAAGCAACTAAAACTTTACAAAATAGTGCTGGCAACTTCTATATTAACGACAAACCAACTGGTGCAGTAGTTGGACAACAACCATTTGGTGGCGCAAGAGCTTCTGGAACCAATGATAAAGCTGGAAGTGCACAAAACCTGTTACGTTGGGTGTCTCCTAGAATGATAAAAGAAACCTTTGTTACACCAACAGATTACAGATATCCATTTTTAGGATAATTAAATCCTGAACAAAATAGAGAAGCTATTTCAGTTAAGAAATAGCTTTTTTTATTTTACATCATATTGACTTTCTAAAAAAAATAGCCGAACTTCGTTTAACTATGGCTAATAACAATTAAAACTATGATTAGCCTTACATTAAACGAAACTCTAAAATCAATGCTGGTTTAAGTCTAGGATCCGACTTTTATTACCTTATTAATCTATAATTTAATTGCTCGCTTATGCAAAGGGAATGAGTTTATAAATTTGAAAAAGTCTGTATTTACTTAATATTTATTGAAACTTTTTTTGATGTTATTGAAAACATTGCACCTATAAATCTTAGAAGAGGTGACCTTAATCAGATTTGGGTGTCGACAGCTTATTTTTTTGCCACACTTAAATTCGTAATTATTGTTATTGTATTTTCTTCATCATTTTAAACTGGTTGGCATATTTATTGGTGCTTAAAAAAAATTAAAACTTAAACGTTTAAAACTGAAAAATTCTTTGCTATCTTCATAATATGAAAAAGATTACATTTCTACTTCTTATGTTACCACTCATTTCGATTGCTCAAGCAAACAAATTGTTCAGAAAAGCAATGAGAGTAGAAGATTTAAATGAAAGAATAGTGCTTCTTTCTCAAGTTATAGATTTAGAGCCCAAAAATTTTGATGCTTATTTTTATCGTGCCAATGCAAAAAATGATATGGATGATTTTCATGGTGCCATAATGGATTATACAAAAATAATTATTTACAAACCCAGTGCAGAGATCTATTACAACCGCGGAAATTCAAAATTTAATTTAGAAGATCTTTATGGGGCCAAAGAAGATTATTTAGAAGCGTTAAAGCTAGAACCAGAATTTATAGATGCTCGCTATAATCTAGCCAGCGTTAAATATTTTTTAAATGACTTCGAAGGATCTATTTTAGACTTAACCAAAATTATAGAATTAACACCTTACCAACCAAGTGTTTATATGAAAAGAGCTGATTGTTTTTTAGCTCTAGAAAAACCTCTTTATGCGTTACAGGACCTAACATTATCCATTATTGCTGCGCCAACAGCCGAAGCGTATTATAAAAGAGGATTAGTGTATTTAAGTATCAATTATTATAGAAATGCCAAAAACGATTTCTATAATTCAATTTCCATTGAACCGAATAATAGCTCATCATTTTTCTATCGAGGCACTACCTATTTATTATTAGGCAAATATAAAAGAGCACTTGCTGATTTTTCTGTGCCTTTAAAATATTATTCTCTGGATTATGAAGCTTTACTCGGTCTAGCATTAACCTATTACAAGATGAATGATTTGGAAAATGCTAAAATAAACTTCGAAAAAGCTATTAGAATAATTGACCCGAAGAAACTAAACAACATCAATATTGAACTGTTTTCAGAAACATATTGGTATAAAGAACAGCTGTTTTTCTTTAGAGATCATTTTGAAGGATTGAGTAAGCTATTATAGTTTTATTAATATACTCATTTGAATTTTAATGGTAAATGCACCAGCTTTTTAGTTTCAAAAAAATCTTCCTCATAATAATCAGACAAATTATAAATAGCAGCATTAGGAAAATCTTTCAATTCTTCGGCTAAATCACCTCCTTTTAAGTACAAAATTCCGTTTTTTAAATCATGTTTTTGTTTTTTTGAAACTTTTCCTTTTACCCAATGTACAAAGGTTGGCATGGCTGCTACAGCACGGCTCACAATAAAATCATAAGTCTCATTAATGTCTTCAACCCGACTGTGCGTTGTATGCACATTTGTCAAACCAAGACCTTCTGCAACTTCATCCACAACTTTAAGCTTTTTGGCTATACTATCCACCAAATGGAATTGACATTCTGGAAACATAATAGCTAGTGGTATACCAGGAAATCCTCCTCCTGTACCTACATCCATAATCTGGCTTCCATCTTTAAATTGAATGACCTTAGCTATAGCCAAAGAATGCAACACATGACGTATGTAAAGTTCATCAATATCTTTACGAGAGACAACATTTATCTTAAGGTTCCAGTCTTGATATAGAGCTTCAAGATGCTTGTATTTAGCTATCTGATCTTCTGTAAGATTCGTGAAATATTTCAAAATAAGTTGCATTACTTTAATTTTTCAACAAAAATATGACATTTTTTATGTGCATTTTTATGAAAACTTTATTAAGATACCAGTGTTTATTAATTATCTTTGAGCCCAAATAACAAAAATTTTATTTAAATCGTTATTTTAAAAAAATAAATTTATGTCAAAACAGATGCTATCTTTTTCTAGAGGAGATTCTGCGAAATTTTTCAGAACTTTAAATAAACGTGTAAATGATTACTTTAAAGATAACAATGTAAAACGCACAGGGAACTGGAAACTTTGGGTTAAAACCATTGTCATGTTTTCAATTTTCCTTGCTCCTTACTTTTTAATTCTAACATTAAATATTCCTGGTTGGGCTCAACTGCTTTTAACGATTGTTATGGGAATTGGAATGGCAGGTGTTGGAATGAATGTAATGCACGATGGTAATCATGGTTCATATTCTAACAAAGAGTGGATTAATAGGTTGATGGGAAGCAGTATTTATATTCTTGCTGGTAATGCCTATAACTGGAAAGTACAGCACAATGTTTTACATCACACTTATACCAATGTTCATGGACATGACGAAGATTTAGATGCTGGCAGAATTTTACGCTTTACAGAACATGCCGAGTGGAAATGGTATCACAAGTTTCAACATTATTATTCAATTCTTTTATATGGGTTATTAACAATCAATTGGGCCATAACAACTGATTTTCAGCAGATGAGTCGTTATATGAAGCGTAAATTGTCTTATGGAAAATTCCCTAACCCAGTTTGGAATTGGAGTAAACTAGTTATTTCTAAAATAATTTATATAGGAATTTGGATTGTTTTACCATTGCTAATTTTGGATATTGCTTGGTGGAAAATTTTGATTGGATTTTTTGTAATGCACTATACTGCTGGTTTAATTTTAAGTGTAGTATTTCAATTAGCTCATGTTATGGAAGAAGCCGAAATGCCACTTCCAGAGAAAGATGGCACAATGAAAAACACTTGGGCAATTCATCAGCTTAAAACAACAATTAATTTTTCTACCAAAAACAGAATTGTTAACTGGTTTACTGGTGGTTTGAACCATCAAGTGGAGCATCATATTTTTCCACATATAAGCCATATTCATTATACCAAAATCTCTAAAATAGTTAGAGAGACTGCCAGAGAATTTAATCTTCCATACAACGAATATAAAACAACAAGAAAGGCCGTTATTGCACATTTTAAATACTTACGCGAAATGGGTATGAATCCAGCCTTACAAGTCTAATTCTAATTTTTTAATGAACTTACTTTCGGATAGAGTTTTAAACATGTCTACCTCTGCTACACTTGCAATGGCAGCAAAAGCAAGAGAATTACGTGCAGAAGGAAAAGATATTATTAGTTTAAGTCTTGGTGAACCAGACTTTAATATTCCAGATTTTATTAAAGATGCTGCTATACAAGCCATTAATGATGGCTATAATTCTTATACTCCCGTTGATGGCTATGTAGAACTTAAAGAAGCCATCATAACCAAATTTAAACGTGATAATAATCTATCATATACTCTACCCCAAATAGTGGTTTCTACTGGCGCCAAACAATCATTAGCCAATGTAGCTGCTGTTATGCTAAACAAAGGCGATGAAGTTATTTTACCATGCCCATATTGGGTAAGTTACAATGATATTGTAAAACTTAATGATGGTGTTCCGGTAGAAGTAAAAACGTCTATTGATACCGATTTTAAAATGACTGCAGAGCAACTAGAATCTGCAATTACACCAAAGACCAAAATGATTTGGTTCAGTTCGCCATGCAACCCTAGTGGTTCGGTTTATAGCAAAGAAGAATTACGTGCTTTGGCAGATGTATTACAAAACCATCCCAATATTTATGTTGTTTCAGATGAAATATATGAACACATAAACTATGTTGGTCAGCACTCAAGTATGGCTCAATTTGAGGATATGTACAATCGTACAATTACTGTAAATGGTGTATCTAAAGCATTTGCAATGACAGGTTGGAGGATAGGATTCATAGGTGCTCCAACCGAAATTGCAAGAGCTTGTAATAAAATGCAAGGTCAAACTACCAGTGGTGCCAATTGTATTGCGCAACGTGCAGTAATAACTGCAATGTTAGCTCCGCCAGCTAAAGTGAAGTATATGATTGACGAGTTTAAAAATAGACGTGATTTGATACTTGACTTATTGAATGGAATTGAAGGATTTAATGCGAATACTCCAGAAGGTGCTTTTTATGTTTTTCCTAATATTTCATATTATTTCGGTAAAACATTACGAGGTACAACCATTACTAATGCCACAGATTTTTCTCTATATCTGTTAGAACATGCCTTGGTGGCAACTGTTACTGGAGAGGCTTTTGGTAATCCAGATTGTATAAGAATCTCTTATGCTGCTTCTCAAGATCAAATTGTTGAAGCCATGAAGCGAATTAAAACAGCTGTGAGCTAGTTAAAAAATAAGCCAAAAGCTTTAAAAATTTAGATGCCATTTTATTGTTATAAATTTACATGCTCCACAAAAAGAATAACAAGTATTGCTAGTATTATAATGGTTATAATAAATGCTTTAACTATTCTTATTCTGTTTACTTTTTTAAGCTGATTCTTAAATAGTTCTAACTCTTGAGGAGTTGCATTGTGGTAATCGAATATAATCTCTTTAGTAATATCACCGAACGTTCCTTTAGTTTTTCTAAACCTTTTGGTCTTATCAAGCATAATAGCTTTATTGCTTCTTAAAGTGCTTAAAAAAGACTCTCCTAATGGCATTTATAATGAGTAAATTAAATTATCGTTAAAAGAGCATCAAATATAATAAGTTGTTTTGAAATGGTTCTTTAACATTTTAATATTAAGTAAAAGAATACAGAAATGTTATATGCTAAAACGTATTTGCATCAAAAAATGACTAGAAAAACGATTGCAAATAATGATATCTTTAAAAGAGCTTCAATACCAGGTGCGGATTTAAATTGAAAACTCTTTACACGTTGTCTTATGCCAAAGATGGAATGCGAAGATGTATTGTTTAAATTGTGGTCTGCTATACTTTTATAATTAGAATTTAACAAACCTTGAGGTCTCCAATTTTCTTGAGATACTTTGGGTTCAGGTAATGGTTCTAAATCTTCTGTTGTTAATAATAACTCCATAATTTTAAATTTAATTGGTTACATAATATTGACGAGGAATTAAAAAGAATGTTACACAACATATTTTTTTAAAACCTTAAAAATCAAACCATAAAACGCCAAAGCATCTATAAATACTAATAAATTTCAATTTTATGTATTTTGAAAAAAATTATCTATTTCTCCAGAAGAAAGGAGTAAATAATATTAAAACTGTAAAGAGTTCAAGTCTGCCAATAAGCATTAAGAAGCAACTCCACCATTTGGCAAGACTTGGTAAAGCTGAATAATTATTTACTGGCCCAAAATCTCCTAAAGCTGGTCCTACGTTACCAAGGCTAGACGCAGACAGACCAACTGAAGACTTAAAATCTATTCCAAACATAGAAAATATTAAAGAACCAATAATAAATGATATCATATACAAAATAAAGAAGGCCAAAATATTAAATACAATTTCTCCAGAAATAGATTTTTTGTTATAACGTACTGGTAAAACAGCATTTGGATGCAACGTTCTTTTAAACTCTAAAAAACCATTTTTAATCATGATTAAATGCCTCACTACTTTTACTCCACCAGATGTACTACCAGAAGAGCCACCTAAAAACATCAAACCAAAAAAGAAAACTATTAAAAACGGCGTCCAAAGGGTAAAATCAGCAGTAACAAATCCTGTTGTAGTAATGATACTAATTACCTGAAACAATGCATGCCTTATTGAACTTTCAAATTCGCCATAGACCAATGGGTGATTAATAGATGATGCAGAGAAATCAGTTTTAAAATAGATTATAATTGTTGCTATAATTGTAAATACAATAATAAACTTAAAGTATAGTTTAAACTCTTCGTCTTTAATAATTTTCTGAATATTACCTTTAAAAGCAAAATAGCTCAAAACAAAATTGGTTCCTGCCAAAAACATAAAAACCATGATAATATATTGTATCAAAGGTTGTCCATTCCAATGTGCAATACTGGCATTTTTTGTAGAAAAACCACCTGTTGACAATGTACACATAGCATGATTAATAGCATCAAAGAAAGACATACCTGCCACTTTAAGCAAAACAGTTTCGGCTGCAGTATACCCAAAATAAATAAGCCATAAACGTTTAGCTGTATCAGTAATTCTTGGATGCAATTTATCGGCATTAGGACCTGGAGCTTCGGCTGCAAATAACTGCATACCACCTATTCCCAATAATGGTAATATAGCTATAGCCAATACAATAATACCCATACCTCCTATCCAATGTGTAAGACTTCTCCAAAATAAAACCCCTTTAGGTATAACTTCTATATCATTTAAAATAGAAGCACCAGTAGTTGTATAACCAGACATGGTTTCAAAAAAAGCATTTGTAAAACTTGGTATTGTTTCGGTTAAAACATATGGCATAGTTCCGGATAAGGCCATAATTATCCATCCAAAGGTTACTACAATATAACCTTCCCGTTTGTTCATCTCTTTTTTCGGTTTTCTTGTAAAGAGCATAACAAGAGAACCTGCAAGCAATACTAAAATTCCAGAAAGAAACAGTTGAAATGTTACACCATCCTCATAAATCAAACTCACGAGAGATGCTAAAAGCATAAAACCACCATTAAACAAGACAAGTAGTCCTAAAAAATGAAAAATGATTTTATAATTAAGCTTCATACATTACAAAAATAATTTTTCGACTTTTTTAATAGATTTTGGTAAGCAGCAAACTACAACGCGATCTCCTTCTTGAATTTTGAAATCTCCAAGGGCTATAAGCCCTTTACCATTTCTAATAACACCTCCAATAATAGCTGATCGAGGGAAATCTATTTCTTTAATAAGTTCGTTACAAATATTAGAAGTTGGTTTAACAACAAATTCTAATAGCTCTGCATTCATGTTATTGAGCTTAGTCATGGCAACAACTTCTCCTTTTCTTATATATCTAAAAATATTGTTTGCAGCCAATAATTTTTTATTGATTAAGGTATCAATGCCTATAGAATGACTCAACTCAAAGTAATCCATGTTTTCTACTAACGCTATAGTTTTTGCAACCCCTTTAGATTTTGCCACCAGACAAGACATAATATTAGTTTCAGAATTACCCGTAACCGATATGAATGCATCCATTTCTTCAATACTTTCTTCGTCAAGTAAATCAACATTTCTGCCATCGCCATTAATAACCAAAGCCTGTGGGATTAAATCAGCCAATTCAAAAGATCTCTCTTTGTCCTTTTCAATAAGTTTAACATTAAAACCCCTATTACTTAAATCTCTAGTTGCTTTAAATCCAATTTTACTACCTCCAAGAATCATTACATTTTTAATGTCTTTATTGGTCTTTCCTGTGACTTTACAAAGTTCTTCTGCACCACCTTCAGATGTTATAAATACAACATTATCTCCTCTTTTTAATTTGGTGTCACCTCTCGGAATAATAGTGAATTGTGTTCCAAAACGCTGGATAGCAATTGGGACAAAATGAATTTCTGAAAAAATTTGCGCGGCTTCCTTTACGGTTTTACCAACAAATAAAGCCGTTGATGACAAATTTAAAGCAACCATAGTCAAAGCACCATCTTCAAACTCATAGCTATCATTAAAAGCAGATTGATCTAACAGTAATTCAATTTCTGATGCCGCAAGAGCTTCAGGTGAAATTAACTCATCAATACCTAATTTGGTAAATTCGATCTCATCCTTGTGGCTAATAAATTCAGTATTAGAAATTCTAGCAATGGTACGTTTGGCTCCTAATTGTTTAGCTAAAACACTAACGGTAATATTTGTGGTTTCTGAAGAGGTTACAGCAATAAGCAAATCGCTTGTTTTAACACGCGCTTCTTTTAAAATAGAAATTGATGTTGCATCTCCTTTAATAACTTTAATGTCAAGATGATTGTCTGCATAATTCAGACTTTCTTTGTTTGTGTCTATTAACGTAATTTCTTGAGATTCGTACGATAATAATTTTGCTAAATGAAATCCGACTTCACCAGCACCTGCAATGATTATTTTCATTTGTGGTAAATCATAAAAAGTGGTACAAATATACTGTAAAAATAAATATTGCTGAATAAATAGTTGTTAATATCAAGCCTTGTATATGAGTTACTCAATATATTACTTCACACATCAGAAATAAATTAAAATGAAAAAAAATATGTAGGTTTGCCAAAAATTATTCACTTTGGCTAAAGTAACACCTTATAAAAACAGTGGTCTAGGAAAAAAAGAACAAGTCACTAAAATGTTTGATACTATATCTAAAGATTATGATGGTTTGAATCGTGTTATTTCTTTTGGGTTTGATGTGAATTGGAGAAAAAAGGTCGTTAAAATCGTTAAGGACAAAAAACCGGATTCTATCCTTGATATCGCTACAGGTACAGGAGATTTAGCCATTCAGTTTTCAGAAACTTCTGCTTCAAAAATTGTCGGTTTAGATATTAGTAAAGGAATGCTTGAGATTGGTAAAGTTAAAGTTGAAAAAAAAGGACTTCAAGATAGAGTTGAACTTGTATTGGGTGATTCTGAAAACATGATCTTTCAAGACAACTCATTCGATGTTGTAACAGTTGCTTTTGGTGTTAGAAATTTTGAAAATCTGGAAAAGGGTTTAAAAGAAATATACCGTGTACTTAAACCAAAAGGCACTTTTGTAATTCTTGAAACATCTGTCCCTGCAAAAACACCATATAAACAAGGTTACATGGCCTACACAAAATACATATTACCCTTAATTGGTAAAGTTTTCTCCAAAGATAGAAATGCTTATAAATATTTAAGTGAATCGGCTTCAGTTTTTCCTTATGGTGATGCATTAAACAATATTTTACAGGAAATTGGGTTTAATAGTGTTGAAGATTTTCCACAAACCTTTGGTGTTGCGACGATTTATAGAGCAACTAAATGATATGAAAAACATTCTTATTGCTATAATATTCATTTTTACTTTTCATTCAGTGAATGCACAGTTGTTTACCAAAGAAAAGATCACAAACAATGAAAACTTTGATAAACCTTTATTAAGTTGGGGATATTATTTAGGTTTTAGTAGTTATGATTTTAATTTTGACTATAATGAAGACTTAAAAGATATACATGTAAAAAGAAATGTAGGCTTTAATGTTGGTCTTATTTCAAATTTACGAATCAACGAGTTTTTAGATTTGCGTTTTGAGCCTGGATTAAATATAACAAGTAGAGATTTGTATTATGACGAATCTTATTTTGATGGTACATCATTTAGTTCTTCAGACTTAATTAGAGAAGTAAAATCTACCTATATACATTTGCCTTTACTGCTTAAATTTTCAACCAAACGATTAAATAATTTCAAGCCTTTTATTGTTGGTGGTTTTTCTACAGCATTAAACCTTTCTAGTAACGAAAAAAACCCTGACGATAATGCCAATGGACAGTTTAGAACCAAAAGCAACATGTTTTTTTATGAACTAGGTTTTGGTATAGATTTTTATTTGTATTGGTTTAAATTCACTCCAACCATTAGAGGTGTTTTTGCTATAAATGATGAATTAATTCGAGATGAAGATCTAAACAGCCCATGGACAGGCAATATTTACACTATGAAAACCAGAGGTGTATTTATCAATTTTACGTTTCAGTAACACCTCTCTTAAACTCACTTAACAAAATTGCAGTAGCTGCTGCTACATTTAAGCTTTCTGTTTTCTGTAAATCTCCAAAACGAGGTATTGAGATTTTTTCGTCAATAAAACTTCCAACTTTATTAGAAATTCCGCTAGCTTCATTACCTAAAATAAGAATCCCTTTACTCGGTAATTGTTTTTCATAAACCGAAACGCCATCCATATATGCACCAAATTTTTTCAGTTTAGTTTTTGCCAAAAACTCAAGCAAATCAATATAACTTATATTTACCCGAGCAAGAGAACCCATAGTAGCTTGAATTACTTTAGAATTGTAACAATCAACTGTTTCTTCAGTACAAACTAAATCTCTTACTCCAAACCAATCACAAAGCCTAATAATGGTACCTAGATTTCCAGGGTCTCTAATGTTATCTAAAGCAATAATGAGTCTTGAGTCGTCTATTAATTTTGGTTCTTTTATCTCAAAAATCGCTAAAGCAGTGTTAGGTGTTTTTAATGCGCTGATTTTTTTCAATTCCGCTTCAGAAATTACAACTTCATTTATGGCATTAATATTGAAGCTTTCAGTAGTAAACAAATAATGAAGATTAAAATCAGAATTCAAAAATTCTTGTATAGTCTTTAGACCTTCGGCAACAAAAAGATGATGCTGTAATCTATATTTTTTTTGTTTTAAACTCGTTATAAGTTTTATCTGGTTTTTAGATAACATTTAAACCTATTTTTATCGTATAAAGAAACTGAATAATTATTAATTTAGGTAATTAGCACCTTAAATATTAAAATATTTAATTTCAATGGAAATAGTGTATTTTTGATTTTAATAATAAGACTTACTTGAAACTAAATCTCTCTAAAATAACATTATTAATTGTAATTACAGGATTAATTAACTCCTGTAATTCAGTAAAAAGGGTTGCAGAAGATGAGTATTTGCTTTTGGATAATGATGTGTATGTTAACGAAGATAAAAACAAAACCGAAGTCATCAATAATCTAATTTATCAACAACCAAACAGAAAGATGTTTGGTATCCCTTTAAGACTATATATATACAATTCTGCACGCCCAAATATCGATTCAATTATAAACGCTGGCATTGATAAAAACCCTAAAAAAAGACAAAGACTAGAAAATAAGTTATCAAAAAAACAATTGGACAAGTATGTTGAGTCTAGAAAGAGTTTTAACCAATGGCTTAAAGAAACAGGCGAAGCTCCAACAATTGTGGATCAGGAAAAAACAGAAAAGTCTGCAAAACATTTAAAAGATTATTATTTTCATAACGGATGGTTTAATGTGGATGCCACTTATAATATTGAAGAGATTGATAAGCAGCGTGCTAAAGTGAACTATAAAGTAAAAACTGGTCAAGGCTTTATTATAGATTCTATTTCAACAAAAATTGCAACTCCTGCAGTAGATTCTTTGTATCAAAAATCAAAAGAAGAATCAATTATAAAAAAAGGTGAACAGTATAAAACAATAAATTTCGAAAATGAAAGAAATAGAATCACAAACAACTTAAGGAACTCTGGTGTCTTTCATTTTAGTCAGGATTACATAGGTTTTGAAATCGATACGGTTGGTACGAACAAAAAAGTAAATGTAGGTCTTCAAATAAAAAATCGTTCCTTAAGAACTCAAGATTCAGTCGTGAGAAGACCTTTTAATATTTATAAAGTAAGGGATGTTAATATTTTTACCGATTCTTCTTACGAAAATAAAGGCGAAACTGCCACCAACACTAATACATTTAATGGTTATAATTTTTATAGTATTGGAGAGATGAAGTATAAGCCAAAAGCAATTACAAATGCCGTTTTTATAAATCCCGGAGAAGTGTTCAAGGATTCAGATAGAACTTTAACTTACAGACATATAAGTGAGTTAAAAACATTTAAATATCCTAATATTCAATACATTGAAAATCCAGACACAACACTCACTGCAAATATATACTTAACACCGTTAAAAAAGTTCAGTCTTGGCTTTGCCGCCGAAGTCTCTCAAAGCAATATTCAAACAATTGGGTTTTCTGTAAATCCAAGTATACTTATGAGAAATGTTTTTAATGGGGCTGAAACACTACAGCTTTCTGCATTTGGGTCAATTGGTGCTTCAAAAGATGCTGGAAATGATAAAGACCAATTTTTTGATATTACTGAAACTGGTTTAGATTTAAAACTTACTTTGCCTCGGTTACTTTTACCTTTCAATACAGAAAGAATTATACCTAAATATATGTCTCCAAGTACTAGAATGAGTGTTTCTTATACTGGACAAAGAAATATTGGTCTAGACAAACAAACATTAAATGGTGTCTTAAATTACCGATGGCGCCCATCAAATTCTTGGACCAACAGATTAGACCTATTTAACATACAATACGTTAGAAACCTGAATCCAGATAACTATTTTGGTGTTTATAAAAATTCTTACAATACTCTAAACAATATTTCACAAGACATAAATTATAATAATGGAGAAGATTTAACATTTCCAGATCAAACAGATGATTTTATTAATGATGTATTGAATGAAAATACAGCAATAACTCCGAGCGACCCAGAATATCAAACCGTTTCAGACATTAATGAAAGAGAACAACGTTTAACAGAAAACAACTTGATTTTTGCTTCTAGCTTTGGTTTTACAAAAGATAACCGAACAAACCTCTTTGATGAAAATTTTTCAATCTTTCGTCTTAAACTTGAATTAGCTGGAAATTTGCTGTCGAATATGTCAAAAATAATTGGGCAAGATAAAAATGAAGAAGGCAAATATGAAATTTTCAACGTTGCCTATTCACAATATGTAAAAACAGAGTTCGACTATATTAAACATTGGGATTTATCTAAAAAAAATATATTCGCAATTAGAGCATTTTTTGGTATTGCAATTCCTTACGGTAACTCAACAAATATTCCTTTTTCTAAAAGTTTTTTTGCTGGCGGTGCTAATGACAATAGAGCGTGGACTGCATATAATCTTGGACCAGGAGGTACATCAAGTACAAACGAGTTTAACGAAGCCAACATGAAACTTGCCTTTAGTTTAGAACAGCGATTCAATATTTTTGAAAGCTTAAATGGTGCATTATTTGTTGATGCTGGAAACATCTGGAATGTTTTTGATGATGTTGAAGACCCAAATGCAACATTTGACAGCTTTGGTTCATTAAAAGACATAGCTATTGGTTCAGGTTTTGGGTTACGATACGATTTTGGTTTTTTTGTTTTTAGATTTGATATTGGTTTCAAAACATACAATCCAGCATATAATGAAAACAATAGATGGTTTAATGATTATAACTTTAGAAATGCAGTATACAATATAGGTATTAACTATCCTTTCTAATATCTTGGCACAACCAAAAAAACCTATAACGTTTTCGTAAAATTTACGTTCAACTTAATAAAAAATAGGCTTCATTTAGTTAAAAATTGTTTACTTTTGAGGTCTAATTTTCATTATAAAAAGACTAAAATGGGCCACAATATAAAACCTGGTGTAGCAACAGGGAATGAAGTTCAAGAAATTTTCAAACTTGCAAAATCAAAAGGATTTGCTTTGCCTGCAGTAAATGTTATTGGATCAAACACCATTAATGGTGTACTTGAAACTGCTGCCGCTTTAAATGCACCTGTTATCATTCAATTTTCAAATGGAGGAGGACAGTTTAATGCTGGTAAAGGATTAAGCAATGACAATCAAAAAGCAGCTATTGCTGGAAGTATTGCAGGAGCAAAACACGTACATTTAATGGCAGAAGCCTATGGTGTTCCTGTAATTTTACATACAGATCATTGTGCTAAAAAATTATTGCCTTGGATAGATGGAATACTAGAGGCAAGTGAAAAGCATTTTGCTGAAACAGGAAAACCTCTTTATAGCTCTCACATGATAGATCTAAGTGAAGAACCTATTGAAGAAAACATCGAAATCTGTAAACAATACCTTACTCGCATGAGCAAAATGGGAATGACTCTTGAAATTGAATTAGGAATTACGGGAGGAGAAGAAGATGGTGTTGATAATACAGATGTTGATGATTCAAAATTATACACACAACCAGAAGAAGTTGCTTATGCATATGAAGAGTTAAGCAAAGTAAGTAGCCAATTTACTATAGCGGCGGCTTTTGGTAATGTACATGGAGTTTACAAACCGGGTAATGTTAAACTTACTCCAAAGATTCTTAAGAATTCGCAAGAATATATTACAGAAAAGTATGGTGTGGAACACAATCATATAGATTTTGTTTTTCACGGAGGTTCTGGGTCTACAGTCGAAGAAATTCGTGAAGCTATTGGTTATGGAGTTATTAAAATGAATATCGACACTGATATGCAATATGCTTTCATGTCTGGCGTTCGTGATTATATGAAACAAAATGAAGCTTATCTTCAATCGCAAATCGGTAATCCAGAAGGAGATGACTCTCCAAATAAAAAATACTACGATCCTAGAGTATGGTTGCGTAAAGGCGAAGTAACTTTTGTAGAAAGGCTTAAAAAAGCATTTGAAGATTTAAATAATGTAAACACATTATAATTTTTATGTAGCTTTGTACTACTAACAAAAAATAATTATTCCCAAAAATATGTCTTGGTTCAAAAGAAAAACAAAAGGAATAACAACATCTACAGAAGAGAAAAAAGACACACCAAAAGGTCTTTGGTATAAATCTCCAACTGGTAAAGTAGTAGATACAGAAGAGCTTGAAAAAAACTTTTATGTAAGCCCAGAAGATGATTATCATGTAAGAATAGGTAGTGAAGAGTATTTCAACATTCTTTTTGATGATAATGAATACAAAGAACTAGATGCCAAATTAGAATCAAAAGATCCATTAAAATTTGTTGATACAAAAAAATATCCTGATAGATTAAAGGCTGCACAAGAGAAAACAAAACTTAAAGATGCCGTTAGAACGGCTGTAGGGAAATCTAAAGGAAAAGATTTGGTTATAGCTGCAATGGATTTTAGTTTCATTGGTGGTTCTATGGGAAGTGTTGTTGGTGAAAAAATAGCTAGAGCAGCAGATTATGCCTTAAAAAAGAAAATTCCTTTCCTAATTATTTCAAAATCTGGTGGAGCAAGAATGATGGAAGCTGCATTGTCATTACTTCAATTAGCTAAAACATCAGCAAAATTGGCACAATTGGCAGAAGCTAAAATCCCTTATATTTCTCTTTGTACAGACCCAACAACTGGTGGTACAACAGCATCTTTTGCAATGCTAGGAGATATTAACATGAGTGAACCAGGAGCGCTTATTGGTTTTGCTGGACCCAGAGTTGTAAGAGATACTACAGGAAAAGAATTACCCGAAGGTTTTCAAACTGCAGAGTTTTTATTAGAACATGGATTTCTAGATTGTATTTCTCACCGAAAAGATTTAAAAAATAAAATTAATAAATACCTCGATTTAATTTTAAATCAACCATTGAGAGTTTGACATGTTTTTTGTCAGAATTCTATTTTTCTAAATAAATTTGTATCTCATTAAAAATTACTATATTTGCCGCTCGAAAGAAGGGCTTTCGTGTACATAAAAATTATTTAAATAAATATTGGAATGTATTTAACAAAAGAAGTTAAAGAGAAAATCTTTAAAAAGCATGGTAAAGATGCAAAAAACACTGGTTCTGCTGAAGGACAAATTGCATTATTTACACACAGAATTAATCACTTAACTGAACACTTAAAAAACAATCGTAAAGATTATAATACAGAGCGTTCATTAGTAAAATTAGTTGGTAAGCGTCGTGCTTTACTAGACTACCTTACTAAAAAGGATATCATGAGATATCGTGCAATAGTAAAAGAATTAGGATTAAGAAAATAATCATAAAAAAGAGGCTATTATGCCTCTTTTTTGTTTTAACTCGAAATAAAATCGAGGATAATTAACATTCTGAAAATCGTTTCAGAAATAGAAGAAACTAGCTTTAGTTTTTCATTGGTCTCACAACAACTACAACAACACAACGACCATTGTTTAACATTATTTCGTTATATAATATTCGGAGTAATAATTAAAAATATTTATGATTCCAAAAACATTTAAAGAGGTCATTGACCTTGGTGATGGTAGAGAAATTTCTATCGAAACCGGAAAATTAGCAAAACAAGCTCATGGTAGTGTTGTGGTGCAATCAGGAAAATGTATGTTGTTATGTACAGTAGTTTCCAATTACAAACAAAGTGATGTAGATTTTCTACCACTAACCGTTGATTATAGAGAAAAATTTGCGGCAGCTGGACGTTATCCTGGAGGCTTCTTTAAAAGAGAAGCAAGACCAAGTGACGGCGAAGTATTAACTATGCGTTTAGTAGACCGTGTTTTACGTCCGTTATTCCCAAAAGATTATCACAGTGAAACACAAGTGATGATTCAATTAATGTCTCATGATGACGACGTTATGCCAGATGCTATGGCAGGTTTAGCCGCTTCTGCAGCTATTCAATTATCTGATTTTCCATTTGAATGTCCAATTTCTGAAGCCAGAGTTGGTCGTATAAATGGCGAATTTATTATCAACCCTTCTTATGCTCAATTAGCAGAATCAGATATTGATATGGTTATTGGTGCTTCTGCAGATTCTGTGATGATGGTTGAAGGTGAAATGAAAGAAATATCTGAAGAAGAAATGGCTGAAGCAATTAAGTTTGCTCATGAAGCTATTAAAGTACAATGTGCCGCTCAAGTAAGACTGGCTGAAGCATTTGGTAAAAAAGAAGTTCGTGAATACGAACCTGAAAGAGAAGATGAAGATTTAGCAAAGAAAATTCACGATATGGCATATGATAAAGTCTATGCTGTAGCAAAAGGAGGTTCATCTAAACATGAAAGAAGTGCTGCCTTCGCAGAAATAAAAGAAGAAATAAAAGCTACTTTTTCTGAAGAAGAATTAGAAGATATTGGTGGTTTAGTATCTAAATATTATAGCAAAGCTGAAAAGGCTGCCATTCGTGATTTAACCTTAAATGAAGGGTTGCGATTGGATGGCAGAAAGACTGACGAAATCAGACCAATTTGGTGCGAAATTGATTATTTACCATCAACACATGGATCTGCGATTTTCACTCGTGGAGAAACCCAAGCGTTAGCTACAGTAACATTAGGAACAAGTAGAGAAGCCAACCAAATAGACATGCCGTCGTTTGAAGGCGAAGAACGTTTTTATTTACACTACAATTTCCCTCCTTTTTCAACTGGAGAAGCAAGACCAATTCGTGGTACATCACGCCGTGAAGTAGGACATGGTAATTTAGCACAGCGTGCTTTAAAAGGCATGGTGCCAGAAGATTGTCCGTATACTGTTCGTATTGTAAGTGAAGTATTAGAAAGTAATGGTTCGTCATCAATGGCAACTGTTTGTTCGGGTACAATGGCATTAATGGATGCAGGTGTTCAGTTAAAGAAACCTGTTTCTGGTATCGCTATGGGATTAATATCTGAAGGTGATAAATATGCTGTTTTATCAGATATTTTAGGTGATGAAGATCATTTAGGCGACATGGACTTTAAGGTCACTGGAACTGCTGATGGTATTACTGCTTGTCAAATGGATATAAAGGTAAAAGGATTGTCTTATGAGATTCTAGTAAAAGCACTTAAACAAGCTCGCGATGGACGTTTACATATTCTTGAAAAATTAACCGATACTATTTCGGCTCCAAATGCCGACGTAAAACCTCATGCTCCAAAAATGATAACAAGGGTAATCCCGAATGAGTTTATTGGTGCATTGATTGGTCCTGGTGGAAAAGTCATTCAAGAATTACAAAAAGAGACCAAGACGACGATAGTCATAAATGAAGACCCTGTAACTGAAGAAGGAATTGTAGAAATTCTAGGCACAGATCAAAATGGTATTGACCAAGTATTAGCTAAAATTGAATCATTAATGTTTAAACCTGAAGTTGGTAGCGTATATGAAGTAAAAGTCATTAAGATGTTAGACTTTGGAGCTGTTGTAGAATATACTGATGCTCCAGGAAATGAAGTTCTATTGCATGTAAGTGAATTGGCTTGGGAACGTACCGAAAATGTTTCTGACGTAGTAAACATGGGAGACGTTTTTGATGTGAAATACTTTGGAGTAGATCCAAGAACACGTAAAGAAAAAGTATCTCGTAAAGCCATCTTACCTAAACCAGAAGGGTTTAAAGAAAGACCTCCAAGAGATAATACTCGTGGTCGTGATAATAGAGGTCGCGACAACAGAAATCGTGATAATCGTCGTGATGATAGAAGACCGAGAGAAGATAAAAGAGATTAAACTCTTTTATTAAATTATATACGGAAACCTCGCAAAGATATTGTGAGGTTTTTTTATGCATAATCACAAATTTTTTACGGTAAAATCTATTTTATTTAGTATTTCGCGTCAAAGAATTACTCTTAATAAGCTTAAGATTTTCTAAATAAATATTGGTATGTCCGTTAATAATTATTTTCTTTTTCGCATTACCTCCTAGTGCTCCAAATCCAGCTCCAACAACTCCAAATCCAACAGCATTCATCGCTGCTTTTTCTTCTTTTGAAAAACCAAACCAACCACCTTGATCATCACCACTCGCAAGCCCTATAATTGCACCCAATGTAGCCCCGGACAAAGCACCAATCCATACTCCTTTTCCAACACTTCCTTTTTTCCGAATTCTTATTTCTCTTATTTTTTCTGCTTCTATATATTGTAAATTATCGGAAGTCATACCATCTGACAAACTTACTCCTGTACTATCAGCCAAATACAAAACACCTTTTTCTATTGATCCATTCATTAATTTCACCCAAGCTTTATAAACTTTTATCTTATCAGGTTTATTCTGTGAATAACTATTTACTCCAATAATTAGTGCAATTGAAAAAAGCAATGTTTTAATTTGTTTTTTAAGTGTTTTCATTTTTTTTAATTGATTTTATCAAAAATTACAGAAACCCATAAGAGCCTAAACTTGTATCGATCACAATGGCTCCAAGAACACCTATGATTACAAGCGGAATTCCAATACTTAAAACAGTTGATAATGTTTTGTCCTTTTCGTTAATTGTATTGATATATTCTTCATCTAAAAGAGTCTTGACCTCTACATTATTAGTTTTCTTTACACCGTAAAAATTACCATCTTCCTCACCTATTCTGTTAAATTTAAATTTCTCGTTACTCTTGGTTTTAACTCTAACTTTAGATTCATTTTTCACAGCTTGTTCCAGTGAAATGGGAACAGATTTATAAACTGTACAGCCTTGAAATAAGATTAACATGCATAAGATTAAGGCAATTAATTTGAATTGTTTTTTTATTATTTTCATGATAATAATATGATCATTAGTTATTCCAATCAACATTACTCAAATCTATACCGCAACAGCTTGCTGCAGCAATTGCCGTTAAGCCGCCAACAACAACTACAGGAACACCTATACTTAAAACAGTTGATAATGTTTTATTTTTGACTCGTATTAAAGAAAAATTATTTTCTTCTAAAGGTGTTTTTAAAGAGGCTCCATTTACTTTCTTGACACCATAATATTTTCCATCTTCAAAATCAACTCTTTTAAACTTTAACGTATTATTAGATTTGGTTTTAATCTTTACTTTGTTTTCAGTTTTTGCCGCTTGATCTAACGTAACAGCAGTTGATTTATAAACCGTACAACTTTGCAACATAATTATCACCCCAAAAAGTAACGATACTGTTCTGAATTGTTTTTTTATTGTTTTCATGATTATCCGTTTTCTATATTATTATAATTGAGTTGTTTCGCTCTGTTTCTTTCTTGAATTAATCTTACAATTGATGTCACCTTCTTTCTGGGCATAATTCTTGGAAGAAATGCTAAAACCTTATTGAACAATCCTGGTATGACAATTTCTTTGCCTTCTAGCATAGCCTTGTAACCAATTTTAGCCACTTCTTCTGCCGATGCCAAATTTATTTTTATCTTATTCTTCGATGATGAATTTGATACTACATCTTGAAATCTTGTTTTAGTAGGGCCTGGGCACAAAGTAGTCAGAGTAACTCCTGTCCCTTTAAGCTCGTTTGCAATAGCTTCAGAAAAAGAAAGGATATAAGCTTTTGAAGCATAATAAATTGACATTAATGGACCTGGCTCGAAAGCAGCTAATGAAGATATATTTAAAATTTTGCCTGAATGACGTTGAACCATTCCTTTTAAAAAAAGCTTTGTCATTAGTGTTGTCGTCATAACATGAAGATTAAGCATATCTTTTTCTCGTTGCCAATTTGTATTTGTAAAAGGCCCAAAGAGTCCAAATCCTGCATTATTTATTAAAACATCAATTGGTTTACTATTAACAAGTTGGAAAACTTGTTTAGAAGCATCAATACAGGACAAATCTTTACAAATTAAATTCACTTCTACATTATATCGTTCTATAAGGTGGTTTTTTGTTTTATTTAATAGTTTAGAATCTATATCGACCAAATAAAGATTGTAAGAATCTTTGGCTAATAATTTTGAAAACTCAAAACCCAACCCTGATCCTGCTCCTGTGATTAGTGCTGTATTTTTTGTCATAATTAAGTTTTTAATATTTCACATTTTTTAAGTTAGAGATAAAAAATATTTTAAGAAATGATCAAAATCATGTGAGACAGTTTTTAATGATAACATTTATTTAACTCATTAATTTAAATGTAATTTTAAATCTAAAAACTAATATCCAAGATTATTCAAGTTTTGAATTTTAGGATAAGAAAACATAATCTCGGACATCAATTTCTTGACGCTGATTCAAAAACTTGCATGTATTATGAATACAAAAATTTGAAACAAGAACTTCTGGGTTTATAGTCTTATTTTCAACAAGCGTTAGTGTATTTGGATTCTTCAGATAGTCGCTAGCAAATTCTAGTAATTTATTAGCCATTTTGTTAAAGTCTTCTGAAGTCCATATTTCATTTAGCGGATTGATTGTACCATCAAAATCACTGCCAATACAACAAGTTTCCCACGCCGGTAAACCAGCTGCATCCAATATTTCTGCAACGTGTTGAATTTGTCTCCATACAATTAATGCAGAATTTGCCAAAGCTTTATCTTTGTTTCGATTACCTAATGGTTTCTTAATGAGGTTTTGTGGTGCTAATCTTTTCGAATCCAATTGAACGGCAAACATACCTTTAGACCTTGCAATATAGATAAGCTCTTCATCATAAAAATTAATGGTATCATTTGCAAAATATTCTGGATTTAATGAACTATTCGATTTTCCATTTAAGTTCCTTCCAGTAACTGCTCCATGACTAACAATAATGGGAATATCATTATTATATTTAGTATCCAATAGTCTGTAATATTCCAACCTAGACTGTAGACTCATATGTTTAAGGTCTATCAAAATACGGTTTTGACTATTACCTTTTAGTAGTTGGTCAATGACTTTATAACCTAAAGTTGTAAATCCTATATCTAAATTTTTGCTTTGATTTACAAGTCCTTTTAAAGGTTCTAAACTTGGTGCATGACCACAAAAATCATTGTTAAAATTATGAGCAAATGTGATAAATACAGGAGGATACTTCAAACTTTTTACTTTTTGAATATTGTTTAGAATTTCCCGTTCATTTAATTGACGACCATACTCGGTTAATCCAGAATTAAAAACATGAGCGCCTTCTATGGTAGGAACTACTAAAACCTCATTCTCTTGGCTTGAAGTAAATGATTCTGAAGCAGTAAAAAATTTCCAACAAAATTTTTCATTCTTATAATTGAAGGTTTTTTTACTATTCATTAAAAAAATATACTCTTCAATTAAATCTTCAAAATAATTCTGGTGCTTTTGAATATATCTTACACGTTTATAACCAATAGAAGTAATAAAACTTGCTATTACAGCCACAATTTTATTATTTAGGCTAGAGTTCTTAAAAAATCCTTTTTCAAAAGGATAAAAAGACACAAATGCTATTTTTATGTTCCCTTTGGTCATAGTACAAAAATCGGCTTGTGAAAATTTGGTAATACCTGTTAACTTTTGAATTAGTTTTGTAAAAAAGTTAGGTGGATTATAATGCCATATACTCGAACTTTTTTTTGATTTTGAAAAAGACTTCCCAAAGGCTTTTAAGGTTGGATGACAGTGCAAATCTGCAAATTGGAATTGTTTCATATCTATTATTATTAATTTTACATATCTTCCTCAAAAACATTAAAGTCTAAAGCATTTGCTTTAATGAGTCTATAATGATATTTTAATGCTTCAAACAATCCATAGGACCTGTAGTTCAAATTATTTTTAGAGGCATATTGTTTTATGACTTCAGTGACTTCTGGCGCATAAACAGAACTTATTTTTGGAAACAAATGATGCGCCAAATGAAAATTAAAATTTCCCATAAAATGTTTTGTAAACCAATTATTTAGAGAGATATCGTTTGTAGTAATAAATTGGTGATTAAGCCAGCTAGTGTCAACTTCCCCGTTTTCACTTGGGATAGGAAATTGATTAGTTTCATTTGCATGTGGTGTGAGTAAAGAAAGTAAGGCAAAAACACTGCCTACAGTAAGCATAATGCATAGTGCTCCAATGGCTGTTAGTGGTTTTACACCCAAAAGTATTGGAATTACTAGAATATAAAAGAAGAATGTTATCTTAAAAAAGAACAGTTTGAAATACTCAATTAAGGGAATTTTAACCACTTTTTTTATTAAACGATCTGTCAAAAAGAAATCTTTAAAATCACGAAATAAGATCCAGTTAAATAAAAACAAAGGATAAAAAGCAAAAATGAAAATATGCTGGAATTTGTTAATTGCACTTGTCTTTACATGCGGATATATTTTTATTAAGCCTGCTTGTTCTATATCAGAATCCCAACCTGAAATATTCTGAAAATTGTGATGCATTAGCATATGTCTCTTTTTCCAGATGTAGCTATTTCCTCCTATTAAATCGAAAATGAGAATAATCAAATGATTATATCTTCTGCTTTTAAATATGTTATTGTGTACCGCATCATGAATAATATTGATAAAAATTAATACCGATATTATCCCTAAAAAAGAATAAAGTGTATAGTACAAAAAGACAAAATCTCTAAAATAAATAGCCAAAAGGTAAATGATCAAGAACAAAATTGGCAAAGCCAAAACAAAGCAGATTTTCTCTTGTTTTCGTTGTTCTGGAAGATCTGTAATAACATCTTTTAGCATAGATTTTAGTTTCCTGTAATGTAAATTATCATCAACATTTTTCTTAAAATAAATAGAAGTATTCATGGTTTTATGTTTTAATTTATTACCTGTTTAAATTGTCTTTGAAGTTGTCTTACGGTCAAAGATTGTCCGTTAGGACGCCAGCCTGGTGGCCCAAAAGTGTACATAAAGGCCTCTTTTAAGTTTTTGGCTCTTTTTATATCTTTCCAAATAGATGCATACTCATGAGTGGCTATGACAAATGGGTTATAAGAATTGGGAGAATGTATCACACCATAGGCTATATCTATTTTATCATCATAATCCTTCCAAGTGCCAAAAATTCGATCCCAAAAATTTAAGATTGCACCATGATTTTTATCTAAATACTCAACATTAGTAGCATGATGCACTTCATGCTGTTTTGGTGTGATTAAAAAAGACTCTAAAAATTTTAATTTTGGACAATAGGACGTATGTAATAGAAATTGCCAAACAGATTCAATACCCAAACAAACCAAAACCATTTCCGGATGAAATCCTATTACAGGCAACCAAACATAAAACAAAGGTTTATAGATCATAGCTGTCCAACTTAATCTTAAAGCGGTTCCATAGTTATAATGCTCTGATGAATGGTGAACAACATGAGCTGCCCACATAAATCTTACTGTATGATTAAACCGATGCAACCAATAATGACTTAAATCGTCGAGAACCTGACAGATAATCCATATATACCAAGCCCAACCGAAAGATGTATAACCTAGAATATTAATTCTTACTCCATCAACTATTGGGTTGCATACTTCATAGACAAAAAAGAATAGCAATCCAGAAACCAATAACTTTACCAAAGGGTTTATAATCATAGCTCCCACTCCCATTAGGCTACTTGCTAGCAAATCTTTCCATTGGTAAATGCTTTTATGCCCTTTTAATCTACTATAAACAAGTTCTGAAACCAATAAAACTATGAGTAAAGGTGAAGCCCAAAGCAACGGTTGAATAATTAAAGTTTTCATAATTATGCATTTAAGATTTTACATTTTGGAATTTTCGTACCAGATCTACCTTATAAAAGGACCCTTTGAGTTCTACTTTAATACATTCATTATTCTTATAATAATAAGTACTGGTACTATTATTTGGTAGTGAGATTTTATATTTCTCACTTCCTAGAAAAACAATCTCAACCATACATTTGAATCTATCAGAATAAACCTCATGAATTCCTTTAGGTTCTTTATACAGAAGTGTAACAAGATTGTGCTTTATAGTATTCAAAGGAAGTTTCTCTTTTTTACCTCTATTTTTGAAAATGTATCTGCCATTTTCTAATGTTAAAGATTGATCTAATTTTAGTTTATCATTCATTTTTCTATACATAGAAGAATAGACCAAAACATCATCTTTATAAATAGACCTTTCATGTCCATTAGCCTTAAAATTGAAAATCACCCTCACATTCACTTCAGAGTCTATAATGTAGTTTGTAACGTTATCCAGCTTTTTTCTTTTGATCTCGACAAAACCAATGCTGTCATTATGCCTTGAAACATTAAATACTATAGTTTCTGAAGTATTTGAGCTTTCTTCTGGGTTAGAAAAAGAAAATAATAGGAATACAAAGAGGTATTTTAACTTTCTTAAAAAACTTGAGTAGAATCTTTTAAGATCGATTTTTTCTGAAAATTTATTACGGTTTTTGAAAAAATAAATGAGATAAATTAAAGCCATGATATTTGTTATTATAAATTCTATTTTTTAAAATTTCTATTCCTTATCACAAAATGGTTATCATTTTTATAGCATTAATGTTTAAATTGATTTTTGACATTTTTCCTTTAATATTTTCTATGCCAAAAAATTGACCTGATTGAACACCAATACAATTAAATTGAATAGTCTCATCTTGATTGGTTACTACTTTAATCGGTTTACTTTGGCTAATTGCTTGGTTCAACTTCATACACTTTTCTTTATAAACTTTTAACATTGAGCAACTAGGAATTGACCAGAACATTACAATTATGGGTTTTGAACTATTTGGTAAAGTTTTCATAATTAATGGTTTTAAACTTTAAACATTAGCTCTATAGTGAGCTCTCAATAGTTCAAATGTATTTTGAAGAAACAAAAGGAATATCCAAGATTATTTAATGCAGAAATATTAGGATGTCCGAATATGATTTCGGACGTCCTAAAAAATTGTCAACCATTTAATTCTCTATAGGCTGAAGGAGTTTGAGATGTGAATTTTTTAAAAGCAGAATAAAATGTAGATTTAGAATTAAAACCGCTTTCAAGACCTATTGCAATTATGGTATATCGATCAAAACTACGATCTTCAAGTAACTTTTTTGCTTGTTCAATTCGAAGTGAATTAATATAATCTGAAAAATTGAAGGAGCCAAAAGTGTTAATGATTTTAGAAAGCTGGCTAATACTTATATTGAGTTCTTCAGACAACTTTTCCAAACTAAATGTTGGATCTAAATATCTATGTTCTGCAATAATATAATCTTGAATACTTTGAAATGTATTTTTGTGCTTTGCAATAGAACTCTTTCTGTCTTTTACAAAGTTGCTTATCAAATTTTTATTGATATGTTCTTCAGAATTTTCAATATGTCTTCTTAAATAAATTCTATCATTTACGATTTTAGAATGTATCAAGCTTTTGTATCCTAACCAATAAATTAGTACAGAATATAAGACTTTTAATGGATCATATACTACAGCATTTCTTGTAATTGAATAATAAATAACTGCAAAAATCCATAACACCATTAAAAAGAATCCAAATTTTAAAATGTTTTTAATCCATGAGATATTATCATACTTATAAATTGTTTCCAAAGCATGTTTATCAAAAAATATCAACCTTATAATTCTGTAAAAAATAAAAATGGCATATACTGCATTTAGCATTTCTTCAATTATTATATAATCTGCAAATATGCCTTCTAAATCAGTACTAACACCAATTAAATAAATTCTGATTGAAGTTTCAATTATGAATATAGAGTAAGTGAATTTTAAGTAATTCGGTATTTTATTGTTTACTTTTAAATAGTAAATTAAAAAAGCATAAAACATAGGCACTACTAAAAAATGCCAAGGAAATGATAAGTAAAAATATATGATTGTATCGCTTAAATGATTTCCATCGAAAACAAATTCTCTAATGTTATTAAGAGATAGACATAACACCACTATATTGAGATATTTAATGGAAATGTCGAATTTTTTCCTTTTCAAAAAAACGAATGCATTAAATATAAACCCTTGAATGATCCCGATTAAAATAATAAACTTAATAACAGAATCGAGATTCATAATCAAAAAATAACTCATTGCTTTAAAAATGTAATCTTGAATATATTAAATTATTGTATTACATCTCTATATTGTGAAGGTGTTTGAGAAGTAAATTTTTTAAATGCTGTGTAAAATGTGGATTTTGAGTTGAATCCACTCTCCAAGCCAATGGCTACAATAGTGTATTGATCAAAACTATCATCATCTAGAAGCTTTTTAGCCTGTTCAATACGCAAAGAATTTATATAATCTGAAAAGTTATAGTTGCTAAATGAATTAATCAATTTTGATAGATGGCTGACACTTATCTTTTGCTTTTCGGCCAAGCTTTCCATACTTAAATACGGGTCTGTATAAAGTTGATTAGAAATAATGAATGAATTTAATTCTTCAAATTCTTTCTGATGTTTTTCATTTATAAAATCAACTTTATCTTGTCTAGATTTTATCTGACTATCTGCAACTTGTAAAGCCTTATTTGTTGTTATAGATTTACGTAGCATTATCCTATCATTTACAACATTGTATCTGTAAAAACCTTGATACCCTATCCAATAGAGAATTAGTGAATCGGTAAACCTTAATAAAAGATAGGCATCTCTATTACCAGTTATATTAAAAAAGACAACAGCCAACACCCAACAAAACAAAACAATACAGCATAATTTTAAAAATAACTTTATCCAATTAATATAATCATAAGTAAGAATATAGTTATAGAGCTTTTGCTTTCTAAAAACTAATATAAGTGCCTGACCAAAAATAAATAAGCAATAAATTAGGTTAATGATTTCCTCAAAGGCAGTATACCTACTAATAATTGTAGTATCATTATTAGGGATATAATAATAAACAAAGCCTATTAAAAATATTCTAAAAATAACCTCAAGAAAAAAAACGGCTAAAGTCAATTTCAAATAATCCTTGACTTTATTTTCAACCTTTAAAAAGTGTACAAGAAACAAATAGAAAAATGGAAACATTAACACATACCAAGGTACCTCAAGTTGTTTTATAAAAAGAATATCAGACGAGTATCCATTTTCTCTAATCCATGCTTGCAAATTGTTAAGTGATAAAAACAGTACTGTGAGATTTAAAAACCAGATAGCCTTGGTTAGTTTTTTCCTAAAAAAAAGTGTAACGAGGTTAAATAAAAAACCCTGTATCACTCCAGCTATTAATAAAAAGTTTATTGTTGCAACAAGGTTCATGGTTGGTTTCTAAAACAGTTTTAAAGTTTTAATAACAGCAATATGATAATAAATATCTTTAAAAGTAATTATTTTTTTATCATTTTAACTAAATCATTAATAAAATCAGACTGTATCGGCCGTAACTAATTCCCTATTAATAACATTTTAAAACGTTAATCTTTCTTAATTACTAGGTTTTGTCATTTTTTTTCTTATCTTATAAGCTATGATTTATTCAGACAAAGAAAAATATTCAGACTTTTTAAACGATTCTCTAGCCTATCTTAAACAAAAGGGTTATAAAAATATTAAAGCAGATATAGAAGGATATGAAACTCCAAAATCATACTCTAAAGTTGGCAGTGATATTGTGATAACACCCGATATTGTTGCAGAAAAAGAAGGTAGAAAGCACATTTTTGATATTGGCTTAAAATCTTCTAAACCAAATTTATTGAAATCAAAATGGTTGTTTTTAAACACTTTAAGCAACTTAAAATCTCATCAATTTAAACTAATTACAACACGAGGGCATTACAAATTCACTAATGAAATGCTATCTAACATTAATTTAAATGATAAAAAATTAATTAAAATTTGATTGATTTTGTAACATTTTCTTTACTAATTACGTATAACTACAAGTAAAGTATAATTTACCCTCAATAAAATTAATAGAGACTACTAGATGAGACAACTCAAAATTACGAAGCAGGTAACCAATAGAGAAACGGCTTCGTTAGACAAATATCTTCAAGAAATTGGAAAAGTTGACTTAATTACAGCAGACGAAGAAGTAGAATTAGCACAACGTATTAAAGCGGGAGACCAAATAGCTCTTGAAAAATTAACCAAAGCTAATTTACGTTTTGTGGTGTCTGTAGCAAAGCAATACCAAAACCAAGGTTTAACTTTACCTGATTTAATAAATGAAGGTAATTTAGGATTAATTAAAGCTGCACAGCGTTTTGATGAAACGCGTGGTTTTAAGTTTATTTCTTATGCTGTTTGGTGGATTCGTCAATCCATTTTACAAGCATTAGCAGAACAATCTCGTATTGTACGTTTACCTTTAAACAAGATTGGTTCTATTAATAAAATTAATAAGACTTTCGCATTTTTAGAGCAAGCACATGAGCGTCCACCTAGTGCAGAAGAAATTGCAAAGGAGTTAGATATGACTATTAACGATGTTAAAGAGTCTATGAAAAACTCTGGACGACATGTAAGTATGGATGCTCCGTTAGTAGAAGGAGAAGATTCCAATCTTTATGATGTATTAAACAGTGGTGAATCGCCAAATCCAGATAAAGAATTATTACACGAGTCTTTAAGAACAGAAATTGAAAGAGCTTTAGAAACTTTGACTCCTCGAGAAGCAGATGTTATTCGCTTATATTTCGGTTTAGGAAATCAACATCCAATGACTTTGGAAGAAATTGGAGAAACTTTCGACTTAACAAGAGAGAGAGTTCGCCAAATTAAAGAAAAAGCAATTAGACGATTAAAACATACTTCTAGGAGTAAAATTTTAAAAACATATTTAGGATAACTATATTTGTATCCTATAACAGTAACAAACAGTTCACATAACTGTTCGTTTTTTGATTGATGAAAGAACCCTCGGCTGATTACCGAGGGTTTATTTTTTTAGCTTATTTTTGCAATACATAAAAAAGACTTCATGGGTTCCAAATTAATTGCTCCATCAATTTTAGCTGCAGATTTTGCAAATCTTCAACGTGATATAGAAATGGTAAACCAAAGTGATGCTGATTGGTTTCATATTGATGTTATGGATGGTCACTTTGTACCAAATATTTCTTACGGCATGCCCGTAATAAAAGCCATAAAGAAACATGCTAAAAAACCACTTGATGTTCATTTAATGATAGAAAAACCAGAGCGGTACATTGAAGAATTTAAAAAAGTTGGGGCTGACATTATAACTGTTCATTATGAATCTACTGTACATTTACATCGTACATTATCACTAATAGAAAATGTAGGTTGTAAAGCAGGTGTAGTGTTGAACTTAACAACACCAGTAAGTGTTCTTGAAGATATATTACCTAAATGCTATATGGTTTTACTTATGTCAATAAATCCTGGATTTGGAGGTCAAAAGTTTGAAAGCATGACTTATAGCCGAATTAAGAAATTGCGTAAAATGATTAACGATCAAAATCTAGATACATTAATAGAAATTGATGGTGGTGTTAATGATAAAAATGCCAAGCAATTAGTTGATGCTGGTTCAGATGTACTGGTTGCTGGTAGTTATATTTTTCAAAGCAGCGATCAACTTCAAACAATAAAGAATTTAAAAGCACTGATAAGCTAATAACATTTTAATAAAAGACTACAGTTGTTCTAACAAGTATTTTATTAAATCAGTAGTAGTAACAATTCCAACCAACTTATTATTATCAACAACAGGCAAAGCATGAAATTCTTTGCTAGTCAGAATTTCTGCCACTTCTTTTACAGTTGTATTTGGAGATACACATGTAATGTTTTTTACCATGACCTGTTCTATTGTAAACATATTGTAAACAACAGTATCAATCTCTTCATCATCATAAACCGCATCAGCAAAGCTTATCCGTAGTAAATCGGTATAACTTAACATACCAATTATAGTATCATTCTTAACAACAGGAATGTGCCTTATTTTGTTTTTTTTAAACAAAAGTTCTGCTGTCTCAAGGTTGTCTTTAGTAGATAAAGTAATAACCTTCTTTGTCATTATTTCCGAAATAGGCATATTTTTTTTCATCTTACTTTAATTTAATTCCACAATTAAAAGTAGTTATGAATTATAAAAAAAAGTATGATAAAAATCATATTGGTTTTTATCATACTTTTTTTCACTATCTTTAAAGTAGTCTTAACTTCGTTTGGAAGTTTATTCAAAACACACATCTTCCCCATCGTTTTGAAATTAGCTTCTTAAACATTTAAAAAAAACACTATGAAAACAAAAGTCTTATTACAGTTTTGTCTGCTATTTGCTATTGGTTTAGTATTTACCAATTGCACAAACGAACCTTTAATTAACTCTGAAATCGAGGTTAATAATGAAGAAGTAGCCCTACGTAAAGGAGGCAATCAATTTAAATTCAATGCATCTCTAAAAGGCTCAAATGAAGTTCCTGCAAACGACTCAAAAGCTGCTGGGGAAATTATTGTTAATATTAATGATGATGAGACTTCTATTCATTACAAATTAATTGTAGCTAACATTGAAAATGTTTTAGCATCACATTTTCATTTTGCTCCTTCTGGGTCAAATGGTGGTGTAGTTGCTTTTCTTTATGCCAACCCTAATCCTCAACCGTCTGGTCGTGCAAAAGGAGTTTTAGCAGAAGGAGATATCACTGCAGAAAATGTTATCAATGCCTTTGCTGGAGATATATCAGCTTTAATTTCTGCAATTCGAGAAGGAAACATTTATGTAAATGTTCATACATCGGCAATTCCTTCTGGAGAAATTAGAGGTCAGTTGTAATAATTAAAACTATATAGTTTAAGAGCCTCAATTTTTTGAGGCTTTTTTAATATCCAGCAAAATTAAAATTTAGCATCTGTTTTGTTTTATTATAAACTTGTGGGAATTGGTTTCTGAAATCTTTGGGGTTTTCTATAAAAGCTTCAATAATTACAGCAATAAATTCATATTGATTTGTGTAACCATAATTTCGAAAGTAATTTGAAGTAACCAAATCATTCTTTAAGTTTTCATCACTAGACAACAAGACAACAAGTTCGTTAAAAGAATCGCTAAAAATAGTTGAACTTACATCTCGTTCTTTGATACTATTTAAATGGATGGCGTGTGCAAATTCATGTATTCCTAAATTTATTTTGTCATCATAAATATCAAAACCGTTTTTAAAGTCTTCCCAGGATAATGCCATAGTTTTCAATTTTGGATTGAATTCTCCTTTATGCGCTTTTCTATTCAATTTAGAATAAAATTCTCCAGGATAAACAACAATCTTATTAATTAATCCTATGTAGAAATCTCTAAAACCAAAAGTAAGCATAACTGCTGTAGCAGAAATTAATACTATTATCTCATCATTGATTTTAAGATTATTCCTTCCTATAAAATGTTTGTCTATGATGAAAGATTTTACACGATGGTCAAAATATCTTCTCTCCTTTTCGTTTAGTTTATTGTAAAAAGGAAAGCTCTTTCTTAAAATAGATTGTTGCGCTTTATTTAACTTTTTAGCAAAAGGATGAAAATGAAAATATAAGGGCTTTCTATATTTCATTACATACAGCATTTCAATCATTTTAAATGCATAGTGCAAAAACATATAAAACAGTGCAGCAAATAATATCCCTAGAATTATCTTACTCCCGATTGTATATCTTTCAATTAAAAAATGAAATTGCATAAATTAATAACGGCTTTAGGTTGATAAAATTACAAACAAAAAAGGGATTCGATATCCCAAAACGTACAGTTTTGAAAATAAAAAATCTAAACTTACAAATTCAAACAAGCTTGATTTGACGTTTAGATCTTTTATTTATCCGTGACCCTTCAGGGACTACAAATTACTTTATTCAACTTTTTAATAGCTTCTTGCATCATCTATTAAGTTTGTCTATATTTTATAGATTTTAAATATAAACTAAATTTTTAAATGTCAAATTGAATCAATTTATGTAAAGTTAAATAAAGATAAAAGTGACACAAATAATGACTCAAACATCATATATTGTGTCACTTTTTTTGTATATTTAATAAACATTATTAGCCATGGCGAAATTGACTTTCAAAATCAGAAAAGGCGTTAGTAAATCTGCTAAAATTCAATTGTTTTTTAATTACGGTACGAATAAAAGACTTCGGTATTCAACTGGTCTAGAAGTTTTAGATTCCAAAAACTGGGATTCAGAAAAAATGAGGATTAAAAACGTTTTAGTTGAAGTTCATAAAAATGATGTGAACAACAAATTAACCGACATACAAGCATTTCTTGAAAAAACCTATACTCGATTGTCGGTTACTGAAAACATTGAAGTCGACAATGAAATATTGAAAACAGAACTGAACTCTTTTTTAAATAAAAACAAACATCCAGAAGAAAAAACTGAACACTTGGAATTATTGCCATTTTATAAGTGGTTTATAAATAATTATCAAAAAAACCCTTTAGTAACCACAGGACAGCCAATGGCACCTGGGACTGCTCGAACCTACAAAAACGGCTATACTTTACTTAAAAAATTTAATGATACGCAGTTTAAATTAAATTATGAAAAAATCAATATTGATTTCTATGATGCTTTTTTGAGTTACATGTATGAAAATGAATATAGTTTGAACTACATAGGCACACAAATTAAAATTCTAAAGACCATAATGAATGCTAGTTTTGAAAAAGGATTTCACAATAATTTAGATTTTACTAAAAAATACTTTAAAAAACCTGTTGAAGAAGTCAACAATATATACTTGAACCAAGAAGAGCTACAAAAAATTTTTGATTTAGACTTTGCTGAGTTTAAACCAAAACGCATAAACAAAGATTTCGTGGTCACCAAAGATAAATTAGAAAATGCAAGAGACTTATTTCTTATTTCAGCCAATACTGGATTGAGAGTGTCAGATTTCAATTCTTTAACTAAAAAGAACCTTATCATTGAAAAAGGCAATGATTATATATCCCTAACCACTAAAAAAAATTCGAAACTACTAACAATACCTATCAATAAAACCGTCAAATCAATTCTGAAAAAAGGTGACGGAAAACCACCAAAAAAAATGCCTGAACAGCATATTAATTATTGTTTAAAGGTAATTGGTGAGCTTTCTGGAATTAATGAAACCGTCCAAAAAAAAATAACCAAAGGTGGTATAAAGAAAGAGCAAGAGTTTAAAAAATTTGAATTAATTAGTAATCATACTGGAAGGAGAAGTTTTTGCACAAACGCTTACAAAAGTGGAGTACCAACGATTGATATTATGGCCATTTCAGGTCATAGAACTGAACGAGTATTTTACAAATACATTAAAGTTGATGATTTAGAGAGAGCAGAAAAAATTTCTAAACACAGTTTTTTCAAATAGTTTTTTTTGGTGCTTTTTAATTATACTAACCTATATTCCCTACGATTTCATATTTTAGAGTGTTGAATAATAATCCTATATGATTATGGAACAAGCTCTTGAACAAAAATTCATAATAAGAAATAAGCTTTTTAATATTTATGAACAACTTTTCTTCATTGTCAATATCTTAAAGCAAAACGAGGAAAAACAATACACCAATAATTCTCTAGAGCTAGAAAGCAATTCTTTAGCTGTTTTAAATAATTTATTTAAAGAATTATGGAAGTTAAGCGATGAAAATAACTATTTCTGGCATAACTGTAGTCTTAAAGTATATTCCAATTATTTCCTTGAAAACAAATCTTTTTTAATAAAACAATATGGGATAAGGAGATTTAACAGACTCTTAGAAATTCATTTAAACTCTTTTACTAAAATCAAAAAGGATTACAACCCAAATGCAAACTTACCTTTATCAAAAAATTTGATGCAAGATTTTTTCATTTTGCTTGATTATACGAATTTTTTGAATGAAGAAAACACAGCAATAATTGATAATTTCAATAAATCGAAAATTGAATTCATTACGACTGAACTAGTGAATGAAAAATATTATATAAAAGAAAGTTATGGTTTTTATAAAATCAAAAGATACAGCTCAAGACCTTTTAAAGGAGATGTTATAGGACATAACATAGATGATGACTCATTTGTAATTCAAAATATGAATGTAATTCATATAGATAATAAGTCGTTTTCAAATCAGGCTGTCAATTCAATACTAAAGGTGATAGGCGAAACTCTTGAACGAGGTAAAACCTTTCAAGAATTTCCAGAACAAAACCTTAATAAAAAAGGATTACCAAAATTTAATATTCAAACTAGATACGAACTCTTCAAAAAAATAGGAGGAGAAAAAATTATAGACAATATAATTTGTCATAACGAAAAAGGTAAAGGGTTAATTCTTGGCTCAATAATGGATATAAGTCCAGATAATGCTAGACATTTAGTTAGTAAAACATATAAACATGCCTTTACCAATCAAAACGAAAATTTACTCAAAGATTTCTTCACTAAATCGAACATCAAAATAAAGAGCTAACATTTTTTGGGTCGACCCAAAAAATGACCCAGATTAACATTGCACCATATAAATTTTTAAACAAAAACTATTATGGTTCAATTAATTCAAATTACTGAAGAAAAGCTAACTGATACTATCATATTGGCTTTTAGAAAGGAACTGGAACAGCTTAAAAAAGAGTTCCGACCTCAACACCCACCTAAATGGATTAGTCGCAACGAAACGGCTGAAATTCTTGGGGTATCATTCCCAACTCTATATAGTTGGCACAGAAAAAAAGTACTCATTGCTTACAGTATTGGTAATCGAGTGTATTACAAGCGTGAAGATATAGATAATGCATTGACCCCCATTGCTTGCTAACAAAGATTATTAATAAAAAAACTATAAGAATGAATACCCTATATAAAAAAGTTAGAGACCAATTTGGTAAAAAAATTGGTGATATAAAGATTCAAGATATTTTACAAGAAATTAAATCTGGTCGTTTTAAAAATGACATATTAGCCATTAGAACCGCTAAACAAAATGATGATAAATCTGAAGTAGATAATTTAAAAAGTAAACTCTTGGCATTCACTCCATCTGGAACATTTGGTGACCAAAGAAAAAAAGAATTTTTAAAGTCATATTCAAAAATAATAAATCTTGATTTTGACCATATTCCTAAAGATGAGATTGAAGTCTTAATCGAAATAATAAATGACTGCAAATATACATACGCTTCTTTTATAAGTCCAAGTGGCGAAGGAGTAAAAGTCTTCGTTAGAATAGATACTGAACAAGCAATGCATAACATTGCTTATCTCCAAGTTGCAAACTATTACAAGATATTGACTAGCTATGAGTTTGACTCTAAATGCAAAGACATTACTCGCTTATGTTTTGTTTCACATGATGAAAAAACCTTTATAAATGAAAGTTCAACAATTTTTAAAGTAAACCCTGATATTATGGGTTCAATGAATTCAAATGACCAGCAATTTTCGCCATCAGAAAAATTGGATGAATGTTTGACTTTTACAGAAAAGAAAATTCAGTATTACGAAGGAAATAGAAATAATTTCGTTTATCAATTTGCTTGCAACGCAAACAGAATTGGAATACCTGAAGAAGAAACTTTTGATTATTGTTATGATAATTTTGACCTTGATGAGGTTGAAATGCGAAACACGGTAAATAGTGCCTATAAAAATCATATTGCAGACTTTGCAAAGTTTGCAAACCTTGCAAAACACTCAAATACCGACTTATTGGATGACAAAACAGATAGTGTTTTATTAATCACTCCCAAGATTCCAAAATCAGTCTACGACCACTTACCATCATTATTAAAAAAAGGTTCTGAAGCTTTTGAAGACCAACGCTCAAAGGACTCTTTCTTAACGGGTGCTTTGTCAATAATTTCGGGTTGCTTACCAAATGTCTCAGGGGTATATAGTGGCCGTAAGGTTTATCCAAATTTGTTTTCATTTGTTATTGCGCCAGCCGCTTCAGGAAAAGGTGCTTTGTATTCAGCAAAAGAATTGGCAGACAAGTTTCATAAAGAAACAATGAGAATTTCCTTAAACGCAATTGAAGAGTACCTAAGGGAACAAGAAGAAAGAATTGATGATGAAGAAATAGACCCCACTCCAGAACCACAATTCAAGGTGGTTTACATTCCAGCCAATACGAGTAATTCCAAAATAATTCAGCATTTGCAACAGAATGATGGAAAAGGTATTATATGCGAAACAGAAGCTGATACATTAGGTCAAACCCTAAAAAACGACTGGGGTTCTTATTCAGATATGGTTAGAAAAGCATTCCATCACGAAAAAATTTCAATTTCAAGAAGAGCTAACAACGAATATTATGAAATCGAAAATCCTCAATTATCTGTTGCATTATCAGGCACTCCTAATCAAATTTATAAAATAATATCGTCTGCCGAGGATGGGTTATTTAGTCGCTTTGTATTTTATATTTTTAAATCGGATACAAAATGGATTGACCCATCTCCATATGGAAACGCTATAAATCTTACGGAGCATTTTGAAAAACTTTCTAATAATGTATACGAAATGACATTATTTTTAGACAAAAATGAAACGATAGTTGAACTTACAAAAGAACAATGGTCTGAACTTAACAAAGCATTCTCGGGTTATTTAGAACAAATAAATACGTTTATAGGAGAAGATGCCTTAAGTATTGTGAAAAGACTTGGTTTAATTTTATATCGGTTCTGCATGATACTAACATCTCTTAGAAAGTTTAACAATAAAAAATTGGAAAAAGTTATTGTATGCTCAAATCAAGATTTTAAATCAGCTATGGCTTTAATCCAAATTTATTTACAACACAGTATAATAATGTTTAATAACTTACCTAGTCATTCTGAAGAAGGTTTTTTCAAGCAAGGTTCAAATAAGGATTTATTTTTTAAAGCTCTACCAGATGAATTTGGTAGAAAGGATGCCATTTTATTAGGGAGAGCTTATAATTTAAGCAATAGGACAATTGATGCTCTTCTTAAAAAATGTTTAGGCACATTTTTAGAGCAACCTAAAACTGGTAGTTATAAAAAAATAAATGTGAAACCCAATTCTTAACTATTTATGAATACCAGGGAGATAGGGATTAGCACAACCCACGTATTCTCGCTTACTTATAAAAAACCAAATTAGAAAAAAGTACCCATCAAACCCGTAAAAAAATTTTTGGAATTTTTTGGGTACTTTTTTTGACCTTAACGACACGTAATCGTAGATGAGGTTTAAAATAATCTAATTGATTCAGGTATGAAAACTAATATTCGAATCAAAACAATCGGACTCGTAAACAAAATTTTAAATAAAATGGACGAAAAAGAAAACGACATAAACGACAAAATTCAAATCAAACAAAAGGAAATTGAAGTCGAAGACGATTTCAACAAAAAACACGAACTTCAACGAGAACTTCAAATCCTTACAATGAGAAAAGAAATTGAGAAAACTAAAGAAAAATTGAACAACAAAAAACTTTAATTAATACAATAAATAGTTGAGAGGTCTTAATCAAAGTTAGTATCTTTAAATTCCCATAAAGCATTAATTGTAATATTAAATAAGATACCTGGTTTTATTATGTCTAAAATTAATGAGCTTATCCAAAGCTTCTCCAATACTACATTAATCGCATTTTTACGGCAGCAAATACCAACATTTAAACCTGATGATGATGATTTAGCTTACTTGTTTGATGATGAAATTTTTGATAAATATTTATCTATAAATAAAGTTGGTGAAGCCACAATTAATGGTGATGATTTGATTGTGATAACTTCTGAAACATCAGACCCATTAACAGAAAGAACGGGTAAAAAGAAACAGTATGAGATTGCAAAACAGATATTAAAGCATGAAGTTAAAGATGCTGCTTTATTTGTGTTTTACGATGTTGAAGGTAACTTCAGGTTTAGTTTTGTAAAGGCTAATTATCTGGGTACCAAAAGAAATTTCACAGACTTCAAACGATATACATATTATATCACTCCAGATAGAACCAATCGTACTTTTATAAAACAAGTTGGAGGTTGCAACTTCAATTCTCTGGATGAAATTATAGAAGCCTTTAGTGTAGAACCACTAAACAAACAATTCTATCAAGAAATTGCAAAAGCATTTTACAGTTTAATTGGTGGTAAGATTAAAATTGGTAGTAGAAATCAAGAGTTTGACACTGTATTGAAACTACCTTCTACTCCATCAGCTGAAAATAGAAAATTGTATCAGGAGTTTAGTGTTCGATTGATTGGTAGAACTATTTTTTGTTGGTTTTTAAGAAATAAAAAGTCTGAAAATCATATTCCTTTGATTCCAGAAAATTGGTTGTCATCTTCAACCGTAGAACTTTTAGCTAATGGCGGTTTTAACTATTATCATGATTATTTAGAAAAGGTATTCTTTTTAATTCTAAATAAAAAAGTTGATGACCGAAAAGACTTTGATTTACCAGATGGTCACGAATTAATTCCGTTCTTAAATGGTGGATTATTTGAACCTCATATTGATGACTTCTTCGGCAATAATGGAAAACCTAATTATGGTTTGGATATTCCGAATATATGGTTTTTAGATTTATTTAAAATTCTTGAACAATACAATTTCACAATTGATGAAAATAGCATCTATGACGCTGAAGTAAGCATTGACCCAGAGATGTTGGGAACCATTTTTGAGAATCTTTTAGCGGAGATAGACCCTGATACGGAAAAAAGTGCGAGAAAGGCCACAGGAAGTTTCTATACACCTCGTGAGATTGTTGATTATATGGTGGAACAATCATTGATTCAATATTTAAAGACCAAAACAAATATTGAAAATGAAGAGCAACTTCAGGAATTGTTTAAAGAAGGGGGTGAAAATAGGTTTAATCCATTTGAAACCAAAAAAATATTACAAGCTTTAGGTGATGTCAAAATTTTAGACCCCGCATGTGGTTCTGGTGCCTTTCCTATGGGAGCATTGCATAAAATAATTAATGCATTGCACAAACTAGACCCTGATGTCTCTTGGTGGAAAGAGCGACAACTGGAAAACATACCAAATGTATTGGCTCGTAAAATGCTGAAAGAAAAATTAGACACTGCTAGCGCAGATTATGTTAGAAAGCTAGGAATAATACAGAATTCAATATATGGAGTAGACATTCAACCTATAGCCGCAGAGATTTCAAAATTAAGAAGCTTTTTGTCCTTGGTGATAGATGAAAATATTGATGACAATGCAGAAAATAGAGGTATTGAACCTTTACCGAATTTGGAATTTAAATTTGTTACTGCCAATACCTTATTAGGCCTTGAAGAAAAAAACATTTCTGTAATAGATTTTGGGCAAACAGAACCTTTACAAGACGAATTACAACGTATAAGAAATGATTATTTACAAGCTTATGGAATTGCAAAAGTAAAACTCAAAGAACAATTTGAATTAGTACAATCTCAAATCTATAAAAATGAAGTTGCTGGTGGAGGACAAAATAAAAGGGCACTACAGTTAGCAGCATGGAAGCCCTTTAGTCATGAGAGTAATTCTTGGTTTGACCCATATTGGATGTATGGTTTTGATAAATTTGATATTATAATAGGTAATCCACCATATAACCAACTTCAAAAAGAAATCGATGATAGTAAAAAACTTGCCGATATATATCAAGATTTAAAATATTTAACCTTCGAAAGAAGTGGAGATATATATTGTCTTTTTTATGAAAACAGTATAAATCTTTTGTCAAATAATGGTTTTGTCTGTTTAATTACTTCGAATAAATGGATGAGGGCGAAATATGGCAAGTCCTTACGTAAACTATTTCTTAAATATAATCCAATTCAACTTATCGATTTAGGCCCTGGAGTTTTTAACAGTGCAACCGTTGATACAAATATTCTAATCCTCCAAAATGAAACTAACCGCAAGATACAACTGAATGCAATTGAGTTAAAGAAGAATAAAGATTTAAATAATTTAAATGATAAATTTACTGAAATCAATTCTTTGAGTGAAGAAAGTTGGATTATTCTTTCTAAAGAAAAACAAAAGATAAAACAAAAGATAGATAATAAAGGTAAAGCGTTAAAAAAATGGGGAGTTAATATTAATAGAGGAGTTCTTACTGGGCTTAACGAAGCTTTTATTATTGATGAAAAATGTAAAAATGATTTAATTTTTAATGAACCTGAAGCAATAAAATTTATACGACCTTTATTAAAAGGTAGGGATGTACAACGATATAAAATATTAGACAATAAATTATGGTTAATTGGTACTTTTCCTTCTAGAGGCATTGACATTGATAGATATCCATATCTGAAAAATTATTTAGAAAAATTTTGGCCTAAAATTAAGCAGTCAGGAGAAAAAATAGTTTTAAAAGACGGCACTAAAGTAAAGACAAGAAAGAAAACCAAGCATCAGTGGTTTGAAACACAAGACCAAATAAATTACTTTAATGAATTTGATAAAGAATTCATAGTTTGGGCTGAAACTATTAAAATATACTTTGATGGCTCTCGAAATTTCCCACGTTTCACTATTACAGAGAATGTTTATTTGGATAAAACTTGCTTTTTCATGACAACTAATGAGAATAACAAAAAATACATTTTATCAATTTTAAACTCAAAATTGTTCGAATTTTATATACTTAATTTGGTAATGACTTTGGGTAGTGGTAGTCTTGGATTGCAAAAAAATTATATTGAAACAATACCGATACCAGAAATATCTTCTGAAAAACAAAAAACATTTTCTGATGTTGCATCTATAATTTTGGACAAAAAGAAACTGAATCAAAATACTTCAGAAGAAGAGCTTAAACTAGATGTAATGGTTTACAAGCTTTATGATATTTCATTTGAAGAGATTATAACAATTGACCCGACATTTTACTTATCCCAATCTGAATATAATAACTTTGACATAATTAAATGAGTAAAAATTTCATAACAAATAGTCAGGAAAGTGCAACCTTAAAAAAACGCTTGGAGAAACTTATTTCAGCAAGCCAAGAACTCAAATTTTTGGTAGGGTTTTTCTATTTTTCTGGTTGGCAAGAAATCTACAAGAATCTTCAAGATAATAATCAAGTTAAGATTAAAATTCTTGTTGGTCTTCAAGTTAGTAAACTTTTAAGTGATATCGTGGAGGTGGGTCTAAAAGATGATACGTTAAGTCAGGAGGAGTATTTTACACAGTTTATGAAATCCATGGGTTATGCCATCAATAACGCAGAGATGGATAATGAAGACTTTTATAATCAAATAGAATTTTTTATTGAGTTATTGAGTGAAGGCCGATTGATTATTCGTAAAACTCTTAACCCAAACCATGCAAAGTTATATTTATTTCAACTGGATAATCAATACCAAGACCTATTTAACCTAAAAGGAGAGTTTATAACTGGTAGTAGTAATTTAACAAAAGCTGGATTACATAGTCAAGAAGAATTTAATGTTGAGATTAAAGATTATGGTTTTGAAAGTGCTGAAGCTTATTTTGATGAATTATGGAATTCGGCTATTCCAATAACAGAAGCAGAAAATGGTACTAAAATCATAATTGACTTTTTAAAAAATAAAAGCCAAGCTTCTTTAATAACTCCATTTGAGGCTTATGCCTTGATTTTGAAAACATTTATAGAGCTTCAGGAAGCCAAAAAAATTAACGATGCAATAACACGCTTGCTGGAAGAAAATGGTTTTGAAAAATACCAATATCAATTAGATGCTGTAAACCAAGCCTTAAATGTAATTGACACCTATAATGGAGTCATCATAGCAGATGTAGTTGGATTAGGTAAAAGTGTGATTGCCTCATTGATTGCTAATCAACTTGGCAAACGAGGATTAATATTATGTCCTCCTGGATTGATAGGCAGCAAAAAAGAGAACAGTGGTTGGTGGGAATATTGGAATCGTTTCAAATTATATAATTGGGATATTGATAGTTCAGGAAATTTAGAAGCTGTTGCAGAAAGTATTAAAAATCATGATTACGGTTATCAAATTGTCATTGTTGATGAAGCACATAAATTCAGAAATCAAGATACTTCAGCATATGAAGCATTAATGGATATTTGTAGGGGTAAACAAGTGATTCTATTGAGTGCCACACCATTTAATAATTCCCCAGCAGATGTATTCTCTCTGTTAAAATTATTTATCATTCCAGGGGCTTCTGGAATCACAATTGAAGCTGATTTAGAAGGCAGATTTAATGCCTATAACTATAGATTTAAAAGGTTATCAAACATACTTAAAAATCATGATTCCAATAATCCAGAAAAAAGACGTAAGGCCGAGAGAGACTATGATAAAATGTTTGGTTTACCATTACCAATAGATTTAGCTATAGTTAGAGGCAACGTAAACTCAATGGCAAATGACATTAAAAATGTAATTACACCTGTAGTTATAAGAAGAAATAGATTAGACCTGAAAACAGATTTTGAGTATAAAAATGAAATTGAATATCTATCAGAAGTAAAAGACCCTGTTGAACAATTTTATGAATTGACACCTGAACAGGCCAATTTTTACGATAGAATTATACAGGATTATTTTAGCGAAACAGGCCATTTTAAAGGAGCTATATACAAGCCAAATGAATATGAAAATTTGATTGAAGACGAAGACAAATTAAGTGAAGATGCAAACAGAGCCTTCCAACAACAGCGTAACTTATATGATTTTATGAGACGTTTGTTGGTGAAGCGTTTTGAAAGTTCGTTTGGTGCATTTCAGAAAAGTATAGAACGCTTTTTAAGAACCCATAAAATGGTTTTATCATTTGTCGAAAAATCTGGGAAATATGTTTTAGATAGGAAAGTAATTGAAAACATATATGATGATTCTGATGATGCAGATGATTTTACTTATGAAGCCATAAAAGAAGCATTAAAAGAGTTTGAAAGAAATGCCATTGATAAAACTAAACCAAAGCACACAAAAATTTATGATATTGATTCTTTTCAATTTAAAAAAGAATTTATTGATGATATAAAAAGTGATATTAAACTCTTCAAAAGAATTGAAGAAGAGATAAAAGAGTTAAAAATCATCAAGAATGACCCTAAAAGAAGAGCAGTTCTAGAAACAATAAAAGATGTATTAAGTCAAAAATCTAAACCAAAACGTAAGGTTATTCTATTTACAGAATACACCGACACCGTTAGACATCTTCAAAAGTATTTTGAAAAAGAATTAGTTGGAAGAGTAATGTTCTGTGATGGTGGAATCACAAAAAAGTTTGCTAAAAAATTGGATTCCAATTTCAATGCCAAATATAAAGAACAGGAAGACGATTACGATGTTTTGGTTACTAGTGATAAACTTTCTGAAGGGTTTAACCTTAACAGAGCTGGTTTAATAATCAATTATGACATTCCATGGAACCCAACAAGAGTAATTCAACGTGTTGGTCGAATAAACAGGATGAGTGCTAAAGTTTTTGACGAACTCTATATTTACAATTTCTTTCCAACAGAACGAGGCTCAGATATTGTAAAAAGTAGGGAGATTGCACAACAAAAAATGTTTTTGATTCATAGTGCATTGGGTGAAGATTCTAAAATATTTGACCCAGATGAAGAACCATCACCAAGTGGGTTATTTAGTAAAATAAGTTCCAATCCAGAAGATAATGAAGAATTGAGTGTAGCTACTATCATTAGGAATGATTACAATAAAATTATTGAGTCATACCCTGAAGTTGTTAAAAAGATAAGTCGGTTACCAAATAGAACCAAAACTGCTAAATTATATTCTGATAATAATGTTGTGGTATTAAGAAAAAAAGGTATGGCATTATTTTCTATTGTTCATAATTATGAGAATGAAAAGCCTCATGATAAACCTGAAGAAAAAACATTTGAAGAGTTAATTGAATATGTTAAATGTACTCCTGATGAACCAAGGCAACCATTAAACAGTAAATTCTGGAAGTCGTATGAAGAGATTAAAACTTTTAAGCCTAGGTTCTCATCTGGAAAAAGTGAAGCTGCTTTAGAGAATAAAGCTTCAGTAGCTTTAAAAACGCTTCTAAAAGAGAAACGAGATGATTTAGACCAAGAGCTTGTTGCTTTCATAGACACGCTCTTAAACGACATCAGAAAGTATAAAACACTCCCAAAATTTACTTTGCGGCAATTGAAGCTTTCCGAGAAGAAAAATCCATATGACGAGCTAATTTCAAACATTAAAGATTTAAGGAGAAGGCTTGGTGATGATTATCTTAAAGTTATTTTAAGTAGGACTGGAAATATTGAAAATGATGTGATTATTGCGGTTGGGAATAAAAAAGAATAAATAAAATGAAATACAACCTATACATACATATACCACTTCATGGTAAGTTTAATATTTTGTCAATCACAAAAGAGCAAGTTGAATTTGTAGTAGATGCGTATAAAAAAGGTAAATCAAAGTTTACCCTGAATGGAACGAAATATGATTTACATGACGTTAAAGATTTTCAAATATATGAGATGAAAATGGAACTTGAAGTTTTTAAAAAAACAAGTCTGTTCGGTGGGTTTCATAAAAAAGGAGGTTATTATGGATTTTACATTCCAAAAGAAAATCTAGAAAGGCTTGGAAGCAACGTTACTTCTAATTTTATAGGCAATACTGAATATGGTGAAGAGTCTAATAATGAAACTACTCAAAACAAAGAGTTCGTTTCTAATTCAAGATTAGATGAATTACGAGCATTAAGCTCAAGTAATTTTGACTTTAAAAAATTAATCAGATTATGTGAAGAATTAAATGATAATTTTTCTAGAGGAAATTATTTTTCAGTTGGGGCTTTAGGTAGAGCAATTTTAGACCACATTCCACCATTGTTCAATGTAAGTACATTTACACAAGTAGTTGGAAATCATGGTGGAAAAAGTTTTAAAAAAAATATGGAAAATTTGGAAAAATCTCTCAGAAATATTGCCGATGGATACCTACACCTTCCTATTAGAAAAAAAGAGGTGCTACCGAACAGTGTTCAAGTTAATTTTTCACAAGATTTAGATGTTTTATTGGCAGAAATAGTAAGGATATCATGAAATGTTATCCTTAAACCAAATACTTACTTAAATAGTTTAAATAGTGTATAAAGACCATCTAACATTTGAAATTTTTAAATCTTTATCAAAACCAATATGGAGATATATGAACTTTTGGAAATTTTTGAACCTTTTAGAAACCAGTTCTCTTTATTTTTCAAATGCAGAGAATCTTGGTGATAATAATGAAGGAAGAATACCAGAAGTAGTTTATCAAATGATGATAGAACAAGACAATGAAAATGGAAACACAAATAATCAAGACACATATGAATATATAGAAAATAATTTAAGAAAGGAAACATTAATTAGCTCTTGGACATATCATGACGATGAATCATATGCACTCTGGAAAATGTATGCAAAGGATAAAATGGGTATTGCAATAAAAACAGATATACCTTCATTAAGAGAATCTTTTAATGAAACAGACCGTCTCATATACATAGGAGAGGTCAAGTACTTTGACCCCAAAAGTTTTCATTATTCTACTACTAATTTATACTACCCTTTTTTAGTTAAACTAAAATATTATAGCTTCGAAAACGAATTGAGATGTATTACGAGCTGTACTCAAGATGAATTGAAAGAAAATAAACTAGTAAAAGTAGATTTGAATAAGCTAATAAAGGAAGTTTATATTTCGCCAAACTCAAAACCCGAATTCAAAAAGCTGATTGAGTTATTAAGTCAAACCTATAATGTAAATTTCAAGGTGAATTTTTCTAAAGTTAATGATAAGTGGCTATAATAAAATAATCCTAAACACCTGGTTTTTAGATACATAATTTTGTAATCATTGTTTTATACACTATATTGCATTAAATCAGAAAACTATGATAACAAAAAGCTTTTCAGGCTCGATTAGACTAAAAACAGGTGGCCATTTTATTAATGTCAAATGTGATGCAACTTCACCATCAGCCGCTAAAAAAATAATTCAATCTCAATATAATGTTAAAAGTTGGGCGAAACAGATGGCGAGTAGATAGTTTAATAATTTTTTATAATTTCATATAAGATATTTCCATATTCATTTTCAAAATATGTGGGTTTAATCTAATTGAGTTTTTAATTTACTGTAATTTATGAATTAATAAATTATTAGGTTTTGGGGAAAAGTAGACAGGAATTAATCGATATTTTTAATTCGTCAAATTATCTTGATATTATCCAAAATGAAGTACATAGTGAGCTTCATTTAAAAATTCTGGAAAAAATTAGACAATCCACCAGATTTTTAAAAAAAGAAATAGTTAATCACACTTTTAGCAGAAAGTACGAGAGAATAGAGCCTTCAGATAGTGTGAAAATTGTCTATAAGAATCATAAAGGAGTAATATTATATAGTATTAAATACTCTTGGATGTTTAATTCCTTTTTTATTAGTGAACATTTTAATGTTGAATTGAACAAATTTATTGATTTACACTCAATCGATGCTATTTCTGAATTGAATACGAAATATTTTGTTGTTCACTTGAATAGAATATATTATGATGAACCAAATGATGTAAATGAATTAAGAATTTGGCCAATGCTAGTTGAAAATCAAAAAGATGTATTTTTATCAAAAGTTCACAAAGAAAACAATCCAGACGATTTTATATTAATTTGTGAAAAGCGTGACCATCTTTCATTTTATGATAAATTTTATTTTTTTGACCAAAAATCTAACTTTAAGCCTGACGAAACACCCTATATTAGTAATACTAGTTGGCGTTTTATTGATTCTAAAACAAAATGTAAGATTAGTAATGGAATAATACATTTCAATGGTATTGCAGAACATAATTCCCATCGTGAAGTTTATCAGGAATGGAATATAGAAGCTACCATAGATATTAGCAACAATAAATTTTATATTGCTAATTCAATTTTCACAAGGTTTGATTACAAATAAAATATTAAAATTTTTATGGGAATAGATGACTTTAACAATCTAAAAAGGTATGAAAAGCTATCAATACTCAAAATGTACGGAGTGGAATTGAACAGGAAATTTACAAAATATGGTACTATAAAATTAGTTATATGTGTTGCAATTAAAAATTTCTTTGTTGAATTGAATTTTAATGTCATGACAAAACAAATAGAAAATATATTTGCATTTGAAGATGGAGAAATTTTGAATAATCACTCGAACTTTAATGAGTACTTAATAAATACAAAGGGATTTGATGACAAGTTTGAATTTACTTATTGAGCAAAAAAGTTATCACTAAAATCAAATAAAAACCACTGAAGTGTCACATAAAGTGACACAAAATAAAATAAAAAAATCGTAATGTACTATTATATAGTTATTTACGATTTTATTAAGTGACCCTTCAGGGATTCAAACCCCGAACCGCTGGAGCCGAAATCCAGTGCTCTATTCAGTTGAGCTAAAGGGCCATTATTTAACTTAATTTTTGCTTTACTATTGTAGATATCGTTTTACCATCGGCCTTTCCGGCCAATTCTTTACTTACTATACCCATGACTTTACCCATATCTTTCATTCCTTGTGCTCCAATACGTCCTATGGTAGTATTTACAATTTTTTCTATTTCTTCTTCACTTACTGCTTCTGGTAGAAATTGTCCAATAATTTCAGCTTCAGCCAATTCTGGAGCTGCTAAATCTTCTCGTCCTTGTTCTATATATATAGCGGCACTATCCTTGCGCTGTTTTACTTGTTTTTGTAAAATTTTTATTTCTTGTTCTCCTGTTAGTTCTTCTTTAGCTCCAGTTTCTGTCTGTGCTAGTAAAATAGCCGATTTTACAGCTCTTAAGGCCGTTAAAGCTGTTTGATTTTTTTCTTTCATAGCAGCTTTCATAGCTGTCATTATTTTTTCTTGTAAACTCATAACTCCATTTTGGTTTTGCGAAGATAAAAAGAAAACCCGAAAAGTTGAGGGTGCTTTTCGGGTTAATAAGAAGCTATGACACTAATTTTGACTTGCTATTAATCAACGTTGTCGTGTAAGAATGAATTATTGCTTCTCAATTGTATCTCATCATTGTCATCTACATCAATACTTGTTCTAGACATATCTGTTTCTGACGAATGCTTTGCTTGATCTAAATCTATACCTTGTCTCTTATATGCCGGGACTTTTTCCATATCATCAATTTTTGCGTTGTTGAATTTATAGTTAAAGTCTTTCATCTTACGCCTACGTTCTTCTGCTCTTTCTTTTAGCATTTCTGAAATCGGGCTATTCATTGGATCGATATCTTCTTGTACTGTTTCTTCTTCTGTTTTAGATTCAACCACCTTTTTCTCAAAAACCACTTCTTTGTCGATATCTTCTTGCACTTTTGTTTTGTTCATAGAAGATTCTATCTCAACATAATCTTCTAAAGTATAACGAACTTCTCCTTTTTCGCTTGACTCTGTTACCGTAATCAGTTCGACATAATCATTTACCGGTAGAGCATTTACATCATTCTCTGTTAGTGGTTCAGAGATTCTATCTTCCTTACTTTTGGCTTTAGACTCACTTAAAGGAAGATCGAAAGTAAGAGTAATCTGTTGTTCTTCTTCATTATCATCTTCATTTATTTCAACCTCAAAATTCGGAATTGGAGTAATTATAAAATCTTGGTCTTCATCTTTAACAGCAACGACTTCATCATATACAACGTTCATGTTTTTAATAATTTCAGTTGTTGGTATGAGTAACATTTCATTCGATATTGTCTCATTAACATTCATCTCTTTATTTTCAGTTTTAACTGAATCTTCTATTTCATCTAAATCTAATGTATGCTTTACTACAGGTTCTTCAATATTGGTTTCAAGCTCGACGATAGGCTTTATAATAGCTGGATCACGCTCTTTGGTCAAATCTTGAGACAATACCTGTTCATCTTCCAAAGAATGAATTACTTTTTTGACTTCTGTATTTGAAATTTCATCTTGCTGTTCGATATTAAATCCAGTAGCTATAATGGTAACTGCTATAGATTCATCTAAAGACTCATCTTCTCCTACACCCATAATTATATTAGCACCGTGACCTGCTTCATTTTGGATGTGATCATTAATCTCACCTATTTCATCAATGGTAATTTCTTGTGAACCAGAAACTATAAGCAACAATACATTTTTGGCTCCAGTAATTTTGTTATCGTTGAGCAATGGAGAATCTAAAGCTTTTCTTATAGCTTCTTGAGCGCGATTCTGTCCTGAAGCAGAGGCAGATCCCATAATGGCAGTGCCACTATTACTTAAAACAGTTTTGGCATCTCGTAAATCGATATTTTGTGTGTAATGATGTGTAATAACTTCTGCTATACCACGAGCAGCGGTAGATAGCACTTCATCAGCTTTTGAAAATCCGGCTTTAAAACCAAGATTACCATAAACTTCTCGAAGTTTGTTATTGTTAATTACTATTAAAGAATCTACAACATTACGAAGGTTTTCTATACCAATTTGAGCTTGTTGGTTTCTCATCTTGCCTTCAAATTGAAATGGCATGGTTACAATTCCTACAGTTAAAACATCTAAATCTTTTGCCATTTTTGCAATGATAGGTGCAGCTCCAGTACCTGTACCACCGCCCATTCCTGCGGTAATGAAAATCATTTTAGTGTTTGTATCCAACATGTTTTTAATCTCCTCGTAACTCTCAACAGCAGATTGTTCTCCAATTTCTGGATTAGCTCCTGCACCTAACCCTTCTGTGAGATTAACTCCTAACTGAATCTTGTTAGGCACTCCACTATTTTGAAGAGCTTGCGCATCTGTATTACAAATCACAAAGTCTACACCTTTGATACCTTGTTGAAACATGTGATTAATGGCGTTGCTACCACCACCACCAACACCAATAACTTTAATAACATTTGATTGATTCTTTGGTAAGTCAAATGAAATATTGGTTTCGAATTCTTTTTTGCTGCTCATAAATTCTTATTTACTGGTTTTAATAAATTATTCTGCATTATCTAAAAAGTCTTTAACTCTTTCTGTTAATTTGTCCAAAAATGAACGTCTTTCTTTTACTGGTTTATTTAAAATTTCCTGTGATTGGTTAGATTCGTCTTCAAATTCATTAAGTAAATTCTCTTTTTCAATTACTTTTCTTTCTTTACGTTTAAGTCCGTCTAACACCAAACCAACTGCTGTTGCAAATAATGGACTAGTAACATCATCATCACTATCTCCTGCCAAATGTTCGTTGGGATATCCTATTCTTGTATCCATCCCAGTAATATATTCTACCAATTGTTTTAAGTGCTTAAGTTGGCTTCCTCCACCTGTTAAAACAATACCAGCAATGAGTTTTTTCTTTTGTTCTTCATGACCGTAATTTTTTATCTCAACATAGACTTGTTCAACAATTTCAACTACACGAGCATGAATAATTTTAGACAGATTCTTTAAAGTAATTTCTTTAGGTTCTCTTCCACGTAATCCAGGAATAGACACAATTTCGTTGTCTTTATTCTCTCCTGGCCAAGCAGAACCGAACTTTATTTTTAAAAGTTCTGCTTGTTTTTCAATAATTGAACAACCTTCTTTTATGTCTTCTGTTATAACATTTCCGCCAAAAGGAATAACCGCTGTATGACGAATAATTCCGTCTCTAAAAATGGCCAAATCTGTTGTCCCTCCACCAATATCAATTAAAGCTACTCCTGCTTCCTTTTCTTCCTGACTTAAAACTGCATTTGCTGAAGCCAATGGTTCAAGTGTTATCCTTTCAAGGTTAAGTCCAGCACTTTTTACACAACGCCCAATATTTCTAATTGATGATACCTGACCTACAACTACATGAAAATTTGCTTCAAGTCTACCACCATACATACCTATTGGTTCTTTAATTTCTGCCTGACCATCTACTTTATATTCCTGTGGTAACACATGAATAATTTCTTCGCCTGGAAGCATTACTAATTTATGAACCTGATTGATAAGTCTATCTATATCTTCCTCACCAATAACATGTTCTGAATTGGGCCTTGTGATGTAATCACTATGTTGTAAACTTCGTATGTGTTGTCCTGCAATACCAACAGTAACCCCTTGAATTTGCATATCAGAAGCTAATTCTGCTTCTTGTACAGCTTGTTGAATAGATTGTATTGTTTGAGTGATATTGTTTACAACACCTCTGTGCACACCAAGACTTTTGGATTTGCCTATTCCAAGAATCTCAACTTTACCATACTCATTTTTGCGACCAATCATGGCCACGATTTTGGTTGTTCCTATGTCCAATCCAACAGCTATATTATCTTCCATAGTTTATAATTTGGTGCATACAACTTGATTATCAAATTGTAAATTGACATTGCTATAGTTATTCAGTGTTTTTTCTTTTAAACTTTTCTTATAAAAAGCTTTAAGGTTATTTATTTTTTTATCCAAATTATTCATGTCACCAATTTGAACTATAAAACTGCATTGTCTCAACCTTAAAAAAATTGTTCTATTAGCGTTTTGATTAATCTCAACAACATTTTTCTTTAAAAATTCATCCTTCTGTATTTTGTTAGCCATAATAAAAACATTATCTAGTTTATTTTTATCTATTTGGCCAGTAACTAAAGGCACTCTTGCTGAATGATTCTCTGACAAAGGCATATATGTACCTTGATCATCAATATAATATGAAGCGTTAGTGCTTACTCTTGCTATAGGTTTTTTCTGTTCAATATCAGCGTTAAGTTCACCTTTTAAAGTAACATAAACCTGTGCTGACTTGACCATAGGATTAGAATTCAGGGCAGTTTCTAATTGGTTCAAATCTAAAGTTTCTTTAGGCATTTTTTTAACACCCTGTTGATTTTGTATTAACAATTTACTAACAGTCTCTTCTGTAAGAAATAAATTATTGTCTCCTTCAAAATGAATATTAAATTCAGATACTTTTCTCACTGAATTCTTGCTTGATGAAAAGGCAAACAAGGTCACTACTAAAATTAGTAGAGACAATAGTTTTATATAGTTCCAATTAACTCGCAACTTTCAAGGCTTGTTTAATCTGTTTGACTTCCTCTCCAATATCTCCCGCACCAATTGTTAAAATAACTTGTGCATCACTCTTTTTAATTTTTGCAACTATTTCATTTTTACTAATAAGTTGTTTGCTAATATTATTGATTTTATCCAGTAGCCATTTTGATGTTATACCAACAATAGGCAACTCACGAGCTGGATAAATGTCTAATAATAAAATTTCATCAAATTGTGATAAACTCTCCGCAAATTCGTCTGCAAAATCTCTTGTTCTACTATAAAGATGAGGCTGAAAAATGGCTAATACTTTCTTTTTAGGGTACATTTCTTTTAGAGCTTGAAATACAGCATTTATCTCTTGAGGATGGTGCGCATAATCATCAATATAAACCAATGATTCTGTCTTGATGTGATAGGTAAATCTACGTTTAACACCTTTGTAAGATGCTAAAGCCCTGACGAGCTGTTGGTGAGGGCACCCATATTCTACAGCCATCGCCAGGGCAATTAATGCATTTGACAAATTATGTCTACCAGGCAGGTTAAATTGTATATTTTTAATAACGTTGTTTGGTGTTTTTACATCAAACACATAAGTTCCGTTTTGTATTTTAATATTTTGAATGGAATAGTCTGAATCATCTTCTATACCATAAGTGATTGCCTTAATTGGGAGCCCATTTCTAACAAACAATTTTCCATTAGGCTTTAGTTTTTTAGAAAAATCAATAAAGGAATCATGCAATTGGCTTACTTCTCCATAGATATCCAAATGGTCTGAATCCATAGAAGTAATGCATGCAATATCTGGTGAAAGTGTTAGAAACGACCTATCAAACTCATCCGCTTCAACTACAGAAACTTTAGTTCCTTTTAAAATTAAATTTGAATTATAATTTTCGGATATACCACCAAGAAAGGCCGTGACTTCAACATTACATTCGCTTAATAAATGACCAAGAATACTCGTAGTTGTAGTTTTACCATGTGTTCCTGCAATTGCCATGCAGAATGTGTTTTCTGTAATCAACCCAAGAACTTTTGAACGCTTTAGAACTTCAAAATTATTATTTCTAAAATAGTTTAACTCACTATGACTATTTGGAACTGCTGGAGTATAAACCACTAACGTTGTTTTTGTGTCTAAAAATCTTTCTTCAATTTCGTTAATAGAGTCATTAAAATGAATACGAATTCCCAAAGCCATTAATTCATCCGTAATTCCAGTCATCGTTTTATCATAACCACCAACATACTTTCCATTTGCATGAAAATAACGCGCTAATGCACTCATACCAATACCTCCGATCCCAATAAAATAAACGTTATTTATACTATTTAAATTCATTTATTTAATAGCTTTTCAACTTCATCTGCTATTTCCTTTGTTGCATTTGCCAATGCTAACTTTTTAATATTTTCGCTCAATTTTCTCTGTCTTTCTTGTGAAGCAATGAGCTGCGAGAATTTATTTTCAAAATCAATATCCAATTCATTTTCCTTGATCATTATTGCCGCATCATTTTCTACAATAGCTAAAGCATTTTTTGTTTGATGATCTTCCGCTACATTTGGAGATGGAATAAAAATTACAGGCCTTCCCACAATACTCAACTCTGAAACTGAACTTGCTCCAGCTCTTGAAATGACAACATCTGCTGCTGCATAAGCTAAATCCATATTATTCAAAAATGGATAAACTTGAACATACTCTAAATCGTTATAAAATTTAAAATCTTGATAGTATAGCTTACCGCACTGCCAAATAATTTGTGTGTTCTGGGTTTCGAAAAACTCTAATTTATCTTCAATTAGTTCATTTATTTTTAAAGCTCCTAAACTTCCACCTATAACTAAAAGCGTATATTTTCCGTGTTTTAGTTTAAAGAAATCTTTTGCTTGCACAGTTTTATTCTCAATTTCTAACAAATCCTGTCTTACAGGATTTCCTGTTTTTATGATTTTATTCTTTGGGAAAAAGCGTTCCATATCGTTATAAGCAACACATATCTTGTTCACTTTTTTTGACAATAGTTTGTTGGTGATTCCAGCATAGGAATTTTGCTCTTGTATTAGGGTTGGTATTTTCTTTGAAGCTGCTACATGCAACAAAGGTCCACTGGCAAAGCCTCCAGTACCAATCGCTACATCTGGTTTGAAATTTTTGATGATTTTTCTCGCTTTTATTAAGCTTGCTAAAAGTTTAAAAGGAAACATTAAATTCTTTAATGTTAGCTTTCTTTGAATACCAGAAATCCATAAACCCTCAATTTCATAACCAGCTTGAGGTACTTTTTCCATTTCCATTCTATCTTTCGCACCAACAAATAAAAATTCAGAATTTGGAAAACGAGACTTCAACTCATTTGCAATTGCAATGGCTGGATAGATGTGTCCTCCTGTTCCTCCACCTGACAATATGATTTTATACTTACTCATTAAATAGTTTCAGCTAAAACTTCTAACGGATTATCTTCATTATAATCCTGTTCTTTTAATTCTTCTCTTTTTGCACTTACGCTTAAAATAATTCCAAGAGCCAAACAAGTCATCCAAATTGATGTCCCTCCACTACTAATAAGCGGTAATGTTTGTCCTGTTACTGGAAACAATTCAACTGCAACAGCCATATTTATTAATGCTTGAAAAACTATAGGTAATCCAACACCTAATACAATTAGTTTTCCGAAAATGGTATCTGCTTTTTGAGCAGCAATTACTATTCTAAACAACAACCACATATAAAGAATCATAATAAGAAAGCCTCCTATCAATCCATATTCCTCAATTATGATTGCAAAAATAAAATCTGAGGATGACTGTGGTAAAAAATTCTTTTGAATACTCTTTCCTGGGCCAACACCCTGAATACCTCCAGAAGCAATGGCTATTTTGGCCTTTTCAATTTGATAATCTGCTTCAGTGTCCTCTTTATCTGTAAAACTTTCAATTCTACTCATCCAAGTATCAACTCGATTTGGCATTAACTCTGGAAACGATTTAGCGACTAGTACAAACATTACGAGAGCGACAACACCAGAACCTATTATTAATGCTAAATATCGTATTGGATAACCTCCTAAAAATGTTAACATGACAACCATACAGAATAAAATTGCAGCAGTTGAAAAGTTAGCTGGAAGAATTAATATAATTACTAAAAAAACCGGAATCCAAAGTGGTAAAATAGATTCTTTAAAGGTTATTTGTTTATCTTTAATTTTAGACATATATCTTGCAACATATACCATCAGGACAACTGATGCTAAAGTTGACGTTTGGAATGACATACCTACAATTGGAATCTGAATCCACCTACTAGCATTTGCTCCTTCTGTTGTAGTTTCTTGTGACATGGTTATCACTAAAAGCACCAAAACTATTGGCAGCATAACCATAGATAAACCTCTAAAATATCTGTATGGGATTTTGTGAACTCCATACATAATTCCAAATCCAAGAAACAAATGCATGAAATGTTTTAAAAAATATGCAAAGGTATTTCCGTTTCCTCCAACATAAGCTAAATTACTTGCGGCACTATACACAGGTAGGAATGAAAATATCGCCAACAGGGCTACAATAGCCCAAATTAACCGATCACCTTTAATATTTTTAAATATCTCTTGCACTATAAATTTCTTACCGCTTCTTTAAATTGACGACCTCTATCTTCGTAGTTTTCAAACAAATCAAAACTTGCGCATGCAGGTGATAATAATACATTATCACCTGCTTCTGCTATTTTGTACGCTATTTTAACAGCCTCGCTCATAAATTGCGTTTCAATGATAATATCAACCATAGAACCAAAATTTTCCATAAGTTTTTGGTTATCAACACCCAAACAAATAATAGCTTTTACCTTTTCATTTACAAACGAAAAAAGTTCTTGATAATTATTGCCTTTATCAACTCCACCAACTATCCAAACCGTTGGAGCATCCATGCTTTCTAACGCATAATAAGTAGCATTGACGTTGGTTGCTTTAGAATCATTGATATAGTGTACTTTGTTTATTTTTAGAACATGCTCCAAACGGTGTTCAACGCCTTGAAAATTCTCCAAACTTTCTCTAATTGTCTGCTTTCTAATTTTTAATACATGTGCTACAGTTGAAGCTGCCATAGCGTTTTTAATGTTGTGATTTCCCTCTAGTGCTAAATTTGTGGTTGGCATAATTATTTGCTTGTTATCTATTGTTATTTTAATATCCTTGTTGTCTAAATACGCTCCATTTTCAATAGTTTTTGTTAGTGAAAATGGTAATAATGTTGATTGAACTGGGTTCTTTTCTAACCAATTTGTTATTTCTTCATCATCTGCATCATAAATCAAATAGTCCTTTTTGGTTTGATTCCTAGCAATCCTGAATTTTGACGCTATATAATTTTCAAATTGATAGTTATATCTATCTAAATGATCAGGTGTAATATTGGTTATAACAGCTATATGTGGTTTAAAAGTTGCGATATCATCTAACTGAAAGCTGCTTATCTCCAGGACATAGTTTTTATAATCTTCTTCTGAAACCTGTTTTGCAAAACTCTCACCAATATTTCCAGCCAACCCAACATTCAATTCTTGTTTTAGAATATGGTGTGTTAACGAGGCTGTTGTAGTCTTGCCATTACTTCCTGTAACACCAATAATGGTAGCAGTAGTAAATCTTGAAGCAAATTCAATTTCTGAAACTACTGGAATTCCTTTTTTACGAATTTGTTTTACCAAATCAACTTTATCTGGAATACCAGGACTTTTCATTACTAGATCTACATTAAGAATCTTACCTTCTGTGTGCTGTTCTTCTTCCCATTCAATCTCATTATGTATAAGAACTTGTTTATATTTTTCTTTAATTTTTCCTTTATCTGAAACAAAGACTTCAAAACCTTTTGCTTTCCCTAAAAGTGCTGTTCCAACACCACTTTCTCCTCCTCCTAATATGACTAGTCTTTGTTTTGTCATTCCTTCAATTCTTGAGATTCCTGCAATAGCAGGAATGACAATAATTATCTAATTTTCAATGTCACGATTGTTATAATTGCCAACAGAATTCCAACAATCCAGAATCTGGTAACAATCTTACTTTCATGATATCCCGATTTTTGATAATGATGATGTAATGGCGACATTTTAAAAATGCGTCGACCTTCACCATATTTTTTCTTTGTATATTTAAAATAGCTTACCTGCATAACCACAGATAAATTCTCTGCCAAGAAAATACCGCAGAGTACAGGTATTAACCATTCTTTTCTAACTGCAATTGCTATTACTGCTATAATTCCTCCTATGGTGAGACTTCCTGTGTCTCCCATAAAAACCTGCGCTGGATAGGTGTTGTACCATAAGAATCCAACCAATGCTCCGACAAAGGCAGCTATGTAAATTGTGATTTCTTCAACTCTTGGTATGTACATGATGTTGAGATAATCAGAGAAAATGATATTTCCGGAAACCCAAGCAAAAATGCCTAATGTAAGTACAATAATAGCAGAAGTTCCTGCTGCTAGACCATCTATCCCATCTGTAAGATTTGCTCCATTTGATACTGCTGTAATAATAAAAATGGCAACAATTATGAAAATCACCCATGCATATTTTTGTAAACCTGGGTTAATCCAAGTGATTAAATCAGCATAATCAAACTCGTTACCTTTTACAAATGGAATAGTAGTTTTAGTAGATTTTTCTTCATCCTGAAAAAGTTTAGTGGCTTCAACATTTGGACTTGACATTAATATTTCCTGACGTTGTGCTTCAGGTAGTTTTTCTTTTAATGTCACATTTGGATGGAAGTATAATGTTGTTCCTACAATTATACCTAAACCAACTTGTCCAAGAACTTTAAACCTTCCTTTTAGACCTTCTTTATCATTTTTAAACTTTTTAATGTAATCGTCAATAAACCCAATGGTTCCCATCCATACGGTTGTTACAATAAGTAGGATGATATAAATATTTTCTAATTTGGCAAAAAGCAAAACTGGAATGAGTGTTGCCATTATTATAATAATTCCACCCATTGTTGGTGTCCCTGCCTTCTCAACTTGACCTTCTAATCCAAGATCTCTAATAGATTCACCAACTTGTTGTTTTTGTAAAAACTTAATAATGCGCTTACCGAAAATAGTAGAAATGAGTAATGATAGGATAATTGCCATAGCAGATCTAAACGAAATGTAACCGAACAGTGTAGCTCCTGGGAATTCGAATTGTTTTTCTAAATATTCAAATAAGTAATATAGCATCCTACTTTTGTAATTGCTTTAAAAATTCTTGTACTATTTTAAAATCATCAAAATCAAAGCGTTTACCTTTAATTTCCTGATAGGTTTCATGCCCTTTGCCAGCTATTAAAATGATGTCATTGGTGTGCGCCATTTGGCAAGCTGTTTTAATAGCTTGTCCTCTATCTGTTATGGATATTGTTTTCTTGAAATTCTGTGGTTCAACACCTTTTTCTATATCTTTTATTATAGTTTCAGGAACTTCGCTTCTTGGATTGTCACTCGTAAAAATCACTTTGGTGCTTAATAATGAAGCGATGTGCCCCATTTTAGGGCGTTTGGTTTTATCTCTATCACCTCCACAACCTACAACTGTAATAAGTTCTTCGTTTTTTGTACGAATACTATTGATGGTTTCCAGCACATTTTTAAGAGCATCCGGTGTATGTGCATAATCAACAATTGCAGTTATATTATCGTCTGAAATAAGGTATTGAAAGCGTCCTGCTACACTTTCCAGTTCACTAATCAACCTTAATATTTCAACTCGTTCAAGGCCGAGTAATTCTGCAGTTGCATAAATAGCTAATACATTGTAAGCATTGAAGCTTCCAATTAATCTGGTCCAAACTTCACTATCATTGACTTTAAGAAGTAATCCGCTTAATTGATTTTCCAAAACAATAGCCTTATAATCTGCATATCCTTTTAGAGCATAAGTGTGTTTTTTTGCCTTAGTATTTTGAATCATGAATAAGCCATTTTTATCATCTACGTTTACCAGTGCAAATGCTGAACTCGATAAGCCATCAAAAAATAATTTTTTTACATTTCTATATTCTGCAAAATTCTCATGATAGTCTAAATGGTCATGAGACAAATTGGTGAAAATCCCTCCTTCAAAATGCAATCCTTCTGTTCTATTCTGATGAATACCATGTGAGCTTACTTCCATAAAGCAAAATTCAACACCCTCAATATTCATTTCCTTTAAGTATTTATTTATAGTTAAAGAGTCTGGTGTTGTATGTGTGGCTTTATACATCTTATTATCAACCATTATTTTTACAGTAGATAATAATCCAACTTTAAAGCCTGCATTTTTAAAAAGTTGATATAACAATGAAGCGATCGTTGTTTTTCCATTGGTTCCTGTTATACCAACAAGTTTTAAATTTTCTGAAGGGTTTTCAAAGTAATTTGAAGCCATAATGGCCAATGCACTTGTTGAACTTTCAACTTCTACATAGGTTATGCCTTTGACAATATTTTTAGGTAAAGTTTCGCAGACAACCGCGATTGCACCTAGCTTAATGGCTTTATCTATAAAATCATGACCATTAGATATAGTTCCTATAGTTGCAACAAAAACATCATTTGTGGAAATTTTTCTCGAATCGAATTCAATCTTATTAACAGACACAGAAGTATTCCCAACAACAGCATTCAAGGTAACTTTATACAATATATCTCTTAAATTCGTCATGATGCCTGAATAACAACTGTTTGATTTTTATTTACTTTGATACCTTTGTCTATTGATTGTTTTTTTACCAAGCCAACACCTTCAACCTTAACCTTTAATCCCATATTTTCAAGAAGTGAAAGGGCATCCATTGTTGGTAAGCCTATCACACTTGGCATAATGGTTTTATAAGTTCTAGCTATATCATAATAATTTAGATATTCTTTCTCTACAGCAGTTCTTTTAACCTCTAGTTGCTCTATTTCGTCAACAATTGGAGTATCTATGAAAATTTTTTGGGCAATTCTTTTAAACACTGGTCCCGAAACATCTGCTCCATAATACCCAACACTTTTATCAGGTTCATGAATCACGACTATGCAAGAGTATTTTGGATTATCAGCTGGAAAATATCCCACAAACGATGAGATATAGTTCAGTTTATCTTTTTTGGCATAATCTTTTTGACATGTTCCTGTTTTTCCTGCCATAGAAAAATTTGGCGAGTATAATCTATGACCTGTTCCATGTTCTTTATTGACCACATCTTTTAATAGCTGCTGTACTTTAAGAATTGTTTCTGTAGAACATATTTTAGAATTTATGATTTCCTTTTTGAATGGAACAATAACCTTATCAAACTCTTTAACTTCTTTTAAAAATTGTGGTTTAATCATTACGCCATCATTGGCAATGGCATTGTAAAACGTCAATGTTTGTAACGGCGTGAAGGAAACACCATAACCATAAGCCATCCATTCTAAAGCAATTCCGCTCCAGCGATTGTTTTTAATTCTTGGGTCTGGAATAATTGGCACTCCTTCTCCTATAATGGGTAGATCTAACTGTTTATTCAAATTCATTGAATAGAGGCGATCTACAAATTTGGAAGGATTGTCATGATAACTGTTGTGAATAGCCTTTACAATGCCTGTATTGGATGAAACTTCAAATGCTTTAGCAATTGAAATTTTACCATAGCCTCCGTTTTTTGAATCTCTAACTTTTTTACCATAAAAAGTCAATATTCCGCTTTCTGTATCTACAACATCACTGGTATCAATTACTTTATCTTCTAAAGCTGCTGTAATTGCCATGAGCTTAAAAGTAGAACCTGGTTCATGACTTTCTCCAACAGCATAATTAAGCCTTTCGTAATAATAGCCTTCGCTATTTCTACCCAGGTTTGAAATAGCTTTCACTTTCCCAGTTTTAGTCTCCATAACTACTACACAACCATGGTCTGCTTTATATTTTTCCAATTGTTCTAATAAAGCATGATGAGCAATATCTTGTATATTAACATCAATTGTAGTGTAGACATCATAGCCGTCTTTTGGCTCTACTTGGTTATAGTCTACTATAGGTTTCCATTGACCTTTACCTATTTTCTGCTTTAATCTTTTTCCATCAACACCGCGCAAGTATTTAACTCCGAAAGCACCATCAAGCCCTGGTCTGGTAACATTTCCTTGATCATCTATATGCTCATAACCTATAGTTCTTTGCGCAATGCCTCCCATTGGATGTTCTCGTTTGGTTGTTTGTTCAACAATTAAGCCTCCTTTGAATGCCCCCAATTTTAAGAGTGGAAAGTTTCTGAATCTGACATAATCTGAATAGCCAATATTTCTGGCAAGCAGATAATACCTGTTTTTATTTGCTCTAGCTTTTCTGATTTCTTTTTGAAAGTATGAAGATGACTTACCTGAATAACCAGAAAGGGAATCGCTTAAAGCTTTAATATTTTCTTCAAATGTTTTTGCTGTAGGTGTTATAGCATCCAGCCTAATATCATACTTGGGAATTGAAGTAGCTAAAAGATTTCCATTTTCTGAATATACGTTTCCTCTATTCGCAGGAATAATAACATTTTTTACATCTCTTTTTTCTGCTAAATCACGATATCTATCACCTTGAACAAACTGAATATTGATTAATTTGAATACTACTGCTAATCCGAAGACGAACATACATCCGGAAATAAAATACAATCTGTTTAATATGTTCTTCTCGCTTACTGCCAAGATTATTTTTTCAATTTTGAGATTTTACTTTTATTTTTTTAGGTGGAATAACAGATGACAATAATCCTTTTTCTTTTAATTTGATTATCACAGCAGATTCCATCTTTAGTTTCATAAGTTTTGAACGACTATCTAAAAAAGCAGACTTTAACTCCTTTGCTTCATTATCTAATCTAGCGATCTCATGAACTTTTTTATCCGCGCTATGTGAACTAGCAATCATTACTATAGCAAGTGCTGAAATAAAAAGGATTGCCCTCCAGTTTTTAAACGAATCCTCGCTTACCAAAAACTTCCCTTTAAGTATTTTGTATATACCCTTTTTCATGTCTTCTCGGCTATTCTTAATTTTGCACTTCTAGCTCTGTTGTTTTCTTTTATCTCTTGAAATGTTGGAACAATTAGGTTGCCAACTTTTTTTAGTGGTACTTCAAAATTTCCAAACACATCACGTTCAGGTTCTCCTTCAAACAAACCATTTCTAATAAAACGTTTTACCAACCTATCTTCTAGAGAATGATAAGAGATAATGCTTAAGCGCGCTCCTTTCTTTAATACTTCAGGAACTTGCAAAAGAAATTCTTTCAAGGCTTCTATTTCTTGATTAACTTCTATTCTTATGGCCTGATAAATTTGTGCCAACACCTTGTTTTCTTTTTTATGTTGCAAAAACCGTTTTAATATCTCCTTAAACTGTTTACTTGTTTTTATTGGCTCTGATCTCCTAGCTTCAACAATTGCTCGCGCCATTAGAGGTGCTTGTCTTAATTCTCCATATTGCCAAAAAACTTTTCTTAACTTCTCTTCATCATATTCATTGATAACATGATATGCTGAAAACTCATTTTCCTGATTCATCCTCATATCCAAGTCAGCTTCAAATCTGGTTGAAAAACCACGTTCGGCAACATCAAATTGATGTGATGAAACTCCAAAATCTGCTAATATGCCGTCTACTTCTGTTACTCCATAAAATCTCAAAAACCGCTTCAGGTATCTAAAATTCTCATTGATTAATGTAAAACGGTCATCATCAATTGTATTTACTAGAGCGTCTTGGTCCTGATCAAATGCAAACAATTTTCCTTTTTCACCTAAACGTTTTAAAATTTCCTTACTATGTCCTCCTCCACCAAAAGTGACATCTATATAAATACCATCTTCAGAAATATTTAAACCTTCAACTGTTTCTTTAAGTAAAACTGCATTATGATATTCCATTGTCATCATCTTGTCCCATTACTTCTTCAGCTAAATCAGGAAAATCACCTGTTGCATCATCTATAGCTCGTTCATATTTCTCTTTATCCCAGATTTCTATAATATTGATAGCAGATGAAACAACTATTTCTTTAGAAATTCCAGCAAAAGAAATAAGGTCTTTTGGCACCAATAACCTTCCTGCATTATCTACTTCTATAATTTTTACACCTGCAGTAAACCTCCTTATGAAATCATTATTCTTTTTTTTAAAACGGTTTAGCTTATTAACTTTTTGCATTAAGCCTTCCCACTCTTGCATAGGATATAGTTCTAAACAGTTTTGAAAAACAGCTCTTTTCAAAACAAAACCAGACTGTAACGCAGGAGACAATTGCTTTTTTAAAGCAGCAGGCAGCATGAGTCTTCCTTTAGAATCTACTTTACATTCGTATGTTCCTATTAAAGAATTCAAGGTGGTTGGCTATAGTTTTATGTTATAAGATTCAAATATATTGAAAAATATACCACATTTTACCACATTTTACCACTTTGTTGATAAATTTTCGATTAAATGCTTTTTTAGAATGATTTTGAATTAAATAATTTTAAGCTGGAAGCTTAAAATTCAATGATTTAGTATACCCACTGTTTTTAGCTAACAGCATGTTAATTAAATTGAAAAAAATTGCTTAATTTATTAAAACATCTATAATATGAATGAAATACCTATATTTGTTTTTATCAGTAAATGACTAGCTAATTTAATGACACATCATTTAAGGAAAGAAAAAAATTATAGCTATATAGAAATTGGTGAAGGTACACCAATTATAGTGTTACATGGTTTGATGGGAGGATTGAGTAATTTTGACTCTGTTACCTATTTTTTTAGTGAAAAAGGGTATAAAATTGTTATCCCAGAATTGCCTATTTACACCATGTCTCTTATTAAAACTAATGTTAAAAGTTTTGCCAAATATCTCCATGAATTTATAGAATTTAAAAAATTTGATAATGTTATCTTGTTAGGTAACTCTCTTGGAGGTCATATAGGTCTTTATCATACTAAATTGTATCCAGAAAAAATTAAAGCTCTTGTCATAACTGGTAGTTCTGGATTATATGAAAGTGCTATGGGTGGTGGCTATACAAAACGAAGTGATTATGAGGTTATTAAGAAAAAAGCACAAGATGTTTTTTATGATCCAAAAATAGCAACCAAAGAGATTGTTGATGAAGTTTATGCTACAGTAAACGATAGAAATAAACTTATTAAAACTTTAGCCATTGCAAAAAGTGCAATAAGACATAATATGGCAAAAGATTTACCAAAAATGTCAACTCCTGCCTGCATCATTTGGGGAAAAAACGATACTGTTACTCCTCCAGAAGTTGCTGAAGAATTCAATAGCCTATTACCTGATTCTGATTTGTTTTGGATTGACAAATGTGGGCATGCAGCTATGATGGAACATCCAGATGAGTTTAATGAAATATTATATGCTTGGTTAACTAAAAGAAATTTCTAAACCAAAAACTTATGCAAATTAAATCTGCTGAATTTGTTGTAAGTAATTCTGACGTTTCTAAATGCCCAAAAGATTATTTACCAGAATATGCATTTATTGGTCGAAGTAATGTTGGGAAATCTTCCCTCATAAACATGTTAACAAATCGAAGAAATCTTGCCAAAACATCAGGAAAACCAGGAAAAACACAATTAATTAATCATTTTATAATTAATAAAAACTGGTATCTGGTAGACTTGCCTGGTTATGGATATGCAAAAGTTTCAAAAAGTGCTAAAAAGACATTTCAAAAATTTATAACTGCCTATTTTAGTGAAAGAAAACAATTAGTTTCAGCTTTTGTCCTTGTAGATATTAGACATGAACCACAAAATATTGACTTGGAATTCATGCAATGGTTAGGTGAAAACATGATTCCATTTTCAATCATTTTTACCAAAGCAGACAAACTAAAACCTAAAGCTATCGAGAGTCATATTATTGCTTATAAAAATGTGCTTTTAGAGACTTGGGAAGAATTACCAAATTATTTCATTACCTCTTCAAGTAAAGGTGTTGGTAAAGATGATCTATTAAGATTTATTGATGAAACAAATAAAAATTTAACAACCTAGATTTGTTAGCTTTTCACATCAAAAGCATCTCTCATAGCATTTCCTATAAGCATAAATGCAACTACCAAACTCATTATACAAAGACCTGGAATAACTGCTAAATAGGGTTTTCCCAGAATAATATAATTGTAATGATCTTTTATCATTGCGCCCCAACTCGCCATTGGTGGTTGAGCGCCAATGCCTAAAAAACTTAATCCGCTTTCTATTAATATTGCTGCTGCAAAATTGGCTGCAGAAATCACTATTATTGGTGACATAATATTGGGTAAAATATGCTTTGTAATAATCCTAAAATCATTATATCCTAACGCTCTTGCTGCTGTAACATATTGCATTTCCTTTACACTAATAATTTGTCCTCTAACTACTCTAGCCACCTCTACCCACATCGTAAGGCCAACAGCAATAAAAACTTGCCAAAATCCTTTGCCTAATGCTAGTGTTATTGCAATGACAAGTAACAATGTTGGGATAGACCAAGTTACATTAATAATCCACATAATAATGGCATCTGTCTTACCTCCAAAATACCCAGCAATGCTTCCCATGGTAATTCCAATAATTAAGGAAATAAAAACAGCAATAAAACCTATAAAAAACGAAATTCTAGCGCCAATAAGAATTCTACTCAATAAATCTCTTCCGTATTTGTCTGTTCCTAAATAAAACTTTCTATGCTTTATCAAATCTTTCATCAAATAATCTGGGAATTCTGAAAGATTAACAGACTTTGTTAAACCATCTAATCCATCAGACGCATATTCTGTGTAGGTAAGTTGATTATCATCTCTAATGAAAGAAGAAATTGGTATCTCTGTATCTGTATTTTTTTTTCCAAAAAGAATCCTACTGAAAAAACTCTGATTTGAATCAGTTTTTGATGGAAGCGTAAGCATTTTTACTTCAAATCCTGGTTTTTTTGAATGGATTGCCAAATGCATTTGATTTGCATTTTGAGAATTGTCTGGTGCAAAAACATAGGCAAAAATTGAAATTATACCAACAAGCAATATAAAGATAAAACTAAAAACGCCCCTAAAGTCTTTTTTGAACTTTTGGAGCGCAAGTTGTTTTAATGAGCGAGATTGGTTACTCATATTTAAGTTTAGTCTTTTACAGCCGCAACTTTATTAATTGAATAAGACATTTTTAAATCCTCTAATACATTCAAGGCTTCTTCAATATATACATCTTTACTTAAACTCTCATGCCAACGCTCTCTTTTTATTTTTAAAACTGAATCTTGCTTAAATAAATTTTTCTCGTAAGCTAAAGACTCAAAAGTTAGGTTAGTTTGATAATTAGATATCTTATCAAACTTCTTTACTTCAGTTTCATTTTTATCTAAATTAGCTTTGTATTTTTCATAGTTTAATGAATACGATTTGATATCCATATTGTTTTTTACCCACATCGCATATTGTTCAATTAGTTTTAATTGATCATTATTGCTCATGCGTTCTTTACTATTAGCAATAGTGCTGTCATAATCAAAATAACTATCCCAAACTTTATAATTTGCCGCATCAATTTCATCCCAAGGTAACGGATTCTCCCAGTCTTTTTCACCAACTGGAATAAAGCTCCAACGATCTGGGACGACAACATCACTCTTAACACCTTCTAACTGGACTGAACCTCCATTAATTCTATAATATTTTTGAATTGTGAGTTTTAATGCTCCTAGATCCCCATTCGTATTATTCCTTACCATTCTGTTAAGGTCCATAACTTGTTGTACTGTCCCTTTTCCATAAGTTTGCTTACCTCCAATAATAATAGCTCTTTTATAATCTTGCATGGCCGCTGCCATAATCTCTGACGCAGAAGCGGATAATTCATTAACCAAAATTACTAATGGACCATCCCAAATAATAGATCTATCTCTGTCTTTTAAAACTTCTTTAGGTTCTCCTGTAGCTCTTACTTGGACTATCGGGCCATCTTTTATAAACAACCCAGCCAAGTCTATTACAGCTTGTAATGATCCTCCTCCATTATCACGTAGATCTAAAACCAAACCTTCCATACCTTGTTCTTTAAGGCGTTCTATTTCTACCTTAATGTCTGAAGCAGCATTCCGGTTTTTATAATCATCAAAATCAGCATAAAATTTTGGTAAGTAAATAACTCCAAAATTCTTATCTGCCTTTTTTACAATTGAAGTTCTAGCATAGGTTTCTTCTATTTCTACGACATCTCTTATAATCTCAATATCCCTAATTGTGCCATCTACTTTTTTAACAGTCAATGTAACTTTTGTTCCTTTTGGCCCTTTTATATATTTAACCGCATCATCAGTACGCATACCGATCAAACTTACCGGTTCTTCTTCGTCTTCTTGTTTTACTTTTAAAATAATATCACCTACTTCTAATTCTTGACCTCTCCAAGCAGGTCCTCCAGAAATAAGCTCAACTATTTTAATATTATCAAACTGACTGCTCAATCTGGCACCTATCCCTTCTAACTTTCCAGATATTTCTTGATCAAAAGCATCTCTGTCATCTGGGGCAAAATAAAACGTGTGTGGATCAAACTCTTCAACAACAGCATTCACATACCTTGAGAACCAGTCTTTACGTTCTAGTCCTTCCAATCCATCCTCATAGTACCTATCAATTAATTTCAATACAGATTCTCTTGCTTCTTGCTCTAATTCAACATTAGTTTTTGTTACATAAGAAGAATCATTTATCAAATTCTGGTCTTGCTCTTCAATTAAATCTGTGTAATTAGAAATCGTCCAAAGTTTAAGTTGTTTTCTCCATCTATCTTTAAGCTCTTTTTTTGTATTGACATAATCGATGTTTTCATAATCGGCATTAAATTCTTCATCTATTGTAAAGTCGAATGGTTTGGTCAAAATTTCACGATAAATAGCTTTAGATTCTTCAATTCTTTTAACCAATCTCTCATGGGTTAAATTAAAAAAGGAAACATCATACTTTTTTAATTGATCATCAAGTTCTGTTTCAAACTTTCTAAATTCATCAATATCAGACTTATAAAAATACCTTTTATAAGGGTCTATTTGTTCAAAATAGCTTTTAAATACATGTGTTGAAAAGTCATCATCAATACTTTTAGGATCAAAATGCACTTGTTCTAAAAGATATGTTATGACTTGAACCAATAATTTATCTTTATCAGGATCGTCAATAGTTTTAGTGGTAAAACTGCAAGATGCAAACGCTAAAAGAAGCGCCAGCAACATAACTTTATAATTCCTTTTCATAATTCTATTAAGTTTCATCATATAATTTTCACTAAAATAAAGAAAAAACCATGCCATCAATATCAAATAGCCCTAATTTTTTGTTAAACTGGTCAAATAGAACGATTACAAACCAAATTACGTATTTTAGCGATGAAATAATATTTTATACATGTCAAAAAGACCTCTTATTTTAGTTACAAATGATGATGGTATAAATGCGCCTGGAATCAGATCATTAATTCAGGTAATGAATGAGATTGGTGATGTAGTTGTTGTTGCTCCAGATAGTGCACAAAGTGGTATGGGTCACGCTATAACCATAAATTCTACGTTGCATTTGGATAAAATATCTAATGATTCCGAAAAACAACAAGAGTATAGTTGTACCGGCACTCCTGCAGATTGTGTAAAGCTCGCTATTAATGAAATTCTAGAAAGACGACCAGATTTATGTGTTTCAGGCATAAATCATGGTTCCAATTCTTCAATTAATGTTATTTATTCTGGTACAATGAGCGCAGCAATAGAAGCGGGTATTGAAGGAATTCCTGCCATTGGATTTTCACTATTAGATTATAATTATAATGCAGATTTTGAAGCCGCAAAATACTTTGCTAAAAAGATTACTAAAACCGTACTTAAGAATAGCCTTCCAAAAGATGTGGTTTTAAATGTGAATATTCCAAAATTGTCAAAAAAAGACATTAAAGGCATTAAGGTTTGCAGGCAAGCAAGAGCCAATTGGCAGGAAGAATTTGACAAAAGAAAAACACCTCAAGGTAGAGACTATTACTGGCTTACTGGGAAATTTGTAAATTTAGATAAAGGTCAAGATACTGATGAATGGGCTTTAAATAATGGATTTGTTTCTGTTGTCCCAATACAGTTTGATTTAACTGCTCATCACAGCATACAGTATTTAAATACATTGAATTTAGATGATTAAAAAAGAAATTTTTAAAGGTATTCTCGTTGGCATATTGGTAAATACTATTGGTTTAGTATTGGCTACATTAATTTTTTCAGAAGATAATAACATTGTCATTACACTTAAAATAGCACTAGCCGAAGGTTTTTTAGGTAAACTAATTAGTTTGGGTGCAATCTTAAATCTCATTGCATTTTTTTACTTCATCAAAAAAAAACAAGATTATCGTGCTCGAGGTGTACTTTTAGTAACCATTTTTGTTGCTATCTTTACCTTTATACTAATGTGATGTAAAATGCTATGAAATATTACATTATTGCCGGAGAAGCTTCAGGAGATTTACATGGTTCCAACCTAATGAAGGCATTACAAAAAATTGATGTTGATGCTAGCTTTAGAGTTTGGGGTGGAGATTTAATGCAGAAAGTTTCAGACAATTTAGTAAAACACTATAAAGACCTTGCTTTTATGGGTTTTCTTGAAGTTCTACTAAATATTCGAACCATCCTCAAAAACTTGTCTTTCTGTAAGAAGGATATTGAAAACTATAATCCAGACGTTATTATTTTTATTGACTATCCTGGATTTAATTTAAGAATTGCGAAATGGGCAAAACATAAAAATTACAAAACTCATTATTACATCTCACCTCAAATATGGGCTTGGAAAGAAAATCGTATTAAAGTCATAAAGCGAGATGTTGATAAAATGTATGTGATTTTGCCTTTTGAAAAAAAATTCTACGAAAAGAAGCATAACTATCCTGTAGAGTTTGTTGGACATCCACTAATAGATGCCATTGCTGATAGAAATCAGGTTGACGAATATGAATTTAGAGCAGAACATGAGTTGTCTGAAAAACCAATCATTGCTTTGTTGCCTGGAAGTAGAAAACAAGAAATAAAAAAAATGCTTTCAGTCATGTTGAGTGCGGTTAATGATTTTAAAGATTATCAATTTGTAATTGCTGGTGCTCCGAGTCAGGATAAAGAGTTCTACAATCAGTTTATTAAAGATGCTAATGTACATTTTGTATCTAATATGACATACGACTTATTAAGCGTGTCTTTTGCTGCTTTAGTTACTTCTGGAACCGCTACTTTAGAAACCGCATTGTTTAAAGTCCCTCAAGTGGTTTGTTATAAAGGAAGTTGGTTGTCATATCAAATAGGGAAAAGATTGGTTAAGTTGGAATATATTTCACTTGTCAATCTAATAATGGATAAAGAAGTGGTTAAAGAGTTAATTCAAAACGAACTAAATTCAGTTCAACTTAAAAACGAGCTTGAAAAAATTCTAGATCCTTATGAACGCACAAAGTTCTTTATTAATTATTACGAATTAGAGAAAAAGCTTGGTGGAAAAGGAGCTAGCGAGAAAGTTGCTAATTTAATTTACTCAACAATTAATGGTTAAAGCAATTCAAAGAAAATTATTTCTGGTTTCTCTTCTAATACTTTTTCTCGGAAGTTGCAAATCTTCTAAAAGAGCAGTGTCAAAAAGTTCCAAATCGACTTCAGAAGAGATTATTTTAACTCGGGATTCTACACTAAAAGTAAATGAATTAGCAAACAAAGTTGTTGATTACGCTAAACAATTTAACGGTGTTAAGTATAAATATGGTGGGAATACAAAAAGAGGCATGGATTGTTCAGGTTTAATATCCACTTCTTTTGGTAGCGAAAAAATACTATTGCCTAGAACAACTTCCGATCTTTCAAAAACTGGCCAATGGATTGACCTCAAAGAGGTAGAAAAAGGAGATCTTCTTTTTTTTGCCACTAAAAAAAACAGTAGAAAAGTAAACCACGTAGCCATTGTTACCGAAGCCCGAACTGGCTATGTTGAGTTTATACACTCAACAACCAGTGCTGGAGTCATTGTTTCAAATTTAGAAGAGAAATACTGGTATTTTGCATTTGTGCAAGCCAGGCGAGTTTTTTAGAAAACGTAATTTTATTAACTTTCATAAATGAAGTTACTGGATTTTGCAATTATTAAACTTACGTTTTGTTTGGTCTTTGGTATTATATGGGCTAGTGCTTTTTCTATTTCTTTAAATTGGTCTTTATGCATTACAGGTTTTTTCATAATATTAACATTTGCCTTTTGGGTATTGGCAAAGAAACAATTGGTTAAACCCTTTTGGTTTGGTATTATTTCTTTTTCGACTTTTATTTCTATTGGAATTTTAACTGTTAACCTTCATAACCAGAAGAATTTTGAGGATCATTATTCTCACAAAATATCTTCAAAAAGTGAGTCTCATGTTCTTTTGCTAAAAGTAAGAGAAGTACTAAAATCAAGTGCTTTTCATGACAAATATGTTGTTAATGTCATAAAAATGAATAATAATGAAGTTTCCGGAAAAATACTTCTAAATATTGCTAAAGATTCTTCAAAAAATCAATTGACAATAGATGAAGAATTTTTGATAAAAACTAATCTTGCCGAAATAAATACTCCTCTTAACCCAAATCAGTTTAACTATAAAAATTATTTGGAAAAGAAATATATTTTTCATCAAATTTATACTGACCATTCAGAACTATTCAAACTTAAATCTAATTCATCAACCATATTTGGTAGTGCAAATCATATTAGAACTACAATAAATGAAAAGCTTAAAAAATATGATTTTAAAGGAGATGAACTTGCTATAATCAACGCATTATTATTAGGACAAAGGCAAGATATAGACAGAGATATTTATGAAAATTATACTAATGCTGGAGCAATACATATACTGGCAGTTTCTGGTCTACATGTTGGAATTATATTACTATTAATCTCTTTCGCTTTAAAACCAATTGAACAGATAAAGCATGGTGTTTTCATAAAAACGTTACTCATAGTTTTGTTTTTGTGGTGCTTCGCCGTTGTGGCTGGATTATCGGCTTCGGTTACAAGAGCAGTTTCCATGTTCAGTATTCTTGCTATTGGGCTACAAATGAAAAGACCAGCCAATATTTACAACTCCATTGCTATTTCTGTTTTCTTTTTACTTTTAGTCAAACCCATGTTTTTATTTGATGTAGGATTTCAATTAAGTTATGCTGCTGTTTTGGGCATTGTTAGTATCTATCCTTTGATATATAAACTCTGGAAGCCTAAACATTTTATTTTAGATAAGTTTTGGCAAATATTCATAGTTAGTCTTGCAGCACAAATTGGTGTTATTCCTTTAAGTCTGTTCTATTTTCATCAGTTTCCAGGATTGTTTTGGCTTTCCAATCTCGTTATTATTCCTTTTTTAGGGCTTATCCTAGGTTTAGGTTTAATTATTATTCTTATGGCTTTACTAGGTGTTTTGCCTTCCTTTTTAGCTAGAATATATGAAAGTATTATTAGGGCAATGAATCTATTTATAGAATGGGTTTCTGTTCACGAAGAATTTTTGATCAAAGACATTTCTTTTGGAATCATATTTGTCATAACTACGTATTTGATCATTGCTTCAACCGTCAGGTATATTAAGAATAAAAGCTTTCATAACCTAATCTATGCTTTTGTGGCCATATTGTTTTTTCAAGCCACATTGATATATAAAAATATTGAAAATCAACAGATTGCATTCATTGTTTTTCATAAAAGCAGAAAAAGTTTAATTGGTGAAAAAACTGGTACTAAATTCATTGTACATCATAATTTAGATAGTATTGAAAACAATTTCATTTTAAAGAACTACTGTATTGGCAATCATATAAAAGAAATTAAGGAGGATACTCTAAAAAACATTTATCAGATTGCCGATAAAAAACTCTTGGTTATTGATAGTCTTGGAATTTATAATGTAAAATCTTTTAAACCCAGTTATGTTTTGTTACGGGATTCACCAAAAATAAATTTAAACAGATTAATAGATTCTATTAACCCGGAACTGGTTATAGCAGATGGAAGTAACTATATATCATATATTGAAAGATGGGAAGAAACCTGCAACAAAAGAAAACTCCCTTTTTACCAAACTGGAAAAAAGGGAGCTTATATATTTAACTTTTCCTATTAACTTTTAAATTCTGGTTTAAAAGCTTCATAAAAATCATTAAAATCTTCTTGAGATTTCATGTTCTTATGATGATCATCTTTGAACAACTTTAAATACAATTCTAGCTGCTGTGGTGTTTGATACCCAACTATTGGTGTAATATAATCACCTTTTTCATCAAAGAATACTAATGTAGGATAAGCTGAAACTTTTAAATATGAAGTAAGTCTATGAGTCCCATTTCTTCTTTTGGCTTTTGCAGGATCATAGTTTGGATTATCAAACGTTTTACCTTGATAGGTAATGGTTTCATTTCCTTCAGCATTAAACTTCACAGCGTAAAAATGCTCATTGATATAATTTACTACATCATTGTTGTGAAAAGTGTTACGATCTAACATCTTACATGGACCACACCATTCAGTGTAAGCGTCCATGATTATCTTTTTTGGATTCTTTTTTTGAAGTGCTATAGCTTCCTCCAAACTAACCCAATTTATCTCTTGAGCTACACTGTTAAAGCCTACAAATGCCAAACACAGTAATAAAATAATTGCTTTTTTCATAATAAGATTTGTTGCAATAGTTGTGCCTAACTTACAAAAAAAGCTCCAAAATTGGAGCATTTTACGTTTATTTTAACTGTTTTTTCGATTATCGGATACCGTGCATAAGTTTCTTTAACACAGGATTCAACACCATCGAAATAAACCCTACACCTATAGGAATTAGCGCAAATATCATGAAAAACGTGCCCATAGAGTATTGTTCTGAAATTTTATCAATCATGCCTCCCATAGTTCCTGCTGCTTTTTGTCCTACCGCAATGGCTAAATACCAAATACCAAACATAAAGCCTATCATACGCGCTGGCACCAATTTACTCAAATAAGAAAGACCTAATGGCGATAGGCACAACTCTCCCATAGTATGAAATAGGTAAGCTAAAATCAAAAAGATAATACTTACCGATGCAGTTTTCGCACCTGATGGAATATCAGAAGCTCCATATGATAATATCGCAAAACCAAGACCTAAAAGAATCAAGCCTATAGCATATTTCATAGCAGCACTTGGATTATATTTACTTTCCCACCATTTTGAAAATAACGGAGCCAATGTTATAATGAAAAATGAATTTAAAATACCGAACCAAGTAGCATCTATCTCATTGCCTTCTTGTGAAAATTTATCATTAAGTCGAAAAATCACCAAGCCCCAAATACCAATAAAAGCGATTGCCAAAATAATATTTGAAGGACCAATTCTAGAAAATGTCTTTTTTGCTAGAAGAATTAAAACCCACGTTATAATTATTAATGGCACAGTAGTTAGCAAGGCATCTACAACTTTAAATACCATTGCTGAAGTACCTACCAAGTCTCTTTCGGTGTAATCTCTAGCAAAAAGAGTCATTGAACCTAAAGATTGTTCAAAAAATGAAAAGAAAAATACCGTAAAGATTCCAAAAATAGAAACTGCAATAATTCTATCTCTTACCACCGGAAGATATCTAGAAATTCTAGTGATGAGTAATATTAAAAATAAAAATAAAGCCGATAACACAACAACATTAGACCCGCTTAAACTCCCTAAACTAAATGGTAAAATATTAATATCTCCTATTTTTTCTAATGGATCATTAAATAAATATAGTAAGCCACCTATTGACGATAAAATAACCAAAATTTTATCAACCATAGTAAATGGATTTAGTTTTTCATCGGTTTTGGTATCCTCGTGTTCGGTTGGAGTTTCTTCGTTAATATTTTGTGGTAATTCTACTTCATACTTTTTTGAAGGTTTAGCTCCGATACTTCCAAATAAACTACCTGCTAACCAAAATTGTAGCATTCCTAACATCATGAAAATTCCTGCTAATCCAAATCCCCAAGACCATCCAAAATTTTCAGCTAGATAGCCACAGAGCATCATCCCAAAAAAGGCTCCTGCGTTAACACCCATGTAAAAAATAGTATAAGCACCGTCTTTTTTAGATTCTTTCCCTTTGTACATTTCGGAAATTATCGAAGTAATATTAGGCTTAAAAAAACCTGTACCTATGACCAATAAAGCAAGACCAAGATAAAAAGTCATTGTGGTTTCAAGAGCCATAGACGCATGACCTAAAGTCATAATTAAACAACCAATAACTACAGCGATTCTATAGCCAGTAATTTTATCGGCTATCCAACCACCAATAATAGGTGTTAAGTACAATAAAGAAGCATAAGTTCCTATCAAAGCCAAAGCATGCTCTCTTGGCCATTCCCATCCAGGATTATCACTTAAAATTGGTGCTGTTAAAAACAAAACCAATAATATACGCATTCCATAAAATGAAAAACGCTCCCACATTTCTGTGAAAAACAAAACAAACAATCCTGCTGGATGTCCTAGTACTTTGTCTTTAAAAAGGTTCTCTATGTCTGTGTTCATTTTAACTTTTCTTTAATTGTCAGCTAATTCAAAACCTTCGGTTTCATCATTTATTACATGTTCATTGTCTTCTGCTCCATGTGTCAGATGTTCTAATTTTTTTCTAAAAACCATAACTAAACCTCCAAACGCCACACAAAAAACAGCTATTCCCGTAAATATGGTATACTCACCTAAAGTTTCAGAAGCTTCACCAAGCAATCCAGCAAGCTTATTTCCGAAACCTGTCATTGCAAAATAAATTCCCATCATTAGAGACGCATATTTTACAGGAGCAAGTTTTGTAATATAGGATAATGCAACAGGTGAAATGCTTAACTCACCAACAGTGTGAAATAAATAAGCTAAAACCAACCAATACATTGCTGAAGACCCATTACTCTCATATTGTCCAGCTGCAGCAGTCATAAAAAAGAATCCTGTACCCATAATTATAAGACCAACTATCATTTTAAAAAGTCCAGTTGCTACTTTCCCTTTTAATTTTCTATTTGCCCAATAAGCCGCTACTGAAGTTCCCAAAAAGATAATGAACATAGCATTCAAAGACTGAAACCAAGATGCTGGAATTTCCCAACCCATAAGCAGTCTATTTGTTTTTTCTGAAGCATATATATTCATTAAACCTCCAGCTTGTTCAAAAGCGCCCCAAAATACGATAACCAATAAAAAAGAAACAAATAATACTACGACTCTATCTTTCTCATTTTTGGTTAGTGGCTTTTTCATTATCTCCTTATCAACTTTATTTTCAGATGCGCCCAAAAAATTCCCTACATGCTTTAAATGTTTTTGGCCAACTAAATACTGAATCAATCCGAGAGCCATACCTATTCCAGCTAATCCAAAGCCATAATGCCAACCATGAACCTCACCTACATATCCAACAATTAAGCTTGATAAAAATGCACCTACATTAATGCCTATATAGAAAATAGTAAATCCTTTATCCCGTCTTATATCTCCTTGCTTATAAAGACCTCCAACCATAGTTGAGATATTTGGTTTCAACATGCCAACACCAGCAATAATTAAACCTAAACCAGTATAGAACGCCCACATTTGTTCGACTGCAAGAATACTGTGACCAGCAACCAAAAGAATTCCCCCATAAAGAACAGACTTTTTTTGACCTAAAAATTTATCTGCTATCCAACCTCCAGGGATGGAAGCAACATAGACCAACATTGTGTACCAACCATACAAGGCTAATGCTTCACCGTTGGACCAACCCAATCCTGCATTATCATCTGAAGTAGATTGTACTAAATATAATACTAGAATTGCTCTCATTCCATAATAAGAAAAGCGTTCCCACATTTCAGTAAAGAATAGAACATATAACCCAACTGGATGCCCAAATAGTTCTTTTTGTTTAATTGCTGATGTATTAGCCATAAATGTTATTTTAGTTAATAATAGTTAGTAAATATGTTTGATTGAGATTTCCTTGTTTATAAAAAAAACTTGAGAAGTAATAAAAAAACAAGCAAATAGAGAAAATTTCAAATATTTCATTAAAATTGTTTTATTATCAAAATGTTGTCAAGTTTACTAAAAATTATGCAAAAAACCGTAATTATTAACAGTTAAATGGTCATTATCATTTTTACATTTAACTTATTACTCTTAAGAATAGTATCTTTGGAATCGAAAAATAGTGATCTATGAGCAAATCTATTTCGGGCTTTTCAAAATTATCAAAATCCAAAAAAATTGATTGGATTGTTGATACCTATTTTGTAAACAAAGAAGATGCTAAAAATATTTTAAAACAGTACTGGAATTCTAATGAAAAGTTACAACAGCTTCATGACGAATTTATTGAAAATACAATCTCTAATTATTATTTACCACTTGGTGTTGCACCAAATTTTTTAATCAACAATAAACTTTATACCATCCCAATGGCTATCGAAGAAAGTTCGGTAGTTGCTGCAGCAAGTAAAGCTGCCAAATTCTGGTTAGATAGAGGAGGTTTTAAAACCAAAGTTATTTCTACTGAAAAAATTGGTCAGGTGCATTTTATGTATCATGGCAATTTTGAAAATCTTCAGCGCTTTTTCGAAAAAGTTAAACCCCAATTAATTGGCGAAACTAAATCCATTACCAAAAATATGGAAAAGCGTGGTGGAGGTATATTAAAGATTGAATTACGTGATAAAACCAATGAAATAAAAGGATATTATCAGCTGCATGCAACATTTGAAACTGTTGATGCTATGGGTGCCAATTTTATTAATTCCTGTTTGGAACAGTTTGCAAATACATTCAAAAAAGAAGCTGAAAAATATGATGCTTTTGGTCCAGATGAAAATATTCAAATTGTTATGAGTATTCTATCTAACTATGTCCCTAATTGTCTAGTTAGAGCAGAGGTGAGTTGTCCTGTTGAAGATTTAAATGAAGATAGCACTATTTCGGGAAGAGATTTTGCTCAAAAATTTATCCAGGCCGTAAAAATTGCAGAAGTAGAACCATATAGAGCCGTTACTCATAATAAAGGTATTATGAATGGTATTGATGCCGTTGTACTCGCTACTGGCAATGATTTTAGGGCAGTTGAAGCTGGTGTACATGCATATGCAGCTAGAAATGGAATATATAGTAGTTTAACACATGCGAAAATAGATTATGGGATTTTTAAGTTTTGGATTGAAATACCTTTAGCTTTAGGAACCATTGGAGGTTTAACGAGCTTGCATCCTTTAGTAAAATTATCATTGGAATTACTTCATAAACCTTCTGCGAAAGAACTGATGCAAATCGTTGCTGTAGCAGGATTGGCGCAAAATTTTGCTGCTTTGCGCTCTCTTATAACCACTGGAATTCAAGAAGGACATATGAAAATGCATCTAATGAATATCTTAAATCAGTTTAACGTTAATGAACACGAAAAGTCAATCCTTATAGAACACTTTAAGGTCAATATAGTAACTCATAGTGCAGTAACAGATGCCTTAAAAAAGTTAAGAGTAAAAAGTGAATAAATTTTACAGCAACGGAAAATTATTACTCACCGGAGAATATGTTGTGCTAGATGGCGCCATGGCTCTGGCTTTGCCAACAACATATGGACAATCTTTAAATGTAGAATCTATTAATGAACCTAAAGTAGTTTGGCAAAGTTTTGATAAAAATGGAAACATTTGGTTTGAAAGTGAATTTATTATTCATCATGATGAAATTATAAATCAGGTTAAAACTGGTTCTGCTGAATCTGAACAATTACTACAAATACTGAATGCCGTAAAACAGATTAATCCTCTCTTTTTTAATTACGAAAAAGGATTTCATATTAGTACAAAGCTTGATTTTCCAAAAAATTGGGGACTTGGTAGTTCTTCAACTTTAATAAATAACATTGCCAAATGGACTAAAGTTGACGCGTATAAATTACTTAAACTTACATTTGGAGGTAGTGGCTATGATATAGCTTGTGCGCAACATAATCAACCTATTACCTATCAGGTTAAGAATGACAAAAGGATTATTAAAGGAATTAACTTCAATCCAAAATTTAGTGACTATCTCTATTTTGTGTATTTAAATAAAAAGCAAAACAGCAGAGAAGGCATAGCTTATTATAGAGATAATGTTTCAACTACTAAAGAAGCTATTTCAGAAATTAGTGATATTACTTTGAAAATTATTGACTGTACTAGTCTAAATGAATTTGAAAGTTTGATTAACAGGCATGAGCAAATAATCGCTTCGCTAACAAAACAGGAAACGGTTAAAGATGTACTGTTCAAAAATTTTAAAGGAAGTATTAAAAGCCTTGGTGCTTGGGGTGGTGACTTTGTATTAATAACTTCAAGAGAGAATCCTTCAAATTATTTTAAATCTAAAGGCTTTGATATCATTATACCATATGAAAATATAATTTTAAACCATAAAAAAAAGCCTTACTGAATAGCAAGGCTTTTTTTATAAACTATATTGTTTACTGAACTGTTTTAGCTCTGTTATCTTCTATTTCTGATGCCTCTTTTAAAGCATTATACAATTTTGAATTTACTGTACTTATCTTTTGCTGACCAACACGATTTGCTGCAGCTTGATAACTATCTAGTTCAACCACTGGAGTTATTTTAGTTACCTGTAACATGTATACACCTTTATCCCCATCAATCAATTTAGAAGTTTCGCCTTCTTTAAGACCAAAAGCTGTTCCAACAACCAAGCCTTCTTTACCTGCTCCAGAAAGTGTAGGGTTCTTCATGTTAATAGCAGCAGCTGTTTTCACTGTTGTATTTTCAGCGGCGGCCAAATCTTCTATTGAAGTAGCTTTAACCCTTTCTCGGATAATTTGGGCTTTCTTTTCTTTTCTTAATTTTGGTAAGACGGTGGCTGTAGCATCTTCTACATTCATTAATCCTTTTTTGTTTTTGGCTGTAAGCTGAACAATCGCATAACCTCCAGGTATATTAAACCTTTTTACATCTCCTACTTTGGTTGCATCTTCAAAAGTCCAACGAACTATACTTCTTTGATTACCCAATCCAGGAATAGATTCATCCAGAATTTTTATACTATTTACAGGTCGAAGTGCGTAATTGTTTTCTGTTGCTACTTCTTGAAAATCTTTGTTTGCTACAGCAATTTCAAAATTTGAAGCGTCTCTAAATACTTTATCTATTGTCGCTTCAGATGGTTCTATTTCTCTCGAAATGGTTCCAACTTTTATCATTCTTTGCTTGTTTTTTTGACCTTCAATCTCTATGATGTGAAACCCGAAAGCTGTTTTAACAACACCTATATCACCTGTTTTTCCTTCAAATTCAAAATCTCTAAACTCTGGGACCATAGTATTATATGGATGCCAATCATAGCGACCTCCATTTGCTTTACTTCCTTGATCTGAAGATAAAGCTTCTACTAACTCTGGAAATTTAGAAGGGTTGGACTTAACAACTGCTAGAACACTATCTGCTGTAACTTTTGCTTCTGCTTCTGTTTGGGTTACGTCTGGAGCTGCACTAGCTGCTCCAACAAAAGGAATTAAAATATGTCTTACTTTAACAGAGTCTGGTAATTGCTTTTCAGCAATAATTTTAGTCAATTTAAAGGTTTGACCATCTTTATATGGCCCGTATATTTCACCAACATTAAGGTTATAAATACTATCTGCTACTGCGGTTGGCAAATTCGATTTTGTCACAAAACGATCAACAAACTTAACATCTGAATGTGAATTGATAAATGCTTCATTATCTTGTGTTTTTCTAAATCCAACAACAGTGTCGTTTGTTTTGGTAACCTCATTATAAACTAATCTATCTTCCAATAATAATTCTAAATCTGCTTTAATAGCATTTTCATCTTCAACAGAAGCTACTTCTTTAAACTCTACATAATGCAAGTTTCTCGATTCTTCAACTTCGTAATCTTTTGAATGTCTTTTGATATAGTTTGAAATATCAGATTTACTGATTGTGACAGTACTGTCTGGAATAGACGTGTACGGAATTTGCACATATTTAATATCAACTTTGTTGCCTTCTAACTGATGCTCTAATTTTCCTTCAGCTAGAGTTCCCATTAAACCAGCTTTAACCAAATTCATATAATCTTGTTGTAAAGCATTTGCAGCCAAAGAGTTTTCATAATCTACCCATTGCTGATATGCTGCTGGCGTTTCTTTTAAATTGGCAATATATTCGTTCATGATATTTTCATCAAACAAACCCACTTCATTTTGAAAATCAGTATTAGTGGCCAAACTTTTACTCAAAATATCTTTCATTTGGTCTTTTTCAATTGAAATACCTAATTTTTCAAATTGACTTTCAAAAACCGCCTGTCTTACTTCCTGATCCCAAACTCTATTCATAACTTGGTTATTACTTGTGTTTGGACCAAGTTGTCTTTGAGTTATTTCTACTTTGCTTAAAAAGTATTCGCGAGTAATATCTTTATCATTGATGGTGCCAACAATATTCAGCGACTTTGAAGTTAAGGCGTCGCTATTTCTAAATAAATCTGATAAGACAAAAGAAAATAATGCTAACGCTATTATGATTATTAAGAAAAGACCTCGTTGTCTAATTTTATTTAAAACTGCCATTATTCTTTAATTTTTATAAAAATATAGTGCGCGAAAATACCATTTTCTATTTAATAATAAAAGTAGAATTAAGCTTAAATTAGTTTATACAAAGTAATTTACTCTTCTTCTTTAATTTTAAGTTCCACCAGGTCTATTTTTGTGTTAGAGACCTCTAAAATGGTAAACTGGAATTTATCAATAATCACGATTTCGTTTTGTTGTGGTATTTCTTCTTTGTGATCAACAATCAAACCTCCAAGAGTTTCGTAATTTTCACTTTCAGGTAGATTTATTTTATAAGTTTCGTTTAAATAATCGACTTCTAGACGTGCTGAAAATGTATAGTGGTTTACATCTATCAATTCTTCAGTAAGCTCTATATTATCATGTTCATCTTCTATTTCTCCAAAAAGCTCTTCTACAATATCTTCTACTGAAATAATACCCGAAGTTCCTCCGTACTCATCTAAAACAATAGCAATACTCTTTCTTTTTTTTATCAGGGTGTTTAAAATATCCTTTATCAGCATCGTTTCAGGAACAAACTCAACCGGTAATATAATAGACTTAATTGATTTGGGTTTTTTAAATAATTCGAATGAATGTACATATCCTAAAATATCGTCTATAGTTTCTTTATATACCAATATTTTAGAATACCCTGTTTCGGTAAAAAGTGCATTAAGATTCTTTATCGTTTCATTTTGTTCGACCGCAACTATTTCCGTTCTTGGTATCATAACCTCACGGGCTTTGACCTCTGAAAATTCTAAAGCATTTTGAAAAATTTGAATTTCTGTATCTACTTCTTCATGTGCTTCTACAGACTCCATTTGCTCACTTATGTAATTGCCTAATTCAACTTTTGTGAAAGCAAGTTGTACTTGATCTCCTTCGGTCTTAAAAAAACGCTTCAAGACTGTATCAGAAATCCAAATGACAAAATCTGAAATAAATGAGAATAACAAATAAAATAAATACGCCGGTATTGCAAATATCTTTAAGAGTGTATTCGCATAAATTTGAAAGAATACTTTTGGTAAAAATTCGGCAGATATTAAAATGATGAACGTAGATATTATGGTTTGGGTTAATAAACTTAAATCGGTAATTAGGTAATTAATAAATTGAGATTCTATATTCAATGTTTGAAACCTGTTTACCAAAAGATCGCCCATAAAAAGTCCATAAATCACTAAGGCTATGTTATTACCTATAAGCATTGTAGCAATAAATTTTGATGGTTTTGCCGTAAGCTTTCTTAAAACATTAGCCAAAAGGTCTTGTTGCTTTTTCTCGATCTCAATATGTATCTTATTTGAAGACACATAAGCAATCTCCATTCCCGAAAAAAAGGCTGAAAGCAATAAAGAAATAACAATGACTAGATAGATACTCATTTACGTTTTACTCTTTATTTTCAAACTTTTTATTAAATTTTCTTCTGAAAAAAAACATGAAAATAGCAGTAGCAGCGAGCAATATAGACATATATGCAATAACTCCTTCAGAAAACCATTTCTGAATCGCATCATAAACAAAAAGTATAGCAAATATCAGGTAAGCGTATTGAAAAAACTTCATGTACCTCATCAGGTTTTGAATTTAGATAGTTAAGAAAGTATAAAGATAATTAATTATTCTTCAAGTGTAATGATTCCATTAATTTCAAGAACTTCAGCTTGAGTAAATTTAGAATCAGAATCAAAACCATTACCGTTAATAAGGTCTGTTCCTGTTCTAAAGGTTACAGGGTTGTTGGTAAACAACCATTCTTTTGTTTGATCATAATATAATTGTTCGGCAAAAAGTGTGTCGTTTTGATGTGTAGATAAGACCACATTGCCTTGCATATCAATGAGATCGGTCTTACTATAAACAATGGCATAATCTGCCACAACTGTACTTTTTTGATTTTTATCATCAAAGATATCCAAATGTACACCATCTGTAAATTCGGTAAAAGCAAAACTTCGATTCGAAAAATCTAACATTTTTGGACTTAATAAAATAGCTTTTACTCTACCAGAGTCTGTATATTTTAAATTTATGTTTTCAGCTACACCTATTGGTTCGTGCTCGGAAATACCAATTTTTTGAACTTCTTTAAAGTTGTTTTTGCATGAAAAAAACATAGTCACAGTAAATACTGTGACTATGTGTAATGTAATATGCTTATTTCTAAATATCATTAAAGACTTGGCACCGTTACGCTAGACCCAATCCAACAACCTATATTTATGGTTTTTCCTGCGTTGCCTTCATTAAAGATATCTCCTTTAGAAGGTGCCTTTGCCATATAGTTTGCAACCGACTGTCCAGCTACTTTACTTAATGTAGCGTCGACACGTGCCGCCTTTCTGGCTTCGTCTGCAGCTAACCAGAATACAGCTCTTTTGTTAAACGTTGTATCACCACAATCATTAGCACTAGAGGCATACATTTGTGCAATTGCTAAATGTGATTTACCCATTGATGGGCTTGCAGACAAAGCTTTTCTAAAATAACTCCTTGCAGAACCATAGCTTCCTCTAGCTTTAAGTTTAGTACCTATTTTGTAAAGTAATTTTGCTTTCTCAAAATTATCTTTTTGTAAACTAATTGCTTGCTCATAAAATTCTATTGCAGCTTTAGAGTCTCCTTCTTTGTCTTTAAGTAACCCTAAATAGTATGCCGAATTAGCTGAAGGGCTTAAGTTATGATATGCATTAACCAACTTAAAGAATAATGGATCGTCAGTACATTCTTTTTCAGACATTCTACCAGCTGCTCTTTGTAACCAAACGGCATTTCCCTTATTGGCTTCAAAATCTTTGGTATATAATGGTATTAAATTTTCACAATTTGCTCTACCGCCAAGCTTACTGTCTATACTACCGGAAATTTGATCATAAGCCTTACAATAACTTTCGTAAGAATTTTTGTATCGCCCCTCTTTAGATGTTAAAGCTATTCCTGCTTCTTCTTTTTCAATGAGTTTATTTAATTTCTCTGTATAAATCTTTACTTCGTCATTTACTTTTTCAGTAACATCATCATATTTATCAAATAGCTGTGCATCAGTTTTTTTCTTGGCATCAAATAAATCTACCATTAGAGAAAAATAAGTATATAAGCTTTTTGGATTTGTAAATGTTTTTTTGTCTGCCTTGTAAGCGGCATCAAAACAATTGTAAAGTTCTTCATCACTTTTGTTTAAAATATCACGATTATCAAACATAAGTTGGCATGCTTTTGCTTCATATTCACCTTTAGGGGTTTTACTTGCAAAATAGGTTTCTCTTTCACTCCAAAGCTTAATTAAATCGTTGATATAACCTACTTTATCTGCTCCAGAAGATTTTTCAATTTTATCTTCTAATATCTTTTCACCATCAATGTAAATTGCATTGTTGAATTTTGGACATTTTACTCGAACATCCATCCAAGGCTGATAGGCCGAGTCGTAATTTTTTGCTTTTACATACTCATGAAATATGGAAAGTTTAGACATGCACTCTTCATCTTGCTGTGCAAAACCAGTTTGAAATCCTATAAATAAAAAGGTTAATAATAATGTAATTTTCGTCTTCATGATATTTAATTTACTCGTTAGTCATATTTTCTTTTATTGAACCATCTATCGTTCAAAGATAAACTTATTTGAAAATTTATGAAATTCTCTTGTATCAAGTTGTTGTTAGTTGTACCTCTTTTTCCAAACTCAAAACCTAAATTAGCATTAGAGAATACATTTCCAACTGGTAATCCTACTCCAAAAGACATGCCAAACTCATTTATAGACTCATCATTTATGACCAAACCCGTTTTTTCAAACCTGACTCCTGCTCTATAAACAACTCTTTGTAAGTAGCTTGTAAAAGAATTATATTTTGGAATATAAAATCCTCCAAAAGAAAAAGTTGAACTATCTTCAAAGGTTTGTGTACTATTGTTATGTAGCTCGTTTGAAAAATTACTTGTTTTTTGTGTAGTGTATTCTGCCCCTACAAACCACATTCTAGGCTGTCCGATACCTGCTCCAAAAGAAAACTTTGAAGGTAGTGTTAATTCGGTTTCATCTAAACCTGAAGCTATTAAATCATCTTGACCATCTATAGTATGAACTACAAATTCCTGTCCTGTTGATGCGCTAATGGTTATTGTAGAAAAGGAACGTTGATTACGAGACGTTAACTGTGCTTCTGGAGCATAAGTCAGACCTGTAACCAATTCAAATTTATCATTAATCATGGCTTTATAAGATAATCCGAGATTAAAGTTTAATCCACTTAAATCAGACCTACTGTCTTCACGAGACTGATAAGAGGTTAAATCGCCTTGGTTATCATATACAAACTCGATAGCGTAATTTTTAATATTTCCAAAATTATAATTAGCATCTACACCAATACTTAATCCTTTTGCCACTTGATATGCTAAAGACAAATATGTTTTGTTTACTCCTCCTTCTCCTCGAAATCTTTCGTATAAAAAATCATCATCATTTAAAGTTTCTAGCTTATAGCCAACAGAAGTATACGGAAGTAAGCCAAAACCAACTCCAAATTTATTTAGTGGTATTGAAATTGCAATATAGTTGAATGTTGAAGCGGCCGCACTTTCACTATCACTCTCACTTTTTAATTTTGTATTTGTATGACTTCCACCAACCGAAAATTTTACTGGTCTGCTTTCATTATTAAAAGATAAAAGGTTTGGAGTTGCATAAGACGCAGGATTACGTAAGTTTACATGAATACTATCTGTATAAATACTTAAGCCTCCCATGCTCCTATTTTCAACAGTTCCCTTAAACTTAAGACTACCAATGCCGTAAAAAGAATAAGGTGATGCTGTACCTTGTTGTGCGTAACTTTGAATTGCAAAAAAAGCAATAAAAACTATTACAAGTTTTCTTATCATTAATTTGAATTAAATTGTAAAATATGGTTCAATCCTTCTAAAAGAAAATTAGAGTTCGCAAATATGCTACTTTTTAATTGTTTAGACAAGAAATTAGCATCTCCACCTGTTAAAATAACTGTTAAATCTGAATATTTCTCTTTATAGTTTGCAATTACACCATCTATTTCATTTAAAACTCCATTAACAACTCCTGAATGGATTGAGTTTTCTGTTGAATCTCCTATAATTGAACTTGGAATTTCTGTTTCTAATAACGGCAAGTTAGCAGTTAAATTATTCAATACTTTATATCGCATTCTTATTCCTGGAGAAATTGCACCGCCTTGATATTCATTTTTGTCATTAATAAAATCGTATGTAATGCAACTACCAGCATCAATAATCAAGACATTACTTGCTGGATATTGATACACCGAGGCGCTTACTAATGCTATTCTGTCTACTCCTAAAGATTTAGGTGTTTTATAATTATTTTTAAAAGGTAATTTTGTATTTGAATTTAATTCTATAAAATCAAAAGTGTCTTTTAAGTAATTGGTGGTTGATTTGTTGAGTCTCCCAACAGAAGATACTATGGCTTGTTTAATAGACTTGTGTTTCTTAATTATACTTTTTATAGTCTTTAAAACTTCAGCTTCAATAACCACTTCTCTTAAAACTAACTTATGCTTTTTAAAAACAGCTAGCTTTATATACGTATTACCAACATCTATAACTATATTCATCTTGTAAAATAAAAGCTATAAATTTACAAATTCAATTTTTATAATATTTCTTTTGGGAATACTAAAATTGGATTTATATTTGCAACCGCTTTAGCGAGGTACCTTAGCTCAGTTGGTAGAGCAACGGACTGAAAATCCGTGTGTCCCTGGTTCGATTCCTGGAGGTACCACATTACAACCCTGAAATTTTATTGTTTTCAGGGTTTTTTGTTAAAGGAATTTTTTTACATCTTATAATTTAGTCTTCAAAGATTTTAATGCGCTTATTAAAAGATCTTCACTAATACGTTGTTTATAATTTGGGTTTATGTACTCAAACAATATTTCTCCTGAAGTATTTACAACCATAACAGTTGGAACGGGTAATACTTCTGTAGCATCTATTTTGGTTTTCTTTTTAATATACATTTTAGCCATTCCCGGAGTTTTAAATCCAATACCAACTTCTTGTATTAATTTGGCACCGGCATCAGAAAACAATAAATAGGTTACTTTATTATCATCAATTGAAGGTTTCAGAACACTATAATCGTCAGGGCTAATTGCAATAATTTGATAACCAAGATCAATAATCTGGCTTTCAGCTTCTGCCAATGATGCTAATTGCTGGTTACAATAAGGGCACCAACCACCTCGATAAAAGATCAATACTGTTGGTTTCTGTTTGATTAATTTATTTAGCAGTACTTCTTGGCCTTTAGAATCTAACAAGGAAGCTTTTGGAAATTTTTCACCAATCAATAAAGGGCTAATGTCTTCAGCCTTTTCAGGAAATTCTTGCCCATTAACAGAGTAACAAATAAGTAACACTAAAGCAAGTAATTTTAAATTCATCCTAAATATTTTAAACCTTTTGTCTGTGCAATAATGTTTTTCTTACAAAAAAACTGGAGCTTAATCGATTTTTGGTTTTTTTTATAAAGCTTTATGGCTTCATAAAAAAATTAAAAAAATGTATATTAGCTTGTTTGCTGTTTAAGCAAAACGAAATAACACACTTTTAATAAAATGGCGTTCAATACTAAAGAAAAGTTTATGCATGAAGCTGTCATGGCTGCACTTAAAGGCATGCAAAATAATGAAGGAGGTCCTTTTGGATGCGTCATTGTCAAAGACGGAAAAATTATTGGGAAAGGAAATAACAAAGTTACTTCAACCAATGATCCAACGGCTCATGCCGAAGTCACAGCTATAAGAGAAGCTTGTAAACATTTAAATTCTTTTCAGTTGGATGGTTGTGAAATTTACACATCATGTGAGCCTTGCCCTATGTGTTTAGGTGCTATTTATTGGGCACGCCCTAACAAAGTATATTATGGAAGTAATCAGCTTGATGCTGCCAATATAGGATTTGATGATGAATTCATTTATAAAGAAATTCTGTTGCCATACGATAAAAGAAGTATTTCTTTTGAGCAGTTAGGACGTGAAATCGCTTTAGAAGCCTTTCAGAAATGGTCAGAAAAAGAAGATAAAACTGAATACTAAAAAAGCTATGATTCAATTCATCCTTAACGATAAAACCATTGAAACCAGTGCAATTTCAGGTATGACCTCGCTGGATTTTGTTCGTTATGAACAACGTCTTACAGGTACAAAAATTGGTTGTAGAGAAGGTGATTGTGGCGCTTGCACAGTTTTAGTTGGCTCATTAAGCAAGGATAATAATATAGAATATCAAAGCATTACTTCTTGTATTTCTCCTTTAGGGAATGCTCACGGCAAACATATTGTAACGATTGAAGGAACAAATTTAAAAGACAAGTTAACAATAGCTCAACAATCCATGAAAGCCAATTATGCCACACAATGCGGATTTTGTACTCCTGGTTTTGTTGTGTCATTAACTGGTTTTGCAATATCTAACGTTGAAAAAACTCAAGAAAATGCTCTAGATGCTATTAGTGGAAATATTTGTAGATGCACAGGCTACAAATCTATTGAAAAAGCAGCACAGGAAGTTTGTGATAAATTAGAATTTTCAAAAACGAAAATATCACTAGAGTGGTTAATTGAAAATGAATTTATTCCTGAATATTTTAAAAATATCCCTAGCCGGCTTAAAGAATTTAAAACGAGTAAATCCTTGAAACAAGGAATTAAAATTGTCTCCGGCGGAACCGATTTATACGTTCAAAAGGCTGATGATTTAATTGAAAACAATCAACATCTTATTGCAGATCATAACCTTTTAAAAGGTATTGCTATACAAGGTGATAATTGTAGTATTGGAGCTGGAACAACCGTGACAGAACTTTGGAATCACATAGAACTTAATGCATATTTCCCAAATCTAAAAAAACATTTAAAGTTAGTGTCTTCAGAGCAAATCAGGAACATGGCTTCCTTTGGAGGAAACTTTGTCAATGCCTCACCAATTGGTGATATGACCATTTTCTTTTTGGCATTAAATAGTGACATTACAATTTTGGATAAGGCTGAAAAAGAAAGAACCATCGCCTTAAAAGACTTTTACACGAGCTATAAGACTTTCGATCTAAAACAAGATGAACTTATAAAAACTATACATTTCAAATTGCCCAATAAACAATCTCATTTCAATTTTGAAAAAGTATCTAAACGCACTCATTTAGATATTGCCAGCGTGAACTCTGCAATTCATGTAACAATTGAAAATAATAGCATTAGTGATGCTCATGTTTCTATTGGTGGCGTATATGAAATCCCAAGATATTTGCATAAAACTTCGGCTTTTTTACTAGGAAAGTTTTTAACTTCAGACCTTATTCTTGAAGCGCAGGATATTTTACAAAGTGAGATCTTACCAATTAGCGATGTTCGAGGTTCATGCGATTACAAACGATTGTTAGCTAGACAATTATTTTTTGCACATTTCACAGAATTATTCCCAAATCAATTTTCACTAAATGATTTTGTTGAACATGCATAAAAATAAATCACATAGCAAACTCAATACTTTAAAGAGTAACGTTGAAAAATCTTTAAAGCAAAGTATAAAGAACATTGATTCAAATACCCATGTTCGTGGTGAATCTTTATATGTTGATGATATTAATGTGAGAGAAGGAACTTTTCATGCTGTGGTTTTCGATTCGCCAATAGCACATGGAAAAATAAAAGGCATTGATTATTCTAAAGCAGAATCTCTTGAAGGTGTTGAGCGGATTTTTACGTATAAAGACATTCTTGGTGATAATCAAATTGGTGGTATTATTCCAGATGAACATTTGTTTGCTGAAGATGAAGTCCATTTTTGGGGACAGCCAATTGCTTTAATCGTTGCTAAAACTGAACTAATTGCTCGTCAAGCACGACGATTAATAAACATAGACATTGAAGAACTTCCTGTAATCACAACTGCCAAAGAAGCCAAAGAAAAAGGCAGTTTTATTAATGCGCCACGTTCATTCAATTTAGGCAATACAGAAAAGGCATTTAACGATTGTGAATACATTTTTGAAGGCGAAACATTTTCTAATGGTCAAGAACAACTCTATATTGAAGCACAAGGTTCTTATGCAGAACCTCTGGAAAATGGCAACATAAAAATCACTTCGTCTACACAAGGCCCAACTGCTGTACAAAAAACTGCAGCTAGAGTTTTAGGTTTACCCATGCATAAAATTGAAGTCGATGTCACACGTCTTGGTGGTGGTTTTGGTGGCAAAGAAGATCAAGCGACGCCTTGGGCAGTTATGGCTGCTTTGGCAACCTATCATTTAAAGCAATCGGTGAAATTGATTCTTAATCGTCATGATGATTTACGAATGACAGGAAAACGTCATCCTTATGAAAGCACATATAAAATTGGGCTTTCTAAAGATTTAAAAATTCTAGCTTACGAAGTTGAATTTCTACAAAACTCTGGTGCAGCAGCAGATTTATCGCCAGCTATTGCTGAACGAACTCTTTTTCATGCGACCAATAGTTATTTCGTAAAAAATGTGAAATCAACAGTTCATAGTTGTAAAACCAATTTACCTCCAAATACAGCTTTTCGAGGTTTTGGTGGTCCTCAAGGCATGTTTGTCATTGAATCTGCCATAGCTAAAGCAGCTTCTGAAATTGGAGTTTCGGCTCGAAAAATTCAAGAAATCAATTTACTTAAAGAAAACGATGAATTCTCTTATGGTCAAATTGCGAAACATGTTGAAGCGCAAAACTCTTGGTATGCTGCAACCTCTATTTTTTTTGTTGAAGAACTAGAACAAGAAGTTGAGAGCTTCAACGAAAAAAATACAGCTTTCAAAAAAGGGCTGTCTTTAATGCCAATTACTTTTGGCATTTCATTCACCAATACACCAATGAACCATGCCAGAGCATTGGTTCATATTTACCTTGACGGAAGTGTTGGAATTAGCACTGCTGCGGTTGAAATGGGACAGGGTGTCAATACCAAGATGTTGCAGATTGCAGCCAAAGTGTTTTCAATTGACAAAAGCAAAGTAAAAATTGAAACCACAAACACGACTCGTGTTGCCAATACTTCGCCTTCTGCAGCAAGTTCCACAGCAGACCTTAACGGAAAAGCATTATTAAAAGCCTGCAATAGTTTATTGGACAGATTAATAATAGTAGCTTCAGAAGACTTAAATGTTTCAGTAGAAAGTATAACATTGAAGTATGAGTTCGTTTATATTGATGATAAAAAAACGAATTTATCATGGACTGAACTCATCAGCAAGGCCATGTTAAATCGTGTCGCTTTAACAGAAAATGCACATTATGCAACACCAGAAATTCACTTTGATAAGACTAAAGAAAAAGGACATCCATTTGCATATCATGTTTACGGAACAGCAATCACAATAGTAACTGTAGATTGCACCCGAGGTACTTATGAATTTGATGCTGTTAAAATTGTTCATGATTACGGGAAAAGTATGAGTGAAGGTATAGATTTAGGACAAGCAGAAGGTGGACTTGTTCAAGGCATGGGTTGGATGACTATGGAAGAGATTGCGTATGGTTCAAATGGACGATTACTTTCTAATACCTTATCAACTTACAAAGTTCCAGATGTGTTTTCTGTTCCAAAGAATATCGAAATTTTACCTTTGGAAACTTCAGGAAATGAAATGGCCATATTAAAATCAAAAGCTGTTGGAGAGCCCCCTTTAATGTATGGTATTGGTGCTTATTTTGCAATTCAGAATGCTATAAAGGCTTTCAATCCAAACCATCAGCTTAAGTTTCATGCACCAATTACACCAGAGAAAGTATTGATCAGTTTATACGAAAAATAAAAGCCTATCAAACTACATTATACAAAACAAAACATATTTAAAGGTGCATTAATTTACAGCACAGGAGATACTATTGCATCACTTTTTTTGGATGAGTTTTCCATATACAGATTATTAGGGATGGTGTTTGTTGGAGCTACGTTTTATGCCTTTGAGATTCCTAACTATTTTGACTGGATAGTTAAGAAAACTCAATATCTTAATAACTTAAAAGCCACTTTAGCAAAAACAGGGTTGGCAATCTTATATTTTAACCCATTATGGATTGCGAGGCATCTATTTTTTATCAAGTTATTCTCTGGACAATTTCAAAATATTGGATGGAATATTTTAGAAATAGCATTTTGGTCTTTTTTGGCCAATATTTTAATTTCTTTTATTGCTAATTACATCATTCAAAACTTTTTCAAACTAAAATGGAGATTTCTTGCTAGTGCTATTTTTTCAGCGCTAATGGCTATTTATTACGCTTTAAGCGAGGTGTTATTTGCTTAACCCTTATAATGTATTTGTAGCAACTGTGCTACAACACTTATTGCAATCTCTTTAGGTGAATTACCTCCAATTTCTATACCTATCGGGCAAACAACATTATCCATTCCTTCGTTTATAGACATCTCTTTTATTAGCATATTATGAAATCGAACGCGCTTCGTTTTACTTCCTATTAATCCTAAAAACTTTGTGTCATTTTGTAATGCCATTGCAATAATATCAAAATCGATTGTATGATCATGCGTCATCACAAGTACATAACAGTTATTTCCCCAATTAACAGCATCTTTAAAAGTTTTAAAATCTTTAATGCTTACAGGAATTTGATTGACATGCTCTCCTAATTCTAAATTTTCAAACCAATTATCACGTGAATCTATAAGGTTTATTTTAAAAGATGTGCCGTTTAGTAAATTACTTATCTCAACGCCAATATGTCCTGCGCCATAAATGTAAAGTTCAGGTAATTGATTCATAGGTTCTATTATAAATTCCACTTGACCACCACAGCATTGTTCAAATTCTGGACCTAATGTATAGGTGGATTCCATTATTTTATTCTCGTCCAATGCAATTATTGCTTCATCAATAGCTTTAAACTCTAACTTACCACCTCCAATAGTACCATATATTTTTTTCTCTTTGGAAACAATCATCCTTGAACCGACTACACATGGAGTTGAACCCAAACATTTTGTAACGGTTACCAATGCAACTGGTTCTTGCTTTTTTTTAAAGCTATTCAATATTTCAAGCCAGTTTTCCATAATTGGTAAGTAAGAATACATTAAAACTTAATTTCTAGATTGTACTTTATTTACCAGTTTTCCAACGGTCAACCCTTGAACGATAATTGAAAAAACAACAACAATGTAGGTAATAACTAAAAAAAGATCCCGATGCATGTCTTGAGTCAACCCAAGTGCCAATGCAATAGAAATTCCTCCACGCAATCCTCCCCAAGTCATTATCAGGTTTGTTTTTGGAACAAAATCAAGTCGATCTTTAAAAAAATTAATCGGAAATAATAATGAAAGGTATCTGCAAAACAATATAATCGGAATAGCAATCAAACCAGCAATTATGAATTTACCTTCAAATGTTAAAACAAGGATTTCCATTCCAATCAATACGAACAGAATGGTATTTAAAAGAATATCTATGAGTTCCCAAAATTTATCAACGTATAATTCGGTAGATTCTGACATAGCATTTTGTCTTACAGTATTATTCCCAACAATCAAACCTGCTGTAACCATAGCCAGTGGTGCAGATAAATGTAATTTTTGAGCCACAACAGTTCCTACCATAACAGTGGCAAGTGTAATAATTACTTCAATATCGTAATCATCAATAGATTTTAATAATCTGTAAGTTATCCAACCCAGAAGTAGACCTAGTACTATACCACCAATTACTTCTTGTCCAAATAATTTTAAAACATGAATCGGTTCAAAATTATCGCTCCCAAATTCAGCTATTTTAAAGATTGTAAGAAAAATAACCACTCCAACACCATCATTAAATAACGATTCTCCAACAATTTTTGTTTCAAGTTTTTTAGGAACTCCTGCTTTCTTTAAAATACCTAAAACAGCAATTGGGTCTGTTGGAGATATTAAAGCACCAAATAATAAGCAGTAAATAAAGCCTATGTTAAAACCGATAATCTGTAATGAGTAAAACATAATTGTTCCAACCAAAAAAGTTGAAACCAATGTTCCTAAAGTTGCAAATACCAGAACAGGCCAACGCTGAACTTTTAATTGTTCGAAGTTGGTGTGTAAGGCTCCAGCAAAAAGCAAAAAGCTCAACATAACATCCAATAAAACTGTTCTAAAATCAATATGAGTAATGATAAATCTTTCTGCGTTAAGTAATCTGGTATCAAAGTAACTTAAAGCAAAAACTCCAAGCGTAAATAGTATAGTAATAATCATTAGCCCTATTGTATTAGGAAGCTTTAGAAATCTAACATTGATGTAACCAAATGTTGCAGCCAAAAAAACTAACACAGATATAATTAGAAAATAATCCATTTCTTAAAATTTATCATGCTAAAATACGGTATTCTTTAAAAAAATTATTTCAAAGATACTCGTAAAGTTTTATGTATTTTAGCTACTAAACAATTATCTTAATTATCAAATCATTTTAAATGTCTAAAACATATTACGATCCTTCCGACTTAAAAAAATTTGGCAATATCTCTGAATGGAATAAAGAACTAGGGACAAAATTCTTTGATTATTACAATCAGGTTTTTGAAGAAGGTACATTAACTCAACGTGAAAAATCGTTAATTGCATTAGCCGTTGCTCATACTATACAATGTCCTTATTGCATTGATGCTTACACTGGTGACGGATTGCAAAGAGGTATCACAAAAGAAGAAATGATGGAAGCACTTCATGTAGCAGCTGCCATTCGTGGTGGTGCTTCACTTGTACATGGCGTGCAAATGATGAATAAGGTTAACAAACTAGAAATGTAAATGATTAAATCTCTTCATAAACGTAAAAGCGATCTAGCCAAAACCACAAAACAACTTGAAATTCTTTCTAATGGAATTTTTGCCAATGGTGACTTACCAAAGTTTAAAGATAAAATTGAAATACTTCTTCGTCCAAAATTATTGGAAGTTCTACAAATTAATCTGGGTTATATGTGCAATCAAGTTTGTGCCCATTGTCACGTTGATGCAGGGCCTGACAGAAAAGAGATTATGACCGAAGAAACTATGAAACAATGTTTGGATGTTATAAAAAGGACAAATACACATACGCTGGATTTAACTGGTGGAGCTCCAGAAATGAATCCTGATTTTAGATGGTTTGTTGAAGAAGCTTCAAAAATTGGTGTTAAAGATTTCATTGTTCGGTCAAACCTAACCATTATAAGCGCTAACAAAAAGTATCATGATTTGCCAGAATTCTTCAAAAAATATAATATTCATGTGATTAGCTCAATGCCACACTGGACTCGTGGGAAAACAGATAAACAAAGAGGTGATGGTGTTTTTGATAAATCAATTCAAGCGCTTAAAAACTTAAACGATGTTGGATACGGGATGCCAGATAGTCCTTTAAAACTAGATTTAGTATATAACCCTTCGGGTGCATTTTTACCTGCAAATCAAAGCGCGTTGGAAAAAGATTTTAAAAAAGTATTACTTGATGATTTTAATATAAATTTTCATAATCTATTTGCCATAACAAATTTACCAATAAGTCGTTTTTTGGATTATTTAATTGCTTCAGATAATTATGAAGATTATATGTATGCATTAGTCGAAGCCTTCAACCCTTCAACACTTTCTAATCTTATGTGTACCAATACAATTTCTGTGAGTTGGGATGGCTACTTGTATGATTGTGACTTTAATCAAATGCTTGATTTAAAAATATCGAGTCGTGTTAAACACATCAGTGAGTTTAATGAAGAATTACTTCAAAGTAGAAACATTATTATTTCACAACATTGTTATGGTTGCACAGCTGGAGCAGGAAGTAGTTGTCAAGGAAATGTTGCATAACAATGATAAAATTCTCTACATATATTATATTCTTTTTTCTAACTATTCCTTTTGCAATAGCCCAAGAATCCTTGTCTGAATTATTGCACATGCACAATTCTAATTCAGTGCTATATATGTCTGTTCAGGAACTGGCAATGCCCAAAACCGATGCTGTAATTATTGATTCTCGTGAAGTTGAAGAATATAATGTAAGTCATATTAAAAATGCTTTACCCGTTGGGTATGACTCTTTTGATTTGAAGACAGTAACTGAAAACATAAAAGATAAAAACCAACTTATTGTTGTTTACTGCTCTTTGGGTATTCGTTCAGAAAGGATTGCAGAACAAATACAAAAGTCTGGCTATACAAATGTATATAATCTTTATGGAGGTATTTTTGAATGGAAAAATGCAGATTTTCCTTTATATAATTTAGAAGGTGAAACGAATAAAATTCATGGTTTTTCAAAAGAATGGAGCAAATGGTTAAAAAAAGGTGAATGTGTTTATGAATGAAAATTTGCTGATTATTTTTGTAAAAAATATAAAACTTGGAAAAGTAAAAACCAGACTAGCTAAAACCATTGGCAACAAAGCCGCATTTGAGATTTATAAAATTCTTGTTGATAAAACAGAAAAGGCAACTGAAAAATTACCAATGAAAAAACATATTTATTTTTCAGATGTTATTATAGATAGTAAATGGATTGGTGATAATAAAACCATTCAAAATGGCTCAGATTTAGGAGCACGTATGAAAAACGCTTTCAAAGATGGATTAAAAAAAGGTTTCAAAAAGATTGTTCTTATTGGCTCCGATCTGCCAGATATAGACGAATCAATTATTAAAAAAGCATTCAAAGTTCTTAATTTTAAAGATACCGTTTTTGGTCCAGCTGAAGACGGTGGTTATTATTTAATTGGTATGAAACAGTTATACACTCATGTATTTGATAACAAGCCTTGGAGTGAATCACATTTATTGGAAGCGACATTGCAAGAATTGAAGTCCAATAATATTTCATTTGGCTTAACCGAAACACTCAATGATATTGATACTTTTGAAGATTTAAAGTCGTCATCAATTTACAAGATATATTCTCATGATTAAATACATAAACGAAACAACAGAATTTCTTAGAAATAAGGGTTTCGAAAATCCTGAAATCGGAATTATTTTAGGTACTGGTTTAGGTCAATTAGTTCATGAAATAGAAATTTCAAAAGAAATTAGCTACAATCATATTCCTCATTTTCCAACAGCAACAGTGGAGTTTCATAAAGGCAAGCTACTTTATGGTATTTTAGAAGGAAAAAAAGTAATTGTTATGCAAGGTCGTTTTCATGTATATGAAGGTTATACTATGCAGGATGTAACCTACCCTGTTCGTATCATGGAAAAGCTTGGTATAACAACACTTCTGGTATCTAATGCAGCAGGTGCTATCAACCTTGACTTCAAAAAAGGAGATTTGATGCTTATTGAAGATCATATCAACCTGCTTGGCAATTCGCCTTTGGCATTTAAAGATGTCTCTCAACTTGGAGAGCGATTTGTAGATATGAGTGAGCCGTATGACCTAGAAATAAATAATAAATTCTTTTCAATCGCAAAGGAAAACAATATCAAGCTTCATAAAGGTGTTTATGTAAGTGTAGTAGGTCCGCAATTAGAAACAAAAGCCGAGTACAGGATGCTCAAAACTCTTGGCGCAGATGCTGTAGGCATGAGTACTATCCCAGAGGTTATAGTTGCAAACCATTTGAAATTGAAAGTTGCAGCCATTTCGGTTTTAACAGATGAGTGTGACCCAGACAATTTAAAACCTATAAGCGTTAAAGAAATTATTGAAATGGCAAATAAAGCCGAACCAAACATGATAATACTTTTTAAAGAGCTAATAAAAATTATTTAATCATGTAATATTTGTTACACACTATTGGTAATAAAGAATATACCTTTATCTAATTCAAAATCTAATAAATAAGAGCAAAATGAGCTATTTAGAAACTACTCAAGACATATATAAAGAAGCTGCCCTAGTACCAGATGTTGGTTTTTGTTGTACAACAAATCCTGTTTGGGAATTACCTGGATTAAAGATTCCTAAAATCATGCAAGAAATGAACTATGGTTGTGGTAGTACAGTACATGCCCGAGATTTAGTGAACAACCCAAAAATGCTATATGTTGGTGTTGGAGGCGGAATGGAACTTTTACAATTTGCATATTTTAATCGCCAAAAAAGTGGTATTATTGGAATTGACGTTGTTGATGAAATGCTTGAAGCCTCAAGAAAAAACCTTAATGAAGCTGAAAAATTAAACTCTTGGTTTAAAAGTGAATTCGTAGATCTTATAAAAGGAGATGCTATGCATCTTCCGGTTAAGGATAATAGTATTGATGTGGCAGCCCAAAATTGCTTATTCAATATTTTTAAAACCGATGATTTAAAGAAAGCTATTGCAGAAATGTATCGCGTACTTAAACCTAATGGGAAATTAGTAATGAGTGATCCAACTTGTGAGCAACCAATGAATGATGACTTAAGAAATGATGACAGACTTCGTGCTTTATGTTTAAGCGGAAGTTTGCCTATAAAAGAATACGTGAAAATGTTAACTGATGCTGGATTTGGCACGATTGAAATTCGAGCTAGAAAACCTTATCGTGTACTTGATCCTAAACATTATGCCACCAATGAATTGATTTACATAGAATCTATTGAAGTAGCGGCTATTAAAGACCCAATGCCGAATGATGGACCATGTGTGTTTACTGGAAAGGTGGCAATATATTTTGGTGATGATGATTATGTAGACGATAAAGCTGGACATATTTTACTTAAAAATCAACCGCTCGCCATTTGTGACAAAACGGCTAATGCTTTGGCAAATTTAAATAGAGATGATATCTTTATAAGTGAATCTACCTACTATTACGATGGTGGTGGATGCTGTTAACCGATGATAATGGAAAAGTATATTGACATTATATTAAATTCTTATTATGGGTATCTGTCATACCTTAAAGATTTATTGATTTTCAAATACCATTGGGATAATTATTTCTATGGGTTAATAATTCTATCATTAATTGTTTGGGTTCTTGAAATTAAATTTCCTTGGCGAAAAGATCAACCTATTTTCAGAAAAGACTTTTGGTTAGACACATTTTATATGTTCTTCAATTTCTTTTTGTTGAATCTTATTGTGATGATTGCTCTGTCTAATACTGCTGAAGTTCTTTTTAATGACTTTTTAAGTTTTTTTGGATTGAGTGTCTCTAGTTTTCAATTGTTTGATGTAGATGATTTACCAAAATGGGCTGGTCTGTTAATTTTCTTTTTAGTATCAGATTTTGTTCAGTGGAATACACACAGATTATTACACAGAGTTCCTTTTTTATGGAATTTTCATAAGGTGCATCACAGTGTAAAGGAAATGGGCTTCGCAGCACAATTTAGATATCATTGGATGGAACCTGTAGTTTATAAATCCATACAATATATTCCATTGGCAATCATAGGCAATTACGACGCTAGTGATGTAGCAATAGTTTACTTCTTTGCTATTTTAATTGGCCATTTAAACCATGCTAATCTCGGCTGGGATTATGGCATCTTTAAATACATTTTGAATAACCCAAAAATGCACATTTGGCATCATAGCAAAGAACTTCCTGAAAGGTTTGGCGTGAATTTTGGTCTAACACTAAGCATTTGGGATTATCTTTTTAAAACCAACTACATTCCGACAAGCGGAAGGGATATTGAATTGGGTTTTGAAAATGACGAAAATTTCCCGACAGATTTTGTTAACCAGGAGTTATATCCTTTATCAAAAAAGAAGTAATGAGGTATTTTATAGTTTTGTTTTTAATGTGTGTTGGTTTAAATGCACAACAAATTGATCATTCTAAATGGACATCATTTCTTCAACAACATGTTTCAGAGTATGGTAATGTAGATTATAAAGTCATTTCTAAAAACCCTTCAGAATTGAATAGATATTTAAACGAATTCGTCAATATACACCCAAATGTTTCATGGACAAAAAATGAAACTTTAGCCTATTGGATAAACGCTTACAATGCATTTACCATTAAATTGATAATTGATAATTATCCTGTTAAAAGTATCAATGATATTTCACAACCTTGGGACAAAAAGTTCATTCCAATCAATGGAAAATCGATCTCTTTAAACTATATAGAACATGAAATCCTTCGTAAAATGAATGAACCTCGTATTCATTTTGCTATTAATTGTGCGTCTATATCTTGCCCTAAACTATTAAATGAAGCCTATGTACCCGAAACTTTGGACGGGCAATTAGATAACGCTGCAAAAGAGTTTATCAATTCTAATAAAAACAAACTAACGTCAGGAAATATCAAAATTTCCAAAATATTCAAATGGTTTAAAAAAGACTTTGAAACCAATGGTTCCATTATCGATTTTATAAATAACTATTCAGAAATCAAATTGAGTTCTAAAGAAAAAATAGGATATTTAGATTACAACTGGAGTCTGAATGAATAAAATTTCCATCATCATCCCAATTCTTAACGAAGCCAAAACCATTGGCAATTTACTTCAATACTTGATTAAAAATGCTTCTAAAGAAAACATTGCAGAAATTATTGTGGTTGATGGCGGAAGTAACGATGGTTCAAAAAGTGTAGTGACTAATTTCATATCAGGTCGAGCGCAGCCGAGACCTAATTACAACCTCTCGATTGCGCTCGAGGAGGCAAAAATCGAATTTATTACTTCAGAAAAAGGAAGAGCCAAGCAGATGAATACTGGAAATGAATTTGCAACTGGAAGTATCCTTTATTTTTTGCATGCCGATTCTTTTCCTCCAAAACATTTTGATCAACACATCATTAACGAAGTAGAAAAAAATAACCTTGCAGGTTGTTTCAGGATGCAATTTGACAACAACCATTGGTGGTTACGTTTAGCAAGTTGGCTTACTCAATTTCATTGGCGAGCTTGTCGTGGTGGCGATCAAAGTTTGTTTATTACCAAAACATTATTTGATGATATTGGTGGTTATAACGAGAGTTATATGATTTATGAAGACAATATTTTGATTAACGAACTTTACAAACGTAATGAGTTTGTTGTCATTAATAAAAAGCTACGAACTTCAGCACGTTGCTACGAAAAAAATGGCATTTGGAAATTACAATATCATTTCTGGACCATTTATGTAAAGAAATGGTTTGGTGCTTCTGCAGAAGAATTATACAGTTACTATAAAAAACATATTATATCTTAAGTAAATTTTAACTTTGTAGCAGAAAGGATATTCAACTTTCTCGACCAATACTAAAAATTAAACCATATGGAACAAAAATTAAACCAAGTTCAAGGCAAAGAGCCTAATATTTTTAAATGGGCATTAAAATTTGCTTCTACTGCGGGTATTGCAGGCATTATATGTTGCGTGGCTCCAGCTGTACTTTTCATGTTTGGTCTCATGGGTGGTATTTACGCCATTTCCTTTGCAGATTTCTTTTATGCTGAAGATGGTTCGATTGGTTTAGGTTCATGGATTTTACGCGGTTTGGCTGTGGTTATTGGTGTTTATGGCATCTACTTATACAGAAAAAAGCAGAATCAATGCTCTATAGATCCAAAAAGAAAACGTAAAAATATCATTCTGGTTACTATCATAACTGTTGTTTTAGGAGTTGGTATCTTTTTGACACTTGAAAAATGGTCGTCTTGGTATTTTGATAAACACATTGTACCAGCGCAACAGGAAGAATATCGCCAAATGGATTTAGAGAAAAATACAAACCAATAGCCATTAAACTGTTGTATTTTTATATTGAAATCTAAAAACCCAATGTCTATAATCAATATTATCATCCCTGCTTTTAATGAGGCAGATTCTATTGCAAAAGTCATTGGTGATATCCCTGAAAATGCTGACGAGATTATTGTGATAAGCAACAATTCTACAGATGCAACTATCAAAAATGCAAAACAAGCTGGAGCTATTGTCCTATCTGAAACACAAAAAGGTTATGGTCATGCGTGTTTAAAGGGCATGGATTATATTGCTAAAAAAGAAGTTAAACCAGATATTATTGTATTTCTTGATGGCGATTATAGTGATTATCCTGAAGAATTAACAAAGATTGTAAAACCAATCATTGAAGATAATTTCGATTTTGTTATTGGCGCGAGACAAAAATCATTGCGTGAAGAGGGCTCGATGACAACACAGCAAGTTTTTGGCAACTGGCTAGCAACAAGATTGATGGCACTTTTTTTTGGCTCAAGCTTTACTGATTTAGGTCCTTTTAGAGCCATTACATATGAAAAACTAATAGCTCTTAATATGCAAGACAAAACTTATGGCTGGACTGTTGAAATGCAATTAAAAGCCATAAGACAAAATTTAAAATACATCGAAGTTCCTGTAAAATATAGACAACGTATTGGCGTTTCAAAAGTATCTGGTACTCTTAAAGGTACAGTTATGGCAGGTTATAAAATATTAGGTTGGATATTTAAATACAGTTTTAAATGATTGTTGTAGAAATTCTTGTTATCATCATTTATGGTTTGGCACTGCTGCTCATCTTTCTGTATGCTTTGGCACAAATGAGTCTGCTATTAAATTATTTGAAGTCGAAAAAAATACCCGATACATCTGAACAATTTAATTTTTCAAATCCAGATGAAATCCCTTTGGTCACCATTCAGTTGCCTGTGTATAACGAGATGTATGTTATGGAACGGCTGTTAAATAACATTTCAAAAATAGATTATCCAAAACATAAATTCGAAATACAAGTTCTGGACGATTCTACAGACGAATCTTTAGAAACAACAGCCAACCATATCCAACAATTACAACAAATTGGTTTAGATATCAAACACATTACCAGAACCAACCGAATAGGCTTTAAATCTGGAGCACTTAAAGAAGGGTTAAAAACAGCCAAAGGTGAATTTATTGCCATATTTGATGCCGATTTTCTACCAAAAAAAGACTGGTTGCTACAAACCATTCCATATTTTAAGAATAAGAAACTTGGTGTTGTTCAAACACGTTGGTCACACATCAATAGAGACTATTCGCTACTCACCAAAGTACAAGCCTTTGCTTTGGATGCCCATTTTACACTGGAACAGGTAGGCAGAAACATACAAGGGCATTTTATGAACTTTAATGGTACTGCTGGTGTTTGGCGAAAAGAATGCATTTTGGATGCTGGCAACTGGCAGGCAGACACTCTTACTGAAGATCTGGATTTAAGTTACAGAGCACAACTAAAACATTGGGACTTTAAATACTTAGAACATGTCGAAACTCCTGCCGAATTACCTGTAGTCATAAGTGCGGTGCGTTCACAACAGTTTAGATGGAATAAAGGTGCATCAGAAAATTTCAGGAAATCGTTTTTAAAAGTGATACGTTCTAAAAATGTTTCCTTTAAAACCAAAATACATGCCTTTTTTCATTTGCTAAACAGTACCATGTTTTTAAATATGTTGGTTTTAGCAATATTGAGTGTTCCTATGCTGTTTATCAAACAACATGAGGTTTATAATCTCTACATGTTGGGTTTAGGCTTTTTTGTGTTAAGTTCTGTAATGTTTTTTGTGTTTTACTGGTACATGTATAAAACCATTTATGGTAAAGGATTAAAGAATTTTATAGGCTATATTGGTATGTTCTTCACGTTCTTTACCATTATTATGGGTTTTTCATTACACAACGGTATTGCGGCTCTTGAAGGCCATTTGGGAAAACGAAGCGATTTTATACGTACTCCAAAGTTTAATATCAATACTATTACAGACACTTACAAAGGCAACAAATACCTAAAAACTAAAACCTCTTATAACACCGTTTTTGAAGGTTTATTGGCACTCTATTTTGGCTTTGGACTTTATAGCGCTTTTACCATAACACAACATGGCGATTTTGGTTTTTTTGCACTGCACTTTATGGCATTTTTAGGATTTGGCTATGTGTTTTTGAGGTCTTTGAGGTTGAGTGTTTAAATAGAAGGCTCGTTTATTTTTTTCATCAAAAGCAATTAAGCATTTCAATAGCATACTTTTTGTCATTCCGCACTCGATGCGGAATGACAAAATATTTATATTTGATACATGCAACAAAAGTTAACTTTTTTAAGGCTAAACTACATTCCAATAGTCTTTGTAATAACAAGTGCTTTGTTCTACTGGAGTTTTGCTTATGATTTACATAGAGCAGACACTATAAAACTCTTAATCCTTTATGTTGCATTGTTCTTTTTGTTTTACAAGTTAGTGCAACGATTAAAACACAACTTCAAATTTTTGGCTTGGTTGGCTTTTGGGTTTCGTGTTGTTTTTATTCTGGCTATACCTAACCTTTCTCAAGACTTTTACCGTTTTATTTGGGATGGTAGGCTCATTCTAGAAGGAATAAATCCTTATCTCTACACACCAGAATCTTTTATTGCAAAAGGTGTATTACCTGTAGAACAAGCCCAAGAACTTTACGATGGTATGGGAACTTTAAATGGTAGTCATTTCACCAATTATCCACCTTTAAATCAATTGTGTTTTGTTATTGCTGGTTTGTTGGCTGGTAAGAGTATTCTGGGTTCTGTTGTGGTGATGCGATTGCTCATCATTGCTGCCGATTTTGGAACCTTGTATTTTAGCCAAAAACTTCTTGAAAGATTAAAACTTCCAACATATCATATATTTTGGTACGTGTTCAATCCGTTTATAATTATCGAACTCACTGGAAATCTTCATTTTGAAGGCGTTATGATTTTCTTCCTGATTTGGAGTATTTATTTGTTACATCTTGGTAAATGGCAATGGAGTGCTTTGCTATTTGGATGTTCGGCTTCTATAAAATTAATACCGCTACTATTTTTACCAGTGCTTATTATTTGGTTTATAAAACAGAACGTCATTGCAAGTGAAACAAGGCAATCTGTCTCAAATAATAGGATTGCCACGTCGCAAGTTCCACGCAATGACAATTGGATTAGTTTCACAGGAATGACAAAATTTTTGGTTTTCGTTACCATTGTTTGTCTTACTATTATTGTATCATTTATGCCATTTTCTTCTATAGAATTTATAACTAACTTTACTGAAACTACAGCTTTATGGTTTAATAATTTTGAGTTTAACGCCAGTATTTTCTATGTTGTCAGAACCGTTGGTTATTGGTTTGTAAGTTTTAATATTATCCCTTATTATGGTTGGTTTATTGCTGTGGTTATACCAATACTGATTTTTTTTTTAATCTACAAACGCAAGCACAAAAACACAACCCTAGATATTATTATAACCATACTGTTTGCTTTAAGTCTGTATTATTTTACAGCAACTACAGTGCATCCTTGGTACATTACTACATTACTAGCTTTAAGCATTTTTACGCGCTACAAGTTTACATTGGCATGGAGTTTTATAGCTATATTAAGTTATACAGCTTACTCACAAGACAATTACACCGAAAATTTATGGTTGGTTACTCTGGAGTATATTTTGGTTTATGGCGTTTTTATTTGGGAAGTACTTTTAAAAAAACCTATTAAGATTTAAACATATCTTCTTCAATTTTAAAACTCTTGAATTCAATCATATAATCGTTTGGGTCCTTAATGAAAAAAGACATGTGTTCACCAGTCTTATCCTTTAAAAAAGTAGCTTTTGTTACTAATTCCAAGCGCTGTGCTTTTAATTTAGCATACACTTTTCTAAAAGTGGCTTCGTCTACAATAACACCAAAATGGAATGAAGGTAAAATCTTGCCTTCAAATACGTAGTTCGGATTGTTAAAATCAAACTTTCCTGCTTTTGTAAATGTAATTTGATGATTGTACAGATTAATGTCTGTCCAATTTTGCGCATGCCTTCCAGAGGTTGCGCCAATGTTTAAATAAAATGCTTTGGTGGCCTCTATATCCAAACATGGTAACGAAAGGTGAAATGATGTGTTCATAACATAATGTTAGAGGAGTTTTAAACTTTCAATTCTGTAAATTACTAGATCTTCGTCTGTGTCTTCAATAACTTCTGAATACGTTAATTGAAATTCTTTGTCAATGTAAGAAGAGTCACTTTTTAAATTGTACTTGTACAATGCTTTTGGGTGAATCTCTTCAAAAACCATATCGTGTCCTTTTTCAAATTCGAACGTGTAATAACCATTCTTGTAAGACTTAAAAACAGCTGTTGTCATGATAATATATAATGTTAATCTAAATCATCTTCTGGGTCATCAGATGGTTCAATCTCTGGATCTTGAATCGCATCTGGATCGTCATCTTCGTAATCTTCGTAATCGTCCTCATCATAATTCTCCATAGTTACTGCTAATTTTGAGCTTACTTTAACCAAATATTTGGTGTCTTCAGTTATCACTTCTACAGCCTCTACAATTTCATTGTTAATATTTCTAAAAGATATGATTTGGTCTTCATCATAGCCATCTGGATATTTTTCAACCAATAGAGCCAAAATTTCAGGCGTTAGTTTTTTAAAATCTACAATAACCCGCTTTAAATTATCCCTTTTATTTTTCATATGTTAATATTCACTTTTACAAGTTTAAATATACTATTTATGATGATTAATTCTAACAACATCGTAAAAATCTCTTCTTCGGTCTTTTAAATTTTTAACTGCTCCAAAAGAATGGAGCTCTTTTAATAAGCTTAAATCTACATCTGCCACTAATATCATTTCGGTATTTGTGGTTGCTTCTGCCTTAATGCCATTACTAGGAAATGAGAAATCACATGGTGTAAAAACAGCTGATTGTGCATATTGAATATCCATATTATTCACATTTGGTAAATTGCCTACACTTCCAGAAATGGCAACATAGCATTCATTTTCTATGGCTCTGGCTTGCGCACAAAGTCGAACACGAGAGTAACCATTTTGTGTATCTGTTAAAAACGGAATGAATAGAATATCCATGCCTTCATCAGAAAGCAAACGTGAGAGTTCAGGAAATTCAGAATCATAACAAATTAAGATTCCTATTTTTCCACAATCTGTTTCAAATGTTTGCAATTTATTTCCTTTTTGCATACCCCAAACTTTGGCTTCATCTGGCGTGACATGAATTTTTTCATAACGTTCAATACTTCCGTCTCTTCGACATAAATAGCCTACATTATATAGCTTATTATCCACAACCTCTGGCATACTTCCAGAAATAATATTAATGTTATACGATATAGACAATTGCTTTAGTTTGTCAATAATTATGTCTGTAAACTTTGCCAATTCTCTAATAGCATCTGGCTCATGTAAATGATTGAATTCTGCCATTAAAGGTGCATTAAAGAACTCTGGAAACACAGCAAAATCTGACTTATAGGCAGCAACACTATCAACAAAGTATTCTACTTGTTGCATTAAATCGTCCAGTGTTTTATATGGTCGCATTTGCCATTGTATTAAACCAAGCCTTACAATTGTTTTTACTGTACTTGCTTTTTTATTGGGTTTAGAGTAGTATATATTGTCCCATTTCATTAAAACCGCATATTCTTTTGATGCGGAGTCTCCTGATAGGTATCCTTTTAAAATACGTACAGGATGAAAATCGTTAGATATTTGAAAGTTTAATACAGGATCATGAATCTCTTTACGCTTAACCTTTTCTATGTATTCTTTTGGTGTAAGTTCTTTATTTTTATGGTAATTAGGCATCCTGCCTCCAAAAACAATACCTTTTAAGTTTAAATTTTCACAAATTTCCTTTCTATAATCATAAAGACGTCTTCCTAGACGTAATCCTCTATATTGTGGTTTTATAAAAACATCAATCCCATATAGTACATCTCCATTAGGATCATGGTTTTTAAAAGATTCTCCTCCAATAATATCTTCGTAAGTATGTTCATCATCTATACTATCATAATTCACAATTAGTGATAATGCACAACCAGCAATATTTCCATCTATTATTATAATAACCTGTCCTTCAGGAAATAGTGATGTTAAATCTTCTATATGGTGCTCTTTCCAATATGAAGTTAGTACACCTGCATAAGATTCTAATGTTGCTTCTTTTAATTCCTCAAAATCATCAACCGTCAAATACTTCAGTTCAATATTATCAATTTTTTTTACTTCCATGGTTACTGATTTAATAAATAAGCAAATATTAATGGTGCAACTATGGTTGCATCGCTTTCAATAATGAATTTAGGCGTATTTATATCTAATTTTCCCCAAGTTATCTTTTCGTTTGGCACGGCACCCGAATACGAGCCATAACTAGTGGTAGAATCACTAATTTGACAGAAATAACTCCAGAAAGGTGTATCTGTTCTCTCCATATCTTGATATAGCATAGGTACCACACAAATTGGAAAATCGCCAGCAATGCCTCCACCTATTTGAAAAAACCCGATGCCATTATCCGAATTATCTGTGTACCAATCTGCCAAAAATGTCATATACTCAATACCCGATTTCATAGTACTGGCTTTAAGTTCTCCTTTTAAAACGTAGCTGGCAAAAATATTTCCCATAGTGCTATCTTCCCAACCAGGGACAACTATTGGTAAATTTTTTTCTGCTGCTACATACATCCAAGACTCCTTTAAATCAATCTCATAATATTCTTCCAATACACCTGAAAGCAACATTTTATACATGAACTCATGAGGAAAATAACGCTCTCCTTTGGCTTCGGCATCTTTCCATATCTTATATATGTGCTTTTGCAAACGTCTAAACGCTTCATGTTCTGGAATACATGTATCCGTCACTCTATTCAGTCCTTTTTCCAGTAAATCCCATTCTTGCTGTGGTGTTAAATCACGATAGTTAGGTACACGTTCATAATGTGAATGTGCCACCAGATTCATAATATCTTCTTCAAGGTTTGCTCCTGTACAAGAAATTATATGTACTTTATCCTGACGAATCATCTCGGCAAAAATTTTTCCTATTTCAGCCGTACTCATTGCTCCTGCAAGTGAAACTAACATTTTTGCGCCAGAATTCAATTGGTCTTCATAAGCTTTTGCTGCATCAACCAGAGCTGCTGCATTAAAATGTAAATAATATTTTTCTATAAATTTTGAAATTGGACCTTTAGTAATCATCATCTTCAAATTTTAAATTAGCAACTTTTTTATCTTGAATTTCAAACAAATTGTCATACATATCGTCTATGTTTTCATCTTCGAATTTATAGCTAATCATCTTGTAATACAGTTTTGCAGCGAGAAAATCTGAAGATTTATCAATTTTGTTTGGGCAAAGTTCAACAATGTCAAATCCTACCACATTTTTTTCTAAAAACACTTTCTTTAAAAATTCTAAAGTCTCGTACCAAAAAAGTCCTCCAGGTTCTGGAGTTCCTGTACTTGGCATAATTGAAGGATCTAAAGCATCCAAATCGAAAGTAATGAATACATTGTCTGTCATTTGGTCTATAGCACTATCCATCCATGTATCGTCTAAAGCCATTTCGTGAGCAAAGTAAACTTTGTCCTCATCCATTACCGTTTTTTCAATAGCATCCATAGAGCGAATACCAACTTGAATTAAATTAGTAGTTTGTGATGCTTCATACACAGCACATGCATGATTGCATTTAGAACCTTGATAGCTTTCTCTTAAATCTGCATGAGCATCAATTTGTAAGACTGTAAGATTATTAAAGCATTCGTTGAATGCTCTAATGCTTCCAATAGAGATAGAATGTTCACCTCCAAATAATGTTACAAACTTATTCCGTTTGATGTATTTTTTTGTGATTTTATGTACTTCGTCTACCACACTCTCTGGTGAAGAATTTTCTGTAATGGGTTGAGTCAAAAACACACCTTGCTTATATACTTCGGTTTCTGTCTCAATATCATAAAGCTCCATGTTTTCTGAAGCATTTAAAAAAGCTTCTGGACCTTTGTCAGAACCTTTCTGCCAAGTGCTCGTGCCATCATAAGGCACAGGAATTAATACAATTTTTGCTTGCTCTAATTTTGAGTATTCTTCAGAAATTCCAGCATACGTTTTTGTGTTCATTAGAGTGAATTAATAATGTTTTTTATTTTAGATTTTTGTTTTTTTGCAGGCATATTTTCGTCTTCATATCCTAATAGTTTAAGGAAATCATTACTGGTTTGTTGCTCGCTAAATAATTTTGTTGTTATTTTCCCGTCTTGATCTTTATTAATTAAAATGTGTTTTGGTGAAGGAATCAAGCAGTGTTGTAAACCACCAAAACCACCAATACTTTCTTGATAAGCTCCTATATTGAAAAACCCAATATACAAAGGTTTTTCTTTCGCATATTTAGGTAAGTAAATAGCGTTCATGTGTTGCTCGCTATTATAATAATCATCACTATCACAAGTTAAACCACCAAGTAAAACGCGTTCGTAGCTATCATTCCACCGGTTTATTGGTAACATGATGAATCGTTTGTTGATTGCCCAAGTATCAGGTAATGTTGTAATGAAAGACGAATTGATCATGTTCCATTTTTCACGATCGTTTTGTTGTTTCTGGTAAAGCACTTCATAAATTGCTCCACCACTTTCACCTACAGTAAAGCTACCGAATTCTGTAAAAATATTGGGAACATCTACTTCTGCTTCTTCGCAAGCTATTTTAATTTGGTTTACAATCTCATCGACCATATAGGCATAATCAAACTCGAATGCCAATGAGTTTTTTATTGGAAATCCGCCGCCAATATTTAAACTATCCAAAGTTGGACAAATCTTCTTTAAACTAGTATATACCTTGAGACATTTTGTAAGCTCATTCCAATAGTAAGCATTATCTCTAATGCCAGTATTGATAAAAAAATGAAGCATTTTTAAATTCACTTTTTTATTCTCTTTGATTTGTTTATTGTAAAAAGGAACAATGTTTTTGTATCCAATACCTAGCCTAGACGTATAGAATTCAAATTTTGGTTCTTCTTCAGAAGCGATACGTATACCAACATTAAACTGACCATCTATTTCCTTTGATAATAAATCCAACTCTTCATAATTATCAATAATGGGAATACATTTTTTGTGTCCATTATTAATTAGTCTGGCAATGTTTGTAATGTATTGAGCCCTTTTAAATCCGTTACTTAAAACATAAGTTTCATTTGCTATCTTTCCTTCTTTTTTAAGACTTTCAACAATATTAATATCAAAAGCTGAAGACGTTTCAATATGAATATCATTTTTCAGGGCTTCATCCAATACATGCTTAAAATGAGAACTTTTTGTACAATAGCAATAATGATATTCTCCTTTGTAATTATTTTCTACAATAGCATCAGCAAACCATTTTTTGGCTCGTTTGATATTATTTGATATCTGTGGTAGATAGGTAAATTTTAAAGGTGCTTGATAGGTTTCTATCAATGCTGTTAAATCGATATCATGGAAACGTAGTTTATACTCTTGAAGTTTAAATTCCTCTTGTGGAAAATCGAAAGTTTGATTTATTAAATCAATATATTTTGTATTCATTATTATTTTTAAAAATGATATTTAATAAAATTAAAAAAAAGATAAGACATGCTGTTCTTAAAAAGCAATAATGAATAAATATCAAACTTGGATTTGGCTTTTTGTGGTAGGTACAAAGCCATAGTAATGCTGACTAGCATAAATAGATAAAACGGAAGTTAGCTTTAAAATTCGGTTGTTTATCCTATAAGCTGCTTTTGAAGATGACTTCCTGATTTTCAAAAGCCCGAACATAAAAACAGATTTCAATTTGTTCAGCTAAATGCGGCGCAAATGTAATTTATTTTTTGACACGTAAAACTTTTTTCTAAAAAAGTTTTATTTTTTCAAAATCCTTAAAAATATTACTTATTTGACTTTGTTTTAAAAAAAGATGAACTTCCTTTAACAACTGAAACGGGTTTATATTAAAGCATTAAACAAATCTCCAGAATCATAGCATCTTTAAATTGTTAATCTCTTGCTCTGTAAGGTGTTTCCAGTGGCCGCGAGGAATATCTTTTTTGGTGAGATGTGCAATACCCACACAATCCAATCGAAGAATATCGTACTTTAGATGACTGAAAATGTTTCTTATAATTGTATTTCCTGTGTTTTTTATTTTTAGACCAATCTCTCTTTTTGGAGCACCGTCTATATAACTTATTTCTTCTACAGTAATTTCTTTGCCATCAATTTTAAAACCGTCTTGAATCTTCTTTAAATCTTCAAACTTTAAGTTCTTATCAAGTTCAACATGAAATAGTCTTACAACACCATTTTTAGAATTAGTGAATTTACTTACTATAGTATCGTCATTTGTAAATAGTAATAGACCTGTAGAGTTTCTACCTAATCTCCCTATAGGTTTTATACGTGAAGACGTCGCATTGGCCACCAAATCCATAACAGTTCTTCCTTTACCTTCACTGGTAGTTGTAGCAAAGCCTTTAGGTTTATTAAGCAATACATAGGCCTTTTTTTCTGGTGTAACACGTCTACCATCATAGCGTACGTCATCATCCAACTTTACCTTATAACCCATTTCTGTAACTACTTTCCCGTTTACAGATACTAAACCAATAGCAATATGATCATCGGCTTCTCTACGTGAACAAATACCTGAATTGGCAATATATTTGTTTAACCTTATTTCATCTGGGTTTGATGACGGTTTTTGTTGTACTTTCTTTTTTATAGGAGCATTACCTCTTGCATAGCTTTTGTTTTTGCTATGACCTCTCTTACTGCCTTGATGTCTGCTCATTGTTAATTTTTTTGCAAAGATATGCGATAATTAATTCCTTAACTAATTAAAGTAATTTTATTCAATATCAACGAAATATCTATTAAAGGAATACTTGCTACACCAGCAACAATAATAAATTTTAAAATATTATGCAGCACTAAATATTGAGTTTTGGTATTTGATCTCCAAAGGGAAATTTGAAAAACTAATAATAGAATGATGCTTAAATAAAAAAAGTAGTTCATCTTGCCTACTTGAAATTTAAAAATTAACAGCATAGCCGGAACAAGCGCCAATAAACATAGAATTGTAAGCATTATTTTTGAAACCTTCTCTCCATAAACAACTGGAATAGTATGATAATTTTGTGTAAGGTCACCTTTTATGTTCTCTAAATCTTTGGTGAGTTCCCTCATGGAAATAATTAGAAACAAAAATATAGCATGAACAAAAATAACATGCTCAAAATTCTTATAATACACAAATATGGCAAAGAATGGTGCGATGGTCAATATTGCCGAAGTTAGGTTTCCAATAAAAGGTAATTTTTTTAGTTTATGAGAGTAGAACCAAATAGCAAAAATGTAGAGAGAAAAAAAAACAACTGCTCTAAAAGAAACTGCACTTGCTAGAATTACAGCCAAAAAATTTAGCACAAAATAAAATGAAAGCTTCGTATTTTGGCTCACTAATCTATCCAACATCGATTTTTGAGGTCTGTTTATTAGGTCTTTTTCAGAATCGTAAAAATTATTGATAATATAACCTCCAGCTATTGTCGCTGCCGATGCCATGACCAACATCAATAAATTCCAATCAAAAATAACCTGTCTTAACGATTTATTATGTGCTAAAATGTAAATTGAAGCTAAATATTGCGCAATAACAATGATTAAAATATTGTATCCTCTAACCACAGAAAACATACTGAAAAACTTCAGTAAAATGTGTTTTTGTCTTCGAGAAAGCATGTTTTGAGATTTTAGAAGTTATAGACCACTTCTAATTTGTAAGCAGAAAGAGATTGCTTTGCTATTTCGATATCTTCGGCAAACCCTAAAATATAACCTCCTCCACCAGAACCACAAAGTTTTAAATAGTACTCGTTGGTTTCAATCCCTTTCTTCCAAAGCTCATGGAATTGTTTAGGTATCATTGGTTTAAAATGATTAAGGACAACTTTGGATAAATGTTTAGTATTATTAAAAAGTGATTTGATATCGCCTTTTAAGAAATCTTCTACACAAGCATCTGTATATTTTATAAACTGTTCCTTTAGCATATTCCTAAAACCTTCTTGCTTCATATTCTCCATAAATATACTGACCATAGGAGCAGTTTCTCCTGTCATTCCACTATCTAATAAAAATACAGCACCTTTACCATTGGTTTTTTGGGAAGGAATACCTGTTGCTTCAATATTATCTTTCGAATTTATTAAAATTGGTAAACTTAAATAACTGTTTAATGGATCTAACCCTGAAGATTTTCCATGAAAAAAAGATTCCATTTCAGAAAAAACAGCTTTAAGCTTTAAGAGTTTTTCACGAGTTAAATTCTCTAATATTGTAATTTTATCATGTGCATATTTATCATAAATAGCTGCAACCAATGCACCGCTACTTCCTACACCATAACCTTGTGGTATAGAAGAATCAAAATACATTCCGGCTTCAACATCTTGTTTAAGAGATTCAAAATCAAAAGTTACCAATTCTGGACTAATTGTTTGTAAATAGGCTACAAAACGTTTTAAATTTTGATTTGATTTTATAGAATATTCTGTCGGCTCTTTTAAAACTTTTAAAGCACCATTGTAAAAATTGTATGGGATTGAAAGCCCTTTAGAGTCTTTAATGATTCCGTATTCACCAAAGAGTAAAATTTTTGAGTAAAATAGAGGTCCTTTCATTTAATATATTTGATTTGGAACTGTAAAATTACAATTGTTTTGCACCAAAACCAATTCTGTCACAAATATAATGTCCGTTTTGACAATATGCAACTAATTCATTTTGAATAAACTCTAAAGCTTTTTTGGCTTCAGATTCTGGATATAATACATGTACATTTGCTCCAGCATCTAATGTGAAACATATATTTAGTCCAGTTTCGTTTCTAAAATTCCAGATCTTATTAATGATTTCAAGTGTGTTGGGCTTCATTAAAATAAAATAAGGCAAACTTGTCATCATCATGGCATGAAGTGTTAAGGCTTCACTTTCCACTATTTCTGTGAACGCCTTTAAATTGCCTACTTTAAATACGTGGGTAAGCTTTGAGAGGTTTTGATTAGCTTGCTTAAAACGTTCTTCTGCAAAAGGATGATTGTGCATTAAATTATGACCAACTGTACTGCTAACTTGTTTTTCTCCTTTATCTACCAATAGAATTGTATCATGGTAGTTTTTGAAATTATTATGAACTTCAAAAGGATATTTTATGCCAAACAAATCCGAGCTTCCATCAATGTCTTTGTGATTTCCCCAAACCACCAAATCGCCTTCAATACTTCTGCAAGCGCTACCTGAACCTAAACGTGCTAAAAAAGATGCTTTTTGGTTGAAATAACTTTCAATTTGAGTTGTCTCGACTGCGCTCGACATGACATCCATCACAAGTTGCTTTTCTAAACTTATTAAGCATAAGGCCAAAGCACTCATTCCTGAAGCAGAGGAAGCAATTCCTGAACTATGCGGAAAAGTGTTAGAGGTTTCAATCTTAAAATGATAGTCTTTTAAAAATGGTAAATAGGCTTCTATACGCTTGAAAAACGTTTCTATTTTAGGTTCAAAATCATTTTTTGGTTTTCCGTCTAATAAAACCTCAAAAGAAAAATATTTATGAGAATCTTTTTTCGAAAAGCTTAAAGTGGTGGTTGTTCTGCACGCATCAAGTGTAAAACTGATAGACGGATTTTCAGGAATTTGATGTTCCCTCTTTCCCCAATATTTTACCAACGCAATATTACTTGGTGATGACCAAGTATAGCAGCCCCTTTCAACTTTTTTAGAATATGTTTTTGGTATAAAATCTTGTTCTGTCATGAATTACTTTCTGCCGACAAAGATAACAACTTTACCATTGTATTGTAGTTTCTAGCTGTTGCAAATGTTTGCAATTTTCGTTCAAAAAAATTGACATTAAACTTGGCTTGTCCATAACCTCTCTCACAGAAGTAATAAATACAATCTTTAATAATATGATATTCTTCACTGTCATATTTTTTTTCTGATACAACTTTAACTAAATCCTTGTCTGGAACATCATGTAACATCATAAAATAGCTTGCTTTTTTTTTCTCTTCAGAAAATGGAGAATTATCAAAAATGTTTTGTAAGTCTTTTCTAATCTTTACTAAAACAGATACTTCAAACCCAAAATAGTCTAAAATGGCTTTTTTAATTGTGCTTTCAATTTTTTCAATATTATTTTCTGTTGATTGTAAAATAACATTCCCACTTTGAATATAAGATTTTACATTTTGAAATCCGCTATTTGTTAACAATTCTCTCAATTCTACCATTGGAACTTTTTTATGCCCTCCAACATTAATCCCTTTTAATAATGCAATGTATGTAGTCATCTATTCTGAAATATTTTGCGCAATTATATAAGCACCAGTCCAAGCATTTTGAAAATTAAAACCTCCTGTAATAGCATCTATATTTAACACTTCACCTGCAAAGTATAGATTTTTATGCAACTTGCTTTCAAAGGTTTTAAAATTAACTTCTTTTAAGTCGATGCCTCCAGCAGTGACAAATTCTTCTTTAAAAGTGCTTTTCCCATCAACTTTAAATACGGCTTTTGTAAGTTGATTTGCAAAAGCTTCTAATTGACGTTTATTAACATCTGCCCATGTGGTAGTTTCATTAATATTTGAAGCTAAAACCAATTGCCGCCAAAGACGTTTAGGCAATTCAAATTGTGAGAATTTAAAAAGGGTTTTCTTGTTTAATTCTTGTTTTAAGGTCTTTAATCTTTCTAAACAATCATTAAAAGGCAACCCTATAAAATTAATTTCAATTTCAAATTTATAATCATGTTTCGCCAACTCTAAAGCTCCAAAAGCTGATAATTTTAAAATGGCTGGCGCACTAAATCCTTGATGTGTAATAAGCAATGGACCATGACTCTCTAAATTACTTCCAATAACTTTTACCTCAACATTTTGAGCTACAACTCCGGGAATGCTTTTTATACGTTTATCATTGACATTAAATGTGAATAAGGAAGGTACTGGTTGTGAAATGGTGTGATCTAAATTTTCTAAAACCTTCCATATTTTTGTATTGCTTCCTGTAGCTACGATTAACTTATTACATGAAAATTCATCTTGTTTTGTAATAACCGTCCAAACTTTATTTTGTTTTTTAATGGCTATTACAGATTGGTTATATAATACATTAACCTTATTTTTATTTGCTTCATTTAAAAAACAATCAACAATGGTTTGTGATGAGTTTGAAACTGGAAACATTCTCCCATCGTCTTCAATTTTTAATTCTACACCTCTTTTTTCAAACCATTCTATGGTGTCTCCAGTCATAAATGTATGAAATGGCCCAAGTAATTCTTTTTCTCCTCTCGGATAATTTAAAACCAAATCTTGAGGAATAAATTCAGCATGTGTTACATTACAACGTCCACCACCAGAAACTTTGACTTTTTGCAGTCCTTCTTTTCCACGTTCTAAAATGGTGATTTTTAAATTTGGATTTTGTTCAGCAATGTTAATGGCTGCAAAAAAGCCTGCAGCTCCACCTCCAATAATTAATACATCCAAATATGTCATACAATTTATAATCTAGTTGAATTTATATAGATTAAAACTCAAATCCAAAAGCAAAAGTAAGCCTCAAACCATCATCACTATTAAAAGTTGCTAGATTACATGATAATACATCTAAAGCATTAAAAAAAACACCACCACCAATAGAGGTATTCATTCCATTTGTATTATAATCCAATTCTGTTACTAAACTATTATCAATCCAAACTCGACCATAATCGAAACCTCCATAAATTCCAATAATTAATGGTACAATAGACGTTTTGGTTTCGTGTAAATTTAATCGTATGTCTGTACTTTGATAAAATGAACTTTTGCCAGTAAAGCGTTGATTTCTGTAACCACGAAGTCCATCGTCACCTCCTATACTTGCTGCTTGGTAAAACTCAAAATCATCACCTATATTTAAATGACCTTTAAATTTTGTTGCAAAAACCAACTGTCCTTCTGAATCAATTTTATAATTAAAACTCAATGATGGAATTATGTAACCAAACCCTTTTGATTCTTTTAAGTTTGATCTATATCCAGCAGTAAGACTAAAACCCATTCCTAATGTTGGAAATGCTTTGTAATCTCTATTTTCAAATTCATAAGATGTTTCCACTCCAAAAAAATGATTATGACTTTCTTCGTTATTTTCAACATAAAATGTGTTAATATATCTGTCTTCTATTTCTTCTACTTCAATAGATTCATATCTTAATCCAAATTTAAACTGTGCATCCAATTGCCCTCTCCAAACTAGTGAAGGTGATAAACTAAAGGTGCTTAATTTTACTCTGTTATAATCTTTATCTACATCAATACCATCATTATCGTCAGCTTCATTATTTGGTGTACTGTTTCCATATCCAAAAAAGTTAATACTGTAGTTTGGACTTGTAAAAACAGACTCAATTTTAAAATTCCAGTTTTGGAATATGTTAGCAAACTCTCCACCATATTTTAACTCAAATCCATTGGTGGAAAAATAATATGCTCCGGAAAATGTATGCTGTGTTGTAAACGGGTTTTGTTCGAATTTGTAAGTCGTGTATTTATCTAAAAACCCTATTTTAAAACCATCATCAGGATTTATTCCAATCGTAGGAATGAGCTCGTTAGAATCATTTTTTAGTTTCTTATAATCGTAAACATTAATTCCATAATCATCTGTGAGGCTTTTCTTTCCATTATCATTCAAAAATTTATTCTCTTTAGATTTATAATCATAAAGCACTATTGATTTTCCGTTTTCTATATCATAAGTGTCTTTATTTTGTCCTCCTATTATACGAACTTTAATCAGTTTATCACCATTGCCAGAAACTTTAAAAACATCATCATCATCTAAACCATAAATCCATATTTCTTTGGTATCTCTTGTATTATAAGTTCTACTATGAAAGATATCTCCTTTTTTTCCTTTTTTAATTCTAAAAGCTTCAACTTTTGTATTACCATTTGCTAATCTTGTAACCTCAAATACATCGTCTTTATCTGTTCCGATAATGACTACATACTTATTTAAATAAGCATAATATGCATCGGATATTTCTTGTAAGTTATTCAACCTTCCCTTTAATTTTCTTTTTATTTCTTTAACCGATTGTTGATTAACTTCTTTTGGGAGATTAGTAAATGCCTTATTAATAACATCATCATTTAATACATCAACTATTTGCTGTATTTGTACATCCCAAACAGATTTATCAGATTTTGTAATCAATGCTTTATCTAAAGGATAAGGTTCTAAATTAAACCACTTGGGGCTTTTTAATTCTTCATCATAGGCTTCTAATAAACGTAAACCAGGTATTAGTTTTGTGAGTATGTTTGGTAAAAAGCCATCACTCATAATTGAAAATGCCTGATCTCTATCTCGTGGAACAGGTCTGTAAATTGTTTTTCCATTTTCTTTAAATATTGCCCAACGCCATTGGTCTTGGTGTCTATCCCAGTCGCCAATAACCATATCAAACAATCGAGCCCGTATATACATCTCTTCATCAATACTATGATTTTCATTTTTATGAAGATCGTAAAGCATATCGTCTGTACTAATAATTTTGTTTGAAAAACCAAAACTTGAATTATCTCCATGACCATCTCCTGGGCGTTCTTCAATCATATACAATTCATCTCCAAATTCATTATTAAAATTACCAAGCGCTTTTTGCTTTGGCACATAATACAACACAGGATTTGTATGATAAATATCAACAGCTTTTGAAAGTGTGGGAACAACGAAAGATGAATATGGATGTGAACCTGCGAAAAAATCGAGCAATAAATCTTCCGTTGCAGTATCTTCAAAATCAGTTTTTACATACTGATCTTTAAATCCAACGGCCTGAATGTATTGTACAGCACTTTTTCTCATGGCTCTTAACACATATTCTTTGCCATTTTTATCTTCTAATCTTAAAGATAAGGATTGGTGTCCTCCTCCTTTTCTAATAGGTTTTAATCCTCCAAATAGTGTATCCAAATTAACTGTTGGTGCTGTAACATTTACACTATAATCTTGTCTGTAACGCTTTCCCCAAACTTTGGTGTAAAAATCACTTTTTGTAGTTTCTTCTTTAGTATAAATTGAAGCTATTTCTTCATTTGGAAATATAGCATCAAATTTAGACGTATCATATTTTTTATCTTCAGCTAAAACTGAAGATTCGAAAACAACTTTATTTTCTGTTGCCGAATAAAAACGAACATGCGACGAACCATTTTCAAAAACATCCAGTCTAGCATAACCAGACTCTCCTGAACTGAATTTACCGCCATTTATATTTCGAGTAGGATTTATTTTAGAACCTGAACCACTAATAATTTGAGGTATATTGTCCTTAATTATGTATTGTAAATTATGTTCATGTCCAGAGACAAAAATGACTTTATCATTTTCTTGAGATAAGGTAACGATGCGTTTTCTAAATTCTGTGTATCTTTTGTTTTGTAAATCTTCTGGCGAAATACCACTTGTTTTCCTGATCACATTTTTTAAAGTTCCTAAACCTGGAAGTGGTGTCATGTGAGATTTAAAATCGTATTGACCACCATGAGGTCCATTTGTAAACATTGGATGATGAATAGCTACAATGGTTGTTTTTCCTCTTGCTTTTTTTATTTCACTTTCAAATTTATCAAAAAAAGCTCCTCTAGTTTGAATTTCGCAATCATCATTCATGGTTGGATGTTTGTCCCAATTAGTTAAGTACCATGACGAGTCAACAATAAGCAGCACAATATCGCTACCTATTTTAATTCTCTTTAATGGACAACCATCTTCGGGTAAAAATGTGTTTTTCCCAATTAAATCTTCAATAAATTTTTCTTGACGTTTTAATCCTTTTAACCCATCTGAATACCAATCATGATTTCCAGGAATAAAAATAGTTCTTCCTTTAAAGTCTTTTGCTAACTGCGTTTGTGCTTTTAGTTGATGTTCAGCAAATGCACGTTGCTTCTCATCCTTTTTTGGCATACCATGAGGATAAATATTGTCTCCGAGAAAAAGTAGCGTACTGTGTTTAGATGCTGTTTTTAAATCTGCCTCTAGCATTTTTAATGTACCAGTCTGTTCTCCTAAAGGTGAATTGCCTCCATCTCCAATCAAATAAAATGAATGTTTAATCGTTTTGTCATAAGGGAAATTTTCTTGCACATAATTTGCATCGTATTGTGGCTTATAAGTAGCACAAGCAGTTATAAGCAATAACACAAAAAGTAGTAATGTGTTTTTATAAAACCTCATAAATAAATAATTAACTATTTTAGTAAAAATAATCAATGAATGACTAATTTACTTAAAGAAGTAGAGATATTTGTTTCAAACCTTCTAGCAAATAAACTTTCTCATGTTTATGTATACCACAATTTAGGTCATACAAGACGAGTTGTTAAAAGTATTCAAGAAATTATTGAAGGTGAAGGCATATCTGGAATTGACGCCGAAAATTTGATTTTAGCAGCCTGGTTTCATGACACAGGATTTATAGAAGGATGTGATAATCATGAAGCTAAAAGTGCCGAAATTGCTAAATCTTTTTTATTAGAAAATGGAATAGATGAACAAAGGGTAGAAGTTATCTCTAAATTGATTTTGGCGACAAAAATGGATTACGAGCCTAAAACTTTGTTTGAAAAAGTTATTTGCGATTCCGATTATGGGCATTTTAAGGACAATGAGTTTATTCAAATAAGTGAACTATTAAGAAATGAGTGGAGATTAACCCGCAATAAATTGTTTACTGATGTAGAGTGGACAGAAGAGAACATATTGTTTTTAACCAAAAAGCACAATTTTCATACAAATTTTGCACTAAATAATTGGCAAACAGGAAAAGACATTAATCTTGCTTCTTTATTCAAAAATTTAAATAAACACAAACAAACTGAAGTTAAAGATAAAGTAAAAAATGAAGAACTTGCGCTCAAAAAAAAGAGAGCAAAAATCCCTGAACGTGGCATAGAAACTATGTTTAGGGTAACTTTAAGAAATCATATTGATTTGAGTGACATTGCTGATACAAAGGCGAATATTTTACTTTCGGTAAATGCCATTATTATCTCATTGTTGTTATCTAATCTAATTCCAAAGCTCGATAACCCTTCAAATGGTTATTTAATTTATCCGACAATTATTTTTATTACTTTTACCATAGCAGCCATGGTATTATCTGTCTTGGCAACAAGACCAAATGTAACAAGTGGAAAATTTACAAAGGAAGACGTTGAAAATAAAAAGGTTAATTTATTGTTCTTTGGTAACTTTCATAAGATGAAATTAGACGATTTTGAATGGGCTATGAACGAGCTTATGAAAGACAAAGATTATTTATACAACTCATTAATTAAAGACCTTTATTTTTTAGGCAAGGTGCTTGATAGGAAATACAAAATATTGCGCATTACATATACCATTTTCATTATAGGTATTTTAGTTAGTGTTACAGCTTTTGCAATTGCTTTTCAGTATATAGAGAATTAAGCCTTTATTTCTTTCATTAAATCGTCGTATGTATAGAATTCTTTATCATCTTGATTTTTATTATATAGAATACTTACTCTTATGGCCTTAAGCCCCGTTACTGCTTGGAGATCTTGTAATTCAACTATCTCAACATCATTGCCCAAATAGTGTTTAGATTGCAAAAACTTAATGTATTTTAAATATTCTGATTCATCACTCTTTTGTGAATACACAATAGTAATTTTTCCTTTTTTGGTAATTCTCTCTTTTGTTCCTTTTATGAAAGCCTTATCAACCCTCTTTTTTACAATCTCATATCTTGCATTATAGGTACCATCAACATCAAATTGTTTTTCATCCATTCTAAAACTAATTGCTAATGGCGACCCAAAAACAAGTATCATTGATGTTGCATCAAATTTTATTGGAAGATCATTCTGAAGCCGGTAATACTCATTCTCCATCTCACACATCACTTGCAACTGCCATAGCCTTAAATTGTAGAGATAAATTTTATTAAAGGTATCTTCTCTTGTTATAGATTGGCCAATATACATGTTATGTTCAACGCCATCTGTTTTAAATCTCTCAAAAAAGTGAGGATACATTTCTTGTGCTTCAACTTGTTTATTATCTAAAAGCATGCTCATCTTTTCATTGATTAAAGAAATGGTATCATCATATTGTTTTCTGAACTTATATATGACATTTAATTTATTATCTATTCTATTAAAGTATTCATCAATTCTTGATGATAAAACTTTCTCTTTTAACAAATGATAAAATAATTGAGTGATTTCATTTCTGAAAAAAGAGGTTATTCTTTGTTCTGAATCCACTTGAAAATGACTTTCTAAATCTTCTAAAAAACCATCGATCTGAAATATTAATTCTTCATAAATAGGTAAATTGTTAGCTTTTAATACGACTTCTATTATTTCTTTAGCTTCATTAAGTTGTAATTTTAGGTCTTTAACCGTTGCTCTATTTCTTGCTTCGGAAGAACCTTTAATATCTATTTGGCCATAGAGTGGATAAACATCTTCAAAGGTTACCTTCTTAAACGATACATCATTTCCTTTGGCCAGTTCTTTAATAAAATTGCTAGCTTCGTCCTTAAACCTCCAATGTACACTAGGATGTATAGAAGTGCATTCTTGCTGAATTATGGCTTCAATTAAGTTTTCTCTTTCGGCTTTAGAACGTTCTACAGCACTCAAAATAAATGGCAGCACATCTGTAAGTTTATTGGCATTTATACTGTTTAATACTTTAGGTTTGTAAGACACAAATTCTAAAATTCCGAGTAATTCTTTATTATTGGCAATTGGGGCCAATACAACACTCTTAATACCTTGCTCTTTAAAAGCGTTTATTTGTGGCGCCTTACCTTTTGACAACTCATAGGCTTTATCTATATCTGAAATCGAAAAATACTTGTTTTCATTAATTAATTGATTATATGACCATTTACATAGGGATTCTTTACAAGTCATGTGATCTTCGTTATTCAATAAATAACTGTTTAAACCTACTCCTCCATAAAACCGCCTAAAAGTTTTATTTTCTCTATCAAAGTGGGAAAAGCCTACTTCTAAATCTTTAATATTCAAAAAAGAACGGAAAATATCATGAAATACTGACGTAGGTTTTTCACTGTAAAGTTGACCTTCTGAAATTAAGCTAGATTTGATGTTAGATATAGACTGATCGTCAGTAACATCAAACATATTAGAAATAACAAATCCCTTAAAAATATAACCTTCAGCCGGAAACTTTTTTTTCCACAGATTTAAATCATCATAATTATCCAGTAACTCATCAACATCTTCTTGAGTGATTTTTTTTGCGCGTTCTGTACGAATGATTTCAACAAAATCAGCATTGTATAAAATTTTGTAGTAACGAATTATACCATCTGCATCAGGTATTTCGTAAAAAAACGGTCGTCTTAAATTCAAATTGTAACCATAACAAAATTTTAAAATGATTGTACATGCAATAATATAAGTATCGCCTTTTGGCATGTTCTGTATCTTAAGCTCAAAGTCGTTCCCTGCAGTACCTATTATTTTTTTAAATCTTTCTGAAAGGTTGAATATCGTATTTTGAAATGGTACAGACGCAGCTTTTATTTCGTTGTGGGTCAAAACTTCACTAAATGAATCTTGCAAAATGAATTTTATTTCTTTTGCATACTTATCTAATAAAGAAAAATCTGTGAAACCTTCTCTTAATTCAGGAATATGCTCTTGGATTTTCAATATACGTCTAGCCTTTTCTGAAATAAACTTGTCTTCGCTATTTGCCAATTTCTCATACTGCTCTAACAACTTATTAAAGCTTATTTTTATGAGCATTGGAGACTCCAAGTAATCTTCGTTATTCATTTGCCTTTAATCTTTAAAATACTATAAAGTTAATAATATTTTTAATTAGACGTAAAAATAGGTCAATTGTAACAAATTAAATTGTTCATAATATTTTTATGGTTTTATTATGAATATCACAATTTTGACTATATTTAATTTCATATTTACTAACTAAAACTAATTATTATGTTTTCAAAAACAAATTTAATTTCGACATTAGTAGGAGCCATTTGGACGTATTTTGGAGGGTTCTTTTTATGGGAAGTTGTTGGGCCTTACTTTTTTTCATCAAATGAAGAAAGTAATCCTGAACATCTGCATTTAATTATTGCCTGTTTAATCACAGCTTTTGCATTTTCTACAATCTATTCAAAATGGGCCAGAGGACACCATAGTGTTTCTGAAGGAGCTCAATTTGGTTTATGGGTTGGAATACTAATCGGGTTTGGCGAGCGCTGGTTTGATCTTGCATTCTCTCACATGGCTTTAGGCGACACCATTGTTAATGGTATTTTAAATCTAGTTGTTTTCACTGTTTTAGGAATAATAACCAGTCTGATTTATGGTAAATTCTCATCAGCATCCACTGAATAAATGAATGGTAAATAAATAAAAAAGCTTCAACTTGATTGAAGCTTTTTTTTTATATCTTTTCTAATAGCACAATATTAAATTCGGATTCAATATTAACTTGTCCATCATTAACTTTTACATTTTGCATAGAATATGCATCGTGAACAAGGTCTCCATTTTTAAAAACAGCAGATACATTTAATGATTTAGTTCCTTTTGGTAAATCTAACCCAATCACAACAAAATCTTCGAAACCCTCTTTAGTGAAACTTCTATAAAAGGTGAATGGTTTTTCAGTTATCATTTTGTGTTTTCCTGCACCAATGGCTGGATGATTTTTTCTAAACTGACCAAGCTTTTGCCAATGTGATAATATTGACTGTGTGTATTTATCATGCTTAACATCATCCCAATTCATGAAAGAACGTAATGTAGCATCGCCTATTGTTTCTTCAATAACAAGTGATCTATTTGATTCATCACCATAATACACTTGCGATGTTCCTGGCGATAACAATAATTTTGTCGCAGTCTCAAACGGTTTTTCTCTTTTTGGATCGAATGGACTACCATCATCATGCGAGCTTAAATAATTTAATACACCATAACTTTTTAATTGAACTTGAAGTATGGAGTCATATTTCACAAACATATCTTCTATATTCATTTGAGCAGCGTTCCATTTAAATTCAAAATTTATCTGACTTGCAAACATATCATCAAAGTAGTTTACTTTTTTATCACCAAAGTCAAAATATTTTCCACCGCTAATTCCATAATTATATACTTCACCAACTAAATAAAACTTATTATCATCTAATACTTTATCTGGGTTTTCTTTTTTGAATTGGTTAAATGCATAATCGCACTCTGTTTTGAACTCTTGCCATACATGTTCTTCAGTATGCTTTACAGTATCACATCTGTAACCATCAAAACCAAATTCAGTAATATAGTCTGTAAGCCATTTCATGATATAAAAACGAGGTGCTCTTGGATGACCAGTTCTTTTAAAAAATTCTTCTAGTTCTGCAACCTCTTCTTCATAACGACCTTCTGCTTTCCATTTTTCAACCAATTGATCTGGTAGTTCAACATTATCGTTGCTTTCAGTTTTTATATCTGGAAGATTCTTTACCAATGTACATGTGATTGTATTTTCATAATTATTGTATTGACATTGAGGTTCTGTTCTTACCCAATCACTCGGCCAAACAGGATCTATTTCAGTAACAGGGCCTGTATGATTAATCACAGCATCTAGTATAATGCGAATTCCGTTTTTATGAGCAACATCAACCAGTGCTTTCAAATCTTCTTTTGTTCCATAATTTGGATCAATCCTTGTCCAATCTTTAGTCCAATATCCATGATATCCATATGTATTGCCAGTACCTTCATCTGTAGCGCCATAAATTTGCTCTACAATTGGAGTCATCCAAATGGCATTAATACCAAGGTCTGTAAAATAGCCTTCTTCTATTTTTTGAGTCACACCTTTAATATCACCACCTTCAAAACCACGAAGTTTTCCAGTCTTAACCGATCTATCAATAATTGTATCATTAGCAATATCTCCATTATTAAATCTATCTGTTAAAAGAAAATAAATATTGGCTCCTTCCCAAATAAATGGCTCTTCAGTATTTTGAGAAACTACTTTTTGCGTTTCAATTTTTTTCTTGTTTTCACAATTAACAAAAACTACGAAACATAAAATCAATAATACTCTTCTTGTATTCATTTCACTATTTTATTTTAAGAATAAATGACTCTAAAGGTTTAATTTCTATAGAAATTTTAGCTTCACCATTTTCGACATTCAAATTTTGGGTGAATACATTGTACAATTGGTCTTCTACTATATATTCACCATCATTTAAACGCCATTTTTTAACAATGTATTTAGGTAAGCCTAACTCAAAACTATAAGTGTCTTTAGCATTGAAATTAGAAATAATTATAAGTTTTTCATCATCACTCCAACGTACAAAAGACAATACTTTATCGTTGTATCCTTTTGTATTTTGGCGATTAAAATGATGAATATCTTGATAGTTTTCAGCCAATGCAGAACTGTTAATCGTAAAATTTAATAAACGTTTATAAAAATCTCGCAACTCTTTTTCCTGATCTGTAGATTGTCCTCCATCAAAATTCTTGTTATTACTCCACTTTACAATACATGGCACGCTACCATAATCAAAAATTGATGTACGTGTTGGATCACCAAACCCTAAATCTTCTTCGCCTGGTTCGCCTAACTCTTGTGCAAAATATACTAACGTTGGCGATGTACTTATTGTTGAAGAAACCACCATTGCTGGTTTTCCTTTTTGAGCACTTCCTGCAAAATCAGAACTCGCAATACGTTGTTCATCATGGTTTTCTAGAAAATGAAGCATGTGATGTTCAATATCAGCCAATTCTTCTTGAATTGGTGGAATATTATCTGTTTTACCATGACCTTGCATCACATGTTTCAAAGTATCATAAAGTTGAACTTTGTCGTATAAATAATCCATTTTTCCTTTTTTAATATAATCTCTGTAAAGTGAAGGATTATAAACTTCTGCCAATAAAAAAGCATTAGGATTCTTCATTTTAATTGCTGAATTCATGTAACTCCAAAACTCAACTGGCACCATTTCTGCCATATCATATCTGAAACCATCAACTCCAAAATCCAACCAATATAATGCAATATCTCTAAACTTTGCCCAAGAATTTGGAACGATTTTGTCATTCCAAAATTCGAAGTGAGCTTTATAATCTTTACTTTCAAAGCCTTTCGGTAATTCAACAAAATCTTTTGTGCCATCTGGTTTTATACCATAATTTACTTTTACGGTTTCGTACCAATCATGGAAACTAGGCTGCGATAAACGCGAGCCATTTCCTGTCCACTTTGCTGGAATTTCTTTAAATTTCTTATCAGACATTGGGTGCTTTTCACCACCTAGCGGCAAATATCCATTCAGAAACTTTGGTACTTTAAATGCTTCTCCCGGGTTGTAATAAAAATTATTGTTTACATGATATGTTTTCGACGTATCGTCTGAAGCACCAAAATCTTCAACGCCTTCAGGATTTGTTAAGCTTTTATAATTACGAGCCACATGATTAGGAACAATATCAATTATGACCTTCATTTCGGCTTTGTGCGTACGAACAATTAACGCTTTAAACTCTTCCAATCTATTCTCAACATTCAATGCCAAATCTGGATTTACATTATAATAATCTTTAACGGCATAAGGTGAGCCAGCTCGACCTTTAACAATATCTGGATCGTCATTTGAAATACCAAATTGTGTATAATCTGTAATGACATCATGATGTGGTACACCAGTATACCAGATATATGTTACTCCTAAATCTTTAATTTCTTTGAGTGCTTTATTTGTAAAGTCGTTAAACTTTCCTACACCGTTTTCCTCTATGGTTCCCCAAGGTTTATTAGTTGTATTTGAGTTTCCAAAAAGCCTAGTAAATACTTGGTAAATAACTTCCTTTTTGGCTTGTTTTTTTGATGATATAGGTGCTCTGACTGGTTCTTTATATCTATTACAACTAAATAACATTACAACTACTGTAATTAAAAGATATGTAAGCTGTTTTTTCATTTGATAACTTGTTATAGGTCAATTTTAAATTCAGACACATTTTTTGTGTTCCAAATAAAAGGAATCGTTAATGTTTTGGTATTTGTATCCCAAATCATCTCAATTTTTTTTCCGTCCTGTTTAACGCGTCTAGGTTTTTCTTTTATATTATATATAACAACTTCTATTTGCTTTTGTGATGTGTGATAATCTGAACCCGTTTCTGCTTCAAATTCAATTTCTAAAATGTCTTTTTCTAGTTCGAATTCAAATTCTAAAAGCTCATATTGTCCCTTTTCAAAAGCTTGGTTTGTCAATCCGTCGTCATTATATAGTTCATATACACTTTCTTTAATAGATTCGTCAAAATAGTAATGAATAACCAATTCATTACCAGCATACTCTTTTGTAGATTGCATTGGTTTTGCCATAGGAATAATGGCTCCTGCACGAACAAAAGTTGGTATATTTTCTTTGTTTACCAATACAGTTTTTGTTTGTCCTCCAACCACTTTTTCATCAGTATAAAAATCGAACCAGATATTATTTTTTGGGAAATACACTTCTTTTTCTTTTACGCCTGAATTCACTATTGGGGTTATTAAAAAATCATTCCCCCATAAATATGTTGACATATTTGTTTGCAGCGATTTATTATCAAACTCTTCAAAAAATAAAGGTCGCATCAAAGGTGTTCCCTTTTGATTATTCTCAAAAGCAAGTGAATAATTATACGGTAGTAATTTATAGCGTAGCTCTATAGATTTTTTAGCATTTTGTTTTGTACTTTCCTCTCTAAACACAGGTTCACTTGGCACTTCTTCTTGTGCATGTGGCCTGTAAATAGGCTGAAAGACACCATATTGTAACCAACGCTTATAGAGCTCGTTGTCAGGATTTGCGCCAGCAAATCCGCCCAAATCAGAATGCATATAACTTAATCCTTGCATACCCATTTGTAAGGCAATTTCTGTTTGACTTTGCAAACCGCCCCAAGTTCTATTCACATCACCAGACCAAGGTATTAAACCAAATCGTTGAGACCCAGAATAGCCAGCCCTCATTAATATAAAGGGTCTTTGGTTTGGTAATACTTCATGGTAAGCCTCATTAACTAATTTTGCCCAATCATGCCCATAAATATTGTGTACTTCGTCTGCTGTTCCCATAGCGTGAATCAGATTTTTTGGATGCACTTCTGGCTCACCTAAATCACCCCAAAATCCGGTAACACCCAATTCAGATAAATCTTTATAAATATCTTTAAACCAATTATTTCCTTTTTCACTATAGATGTCAATTAAACCCGTATTTCCGAAATAGAAATCGTACTTAAATGGGTTTCCTATTGAATCTTTTGCTAAAACATCTTTATTCACTGCTTCTTCCCACCGCTTTGAAGTAGTTAAAATAAAGGGTTCTGTGATAAGAATAGTTTCAACATTATTATCTTTTAAATCCTTTATCATTTGCTTCGGATTTGGAAATGAATCTCTATAAAATTCAAGATTCCCCATGGTTCCTTGTATTGTTTTTCCAAACCAGTATAAATCAAGTATAATACCATCAACTGGAATTTTTTCTTTCTTAAATTTATTAATTGTTTCTATTGTCTCGCGTTGTGAATGATACCCAAATCTACTACAGAAATTACCCAAAGCCCAACGTGGTGGCATAGGTTGCTTTCCAGTTAAATTTGTATAGTTATCTATTAAATCATGCCAAGAATCACCTACAATAACTTGATAAGTTTTTCGTCCAGAAATAGTTTCGTAAGTAAGTGTATTGTCTTTTTTACTGTCTAAATCTAAAAAGCCAATTGGCGCATTATCAAAATGAATCATATATTGGTTTGAAGACAAAACTATTGGCAATGTGAAATTCAGTAAATCGCTGTATGTTTCATAACCATAATCGGCTTTATTGTAAAGTTCTAAACGGTTGCCACGACGATTCATTCCAAGAGCTCTTGCTCCACCACCATACAAAACTTCATCTTCATTCAAATTGAATTGTATGGTTTCAAATTCATCGTTTTTTTGATAGCCATTTCGTTCAGATGTTAATTCAGTTCCTTTATGCAAATATGATATATGAAAAGGCTCTTTTTGAATCTTAACCGTTATTCCTGAAGTTTTAAATGTAGCCATATTGCCTTCATCAATAAATTCATGAGACTCGAAGGTTGGTTCTAAAATGACAGCGTGTGAATTTTTATTAAATTTTTCTCCGTTTGGAATAAATGATGTTTCTACAATTTTAGAATTATAAAACTGAATTAAATAATTTCCATCAGAAACTTCAACAATCACTTGATTATCTTCAGTTAGATAAGCATTAATAAACTCTCTTTTCTTAATAGCTTCTGGAAACAACCAACGCATAGTTTCTTCAAAACTATTTCTCCAAAGCGCTTCGTTATGTTTTCCTTCAGGTACTAATTTGGATTGGATATTTTCAGGAGGAAATTCTTGACCTTTTAAGATATCAATAATGTTATTCATATCTTTTACTGTCTGATTAATTTCTTCAAAAGTTGTATTACCACCTTCTTTCCCTCCAGCTAAAAAATACATTTTTGTATCTTGAATATTTCCATGCGTTTTAGAAAAATCAATCATTTCTGGAGCAAACCAAAACGCTGGAGAATACACGCCAACTTTACCAAAGACGCTTGGGTATTTTAATCCTGCATAATGCGAAATAAGACCGCCCATTGAGCTACCAATAATGGCTGTATTTGCTTTATCTGTTAATGTATTATACTGCGAATCAATAAATGGTTTTAATGTTTCAACAATGAATTCAAGATACTCATCACCTTCTCCACCGCCATATTTCTCGTTAGACCAAGGTGAGTATTCATCTAATCTCTTATCGCCTCCATTATCAATTCCAACAACAATGACACTGAAACTTTCTTCTTTAAATAAGTTGTTAAGCGTTTCATCAACTTCCCATTCACCTGAAAATAATGAACTGTTGTCAAAAAGATTTTGACCATCGTGCATATAGACAACTGGAAAAGATTGATTAGAAGTTTTGTAGTTTGGTGGTAAATATATCCAAACTCTACGTTTTCGCTTTAATTGTGGGATTTCAAATTCTTCAGATAACACAAAAACATTATTTGCTTTTGTTGATTGTACACCGCCACTACTTTTATCCCAAATTAAAATTTTGACCTTTACAGTATCGTTTGATTTTTTAATAGTGTAACTACGATTATCAATTTGATTTCCCTCAAGATCTAGTTCTACAGTATCCCAAGAACCTTGTGTAAACTTAAAGTTAATCGTGCCTTTTAGATCATGAATTGTAATACTGTATAAGCCATCTTTTTTAACTAACTTATAAGAATCTTGTCCTCCAGACCAGCCTTCAAAATCTCCTGAAATATAAATTGACGCATTTTCTGATGTGTTTTCAGGTAATTCACTAACTATAAAAGTAACTTGAGCAAACGCAGTTTGATAAAGTAGAACAAATAGTATGTAAATCAGTTGTTTCATATTTAGTTAAACCTCTCGATTGCACTTCGACAAGTTCAGTGAGATACATTAATTTAATTTTGTTGTTAGTATGATGCTGCCTTTTTCTTTTAGTTCAATGGAGTCGTTCCAAATAAAAGTTTCGTTTGTAATAATATTTTTTAAGGATTTTCCTTGTAAGCCTATTTCAACATAACGATTTAAATCTAAAGTAATTGGTGAATCATTTTTGTTTATTATATGCACAACAATTTCATCATTAAGTACTCTAAACAAAAAATAAGTTCTCATAAAAGGTGAAAAGTGTACTGTTTTACCTTCGTGTATTGCTTTACTGGATTTTCTGTAATTCAACACTTTTTTCATGAAGTCTTGCATACTTTTTTGTTCATCTGTCAATCCTTCACCGGTAAACGCATTGACTTTATCTCCTTTCCAACCTCCTGGAAAATCTGTTCTTATTAAACCATGGTCCCCTGGATTTTCAGTATCGTTCATTAATATTTCTGTGCCGTAATACACTTGTGCAATTCGCGGCAAACACAATATATAACCCATTGCCATTTTGGTTTTGATTATATCTTCTCCAAACTCTGTATATACTCTACTTTTATCATGATTATCCATAAAAACCATGATATCATTCGGTTTAGCATAATTGAAATCGTTAGCTAAACCTTCATACATTTTAACCAAGCCTTCGTCCCATGATTCTTCTTCGTTTAAGCCTTCTTTAATGGCTTTAATCATTGGGAAATCCATGGTAGATTTTAAATTAGACTCGTACCCGTCATTATTCTTGTTTCCAGCTTGCCAATAAGCAACCAACAATGGGTTATAACTCCATTCTTCCCCAACAATCGAGAAATCAGGATATTCATTCATTATCGCTCCTGCCCAATCTGCCATAAAATTTTTGTCTGGATATGGATATGTATCTTGTCTAATTCCACCCAATTCTAACGTTTGAATCCACCAAATACTATTTTGAATGATGTATTTAGCCATGAACGGATTACGTTGATTTAAATCTGGCATAGTTGCAACAAACCAACCATCTGTATTTCCGCTTCTGTCACTTTCTGAAGCATACATGTCTTGATTTGTAGTTCTTCTATGATTAGATCTTTTGACAGTATTGTTGTTCCAATTTTCTTTATTTTCTTCAAAGTATTTTTGATTATTCACCCAATCATTAAAAGGCAAATCTTTCATCCACCAATGTTCCAATCCGCAGTGATTAGCAACTTGATCCATGATGAGACTTATACCTTTATCTCTTAATTTAATAGCAAGGTTTTTATAATCATCCATCGTTCCAAAACGAGGATCTACTTGATAATAGTCTGTAATTGCATATCCATGATACGACCCTATGTGCATATCATTCGTTAAAACTGGCGTTGGCCAAACAGATGTAAAACCCAATTCATGTATATAATCAATGTGGTTAATTATTCCTTGAATATCACCTCCATGCCTAGCGTAACCATCTGTTCTATCAATTTTAGTTTCGTTTAAACCTTCAACTATATCATTTGACTCATCTCCATTTGCAAAACGGTCTGGCGTTATTAGAAATATAGCGTCAGAACTATTGAAACCTATGAATTCTTCAGATGGTTTTATTTTTTCTTTTAACTCATAAGTATGTCTTTTTTCTGCGCCATCTTCATATTTAAAAACAATATCAAATTTACCTGCTTTAGTGTTCTCTGAAATTGTAAAATCAATAAATAAATAGTTCGGACTATCGGCTTTATGAACTTTATCAATTGTAACTCCAGCATAAGATATATTTGGAGTTGAGTTTCCAATATTATCTTCTTTAACTAATAATTGGAGTGATTTGTCCTTCAAACCAATCCACCAATTAGGTGGTTCAACTCTGTCTAAAGAAGTATTAGATATTTTAACTTCTTGAGCTACATCCTGATCTGTATTTTCTTCTTGTTGCTTGCAAGCTACAAATAGTGTAACACATATTAGCGCTAAAACAATATTTTTCATTTTTTAAACTTTAACAAGGTTATTTGGAGTTATATTCACCTTTTTGCCGTTAACCAAGATTTGTAAATCTTCAGTTCCGTTGAGTTGAAAATATGTTTCGTTTTGATTTACAACAACTTTTAAAATTTGGTTTCTAAAGTTAATTTTAAATGAGTAACCATTCCATAAATCAGGGATTTTAGGTTCAAAAGAAAGCATATTATTTTTAATTCGCATACCACCAAATCCTTCAACAACACTCATCCACGTCCCAGCCATAGATGTAATATGCAAACCTTCATGTACTTCTTTGTTGTAATCGTCAAGGTCTAGTCTAGATGTCCTTAAATAGAATTCATAAGCTTGATCCATCCTATCTAACTTCGCAGCCTGAATACTATGAACACAAGGAGATAAAGAACTTTCATGAACTGTAAATGGCTCATAGAAATCGAAATGTCGCTCTAACTCTTCAGATGTAAAGTGATCTTCAAAAAAGTAAAACCCTTGTAGGGTGTCTGCCTGTTTTATGTATGGTGAACGCAAAATTCTGTCCCAAGACCATTTTTGATTAATTGGTCTCTGGTCTTTTGGTAAATCTTTAACGGTAATTAATTCTTTATCTAAAAATCCATCTTGCTGAAGAAAGATATTTCTTTTTGTATCAAAAGGAAAATACATGTTATCAGCAACTTTTTTCCATTGATTCAACTCGTCATTCTCTATATTGGTAATATTAGTAATTCTCTTATAATCTTCTCCATATTCATTTTCAATCTTATGGATATTATCTAATGTATAATCAATGCACCACTTTGCTATATAATTGGTGTAAAAATTATTATTTACATTATTCTCATATTCATTTGGTCCAGTCACACCTAGTATAACAAACTTATCTTTGGCTTTAGAAAATGTAGCTCTTTGATTCCAAAAGCGTGCAATACCTATAAGCACTTCTAGTCCTTTTTCAACTATATAACTGTAGTCATTTGTAAATCGATAATAATTGTAAATAGCAAATGCAATGGCTCCGTTACGATGTATTTCTTCAAATGTAATTTCCCATTCATTATGACATTCTTCTCCATTCATGGTCACCATTGGGTACAAAGCTGCTCCGTTTGTAAAACCTAATTTTTGAGCGTTTTCAATAGCTTTTTCTAAATGTTTATGACGATATTCTAATAAGCTTCTGGCAACATTTTGATCTTTAGTTGCCATATAAAATGGAATACAATACGCTTCTGTATCCCAATAGGTGCTACCTCCATATTTTTCACCAGTAAATCCTTTTGGTCCAATATTTAAGGTTGAATCTTTGCCTAAATATGTTTGATTTAAATGAAAAATGTTAAACCTAATGCCTTGTTGGGCTTTGATGTCTCCATCAATCGTTATATCTGCCATTTCCCAAATGCTTGCCCAAGCATTTTTTTGCATTTTTAACAGACCTTCAAATCCTTTTGAAGTGGCTTTTGACAATACATTCTTTGCTGCTTCTTTTAATTGATTTTTGTCATGATTCCTATCAACCACATAGCCTCCAAACTTTTGAATAGTAAACGTATCATTTTTCTTAATTGAGGCAGAATACTGAAAGGCTATTTTAGTTTCATTCTTAAAAATTTCAGGAGCCAGATTTACTGCCGTATCATTAATTAAAAACTGTGATTGCATATAGGTACATGTATGAAAATGCGTTTTCATAGTATGTGCTTCTATAAAAGCCTGGTCATCATTATGGCTAACATTTGTTGTATTCCAAAATTTGTCGTCCCAATTAGTGTCTTCATTTGTAACGCCAGAATCTAAATATGGTTCAACGCAAATGTCCGCATCAGAATTCAAAGGTTTAATTGAATACTCAATGGCTCCAATCTCATCCAACTCAAGACTTAAAAATCGTTTGGTTTGGACACTAATTTCTACATTATTCTGAAGGATTGCAGTAAATGTACGAGACAACCATCCTTCTTTCATATTGAGTTCTCTTCTGAAGTTTTCTACTTTTTTACAGGAATATAAATCCAGTTGTTCTCCATTGATAGTAATATTAATTCCAATCCAGTTTGGTGCGTTAATTACTTTTGCAAAATATTCTGGATAGCCATTTTTCCACCAACCTACTCTTGTTTTGTCAGGATAATAAACACCTGCTATATAGCTGCCTTGAAAGGTTGATCCAGAATAATGTTCTTCAAAATTAGCACGTTGCCCCATGGCTCCATTACCAATACTAAATAAGCTTTCTGAAGATTCTACTCTACCTGCATCAAATCCTTCTTCAATGATTGACCAATTATCTGGTTTAATATAATCTTGGTTCATTTTAATCTTTTTTTATCAATTCATTTATAAATTCGGTTGAGATTTGTGTAAAATCCTTGAACACATAATCTGCTTCTTTTAATATATCTTTATCTCCAATGCCAATGGTGGTCATATTCGCTGAATTGGCTGCTTGAATACCAGCAATGGCATCTTCAAAAACAATACAATCCTCTGGTTTTATATTCAGCTTTTCTTTGGCTTTTAGGAAGACTTCGGGATTAGGTTTTCCTTTTGTGACACCATTACCATCTATAATAGCTTGAAATTTATCAATGAGTTTCACTCTTTCTAATATGGCTACAGCATTTTTGCTAGCTGAACCTAAAGCAATACCTTGTTTTTCTTCTATTAAATAATTCAATATCTTCGGGACATCTGGTAAAATTTCATTTTCGTCCATTTGATTTATATAACTCAAATAGTCTTTATTTTTTTGCGTCATAAGATGGTTGAAATCTTCTTTAGAAAGATTTTTTTGTCCCCATTCCAAAATTTTCTCTAATGATTTAACCCGGCTAACGCCTTTAAGTTGTTCGTTTTGTTCTTCAGTAAAATCTATTCCAATGCTTTTAGCTAGTTTTTTCCAAGCTACAAAGTGATACTTAGCTGTATCTACAATAACACCGTCGAGGTCAAATATAAATCCTTTTTTAGTCATTTGTTTCAACTATTTATCACTTACTCTTAATGTTAATATTCCTGATAATATCATTGAAACACCTCCAATAAATAGTGCATATACTGGATGGTTATCAAATATTTTGGAAACTAAAAAACCTAATATAGAAGCCGCTACAAGTTGAGGTATCACAATAAAGAAATTAAAAACACCCATATAATATCCCATTTTAGAAGCAGGAAGAGCTCCTGACAGCATAGCATATGGTACTGATAAAATACTCGCCCATGCTATGCCAACACCAATCATAGGTAACCACTCAAGGTTTAAAGAGGTTGGATTGGAAATGAAATAAATTGACATAAGACCAATACCTCCTGCAACCAGGGCTAGAAAATGAGTAAATTTTCTGCTTGTTTTTTTAGCTAAAATTGGAAGCAGAAAAGCAACTGCTGCAGCAATGATATTATAATTTGCAAACATTTCTCCTACTTGATTAGCTCCTTGATTATAGAGATGGGAAGTTGTGTCTGACGTGCTATAAATATGCTCTGTAACTGCTGGTGTCATATAAATCCACATAGAAAATAATGCAAACCATGAAAAAAATTGTACCCAAGCTAATTGCTTCATTACTTTTGGCATGGTTTGAAAATCATTCATTATAGTAACAAAGCCATTTTGATAATTATTATTTTTTTGCATTAGTCCAGAAAGGATCATTGCCAATCCTCCAAAGCTCAACAAGCCTAATGTTAGAACATATAGATCTTTTTTCATGTCATACATATAAATAAAATATGTGGATATAAGACCAACTAATAAAACAATAACACCATTTTTTAAATGAGAGCTACCGTTAATATTATACCAGTTTTCAGATCTAACTTCTTTGACAAAATCCTTTTTTTCTGATGCTGCAAATGCTTTCATTTCATCTGGTGAATATTCTTTTGATTTAATGACAGTCCATAAAACAGCAATAAAAAAAACAGCTCCACCTATATAAAAGGAGTATTTAACAGAGTCTGGAATTATACCTTCTGGAGCTACATTAGCAACTCCAAAATACGTTAAAATATTAGGCAGTTTAGAAGCTACATATGCGCCAATGCCAATAAAAAAACTCTGCATTGCAAATCCTTTAGTTCTTTGTGAGTCTGGAAGATTATCTCCTACAAAAGCTCTAAAAGGCTCCATAGAAATATTTATGGACGCATCCATAATCCATAGCATTCCTGCTGCAAACCAAAGTACAGGTGAGTTAGGCATTACAAACAATGCCAGCGATGCTAAAATAGCGCCTACTAAAAAATATGGTCTTCGTCTACCAAGTTTTGGATGCCAAGTTCTGTCACTAAAATAACCAATAATTGGTTGAACAATTAATCCTGTTAAAGGTGCTGCGACCCATAAAATAGGTATGTCTTCAATTTCTGCTCCAAGAGTTTGAAATATCCGACTTACATTAGCATTTTGAAGGGCGAACCCCATTTGAATTCCTAGAAATCCAAAGCTCATATTCCAGATTTCCCAGAAACCAAGTTTACGCTTTTGCATAATAGTATAATTAAGTTATTATTATTTCAATAAGAACTCTTATCAAAACCTAAATGAGAAGTGAAAATATGGGTTTTGAATTATGTTTGAATGCTGTAAATATATAAAAGTTTTTAAATATCTGATACTAAATTTTTATTTTGTTGATTCCCTTTCAATTAGTTCGGTTTCAATTATTACAGTCTGATAACTGTCATCTTCGCTATCTTTTTCTAATTTATCTATTAACAAATCAGCTGCTTTTTCACCAATCTTTTGCCCATGCTGACTAATGGTCGTAAGACTTGGGGTAGCGTGTTTAGACAATACACCATCTGTGTAGCCTATAAATTGAATGTCTTCAGGTATTTTCTTTTTAAATTTCCTGGCAACTTTCATCGCTGTAATGGCATATAATTCATTGACTGCAAATACACCATCAAGCTTTTTGTTTTGTTTAAATAGCTGCTCAATTTCTTGCTCCAAAGCCTCTAAATGATCCTCTGAAACAAGCCTGTCATCTACCTTTAAAATTAAACTTGCTTTTGCTGGTATTTGATTTTCCTCTAAAGCTTGCAAATACCCTTGAGTTCTTAATTTTCCAACATTTACGTAATCTTTGGTAGTGATGATAGCTATATTTTTACATCCAGAATTTATCAATTTATTTATAGCCTTCTTTGAGCCTTGAAAATCATCAACAATAACCTTATCGCAGTTCACTTCATTAACTACTCGATCAAACATAACAATAGGCATCCCTTGATTTATAGTCTCATGAAAATGATGATAATCTTGCTGTAATAGAGTCTCTTTAGAAATTGACAATATAAAACCATCTATACTACCATTGGCCAGCATTTCCATATTAATTACCTCTTTATCAAATGACTCGTTGGATAAGCCAACAATAACATTATAACCTCTTTTATTTGCAATCAATTCAATACCTCTTATTACTTTTGAAAAGAAATGGTGAACAATTTCTGGAATCATAATTCCAATTGTTCTGGTCTTTCTGTTCTTTAAGCTCAAAGCAATATTGTTGGGCTTATAGTTATATAATTTCGCGAATGCCTGAACTTTTTCCCTCGTATCCTCACCTATTTCTTTACTGTTTCTTAAAGATTTTGAAACAGTAGAAATAGAAACATCTAACTCTTTGGCAATCTGTTTTAGCGTAACTTTTCTTTTCATCAAAATCAATTTGTGATATTAAATATACTATAATATTAGTAATATGATAATTTGTTGGTTTTTTCTGTCATATTTATTAAATTAAAAAAAGTTTTCAACACGAAAACGTTTGCGTAGCAGTAATAATAAGGCCTCGCTCAAATCTTACATAAATTTTACATAAATTTATCTTGAGAAGTGAAAATATAACAAACTTATTAAGACATTAATTTAAAAGTATTGTATGAAAACATTATTTAAAGGTTTATTGTTTTCTTTACTTTTTGCTCCAATTATTGGATTTGGGCAAACTCAAGTAAATGGAACAGTAACAGAGCAATCATCAACTTTACCACTTCCAGGTGTAAATGTCATTATTAAAGGCACTGCATCTGGTACGGCAACAGACTTTGATGGAAATTATAATATCAATGTCAATAATGGAGATGTACTTGTATTCTCTTTTATTGGCTATCAAACACAAGAAATTGCTTATAACGGGCAAGCTACACTTAATGTACAGCTTGTAGAAGATGCTTCAGTTTTAGACGAAGTTGTTGTTATAGGTTATGGTAGTGTGAGAAAAGAAGATTTAACTGGAACTGCTGACTTAATCACATCTGATGATTTTAACCAGGGCCCCGTTGTTTCTGCACAACAGCTTATCGCTGGTAAAGTAGCCGGAGTTTCTGTAACTTCTGGAAGTGGAGCACCAGGAGATGGCCAATTAGTTAGAATTAGAGGAAATGGTTCTCTTTCATTAACAAACAACCCGCTTTACGTTTTAGATGGTATTCCTTTAGACGATGGAGGAGTTGGAGGGTCAAGAAATCCCCTTAATATCTTGAACCCAAATGACATTGAAAGCATGGTTGTTCTCAAAGATGCTTCTGCAACAGCCATTTATGGCTCTAGAGCAGCCAATGGTGTTATTTTGATTACTACTAAAAAGGGTAAGGATACTGATTTTAGATTTAACATACATTCTAAAGTAAATTTTCTTTCTCCAGTAGATAAAGTAGATGTTTGGAATGCAGAACAAGTAAGAGGTTATATTCAAAATATATTGCAAGATCCTGCAGCTGTTGCTCGATTAGGAAATGCAGATACCGACTGGCAAAATGAAATATATACAGACGCCGTTGGTACCGACCATTCTTTTAGTGCTTTAGGAGCAGCTTGGGGAATACCAATGCGTGCATCATTAGGTTATACAGATCAAGATGGTACTTTAGAGACCGATAATTTTACGCGAACAACTGCCTCCTTAACATTAACCCCTTCTTTATTGGATGATCACCTAAAAATTGATTTAAATGCTAGGGGCATGTACACGGAAAATAAGTTTGCTAATAGAGATGCCATTGGGAATGCCGCAACTTTTGACCCTACTCAACCTGTAATGAATGGTGACCCATTATTTGGGGGTTATTTTGCTTGGATAGACCCTTCTACTGGTTACCAATTGAATTTGGCAAATACAAACCCAGTAGCATTGATAGATTTTGTTGATGACACGGCTGAAGTTAAACGTCTTATAGCCAATGCTAAATTTGACTATAATCTTCATTTCTTTCCAGATGTAACAGCTACTATAAATGTCGGTATTGATAAATCTGATAGTAACGGAAGAAAAATTACTTCTGACTTGATTCCAACTTCTGACCAAAATTTTTCAGGTTCTATTTCTCGATATAGTAATGAGTTAACAAATAAATTGTTTGATGCTTACATCACCTACAAGAAATCAATTAATGATATTCATAATATTACATTTGTTGCTGGACATTCTTATCAATCTTTTGAAACTAATAATAGTGATTCAACTGTAGATTATACAACAGGAGAAGAATCAGGTGGAGGTATAGATAAAAGTGAGAACGTCTTATTATCTTATTTTGGACGAGCAAATTATGATTACAAAGGCAAGTATCTTCTAACGGCCACATTAAGGGCTGATGCGTCTTCAAAATTGAATCCTAAAGATCAGTGGGGCTACTTCCCTTCTGCAGCATTAGCCTGGAATATGCATAGAGAAGATTTTATGGAGGGTTCTGTTTTTAATGAGTTAAAATTACGTATTGGTTATGGAGAGATTGGAAATGTAAATGGTTTAGGCGATTATCAATTCCTAACTCGTTATACAGGAAACCAATCAACAGCAGGTTATCAGTTTGGAACCGGATTTTATCAAACATACAGGCCAGAACCTATTAATGATGATTTACGTTGGGAAGTCGGCAAGACAATTAATTTTGGTGTAGATTATGCAATTCTTAATAATAGGATTAGTGGTTCTGTAAATGTCTATAAAAAAGAGACCCAAGATTTAATTGCCTCTGCCTTTGTGGATCCATTTACCAATTTTGGTAATAGAGTAGATGCCAATATTGGTGATATGGAAAATAGAGGGATAGAATTTACTATAAATGTCATTCCTATTCAAACTGAAGATTTCGAGTGGACTATTGGTTATAATGTTGCTTTCAATGATAATGAAGTTACTAGTCTTCCTTTTAATCAACCTACTGGTGGAATAAGTGGTGGAGTTGGTAATAATGTTCAAATCCATACAGAAGGTCAGGTACCATATAGTTATTTGGTTTACCAACAGGTTTATGATGCAAATACAGGAATGCCTATTGAAGGTGTTTATGTAGATAGAAATGGAGACGACATCATTAATGATGATGATAGGTACTTGTATAAAAGTCCTTTTGCGGATGTTTTAATGGGATTAAACACTAATGTTTCTTATAAAAATTGGGATTTTGCTTTAGTTTCAAGAGCAAGTTTAGGAAATTATAACTATAATAACGTAGACTCTGCTAATGGTTACTTGAGAAGATTAACCCAGAATAACATAATATACAACCTACCTCAAGACGTATTAAATACACGTTTTGTTGAGACTACTGAAAATAATTTGTTAAGTGATTATTATGTTCAAGAAGCCTCATTCTTTAAAATTGATAATATTACTTTAGGGTATAGCATGCCAGATATTATAAAAGATATTGATTTAAGGCTTTATGCTTCTTTACAAAATGTATTGACAATTACTGATTATGAAGGTATTGATCCTGAAATAATATCTCAACAAGCAAACAGTACTCAATTGAGTGCTGGTATAGATAATAATTTTTATCCTAGACCTAGAATATTTACTCTAGGAGTTAATATAGATTTCTAAAAAAATTGAAGTATGAAAAATAGAATTAAAAAAATCATTGTATTGATCACTATCACTTTCTTTATGGCTTCATGTCATGATGATTTAAATCTATCTCCAATAGATCCTGATAGTTTTACGCAAGAAGATGTATTTGCAAATGCTGCTGAAGCCAAAGGTGCCTTAGCTAAAGTATATGCAGGTTTTGCTCTCACAGGTCAGCAAGGACCATCTGGTCAACCAGATATTGCTGATATCGACGAAGGGTTTTCACAGTATACAAGAATGCTGTGGAACCTTAATGAATTGACTACAGATCATGGAGTTGTTGGCTGGGGAGATCCTGGTCTTCCAGATTTGCATGGCCAAATATGGTCTAGTAGCAACGATTTTACCGAGGCTATGTATTCTCGTTTAGCTCAAGTAGTGTCATTTAGTAATTCGTTTATTCAAAATGCATCAGCCATTGACGATCCAGAAATACAAACGTATTTAGCTGAAGCTCGTTTTTTAAGAGCTTTTGCATATTACAATTTGATGGATATGTACGCCAACGTACCTCTAACTTCTGAAATTTCAACTGAATTACCTGAACAGAGTAATAGATCTGAAATTTTCGCTTTTGTTGAATCAGAATTATTAGACATTCAAAACACATTGATGGATAGTGGTTCAAATGAATATGGTCGTGTGGATAAAGTTGCTGCATGGGCTTTATTATCAAGACTATATCTTAATGCTGAAGTCTGGATTGGAATGCCAAAGTATAATGAATGCGTTACATATTCTAGTAATGTTATGAATTCTACTTACTCTATAAACATGAATGATGCCAATGGAAATGGAACAGCATATGATGAACTATTTTTAGCAGATAACGATACAAATGGGGCTCAAAATGAATTTATATATACAATTAATTTTGATGGAACCAGTTCTCAAACTTGGGGAGGCACAACATTTCTAGTTCATGCAGCAATAGGTGGATCAATGAACCCAACCGAATTTGGTGTTAATGGTGGTTGGGCAGGTATTCGTACTACTAAAAATCTAGTCAATAAATTTGCAGTAGACATTGATGCATTAAATTCTGCATTAGGCACACAATCTGATTGGGGTCTTGTTGGTGATGCAACTGAAAATGGTTGGGATGGTCCAGATATGGAAATGTATCAAACTGGCACTAATCAATTTGCCCTTTATGCAGATTTAGCTAGTGGATTTGCAAAATTCAGGTTTAATGAAGATTGGGGTAATAATTATGGAGATACTGGTGCTGATGGCACTTTGGAACCTGGTGGAGATAACATTGCTGTGCCAAGCCCAGGAACTTATTATGTGACTTTAGATTTGGATGCATTAACTTATACAATTACACCTTTTGCAAGTGATTCTAGAGCAATGTTTCACAGTGATGGCCAAAATTTAGAAATTGAAAGCATCCCTGCTTTTGAAGATGGCTATGCCATTACAAAATTCAAGAATGTAGATTCTAATGGAAATCCTGGTAGTCATGCTCCAGGTGATTTTGCAGATACAGATTTAGCAATGATAAGATTACCTGAAATCTATCTTAATTATGCTGAAGCAACTTTAAGAGGTGGCGGTGGTGATATGAATCTTGCAGTAAGCAAAATTAATGAAATAAGATTAAGAGCTTATGGTAATGATTCTGGAAACATTAGTGCTGGTGACCTTACTCTGGATTTTGTTTTAGACGAAAGATCAAGAGAGCTTTATTGGGAAGGCCAAAGACGTACAGATTTAGTTCGTTATAACTATTTTACGACAGGCAGTTATTTGTGGCCTTTTAAAGGAAATGAACCAGGAGGAATTGCAGTAGGTTCTTATAGAAATGTTTTTCCTTTACCTATTAACGTATTAGCTACTAATCCTAACCTAACGCAAAACGAAGGTTATTAAAATTAGAAAAAGATGAAAAATATATTTAAAATATCAAGTTATATTCTAGGTTTTCTATTAGTGTTTACATCATGTGATGATGTCGAAATTATAGAATTAAACCCAGGTCCTAGTAATAATGCTGTTGTATCTCTATCAGCTTCCAATCTTGTTTTAATAGAAGATGATGCAGATAGTGAGGTACTTACCGTATCTTGGAGAGAGCCTGTTTTTGGTTTTGATGCTGCAGCAACGTACAAAATTATGATTGATTTTGAAGGCGGAGATTTTTCTGCTCCACAAGTTATTCCTGTAGGTTCAAATCTTTCAAAAATTTTTAAAGGAAATGAATTGAATGGTAAACTTCTTTCATTAGGATTGGTTCCATTTGAAGAATCTAATGTTGATATAAAAGTTGAAACAACTTTAAGTGCTTCTCAAAAAATGATTTCTGAACCGGTTACTTTAACCGTCACTGCTTATTCTTCTTTGCTTGATCTTTCTACTACTTGGGGTGTTGTAGGTAGTGCTACACCTGGTGGATGGGGAAATCCAGATATTTTAGACTTGCCTTTTTACACCTCAAGTGAATCTGGCGTATATGTTGCCTATGTAACCTTAAGAGATGGTCTTATTAAATTCAGAGAAAATAATGACTGGACAAACAATTATGGGGATAATGGTGCAGATGGTACTTTAGAAGCTGGAGGTGCAGATATTCCTGTTACTGCAGGCACCTATTTAGTTACATTTGATACTAATAATTTAACATATACCATTGAAGATTATTCATGGGGGCTTGTTGGTAGTGCTACACCTGGTGGCTGGGGCAATCCAGACATTCCTGATCTAATGATGCAATATAATTCCTATCAAAATAACTGGGTTGCTGTAGTTACTTTAGCAGAAGGTCTAATTAAGTTCAGGTTGAATAATGATTGGGGCTTAAATTATGGAGACGACGGTGTTGACGGAACTCTAGAACAAGGTGGCTCTGATATTGCAGTAACAGCAGGTCACTATTTAGTAACTATGGATTTAAATACACTAACCTATACGATCGAAGAGATCGATGTTTGGGGTCTTGTAGGTGATGCAACAGCTAATGGCTGGGATGGACCTAATGAAAAATTTGTTCCAGACTTCGGTATTAATGAAGGCTATTATTATATTAATGGTGCAGTATTAACCAATGGTTTTATTAAAGTTCGTCAAAACGATGCTTGGGCAGTAAATTATGGTGATGATGGAAATGATGGTACTTTAGAAGCCGGAGGTGCAGATATACCAGTTACAGCAGGAACTTACAATATTGTTCTAAACTTTAGTGTAGATCCGCCTACAATAGCAATGTACCCTTGGTAATAATATAAATTTATTTGATTAATAAGTGTTGATAAAGCCTGTATATAGAATAATTTATTTATACAGGCTTTTTAATTAAAATTTAAAGTCTATGAAAAAAACAGTACTCACTTTTTTATTGTTTATACCTTTTGTATTATCAGCTCAAGTAACTACAAATCCAAGTCCTATAGAGGTAGATCAACCTGTAACGATAACTGTCGATATTACAGCTGCTACATGCAACTCTATAAGTAGTCCAGGTTCTGTATATATGCATGCTGGAATTGGTCCTGATAGTAACCCATGGAACAAAGTTCAAGGAAATTGGGGCATGGATGATGGTGTTGGCGAAATGACCGATAATGGCGATGACACCTGGAGTATAACAATTACACCCAATTCATATTTTGGCTTGACCGCTGGGGAAGAAGCAAGTGCTACAAAAATGGGTATGGTATTCAGAAATGAAGATGGCTCTCAAGAACTAAAACATGATAATGGTGGTTGTAAAGACTTCTTCTTTAATGTTGGCGCCTTTCAAGTTTCTATGATTAATCCAACCGATGGCAGTATTATTGTAAGTTCTGGTGGTAATACATCAGTTTTAGCCACTAATACCAATGGTGCTGCAGATTATGAACTATTTGCAAATGGCGTAAGTATTAATACGAGATTAAATTACGACGTTACTATGGGTGGACCTTACCAATACTTTTTTTCTGGTATAACTGAAAATCAACATTGTGATTTAGTTGTAACTCAAGGTGGTAAAAGTATTACAAAATCTTTTGTCATACTGGTTAATTCTGCACCAGCTCAAAACATGGCAGGAGGATTAGTAGATGGTATTAACTATGATAGCGGAGATAATACTAAAGCAACTTTAGTATTGAACGCACCTTTGAAAGATTTTGTCTATTTGGCCGGTAGCTTTCCTGGTAATGACTGGGAACCTAAACCCATGCATGCCATGAAAAAAGACGCCTCTGGTAAGTTTTGGTTCGAACTTACGGGTTTAACACCAGGTACCTATTACACCTATCAATATTGGGTTGGCGCACTCTCTCCAGTTGCCGATTCTCCGAAGCTTGTAAAAACAGCAGATCCATTTTCAACTTTAGTATTATCTCCTTTTGATGATCCAGGAAATCCTAATTTAGACCCCGGCTTACCTTCTTATCCTACAGGGCAAGAACGTGAAGTAACTGTGTTACAAACTGGGCAAACACCTTATTCTTGGACTAGTTTTACAAAACCAAAAAAAGAAGACCTTATAATTTATGAAGTATTAGTACGTGATTTTGATGCCAATAGAAATTTTCAAGATTTAATTGACCGTATAGACTACTTTAAAGATTTAAATATCAATGCTATACAACTTATGCCCGTTATGGAATTTGAAGGCAATGAAAGTTGGGGTTATAATACCGCATTCCATATGGCTTTAGATAAATTCTATGGAACTGAAGATAAGTTTAAAGAGCTAATTGACCTATACCACCAAAATGGCATTGCGGTAATTTTAGATCTGGCTCTCAACCATGTGTTTGGAAGAAGCCCTATGGTACGCATGTGGATGAACGATCCCGATGGTGACGGTTGGGGCACGGATGGTGATGATGAAACTGGTGATTCGAGTATGAGTACAGAAAATCCCTATTTGAATCAATATGAAACTCATGCATATAGTGTGGGTAATGATTTTGACCATTCAAGTACCTTGACACAATATTACACTCAACGGGTCATTAAGCATTGGATTGAAGAATTTAATATAGATGGCTTTCGTTGGGATTTAACAAAAGGATTTACTCAAAACTGTTCTCCAAGTAATGAATTTTGCACAAACTCTTTCCAGCAAGATCGCGTGGATATATTAAAAGCTTATGCAGACTATTCTTGGAGTCTTGATCCTGATCATTATGTAATCTTTGAGCATCTTGGCACTCCTGATGGATCTGATGATGAAGAAACCGAATGGGCAGACTATAGAATTGGAGAAGGAAAAGGCATCATGTTATGGGGAAAACAAACCGCCGAATATAATGAATTATCAATGGGTTATAATGCAACCATTTATTTTATGGGACATGATTCTAGAGGGTTTAGTGAGCCTAGGCTTGTAGGTTACGCAGAGAGTCATGATGAAGAACGTTTAATGTACAAAAATCTTCAGTTCGGAAATAGTAGTGGTAGCTATGATGTTACTGATCTTAATACTGCACTGTCAAGAATGCCAGCAATAGGAGCAGTTTCATTGACTATTCCAGGACCTAAAATGATTTGGCATTTTGGTGAATTAGGTATGGACAATTCTATTTTTATGTGTAGTGATGGAGTAACCATAAATACCGATTATGATGGTAATGATGATGGTGATTGTAAACTAACTACAAAGCCACAACCGCAATGGGATGAAATGTGGTTAAACGATCCTAACCGAAGACAAGTTTATGACGATTGGAGTCGACTGATTTCATTGAAGATCAATGAACCTGTATTTGAAGGTAGTTATTCTATAGACTCGCCAGTAAGCCCAAGCAATTTAATTCCAAAAATATATATTTGGGATAATGCATTACCCAATTTAAAAAATGTTGTCATTCTTGCTAATTTTGATGTAACCTCTCAAAATGTGGTTCCTAATTTTCCATACACAGGAACTTGGTATGATTTAATGGATGAAACTGGAACGACGTCTATAACTGTTAATAGCACCACAGATCCAATAAGCATCCCTGCTGGTGAATTTAGAATTTATGGTAATCAAGCCTCTACATTAAGCGCTAATGATATTTTATTAGAAGATTTTACACTTTATCCTAATCCAACCAAAACTTCTTTTCAGATTACAAAACCTGTAGAAAATGTATCGGTTTATGATATCACAGGAAAATTGATAAAAACTTATAATGGTGGCTTTCCTGCAAGATATGAATTTGGAGTATCAGAAATGGCTGATGGTATGTATTTGATAAAAATTGAATCTTTAGAAGGTTCTGTTACTAAACGGTTAATAATAAACTAAACAAGATCATAGTAAAAAATATTTATAAGCCTATTCCTTAACAGAGTAGGCTTTTTTTGTTGTCTTAAAAAAAATAAAATAAACTGATAAAATTGCTTTCTCGTCGAATTAATCTTTACATTTCGCTTGTTTTATTTAAAAAATTATATTTTAACTTATAATTACCTATTTAGCTCAAAACTTATTTATGATGAAAAGAAGCCTCATCTTATTTATTGCTGTATTTTTTTTCTCATTCTATACTATCTCTTCACAAACATGGACAGAAAAAAGTGAAGATGAAACATATACTGCAAGACATGAATTTGGATTTGTTCAGGCAGGAGATAAATTTATCTTGTTTGGCGGACGAGAATCTTCACAAACATTAGATGTTTACGATTATACTACCAATACTTGGTCTAATGGAGGTATGGCACCAATTGAGTTTAATCATTTTCAAGCTATAACTTATGAAGGTCTGGTTTGGGTCATTGGAGCTTTTAAAGACAACGACTTCCCTATTGAAGAACCTGTAGATCATATTTACATGTACAATCCAGCAAGTGAACAATGGATTCAAGGCATGGAAATTCCTGCATCAAGAAAACGTGGAAGTGCAGGATTAGTAATTTATAATAATAAATTTTATCTCGTCGGCGGAAACACGATGGGTCATGATGGCGGTTATGTATCTTACCTTGACGAATTTGATCCAGCAACAGGAATTTGGACACAATTAACAAATGCTCCGCGTGCAAGAGATCACTTTCACGCAGTTACATTTAATAACAAACTCTATGCCATTGGTGGCAGGTTAACAGGTGGTACAGGAGGTGTTTTCGAGCCACTGGTTCCTGAAGTAGATGTTTATGATTTTACTACCGAAATGTGGTCAACTTTAGATGCAAGCAAAAACATTCCAACAACTAGGGCTGGACTGGCTGTCGTAGTTTTTGATGATGAAATATATGCCATTGGTGGCGAGGCTCCAGGATTTCTTCGTGATCAAGTTGAAGCCTATGATCCTGTACTTAATTCATGGTCTACAAAAAATAGTTTAAATTATCCAAGACATGGAATTCAGGCCATTGTTTCAGGAGACGGAATACATGTAACCTGTGGAAACTTAAGCGGATCTCCTATTAAAGAATATGAATATTATGGAACGGATAATCCACAAGGTAGCCCAAACGTTAATAGTACGTTTGAAGCAGATGAAACTACCAAATCATTTACTTATACAGAATTAGAAGGAAGCGTTCCAGTCCAAATAAATGTATCAAATTCATTAGGAACTACTGGAACCTATATAGATACTATGGAATTAACTGGTTCTGCAGATTATACTTTGGATGAATCCTATGATAACAGATTGGTTGGAGTAAACGGAAATTTAATTGTTGAAGTTACTTTAAACGATACCACCAAACCAACCAACAATGCAACTTTAGTCATTACATACAATAATAGTTCTACAATAAACGTATCATTAGAAGGATCACTGGATACCGGACTATCTACAGAAACTCAAAGTTTAAACCGCATTAAGCTTTATCCAAACCCAGTTAAAGATTTATTTTCAGTTAATAAAGATATTTCTGGTTTAGCTATTTATGACATCACCGGAAAATTGATAACAAAGTTCAATGGCCATTATAACAAAAACCATTTATTTGATGTTTCGAGGTTTCCCAAAGGGCTATATTTTACAAAAATTGAAGATGAGAATGGTATGATTTTAACCTCAAAATTAGTGAAGCTTTAATCGTATATACATTTCGTATTATCCGCTTTTACGTAATACGATTTATAATTTCTGGCCTTTTTATCCATACAACCACATAAATCAAGAAGTTCTACATTTTTAAAATCTACGGGATGGCTTTCTGCCTGTAGCGCAATATATCCTTGATTGAGTGGCTGACCATCTTTTGCCAACCATTCTTCTTTATTATCTACACCATTGTTTTTCCATTCTTCATCAGCACCTTTGGTCAATAAGCCACCGCCAATCATAGGGTTTAAATACGTAAAAACCGTATCACTTTCTATAATATGAATTATTTTCTCATCTCCCAATACTATAGCTTCTGCATGAACCCATTGATCACCATGATAGGTTTTAGAACTACTTGTAATACAGTGATTATAATTGATTGAATCATCCATTCTTACAATTGTACCTGGTGTACAAAGATTTCCTGTTGCTCTTTCATCTTTACCGCTTCCTCCTAAAAACTGCATTTCAATAGAAACTGGAAAATTTTGATTTAAACTATTTGAAGCAGCAGATTGCGAATGCAACATAATACCACTATTTCTAAATGCCCATGAAGGTCCTCCTGGTACTTGTTCTCCAGTAAAACGATAATCTAATTTTACTTTGTAGTAAGAAAATGGTTTTTTGTAATAAATATGCCCGAATTGATTGGTAAATGTATCGTAATCTTTATAAATTACTCTTAATATGCCATCTTCTACTATAAAGGTGTTCTTATAGTTATCATCTACTTTATGACCAGCAATTTTAATTTCCCAATTACCTAAATCTTTACCATTGAATAATGAAATCCATTCTTCTTTATCAACATCAATTGATATGTTTTCTTTTGAATTTTTACAGCTAATAAATCCAAATAATACTGTTAAAATTAATAATGTTGTTCTCATGTATAGTTTATTATTCTAATCTTACACTTATAAACCCAATACCATGTTGCTTTTCTAATTCGTTCTCTGGAATTTCAGGTCCTATAGAAAATTGGATGCTTTCAACTCTTTTTATATCAAAATTTGGAATAATGCTATGCTCTAAATAATAAGGCAGAAAACTTGGATATGGTCTTGGCAAAGTAATAGTTTTTACTTGTTCAAATTCTGATAATTGCAATCTGTAATCATTAATTTCCGTGCCAATTTCTATTACACTTCCATAAGAAGCGCCATCATCAAGAACCAATGCTATTTGTAATTTGCAGGGTTTTTCATTTAAAGACCTACCATGAAAAACAATCTCTTGTTTAGTAGATAAATCTGAACGTCTCCCCTTAATTTTATCAATTATAAAATGCTTAAATGAATAGTCATAAATAGGCTTTGTATTCAAGTTTTCGTTATCTGCAACAAACAACTTTTCAATATTCATTCGATATTCAGCTTCACCTCTGTTTTTTGTAGGCTCTAATCTAAATTCAGGTCGCCATTGTCTTACCAATAAATCAGAGTCTTCGGCTGCATTAAATAAGTAAATTGGATTATCTTTTGAAACTATGGCCACTTTATATGGCTGTCTATCGTAAAAATCCCAATCATATAAATTCCCTGCTTTTTCAGATGGATACGTAATTTGTGAATTATCTTCATTTTTTACAATAATGTTATAATTTAAAAATCCAACAGGAAGTTTTTCGGAAGGAATCGTTGCAGAAAATTGATAATTTCCTATAGACTCCATTTTATAACTAAAATAATTATTGAAACCTGAATTGCCAACAAGCATTATGTCTTTTGGTGATTCAGGGGCAATATATTGAACCAATATTTCTAATGTTGTATTTTCAGTAATTTCTTCAGTTGGATCATGTTTAAACCAAGGTTTATTAACTGTAGTTTTAGGTGCATAAAAATCGTTTAGCTTATTCGTTTTAAAAGCATCATCTTTTTTCCATTTTTTTGAACTACCCTTTTTACTAATCATATAAGTTCCTGGCCTTATTGAAAAGGTATTGTCGTGAACTTTTGGTGTAAATGTATTACCATCATTAATTGCCTCAATATTGAAATCAGCACCTAAACTATTCAGATTTACTGACATCTTATGGGTTTCCCATTTTATAACAGCAACTGTTTTATTCGGACTATTCCTTCCAAAGGGATTATCTACCCATACAGCATCTGGCATGACCTCTAATCGCCAAATACCATTATTTATTTTATCTAAAAAGTAGGCACCTGTACCATCATATTTTACAACAGATGAATTTCCAAAACCTGCTATCTCCTTTAAAGTTTTTTCGTTATTAGGAATTGAATTTGTTGAATTTGTATAGAAGAATTTTGTATCAGAATTATATTCAGCCAAATCACATTTATAATCAACTTTAAAATTCTCAAAGCTCATATTTTCAGGATAAACGCCAAACTCTTTATACATAGATACTTCATGAAAAACTTCAGAACTTATCTTTAAAGCCAATGCTTTTGAAGGTGTATAACTCAAATTCATGTAATGCGTATTATATTCAGTATTATGTGGTGCTAAATAGGTAGGGTCATACGCAAAATGTGTCCCAATTTGTATGCCAGCAGTTCTAAAACTTCTTGCCATTGCTGGATAAATATATGAGCGACCAACATCTGCAGCATCAAATTCATATACCAATTTTGCACCTTTATTAATTTTAAACACGCTATCAAAGGGCATATTATAGTCGTTTACATTGGGCAGCAAATTTCCAGATAATTCTTTACCATAACCTAATCCAGTTGGGTACCATTGGAATGTACCTCCTTGAACATTCCCTTTATAATAGGCATCCATAAAATGTACAGCATGACTCATATTGTAAAAAATAGGTTTTTTAGTACCTGTTTTACGCATGGCATTAGTCATACCTTTAACAAATTCAGTTACTTCTTCGGTTTCACCTCTATGGTGAGGCTCATTACTAACTTCGAAAGCAATTAAATTTGGCTCGTCTTTATATGCAATTCCAGTATATGGATTAACATGATTTAAGAATTGTTCTAAATAATTGTACTGTGCTTTAATACATTCTGGATTTTCCAAACAATTTGCTTTTCCGTATTTAGCAGAAAATCCAGGTGTATCCTCATTTGGTTCTGGCCAGCCATTACCCCAAAATGCAATAGGTGTTATCACATAATTGATATTGTTATCCTTTAGTTTTTTTAGTAAATAATCGAAGGTCTTTAAGTGTTCGTTCTCTATTAAATTACCTAGTGTATCACTGATTTCTGTATCCCAAACGTGTAAACGATACAAATCGAACCCCAATCTAGTAAAGTGATACACATCATTATCAATAGCTTCTTTGGGGTCAATTCCCATTTGTTTCGCTTGTCTGTAAGCATGAGCAAAAGGCACAGAATAATTTACGCCAAAGCCTTTAACTTCTTTTTTTGTTTCAGACCAACGCATGACGCCATTATCATCAACATATACATTTTTACCATTTGGTGATCTTTGAGCAAAAGAATTCGCAAATAGTAAGCAACAAAAAATCAGAATCCCTTTAGAAAAAAAGTTGGTTTTCATAATTAGAAATATTTAGTTTGATATAGATTATTTGCCAAATTTTTAAGCATTTCAGCAGTAGTTTCAGGTGTAATGTCCCGTTGAGGCGTGGCAAATAACTCGTAACCAACCATAAATTTCTTAATAGTTGCACTTCGTAATAATGGCGGATAGAAACTCATATGCCAATGCCAATGTTCATTATTTTCTCCATTTGAAGGTGCTTGATGAATTCCGCTAGAGTATGGGAAAGAACAATTAAATAATTTATCATATATTTTTGTTAAAACAGAAATAGCCTCGGCAAAGAGTAGCGTATCTTCACTTGTTAATTCAGTGATATTTTTTTGACGTGATTTCGGAATTATCATAGCTTCAAATGGCCAAACCGCCCAAAACGGTGTCAAGACAACAAATGCTCTATTTTCAAAAATGATCCGTTCATTGAGCTTCAATTCTTGTTTTAAATAATCTTCCAGAAGAGTTATATTATTCTCTTTAAAATATTTTAATTGCTGTTTGTCCTTTTTAAAAACTTCATTCGGCAATGTAGAATTACTCCAAATTTGTCCATGAGGATGTGGATTGCTACAACCCATTATGGTTCCCTTGTTTTCAAAAATTTGAACATAATTAATATTAGGCAACTTACTCAATGATATAAACTCACCTTGCCATGCATGAATTACTTTTTGAATACTTTTAACAGTCATTTGAGCCAAACTTTTAGAGTGATCTGAACTAAAGCATATTACTTTACAAAATCCTTGTTCGCTTTCAGCCTTGAGCAAACCATATTGAAAACTAAACGTTTCACTATCATCCTGTAGCGCAGAAAAATCATTAACAAACACAAACACATCTTCATAATTTGGATTAACATCTCCATTGGCTCGAATGTTTCCAGCACATAAATAGCAGGTCTTATCATATTTAGGTCTTTTTTCGACAGTAGTTTCCTCTTCCTGCCCTTGCCATGGGCGTTTTGATCGATGTGGAGAAACCAAAACCCATTCACCTATTAATGGATTATAACGTTTATGCGAATAGTTTTTTAAATCTGAATTCATTTTATCCCTAATAATTTTGATTTAGAAGACGCGTGCCTTCCGAAAGATTTATAAAATATATTGAACATTCCAATTTGAATGTGTCTTTATAAATGCTTGAAATAGACTGAACAAACTCGTCCACATATCCTTTTTCTACAATATTTATTGTACAACCGCCAAAACCTCCACCCATCATTCTAGCTCCAATTACATGAGGACTTTCTATTGCTTTTTCAACTAAAAAATCTAATTCTTTACAACTAATCTTAAACTGATGTTGAGCTCCATAATGAGCTTCAAAAAGTAGTTCTCCTAACCCAATTAGATTATTCTCCATCAACATTTGTCCAGCTTTTAGCACACGCTTATTTTCTTGGATTATGTATAATGCTTTTTGATAATCGTCTTCAGAAATCTCTGATTTTATAGATTCCAAATTTTCTTCTGTAGCATCTCGAAGTGCAGAAACATTTAACAGTTTTGCTACTTTTTCACAAACATTTCTCCTGTCATTATATTCTGCATCTACTAAACTGTGACTTACATTGGTGTTAATTAAAACCAATTGGTAGTCTTTAAAATCTACTTTATAAGGTTTAGCTCCGTGTGTTCTACAATCTAGAAGTAAAGCGTGATCTGGCACACCAAACATACTTGCGTACTGATCCATGATACCACATTTTACGCCTACATAATTATGTTCGGCTTGCTGTGATATTAGAATCATTTCAGACTTAGAAAGATTTAAACTGAAGATTTCATTCAACCCAAAAACAATACTGTTTTCTAGTGCAGCAGAAGAAGACAATCCTGCTCCACTAGGGATATCGCCTCCAAATACCAAATTAAAAGGTTTAACTTTTAATCCTTTTTTCTGAATTTCGGCAACAACGCCTATTATATAATTTCTCCAATTCCCATTTTTAATTGATTGAATGTTTTCAATAGGAAACTGATATAATTCATCATTATCAAAAGCATAAACTGTACATAAATCATTATCACTTTTAGCAATAGCAGCAACGATACTTTTATCGATTGCTGCGGGAAATACAAAACCCTCATTATAATCGGTATGCTCTCCAATAATGTTTATTCTACCTGGTGAATTTATAAGCAAAGGTTCATTTTTAAATCTTTGCTGAAAACATGAATTAATTCTATTAACCAAACTACTATTCATAACTGTTTGTAATCCTAAAGTAACATTAGAGTGAATTTCTAATTATTAAAGCATTAGGGTTTTCAATTTTTAACTGTTCGTTATTCAAAACCATTTGTGCAAGTCTTTTTCCCATAGCTTTAAAATCTGTAGAAATAGTAGTGATTCCATTTTCAACTATTTCTTTTAAAAGAGTGTCGTTATAAGAAATTATACCAATATCTACACCCACTTTAAGACGTTGCTCTTTTATTTTTTTAATCAAAACAATTAAATTCTGATCATCTAAAATCAAATAGACTTCACCTTTTTTTAACTCTCTATCATTTAAAGTATTAATAACTTCATGCTGAAAATTGGTGCTTTTCCTAAACTTCTGAAATCCAATAAGCATACCTTGCGGCTGTTTTTTTTCAGGAAATAAAAGAACTATTTTATTGTATTTGTTTAAGAGCACTAAAGATTGCCTCAAACTGTAATAAATATCATCTTCGAAATTCTGATAAATAGCAGGATATTTCGATAGTTCTTCGTTAGTTTGATCAAGAATATACACTTTATCTTCAGGCAATTTTTCAATTACTATATCTGTATTTCTTAAATTGGCTGGCATGATAATGTAATAACTATAGTTACCTATACTATCGTAAATCAATTTTCTAAACATATCACTACTGAAATGATGAAAGAAAATATCTACTTGAATATTGTCCCCAAGATTATTTAAAAACGAATTGTACAGATCTTCTTTAAAAGCATTTAGCTCATCAAATAGGAGAAATATTTTTTGCGTAACATCTATATTTTCGCTTTTTACGTAGTACCCTTTACCAGAAATAGATTCAACTATACCTCTGGTCTTTAATTCATTGAAGGCAGTTAAAACAGTATCTCTTGAAAGCGAGTACTTATTTTTTATACTATTGATTGAAGGCAACTTATCACCTTTTTTTAGCAAACCACTGGTTAAACCATCTTCTATAGAAGAAACAATTTGCTTGTATTTAGGAACACCAACGTTCTCTTCAACTAAAATTAAACTCATGCTACAAATATAAAAAAAACTGGTAGGTACTGGTAGGTTTTTTTAAAATATTATTACTACTTTAGCAAATAAATGGTATTTACAATTATGAAAAACATAAAGTTTAATCCATCAATATTAGGATTATGTTTTTTTGCATTCTTATATATAACTTGTTCTTCTGAAGGTAATAATTCTGATAATGATTTTATAGACGACACAACGGATGATGGAATAATAATTCTACCTGATGATGATTTCTTCTATTATGGTGCAGATCTATCTTATGTTAACGAAATGGAGGATTGTGGAGCTTCTTATACAGATGCAAACAATGTAACTAAAGACCCTTTTACCATTTTTAAAGAAGCTGGTACAAATCTTGTAAGAGTTAGACTTTGGCATAATCCAACTTGGACAAATTATTCCAATTTTGAAGATGTAAAAAAAACAATTCAGCGCGCAAAAACACAAGGCATGAACGTGCTTTTAGATTTTCACTATTCAGATCATTGGGCTGATCCAAGCAAACAAGAAATTCCTTCTGCTTATCTAGACCAAATTAATAACACTGAAGCTTTAGGCAATTTATTATATGATTATACTTTTGAAACATTAAGTAATTTATCAAATTCAAATTTACTGCCAGATATTGTACAAGTTGGTAATGAAATAAACGGCATGATTCTACAACAAGGAGAATTGGTTTGGCCAATAGACTGGACCAGAAATGCATCGCTTATAAATAAAGGTATCAAAGCAGTTAGAGATTTTTCCGAAGAAAAGAATAAAGAAATTGAAGTTATGTTACATATAGCGCAACCGGAAAATGGACTTTGGTGGTTTGAACAAGCAACACAAAATGGTGTTACAGATTACGACTGGATAGGCTTGTCCTATTATCCACTCTGGTCAGAATATACATTAAACAATGTTGGTACACCAATAAGCACATTAATAAATACATATAACAAACGTTTAATGATTGTAGAAACCGCCTATCCTTTCACATTATCAAACAATGATCCAGCTAACAACATTTTAAATGAAGATGCTTTAGTTTCTGGGTATCCAGCAACTCAACAGGGTCAATTGGATTATCTCAATCAATTAAAAACAGTTGCTAAAAACGCAGGAGCAGAAGGTATAGTGTATTGGGAACCAGCTTGGGTTTCAACAGGATGTAGCACACTTTGGGGACAAGGTTCACATTGGGATAATGCCACGCTTTTTGATCATGACAATAAAGCCACTTTAGGTATGCAATTTTATAATGGCTCATTATGATTAAATATCATCTGAATGTTCTTTTTGCTTTTGTTTTACTTTTTTGTGGAGTATTCTCTATTCATACGCAAACGAGGGAAGTAATTACTCTAAAGGATGATTGGAAATTCCAAAAAGGAAACCCAGAAAATGCTTTCAAGGTAAATTTTGATGATTCAAAATGGGAACAAGTTACGGTTCCTCATGATTGGGCGATAAAAGGTCCATTTGATAAAGAAATAGATATTCAACGAGTAGCTATTGAACAAAATGGCGAAAAACTTCCAACCGAAAAAACAGGAAGAACGGGTGCTTTGCCCCATATTGGAACAGCTTGGTATAGAAATACCTTTACGCTTCCGGAGAATGCGAAAAGTAAAAAAGTAATTCTTCTTTTTGAAGGCGCAATGAGCGAACCTCAAATCTATTTAAATGGTAAAAAAGTTGGTGAATGGGCTTACGGTTACAGCTATTTTTATTTTGATGTTTCAGAATTCATCATCGAAGGTGAAAATACTCTTGCAGTAAAGTTAAGTAATGAAGCATATGCTTCTCGTTGGTATCCTGGCGCTGGACTTTACCGAAACGTTTCACTTATTATAAAAAACAATGAAAGCATTGATCAATGGGGAATGTTTATAACAACACCTTTTGTTAGTGAAGATAATGCTAAAGTGAATATAAAAACCAAAGTATCTACTGGTGAAAATAGCCACGTAGTAACCACAATTTTTGATGCTAAAGAAAATAAGGTCAGTTCAAATAAAACAGCTACAAAATTTGGAAACGAATTTGAACAAAACATAAAGGTTGAAAATCCTAATTTATGGAACACAGAAATGCCATACCTATATTCCGCGATAACGCAATTGTTTGTTGATAACGAATTAAAAGATGAAGTCACTACTCGTTTTGGAATTCGAGATATAAAATATGAATCTGGCAAAGGTTTGGTTTTAAATGGCGAAGTCACCAAATTTAAAGGCGTTTGTTTGCATCATGATTTAGGGCCTTTAGGTACAGCAGTCAACAAGGCTGCATTAAAAAGGCAACTAACCATCTTAAAAGATATGGGCTGCAATGCCATTAGAAGCGCCCATAATATGCCATCGTTTGAACAATTGGAATTATGTGACGAAATGGGATTTTTGTTTTTAGCTGAAAGTTTTGATGAATGGGCAAAACCAAAAGTTGAAAATGGATACAATCGGTTTTTTGAAGAATACGCTGAAAAAGACGTGGTCAATTTAGTCCAAGCTACAAGGAATCATCCATCTATTATTATGTGGAGCGCAGGCAATGAAGTACCAGATCAATGGGGAAATGACGGTGTAAAACGTGCGAAATGGTTGCAAGATATATTTCATAGAGAAGACCCAACACGGCCAGTAACTGTTGGTATGGATCAGGTAAAAGCTGTTATGGAATCTGGTTTTGGAGCACTGTTAGATATTCCTGGATTAAACTATAGAGTTCACTTATATGAAGAAGCTTATGAAAATTTTCCACAAGGATTTATTTTGGGGTCTGAAACTGCTTCAACAGTAAGTTCTCGTGGAATTTATAAGTTTCCTGTTGTGCAAGAAGACATGAAAAAATATGATGATTTACAATGCTCTTCTTATGATCTGGAAGCCTGTTGGTGGTCTAATGTTCCTGATGAAGATTTTGTTCTACAAGATGACAAGCCTTGGGTTATAGGTGAGTTTGTTTGGACTGGTTTTGATTATCTTGGAGAACCAACACCATATGACGAAGCCTGGCCATCCAGAAGTTCTTATTTTGGGATTTCAGACTTGGCAGGCTTACCAAAAGACAGATATTATTTATACAGAAGCAGATGGAATACAAAAGACAAGACACTTCATCTTTTACCACATTGGAATTGGGAAGGACGTGATGGCGAAACCACACCTGTTTTTGTCTACACAAATTATGATAGTGCTGAACTTTTTGTAAATGGAAAAAGCCAAGGTGTTCAAAAAAAGAATAGCTCTACACCTCAAAACCGTTACAGATTAATGTGGATGGATGTTAAATACAAACCTGGAACTCTTAAAGTTGTCGCTTTTGATGAAGGTGGAAAACCTATTGCTGATAAAGAAATTCATACTGCTGGAAAACCAAATGAACTAATATTGGAACCTGACAGAGAAACAATAAAAGCTGATGGAGAAGACTTATCTTATGTAACTGTTTCCGTAGTTGATAAAAATGGTATTCCTTGTCCTACAGCAACCAATCAATTGAATTTTGAGGTTAAAGGCAAAGGGATTTTTAAAGTCGCCTGTAATGGCGATGCGACGTCATTAGAAATGTTCCATTTACCAACAATGAAGCTTTTTAGTGGAAAATTGGTTGTAACCGTTCAATCTCTAAAAGAAGCTGGTGATATAGAATTGATAGTAAAAGGTAAAGGATTAAAAACAGCTAAAATCACTTTAAATTCTATCAATTAATCTTCCTTTATTAACTGCTTTTCTAAATCTTCCAGTGACACACCTTTGGTTTCTGGCATAATATAGATAACCCATAAAAATTGGAACATCATCATTATTGCGAAAACCAAAAACATTGCTCCTGCTCCAATCTTTGCAATTAAAAAAGGAACAGATGATGGTATGATAAATGCTAAAATCCAATGGGTTGAAGTTCCTATGGATTGCCCATAAGACCTTACATGGTTCGGGAAAATTTCAGAAATAAACACCCAAATTACAGCGCCTTGTCCAATTGCATGTGCACCAATAAATACAAATAATGAAATTGGAACTACAATACCAGACCAACTAAAGAAAAATGCCATTGAGACAAACAAAAGGGACACAATATATCCAATAGACCCTATTACCATTAGTTTTTTTCTACCCAACCTATCAATAAGATACATACCTAAAAGAGTAAATATTAAATTGGCAATTCCAATACCAATACTTCCTAAAAGAGCTGCTTGATTGGCCAATCCGGCTTCAACAAAAATCCGTTTTGAATAATATAAAAATGCATTTATTCCAGAAAACTGATTAAAGAATGCTATAGCGAAAGCCAATAGAATGATAAACTTATATTTCTTTTGAAAAACAGATTCTTTTGGTTTACTCATATCTTTCTCTAAAATTTTTGAAACCACTTCGTCTGAATTTGAATTAGGATCAATAAGTTTTATGACTTGTTTGGCCTCTTCATGTCTCCCTTTAATAAGTAACCATCGTGGACTCTTTGGAACAGTAAATACCATAAGCGTATAGATAAAAGCTGGAAGAGCTTCGATACCAATCATCAATCTCCAACTACTATTTTCTATATAAGAGCTTATTAAATAGTTGGAAATAAAAGCAACCAAAATCCCGAAAACAATATTGAATTGATAAGTTGCAACTAGTTTCCCTCTGTTTTTTGCTGAAGCAATTTCAGAAATATAAGCAGGAGCCGCTATAGTAGATGCTCCAACACCTAAACCACCCATAAAACGAAAAAATCCAAACATCCACGGATCATTAGATAATCCAGAACCTAAAGCAGATACTGTATAAAGAATGCCAATCCAAATTAGCGTTTGCTTCCGCCCAATAGAATTCGTTGGAATTCCACCGAACAACGCTCCAAAAATAGTTCCGAATAGAGCCGAACCAACAACTATATATCCATGAAAATTATTATTACTTCCAAACAATGTATATTCACTCCACATAGATTGTAAATCCTGTTCCGCTCCAGATATTACAACAGTATCAAAACCAAATAAAAACCCAGCTAGAGCAACAGTAATAGACCAAAAAAATATTTTCTTATTCATTAGTTAGTTTTTTAGTGTTACTAAAGATAAGTTAATTTATAAAAGTGAAGTTATAAAAAAAGCCTCTCAAGAAATGAGAAGCTCAATGTGCGGGCGGAGAGACTCGAACTCTCACACCTCGCGGCACTAGATCCTAAGTCTAGCGTGTCTACCAATTCCACCACGCCCGCAATAAGGACTGCAAATATAAGCAAGATTTTTATATTGCAAACTTCTGCAACCAAAAAACGTTCTTTTTTTATACTTTTGAAAAGAACATAAACTTTCCAAATGAAAAACATAAAATCCTACGTCCAGGAAAATAAAAACAGATTTATAGACGAACTCATAGAACTTTTAAAAATTCCGTCAATTAGTGCAGATTCAACTTATAAAAATGATGTTTTAAAAACGGCCGAAGCAGTAAAAATACAATTAGAAAAAGCTGGCTGTGATAAGGTTGAGATTTGCGAAACCAAAGGTTATCCAATTGTTTTTGGCGAAAAAGTTTTTGACAAAAGTTTACCAACAGTTTTGGTGTACGGACACTATGATGTACAACCACCAGACCCTTTAGATCTATGGAATTCTCCACCTTTTGAACCTGTCATAAAAAGTACGGAACTACATCCAGAAGGCGCTATTTATGCTCGTGGCTCATGTGATGACAAGGGTCAAATGTATATGCATGTAAAGGCTCTGGAATATATGGTTGCAACTAACCAGTTACCGTGCAATGTGAAATTTATGGTTGAAGGGGAAGAAGAAGTTGGCAGCGAAAGTCTAGCCGATTTTGTTAAAGATAACAGAGAAAAGCTTAAAAATGATGTGATTTTGATTTCAGATACTGGAATGATATCAAAAGAGACACCTTCTATTACCACAGGGTTACGTGGGTTGAGTTATGTAGAAGTAGAGGTCACAGGACCAAATAGAGATTTACATTCTGGATTATATGGCGGAGCTGTTGCCAATCCTATTAACATATTGACCAAAATGATTGCTTTTCTTCATGATGAAAACAATCATATTACTATTCCAGGATTTTATGATAAAGTTGAAGAGCTTTCAAAAGAAGAAAGAGCAGAAATGGCAAAAGCACCTTTTAATTTAGATGATTATAAAAAAGCTTTAGACATTGAGGCAGTCTATGGTGAAACTGGTTACACAACCAATGAGAGAAATTCAATAAGGCCAACATTAGACGTTAATGGAATTTGGGGTGGATATATTGGTGAAGGTGCAAAAACAGTTATTGCCAGTAAAGCCTTTGCTAAAATATCAATGCGATTAGTACCTCATCAAGATTGGAAAGAAATAACAGAATTATTTAAAACACATTTTGAAAGTATTGCTCCAAAAGGTGTTAAAGTAAAAGTAAAACCTCATCATGGTGGTCAAGGCTATGTAACACCAATAGACAGTATTGGCTATAGAGCAGCAAGCAAAGCTTATGAAGAAACATTTGGCAAAACACCAATTCCTCAACGCAGTGGTGGTAGTATTCCAATAGTTTCTCTTTTTGAACAAGAGCTAAAGAGCAAAACTATCTTAATGGGCTTTGGGTTGGATAGTGATGCTATACATTCTCCAAACGAGCATTTTGGAATTTGGAATTTCCTAAAAGGCATAGAAACCATCCCGTGGTTTTATAAGTATTACACTGAATTGTCTAAATAAACTTTTAGACTTTCTGGCTTAAATGAAAAACCAACATAACAACCATCTACTTGAACTTCTGTTAGCAACTACTCTAATTAGTACTTCAGGAGTTTTAGGAAGATATATAGATTTACCTTCTCCAGTAACCATTTGGTGGCGCTGTATTTTAGGGACATTTTTTCTTTATCTATTCTGTAGATTTAAAAAATATAATCTTAATGTAAGGTCAAAAAAAGACATTTCAAGAATTGTGTTAAGCTCCATATTACTTGGAGCCCATTGGATTACCTATTTTTATGCTTTGAAACTCTCTAATGTAGCATTGGGTATGCTATCTCTTTTCACTTTTCCTGTAATTACAGCCTTTATAGAGCCTATTTTTTACAAAACCAAATTGGATTTAGTCCATATCTTTTTGGGTCTATTGGTCATTTTAGGCGTTTATATTTTGGCTCCTGAATTCAATTTTCAAAGTTCTCAAGTAAAAGGAGTTATGTTAGGTGTGCTTTCGGCTTTTTGTTTTGCTTTGCGCAATGTTTTATTAAAAGGTCAAGTTATTAGATATAATGGTACTGTGCTTATGACATATCAAATATTGATTTTAAGTTTTGTTTTGCTTCCATTCGTGTTTATTTTAGGAACAAATAATATCAACACACAATTTCCTTACGTCATATTACTCGCTTTGTTTACCACAGCAATAGGCCATTCTTTGTTTATCCATAGTTTTAAAAACTTTTCCGTGAGCACTGCCAGCATCATAAATAGTCTTCAGCCTGTATTAGGGATAATTATGGCATATCTAATTTTAAATGAAATACCAGCATCTAATACACTTATAGGAGGCTCATTAATTCTGGCAACGGTGGTCATTGAGAGCATGCGTTCTAAAAAAAGAAAAGTTTAAAAAAATTGCCTTAAAAATTAGTTTTAAAATTCAAACCATATTTTTAAGGCAATAAAACTAAAAACCTATTTAAAATCTGTGGTACTCTGTTATAATTTTATATTATTAGTTTATGGTAATTGAGACAAAATCTTTCAGGGTTTAAACAAAGTGTTAGATAAAGGTAATAATCACTTCCAAAGACCAACGTAACAATTGTTACACCCAACCTTTATCTATACTAAATTTAACTTTGCTTGTAACATTTGAAACTTTTTTGCGTTCTAATAAACAATCAATCAAAACAAATAAGTTATGTTAAAACAATTTTTTATAATCTGTTCAGGTTCTGATACAGATATTTTAGAGAACTGTTCTAAAGGAGAACAGAATAAATACGCAGGCATTGGTGCCACAGTATTCTTCACGGCAGTTATGGCCTTTATTGCTTCGAGCTACGCTCTTTATACTGTATTTGACAACTTATTAGCATCTATTTTTTTTGGATTTGTTTGGGGCCTTCTTATTTTTAATTTAGACCAGTATATTGTTTCGACAATTAAAAAAAGAAAGAATGTTATAGATGAGCTCATACAAGCAACTCCTCGAATTTTTCTTGCTATAATTATTGCTATCGTAATATCTAAACCTTTAGAATTAAAAATATTTGAAAAGGAAATTAATCAAGTCCTATTAGAACAAAAAAATGATCTAACTCTTGTTAATAAAGATCAAATTGCGCAACAATATAATCCTACAATTGAAGATTTAAATACCGATATTAAATCGTTAAAACAACAAATAGATACTAAAGAAGCAGAAGTAAATGCTTTGTACGATACGTATATAGCTGAAGCAGAAGGAAGAGAAGGCACAATGCTTTTAGGCAAAGGTCCTGTATATAAAGAAAAAAGAGAGAAACATAATGCATTGTTAACAGAATTGCAACAACTAAAAGCTGAAAATAAGGCTAAAATCGCTTCAGCAGAAACCCAAATTGAAAATCTTAAAAGTGATTATGAAACTCAAGTTCTTAACTCACAACCTATTATTGATAATTTTGATGGTTTAATGGCTCGTGTTAATGCTTTAGGATCTTTGCCTTGGTTGCCATCATTCTTTATTTTTCTTTTGTTTCTGGCTATTGAAACCTCTCCCATTTTTGCAAAATTATTATCTCCTAAAGCTGAGTACGATTTTAAATTAGAAGATCAAGAAACTGCCATTAAAACTTGGGTAGAGCAAAAGGTAAACCAACGCAATATCCTATTACAAACAGACATGTCTATAAATAACAAAATTTATAATGACATTGCAGACGAAGAAGAACTTTATAATTATAAACGGAAAAAAGCAAGAGAATTGATGCAATTACAAGCAGATGCCTTTTTTAAGCATCAACAGAAAGCACTATAGAATTGCGACAACATTTTCTAAATTTTCTACAGATTCTATTGTTTTAAAATGGTTAAATAGCTCGTTGTTTCCTAAACCAATAATAGAAAATCTTTTCTGCCTGGAAATGGCTTCGTTATGAATTTTTGCAATGGCATTTATACCAAAGCTGTCTATTCTGTTTAAGCCAGTTATATTAAGCGTTAAACCATCTCTTTTATCAAAAATATGTTGGAACTTTTTTTGAAATAAATGAACATTATACTTTACTAATATCCCTTCTACTTCAAAATAATTGTGATTGTTTTTAATTGTTAATTCCATTTACATAATTATTAGGTTAATGTTTTGACTCAAACTTTCTGTTTAAGTCACATTTTAATAGATTTAGAGGAGTAAATCTGAATTTTATTTTATGCTACTTTCATCGATTTTAAATGTTCATACATTTCACGACATCCAAAACCAGTAATAAATAGCTTTTTATTTTTGTCTAAAGATTCTCTATACAAATCTTCAAATGCCAAAACACCATGATTATCTATACTGGTTAAATCATCAATGTTAATAACAAGCCTACTCGTTGTATTAAATATATTTTCGAAATGCGATTTAAATTTATTTACGTTTGATTCATTTAGAGAGCCCTTTATTTCAAACGTATCTCCTAGATTTACAATTTCTAGTGCCATAGTAAATGTTAAGTTTTAGTTATTTAGATTTAGAGCTATTAATCAATTAACTACTATAAATATCTAAAGAATAAATTGATTCTCATGATTTTTTCGACGAATTGATTTTAACTTTGGACAAACAGACAAAACTCAATTTTTGATCTAAACTGACTAAATATAATCATGCGAAAATTACTAACTTGTACTAATTTTTTTCCATGAAACCAATTGTTAGAAAAGCTACTTTAGACGATATTCAAATCCTTTTGGATTTTGAGCAAGGTGTCATTGAAGCAGAGCGACCGATGGACCCAACAATAAAAGAAGGGAAAATTAATTATTATAGTATTTCAGATCTAATAAAAAGTGATACATCTGAAGTTTATGTTGTAGAAATAAACAAAGAGATTGTTGCATCAGGTTATGCAAAAATCAAACCTGATAGACACTATTTAAAGCATGACAAACAAGGTTATCTCGGGTTTATGTTTGTGCCAGAAAAGCACAGAGGAAATGGATATAATAAACTTATCGTAGATGCTCTTTTGAAATGGTGTAAAGAAAGAGAAGTATTTGAAATAAGGCTTGATGTTTATGATGACAATCTTCCTGCCATAAAAGCCTATCAGAAATCAGGGTTTAAAAAGCACATGATTAATATGCGTTTAGATATTAAAGACTTAAATATTCATAATTTTGAAAACTAATTAATGAATTATAGCACCATTAAGCTTACACCTACTCAGGCAGAAAAATTCCTTATAGAATTATTTGGTATAAAAGGTAAAGCATATATTCTTCCAGGAGAAATTGATCTTAATTTTAGAATTAGAGTTAAGAATTTTGATTGCTATATATTGAAAATATCGCGTCCAAATGAAAATGAAGACTATCTCGATTTTCAGCAAAAATTATTGCTTCATATTCAAGAATCAAAGGTAAATCTAAACACTCCAAATGTAATTAATGATTTAAGCGGAAACTCCATTTCAGAGACTATTGACAACCAAGGCAATAAAAGATATGTTCGTTTAATTTCTTGGATAGAAGGTAGGCTCTGGAGTTCGGTTAATCCACAATTAGATGATTTACGGTTTAGCTTGGGTAAAAAATGCGGATTGATTACAAAAACTTTACAAGAGTTTAAACATGAACAATCAACTAGAGAATTTGCTTGGGACATTGCAAAATCTCTTTGGACAAAAAAGCATTTGCATTTATTTTCTGTTGATAAAAAACAAATCGTATCATCATTTCAACAACAATTTGAAGCATTTCAAAAATCATATGTTCTACTTCGAAAAAGTGTTATTCATAATGATGCCAACGATAATAACATTATTGTTTCTGAAAATTTATTACAACCAAAAGTAAAAACACTTATAGATTTTGGTGATGCCGTCTATTCTCAAATTATTAATGATGTGGCTGTTTGCTGCGCTTATGCAATAATGCATCACAATGATCCGCTGGAAGCAGCTCTACCTATAGTAAGAGGTTATCATTCAAGTTTGAATTTACTTGAAGAAGAGTTATATCATTTATACATTGCAATAGCTATGCGTTTGGTAATTTCAGTTACTAAATCTGAAATAAATAAAATTGAAGAACCAAAAAATGAATATTTACTTATTAGTGAAAAACCTGCTTGGGAATTATTAAAAAAGTGGCATGCAATTAGTCCTGATTTTGCCTATTTCAGCTTTAGAGCAGCTTGTGGTTTTACAGCGCATCCAAATGAACAAAAGTTCAATCATTGGGCATCTAAACAGACTATTTCATTTACTAATTTATTTCCAACTATTAACAAAAAGCAAATCCATCTATTAGATTTAAGTGTTTCAAGTAGTTGGATTGGTCATGAAAAAGAATTCAATGATTTAGATTTTTTTCAGTTTAAAATTAATAAACTTCAGAAGCAAGTTCCTTATAAAATTATTGCAGGTGGTTATTTAGAACCTCGTCCCATTTACACCTCATCAGAATATGATAAAATTGGAAATCTTGGTAGAGAAAGTAGAACCATACATTTAGGAATAGACTTTTGGCTTCCCGAAAAATCTCCTGTTCATTCACTATATGATGGTGTTGTAATTACTGCCATTAATGATTCTGGCAATAAAGAATATGGCGGTTTAGTCATATTAAAACACACTGAAGACAGTTTTGAATTCTATACACTTTATGGACATTTAACAGTAGCAAGTGCAACGCAACATCATATTGGTGATCTGATTAAAAAAGGGGATGAAATTGGTAAGATAGGTAATCATCCGGAAAATGGAAACTGGTCTCCTCATCTTCATTTTCAAGTTATGCTGTCCATGTTAAATTATTCTATTGATTTTCCAGGTGTAGCATATTTCAATCAAATTGATGTTTGGAAAAGTATCTGTCCAGATCCAAACTTATTATTTAATTTTAAGGAACTTCAGCATAAACAAAAAATTTCGAATGAAGACTTAATTTCTTTTAGAAAGAAGCATTTAGGAAAAAGCTTAAGACTTCAGTATAAAACACCAATTAAAATGGTTCGTGGTGTAGGTCAATATCTCATGGATCAAAATGGTAGAAAATACCTTGATACTGTTAATAATGTAGCTCATGTTGGCCATGAACATTATTCAGTAGTCAAAGCTGGACGAGAACAAATGGCACTTATCAATACCAATTCTCGTTATTTGCATGAAAACATTTATGATTTAGCCAAAGAATTGATTGAAACCTTACCTCCAGAATTAAACGTACTACATTTTGTGAATTCAGGAAGTGAAGCCAATGAATTGGCAATTAGAATGGTAAAGGCTGCAACAGGTAGTCGTGAAATAATTGCTAGTGAATTTGGTTATCATGGAAATACCAATATATGTATCGATATTTCATCATATAAATTTGATGGAAAAGGTGGAAGTGGTGTTCCAGAACACACACATATTATTCCTTTACCAGACAGTTTTAGAGGAAAATATAGAGGCACAAATACTGGTGAAGAATATGCGAATGAAGTAAAAAAATGTTTAGAAAGAATAAAAAATGAAGGTAAAGAAGTAGGTGGTTTTATCATCGAACCAATTATAAGTTGTGGCGGACAAATAGAACTACCGGAGGGATTTTTAGCAGAAGCCTATAACTTAATTCGAAATGCTGGAGGTATTTGTATTTCTGATGAAGTACAAACTGGATGCGGTCGAATGGGGAAATCATTCTGGGGATTTCAGTTGCATCATGTTGTTCCTGATATAGTTACCATTGGAAAACCTTTAGGCAACGGACATCCTATTGCAGCTGTTGCCTGTACACAAAAAGTGGCAGAGAAGTTTGCAAATGGCATGGAATACTTTAACACTTTCGGTGGAAATCCTGTATCGTGCGCCATTGCTACTGAAGTTTTAAGAGTTGTAAAGCGTGAAAAGCTTCAAGAAAATGCCTTACACGTTGGTAAGTTTATAAAATCTGAATTGCAAAAATTAGCAAAAGAATTTCCAATCATCGGTGATGTGCGCGGACAAGGGTTATTTCTTGGAATTGAATTTGTAGATACAAAATCCAATCAAATAGTAGAAAAAACAGATTATTTAGCCAATAGAATGAAAGATTATGGCATTTTGATGAGCATTGATGGAAAAGACCATAACGTTTTAAAAATAAAACCGCCATTAGTTTTTACAAAAGATAATGCCATTGAACTACTATTGTATTTAAAAAAGATACTTAATGAAGATTTTATGAAAATTTAAAATTTTCTATCAGGATTAAAAGCATCCAAATTTAATGATGCTCTTTTATTTGAAATAATTTCAGAAACCAACTTTCCGGTTCCTGTTGCCATACTTAATCCCATCATGGCATGTCCAGTAGCAATGGTAAGATTGTTACATTTTTGAGATTTTCCAATGTATGGTAGTCCATCTGGAGAAACTGGTCTTAAACCAGAAGCTGCTTGCCTTTTTTCTTCTTCGGTAGGTTTTATATCTGGGTAGTAGGAAGTTGTAGCATTGGCTATAGCTTCTACTCTAACTTTATTTATAGTTTGGTTAATACCGGCAATTTCCATTGTTCCAGAAAAACGCGTAAAACCGTGCATTGGTGTTACCGCTACTTTAGCTTCGGTTAAAATTGCTGGAATTGTAATACCTGTATCTTTTTCTGTATTTATTCTATATCCTTTACCAGCTTGTAGCAATAATTTTAAATTTAATTTTTTACTTAATATAGAACTCCATGAGCCAGCTGCTAAAACAAATTCATCAGCTTCTAAAGTTTGCTTATTTGTTTTAATTGAAGCAATCTTACCTCCTTGAAAATTTAGATCTTCAACTTTCTCATTTTTATAAAACTTTACTCCAACCTGTTCAAGATATGCTTTCATTTCTTGCATAAATTCTGTAGGAGTAATATGAGAATCACATTCATAGAATGTTGCTCCTTTAACATTAATGTTTACATTAGGCTCTAATTCTTTTAATTCATTTACACTAATTTCTCTTGCTTGTAAACCTTCTTGCTTTGCTAAATTCACCGTTTTTATTTCGCCTTCTAAAGCCTTATTAGTTTGACACAACATGAATAATCCGTTCTTTTGGTAGTGAAATGAAAAGTTTTCATCACGTTTTATATCATCATATAAATCCTGGCTTAGCAACGAGATATTTTTAATAAAAGGAATAGCCTTATTCACATGTTTTTGTGAGCAAGATTTATTGAAAGCCCAAACCCATTGTAAGAAGTTTAAATCTAATCTTGGTTTTATATAAAGAGGACTTGATTTATCAAACATCCATTTTAAACCTTTCTTCATAACTCCGGGTGCTGACAATGGAATGATATGACTTGGTGATAAGTATCCAGCATTGACATAAGACGCTCCAGAATCTAAATTAGATTGGTCGATAACGGTAACAAGATATCCTTCTTTTTGCAAATAATATGCAGAACACAATCCAATAACACCACCACCTATTATGATTATTTTTTTACTCATAATACTTGAAATCCGTGAGCATAAGGATCTGTAATATCTATGGTAATGGTATTATGCCCATAGATTTTTGCCCATCCTTTTATACTTGGAATTATAGCTTTCTTGTCTTCCAAATACGCTTCCTCTTCAATACAACCAATAAATTTGCTACCAATATAACTTTCGTGAATGTATTCTTCCCCTTTTTTTAGTTTTCCTTTTGCATGTAATTGTGCCATGCGTGCAGATGTTCCGGTACCACAAGGACTTCTATCTATGGCTTTATCTCCATAAAATACAGCATTTCTTCCAGTAGATTTTGAATCGATTGGCTTTCCTGTCCAAAGCATGTGTGAAACATCCCTTATTGTTTTATTTTCTGGATGAATAAAGAGATTTGGATATTTCTCATTTATTCGTTTCCTAACAGTTTGAGAATATTGAATTATCTTGCCTGCAGTAAAATCTTGAAGCCCTGAAAAATTTATCTGTATATCAATAATAGCATAAAAATTTCCACCATAAGCTACGTCAAAAATAAGTTCACCTAATTCTGGGCAATCTATAGTTAAACCTTCTTCAGCCAAATAACTTTTAACATTTATAAGTTTTACCCAATCTACATTATTCCCTGTTTGTTCATATTCTATATTAACCAAACCAGCAGGAGCTTCCATTTTGATTTTTCCTGGAATTTTTGGCGTTATTAATCCTTCTTCAAGTGCCACGGTAATCGTCCCAATGGTTCCATGACCACACATGGGTAAGCAACCAGAAGTTTCGATAAATAAAATGGCAAAATCGTTTTCTGGATTATGCGGTGGATATATAATACTTCCACTCATCATGTCATGACCACGTGGTTCGAACATTAGTCCTTTTCGAATCCAATCAAATTCCTTCAAAAAATGCAATCGCTTTTCGTTCATGTTCTGCCCAACCAAGTTGGGAGCACCATGCTTTATAACCCTTACTGGATTTCCACATGTATGAGCATCAATACAAACAAAAGTATTGCTACTCATTTTTAACTTTTTGAATGTAGTTATTCACTCTTTTTTCCATGATTGCTAAAGTCACTGTACCTTGTTCTAAAATAATTTCATGAAATTCTCTAATATCAAATTTTTGCCCGAGCTCGGATTCTGCTTTTTTGCGAAGTTCTCTGATTTTGAGCTCACCTATTTTATATGAAAGTGCTTGACCAGGCCAAGAAATATAGCGATCTGTTTCAGTATTAATCTCATGAAGCGATAATGCTGTATTTGATGCCATATAGTCTACAACTTGCTCTCTAGTCCATCCTTTAGCATGAATCCCAGTATCGACCACTAGTCTACAAGCGCGCCACATTTCGTAAGTGAATTTTCCAAACTGCTCATAAGGTGTTGTATACATTCCCATTTCATCTGCTAAAAATTCAGAATACAATCCCCAACCTTCTCCATAAGCCGATAGATACAAATCTTTTCTAAATTGTGGAATACTATCACCAAGCTCATTATTTAAACTACCTTGTAGATGATGTCCTGGAACCGCTTCATGAACAGTTAATGATGGTAGTGTATATAATGTTCTGCTTGGTAAATCGTATGTGTTTACCCAGTAATATCCTGGGTCAGTACTATTTGCTTCTGCACCAATATAACGGCCACTTGTGTATTTTGGTGCTATCGCGTCTGGTACTGGAGCTACTCCATATGGTTTTCTTGGTAAGGTTTTAAAAAAGCGCGGTAATTGAGCATCAGCTCTTTTTGACATATCTCGTGCAATCATCAATAATTCTCTTGGTGATTTTGCATAAAACTGCTCATCAGTTCTTAAAAAATGAAAGAAATCAGAAAAACTTCCTTTAAAATTTAGGTCTGCAATAATCTTTTCCATTTCAGCCTTTATTCGAGCTACTTCTTTCAATCCAATTTGATGAATATCGTCTGCAGTATATTGTTTGCTTGTGGTATAAAAATTGATCCTGTTATGGTAATAATCGTTTCCATTTGGGAGATCTGAAGCACCTAAAGTGATTCTTGATTTGGGCAAATATTCTGTTTCAAAAAATGTTTTAATTTTTTTGAATTGGGGCACAACATTATTTTCAACTGCATCTTTTGCTGCAACTAACACAGAATCTTTTTGAGATTGTGTTAAATCTGAAGGCAGCTCTTTAAAGGGAGAATAATAGAAACTGTCTTCAAAGCTTTCAACAATATGATCATTATACGAAGACTCGTAACCATTAAAAATTACTTTAGGTTGAATCATTCCTTTTTCTAAACCTTCTCTTAAAATTACAAAATGCTGATCAACAAATTCAGGAATTGCATTGAGCTTATTCAAATACTCTTTTACTTGTTTATAATTAGTTAAAGGTCTTACCTCATAAGGTAAATTATTATGAAAACCTGCGTCAGAGAGCAACGGATTCAAATAAGCTTCAAACTCATAATAGTCAATTTTATCTTGTAATATAAATTTTAAAAGTTCTAATGAAATTTGGTCTGTTTCTTTGAGATTCTCATTATCAATTTTCGATAGTTCTTCTAATGTAGATTGTGCATATTCGGCTTCGGCTTTAAAGTATTCTTTTGTAAATACCCCTAGTGGATAAACCTCTTCGTCATAACCTTCATAATCTTGGTAATTAGTGATTATATTTTCTAATTCTTCTGAAGCATTACATGTCTTTTCTTCAGCACAAGAAAAAAATAATATGATTGTAAAGACAATTAGTAATTTAAAATAGTTGACACTCATGACTAAATTTTGCTTGTTGTTGTTTTTCCATTTACAAGTCTAGAAATTTGTAACGGATTTTCATTTTTTAATTCGTCTGGCAATAAATTATTTGGCCAATTTTGGAAACTAAATGGACGTACCCACCTGTTGATGGAATGAATTCCCACTGCCGTAAATCGGCTATCTGTTGATGCTGGATAAGGCCCTCCATGAACCATAGCTGGGCAAACTTCTACGCCAGTTGGAACACCATTGTAAATAATACGTCCAACACGATTTTGTAATGCATTAATTACATTTGAGTATTTGTCTGCTTCTTCGTTTTCAGCTATCACGGTTCCCGTAAGTTGACCCTCCAAATTTGAAATAATTTGTTCCAATTCTTTGACATCTTTACACTGCACTACCATAGAATACGGCCCAAAAACTTCATGATGTAAAGTCGTATTCTCTAAAAAGGTTTTGCCTTCAACAGTTGTTATTGCCTGTCTTGCATAATTATCTTTAACATCTGCATCATGAATTGCAACAACAGTCAACTCGGCTTGTGAAAGTGCCTTTGACCTATTGTTTTCGTAAGCACCAATTATACTTGGATGCAACATACATGTTGGTTCGATTTTTACAATTTCGTCTGACAATTCTTTAATAAAATTAGAGAGCGTTTCGCCTTTTATTCCTAACAATAATCCAGGATTGGTGCAAAACTGTCCAGTACTTAAAGTAATAGAAGATGCATATGTTTTGGCAAGACTTTTACTTCTGTTTTTTAAGGCTTCTGGGAGTATTACAACAGGATTGATACTTCCCATTTCGGCAAAAACTGGAATAGGTTCTTCACGTTGAGAAGCCAGATCATATAAAGCTCTGCCTCCTCTTATACTTCCAGTAAATCCAACAGCCTTTACACCAGAATGTTTAACTAACTGAACACCAACTTCAATACCACTGCTATTTAAGTTCGAAAATACACCATTTGGCATACCTGTTTTTTCAGCTGCTTTTATAACTGCAGATGCAACCAATTCTCCAGTTCCAGCGTGCATAGGATGTGATTTTACTATCACAGGACAGCCGGCAGCTAATGCGGCAGCGGTATCTCCACCAGCAGTTGAATATGCAAGAGGAAAATTGCTAGCTCCAAAAACCACAATTGGACCTAACGGAATAAGCATTTTTCTTAAATCTGGTTTGGGTACTGGAGTTCTATCTAGTTGCGCAGTATCGATTGTAGCATCTACCCAAGAACCTTCTGAAACTAATTCGGCAAAACTTCTTAACTGAAAAATTGTTCTACCTCGTTCTCCTTTTGCTCTTCCTTCAGGTAATCCTGATTCTGAACAATAGGTTTGAATCAATATATCATCTAAAGCTATAATCTCATCTGCTATTGCATTGAGAAATTCTGCCTTTTTCTTTCCAGAAATTGTTCCAAAAGTCATAAAAGCATTCGAAGCCAACGATACTGCTGTGTCTATTTCCTCTGAAGAAGCTTCAAAAAAAACGTGTTGGTTTTCAATATTCAATTGTGGATTGAACGTTTTAAATGTTTTAGAACCATTTGCTGATAGCTCACTCCCTGTATAATTCTTCCCTGTAATCATTTTAAATTAACTTTTTTTAAATGTGCTTCTAAATTAATTGGTTTATAAACAATATTCGTAGAAACTGGATATTTATTCAATAAATCTTTTGGTCTTATTGGTCTTTTTTCAAAACCTCCTCCACAATTTGGGCAAACATGATGCAAAATAGTCTCTACACAATGCTTACAATATGTACATTCGAAAGTACAAATCATTGCCTCTTCGGAATCAAAAGGTAACGGTTTATTACAATTTTCGCATGTTGGTCTTATTTCTAGCATTATTTGTTCTAAACTAAAACCTTCAAGTTTTTATAGTCAGACAAAACTGGTCTTGTTCTTAAAGCTGTTTCAATAACATTAATAACATGTTCACGCTCTCTACCATGTAACGGTAATCTAGGTGCACGAACATTTTCTGTTCCAATTCCTGTGTAGGTTTCAGCCAATTTAATATTCTGCACTAATTTAGGGTTAATATCTAACTCTAACAATGGTAAAAACCAACGGTAGATTTCTAAAGCTTCTTTAATTTTTCCAGCTTTTTGAAGTTCGTAAATGGCTACCGTTTCTGCTGGAAAAGCACAAACAAGTCCTGCAATCCATCCATCGGCTCCCATTAGTAAGCTTTCTAATGCTACAGTATCTACACCTGTCATTATTTTCAAGCGATCGCCAAATCGGTTTATAATGCGAGTTACATTTGAAACATCTCTTGTTGATTCTTTTACTGCTTCGATATTACTGCATTCTAAAAGTTCTTCAAACATATCGAGAGTTACTTCTATTTTATAATCTACTGGATTATTATATATCATTATTGGTAAAGATGTACTATTGGCAACAGCCTTGAAATATTCAATAGTCTCTCTATCTCCAGCTTTATATCTCATTGGTGGTAACATCATCAAACCTTTTGCACCATCATCTTCTGCTTGTTGTGCAGCTTTGATTGCCCCTTTTGTAGATTGCTCTGCAATGTTCATTAATACTGGAACTTGACCTTTAACAATTTCTATTGTTGAACGCGTTAAAGTTCGCTTTTCATCTTCTAATAATGTACTAGCTTCACCCAAAGTTCCGCCTAAAACTATACCATGCACTCCAGCCTCTAATTGTGCATTAATATTGGTTTCAAACATTTTTAGATCTAACTCATCCTTATCATTAAATTTTGTTGTAACAGCTGGCATTACGCCTTCCCATTTAAAGCTCATAATATTTGTTTTTTTAGTTATTCAAAATTATTAATTCATAAAGCAAATAATAATAGTCATTTATTCAATATTGATACTATATTATCTTATTTTTGTAATTATATATATATTATTGAATATTATAATACCATGAAAGTACTTCCATTTAAAATACCAAAACCAGAACAAGATGCTTTGGTTTATCAGGAAGATATGGATTCTATTTTCTATGACAAGCTACATCAACACGAAGAGATTCAGATTAGTTACATTCTTGAAGGTCAAGGAACTTTAATTGTTGGTGATACCATTAATTATTTTAAATCCAATGATATTATTGTAATTGGTAGCAATTTACCTCACGTTTTTAAAAGCGATGAAAGGGCTTCATTATCCTCAAAAATGATTAGTCTTTTCTTTACTAAAACATCTTTTGGAAATCATTTTTTTGAACTAGAGGAATTAAATACTCTATCTAAATTTTTTAATAGAGCAAAACTAGGTTTTGCAGCAACATCATCTAAAAACAGTATTTCTGAATTATTTTTGAGCTTAAAAACAGCTTCAAAATTTGAACGCTTTTTAATTTTGCTGCAACTCATTAAATTATTGTCTTACTGTAATTACATTAGTCTTTCTTCTTTTATAAATGAAAAAAAATACACTGAAGTAGAGGGAAAACGAATGCAAAATGTTTTTGAATATACAATGAGTCATTTTACAGAAGATATTACTTTGAGCAAAATATCGAACATTGCTAATATGACAAAGAATGCGTTTTGTAAATATTTTAAAAGACGTACAAATAAAACATATTTTAAATTTTTGAATGAATTAAGAGTTGAACATGCCAGTAACCTTTTGTTGTCTGTGAACGATTTCTCTGTTGCAGAAATAGCATATCAGTCTGGATTTAATAACATTTCTAATTTTAATAGACTATTTAAATCAATTAAAAAGGAATCGCCTTCTATGTTTAGAAAATCAAATTTTAGGTTATGAAAAGAGAAAGACTCATTATCATATACACAATATGTGTTTTAATAACTGTTTACGGATTAGTTTCAGGTAAATTTTTGTTTTTACTTTTTGTATTGCCATTAGGCTTTGGGTTTTTTAATAAAAACAAAAAAGACAACTAATTAGGATTTTTTTATAAATTTTGTGACAATCACAATATTCTGTCCATCAACTTTTCCTTCTATATATTCCGAATTTTCATGATCTAGACGAATGTTTCTAACAGCTGTACCTTGTTTGGCAACTATACTGGAACCTTTTACTTTTAAATCTTTAATTAGCACAACAGAATCTCCAGCTTGTAAAACTACACCATTTACATCTCTATGAATAACTTTATCTGCTACGTCTTCATGCTCTCCAGTTGCTCTTGCCAATGCCAAAGCTTCATCATTTAGATACATCATATCTAACAAGTCTTTTGGCCAACCTTCTCTACGAATCCTTTGCAACATTCTCCAAGCCAATATTTGAACTGCAATATGCTCACTCCACATACTATCGTTTAAACATCGCCAATGATTTGGATTCATTTCAGAGTTTCCTTCTATCTGATCCAAGCAGATATTACAAACCAATAAACTATTATCAACATTTTCATTTAATGATGGTGGTACAATATATTGTTTTAAATCTTTATTAGAAGAACATAATTCACACGAATTATTACTTCTATCTTGTAAGGTTTGTAAGACACTCATCAAATTAAATATTTATGCTGCGAAAATACTGTATTGTAAATAAAAAAGGATGCCATCTGGCATCCTTTTAATAAACTTTTTAGACTTTACTTATTTTGAAAGTTCAAGGACATGTGTATAGATTCGGTCTCCATGTACTCCTGTATAATATTTTCCAGCCTTTTTACCGTAAGCTTTTCTTGCTTCTTCAGTATCCCAATGCGCTCTAAATAATTCGCCATTTCGATCAAACATTTTTTCCATATCACTCATAGATTCAAAGAAAAAAGCTTCTCCATATTCTGTTCTGTCTGCTCCATAAGCATGAGCAAAAGGAAAATATGCTTTTATATACTCATTTTTATGAACTACATTTTCTAAATACTCATCTCTTGTTTCTTTAAACTCTGCATTGGTACCATCTTCTGGAAAAGCAAAATGATTAGTTCTCCAATATAGTATCATATCTTTTGTAGGTGCTTCAGAAAAACCTTTAGTGCCAGACATTACAGCATAAATTTCATCGGAATGCTCATTGGCATAATAGGCATTTCTTTTTTTGAAATAAGCGCTTCTTTCATCAGCATCTTGCCAAGCTTCTTGAGCTAATTCGCCGTTTCTAGTTGCTGCTTTATCGATATCGTCCCAAGATGCATAAACTCCCACTACAATTAATTCTGAATTGTCTGGAGACATGCGATGCATATAAACACCATATCCCATTATATGCTCATTTTTCATGGTGACTTTATCTAAATATTCTTTTTCGACAGCAATCCATGTATCCTTGTCAAAATCTTCGTAATCCATATTCCAATGCATGGTAGTTACAGTATAATACTCTGGTACCGCTTGTGCTGCATCTTGTGCTAAAACTAGATTAACATTAAATAAGAATAGCATAATTAATGTAGTAATAAATCGATTGGTTGTTTTCATAATGTGTTGAATTTAGTTATTTAAATGTTTAATTAGATACTAGTTAAAGGATTAGGGGAATCTTAACATTGCTATTAATTAATGATTCGAGGAAAGATAATTACTTGCAATCTCAAATGTACAAAAAAAACAAAGTAGTTTCATGAAAAGTGAGAATTTTCAGCAAAATCATATAAATTGTGATAAAAAAAAGGAAGTCGATTGACTTCCCTTTTTTTGTAATCTAAATAAAATTAAATCTATAAATTTATACTAGTATAAACATAATCACTGTGTACACCTTTAAAATATTTACCCATAGCCTTTCCTTCTTCTTCAGTCATAGCATCTTTTCCTAATTCTCCATTTTTATCAAACATTCCACTTAAATCATTTAAAGATTCTATAACAAAAACTTCCATGAAATCTCTCCTATCATCGCCCCATGCATGCAGACTTGGATAATATGCTTTTATCAGATCATTTTTCTTATACACATTTTCAACTTGTTTCATACGAAGCTCATTAAATTCTTTATTAGAACCATCATCAGGATAAGCCATTTTATTCTTACGAATATAAACTACCATATTTTTATCTGCTGGAGCTGCTGGAAGTTTTGCTCCTGCCATAGTAGCAAATATTTCGTCAGAATGGTAATCAGAAAAATATGCAGCCTGCTTATCTAAAAAAGCATTTCTTTCGGCTTCATCTGGCCAAGCCTCTTTTTCAAGTTCACTGTTTCTTGCAGCCGCTTTTTCAATATCTTCCCAAGTTGGATAGGTTTGAACATAAATAACCTCTCTACTATTATCAGTTAAAAGATGTGTGAGATAAGTAGAAGATCTAATATGTTCATTCTTTTTAGTCACCTTTTCCTTGTACTCTTTTTCAGCTGCTACCCATTCTTCATTAGTTCCTTCATTATCCAAATTCCAATACATCGTGGTCATTGTAAAATATGCCGGACGTTGGTCTTCTTGAGAAAAAGAATTTGTGCTAAACAATAATAGCATTGTAAATGCTGCAATAAATAATCGATTAGTTGTTTTCATAATTAGTTAAAAAATTAAGTTAGTATAATGATTAATAATATTATTCTCAATAAAAGATTTTAGGGAATCTTTTGATTTTGCTTTAAATGTAAGAATTGGGGAGAATAATGATTGATGAATTCAAATATACAAAAAATAATATCACTTTGTAAGAATTTTCTATAATTCTAATGTGTCTCTTAATTTCTTGGGCATTGCTTTTATTACCATTTCATAAGAATGGTCCATAAGTTCTAAAATAAGTTTAGGAGATAATTCAGATTTATAAATTGCAATAGTATTCCAGTGTTTATTACTAACATACGGTCCTGGATAAACACTTTCATATTGCTCCCTTAACTGAATGGTATATTCAGGATCACATTTTAAGGTAATTGAAGCTTCACCTTTATCCCATTTATCTAAAGGAGCAATAACAAACATCTTGCCTAATACTTTAAAGACAAGCGTATGTTTGTCAAAAGGAAATTCTTCTGTTGTTGCTTTTTTCTTTAAACAGTAATTTCGAAGTTCTTCTATATTCATTCTGAAATTTCAAATAAAATAGGCTTACTTGGTGAGGCGTCATTTTCAAAAGGTGCTATTTGGAGGTTTAAAAAATAAGTGCCGTCTTTTACAGAGTTCGGGACGTAAATGAATTCTGTAATAGTAGCATCCAACCTTAATTTCCCATTAGTGTTCCAAAATGCATTATGAGATAACAATTGACATTCGTCTCTTTCTTTATCTACACTCGGTAAATCTATAAGTAAATGTTTGATATCTTTGTTTCGCAAATAGATCGCAGCTTCTTCTAATAAATATGGTGGATTAGTATGCGAATACTGTTTGGTTAATTTTTCTAATGTATTTGGTATTGAACGTAAAACAATAGCGTCTCTTTTTTTGTTTCCCATTGCAAATTGAATTTGCTTTTTAGAAATGACAAAATCGCCATTGAGTTTTTCTGGTGCAACAGTAATTACTTCAGTTAAAAAGAAGAATTGTTTTAAATTTTGATTTATAGAATGAACTTTTTCTGTAATATGTCCTGCACATTCTGTGTGTGTCCCATGAGCATGTGGATTGAAAGAAATAGTATTAAAATTGACGCAAGCTCCATGCTCAACACTTACTATATCACCATCAATTTCTACAGGTTCAATTTTTGGTTCATCAACATACCATGCATTAACATTGCTTTTTGAAGCTCTTAATGGAATCGATATGTCTAAAGGTTTTGATAAATCTATTGTATATTTTTTCGAATTGTATTGTATTGTAGCTATCATCTCTCAAAGATACTAAATCATAAATAGTGAAGATGCAATACCATCTGCTAAAAACTTTCCTTTTTTGGTAAGTTGTAAACTATTGTTTAAATAATTAATCAAATTATTATCTATATGCGGTTGTACATTCTTTAACAAGAAATCTAAATAGTTACTTCCAAATTCTTTCTCCGTGGTTTCAATAGAAATTCCCCAAATAGTTCTTATTGATGTCATAATGTATTCGTTATAAATATCGTTTTGTGAAAGGGTTTCTCTTGTGCTTGGCAATTCGTTATTTTGAATTGCTCTCATGTATTTTATATTGTTTGAAATATTCCAACTTCTAGAATTTCCATTATATGAATGTGCTGAAGGACCAATGCCTAAATACAATTTCCCTAGCCAATAAGAAGTGTTATGTTTAGAAAAATAATCAGGTTTTCCAAAGTTTGATATCTCATATTGAACAAACCCTCGTTTTTCTGTTTCTTCAATTAGGTGATTAAAATGTTGTAATGTCAAAGCTTCATCAATTGGAGGATATGTTCCTTTTTTAATAAAAGAATGTAAAGCTGTTTTAGGTTCAACTGTTAGCGCATAACTCGAAATATGATTGATTCCAAAACTAAAAGCAGTTTGTAGGTTATCATGCCATTTTTCAAGGGTCATATTCGGAATTCCATAGATTAAATCAATTGTAATATTATCAAAGTAGTTAGTTGCTACAGACAAGCAATCATTTGCTTCGTTTGAATTATGAGCGCGATTCATACTTTCTAAATCATCATCAAAAAAAGATTGAATACCTATACTTAAACGGTTTATTTGTGTTTGTTTTAATTTGTTGATTTGTTGATTGGTTAAATCGTCCGGGTTGGCTTCCAAAGTGATTTCTGGATTTTCTGAAACAGTATAGTTATTATTAATGGTGCTGATTAGCAAATTCAATTCTCTTTCAGATAATAAACTTGGAGTGCCTCCACCAAAATAGATAGTTTCAACAGTCTCATTAATCTCATCTTTTCGCAACTGTAACTCGTGGACTAAAGCTTGTACGAGTTCATCTTTTTTCTTCATTGAAGTAGAAAAATGAAAATCACAATAATAACATGCTTGTTTACAAAAAGGAATATGGATGTAGATACCACTCATCTTAATTTGCCATAGATCTAACCAATTTTATCTTCATTCTGCTTTACAAATGCACTCCAACCAGAATAACTTTTACCAACTGTTACTTTACCAGAGTTATAAAAATGGCAGACTGCTGCTGCAAGTCCATCTGTGGCGTCAAGGTTTTTTGGTAAAGTTTTTAAATCTAATAATGTTTGTAGCATTTTTGCAACTTGCTCTTTACTGGCGTTACCATTTCCTGTAATAGCCATTTTAATCTTTTTTGGCAAATATTCTGTAATTGGAATTTGTCTAGACAAGCCTGCAGCCATTGCAACACCTTGTGCTCTTCCTAGTTTTAGCATACTCTGAACATTCTTCCCATAAAAAGGAGCTTCAATGGCAATTTCATCTGGATGGTGTGTATCTATAAGTTCAATAGTTCTTTCAAAAATAAGTTTAAGTTTTAAGTAATGGTCATGATATTTTTTCAAGTCCAACTCATTGAGCTGCATAAATTGCATGCTTTTGTTTACAACTCTAATAAGACCAAAACCCATTATGGTTGTTCCTGGATCTATTCCTAAAATTATTTTGTCTTTATTCATTAATCACAAAATTGGCAACCACTTAAAGAAAATGACAGACCAATAGTTACAGTAAGTAAATCGCCATTAAAAGAACCATAACCATCTGTTATTGGATCAAAATCTTTACTAAATCCTAAAATGTAAGATGTGTCAAGATACAGAGAAAATGTTTCAGAAATACCATAATGAAACTCTACTCCTGCCATGACGTTAAAAAATGATACTTTATTATCAGAATAACCACTCAATGGCTTTACAAAACTCATGCCTGGTCCAGCATGAGCAATAATGCCAATTCTATTTGGTGTAAATGTTAAGGCTCTATTAGCATCATAGACTAATTGTGCATTTACCCTTGAGTAATTTAATTTAAATTCTGGTGAATTGTCTGCACTTTTAATTCTATTATATCCATAATCTAATTTTGCGCCAAACTGATTACTAAACATATTCTGAACTCCAAGATTAATAGTTGGTAAATTGAGTGAGTTAGCTTCAAAATCTTCTACAAAACCATTACTTGATGGAAAGTTAGCACCAAATGCAATTTGCCCTTTCCAAATGCTAGTTTGACTTTGAGAAAACCCTGATAATGCTAATGAAACAAAACCCAGAAAAAGAATATAGTGTTTTAGTGTTAAGTTCATATTATAAATTAGTTTAATTTGTGGCTATGTTTTTTTCATTGTCTTACAAATCTAAACAATTCTTTTTTGTTATAATTAAGTTGAGCATTGTAGTTGGTGCATGTTATTTTATTTATAAAAAATTAGCAGATAATCCTGATTTAAGATTTAATGATTTTTATCAATTTTTAACCGAAAATGATGTCTTTTCGTTAAAAAATATATTTTTTTTACTGTTTTTGACCATTTTTAATTGGTTTTTTGAAATATTAAAATGGCAGAAATTGGTGTCTTTAATTACTAAAATTCGTTTTAAAATTGCTCTAGAACAAAGTTTAGGTGCTCTTACCGCATCACTTTTTACTCCGAATAGAATTGGAGAATATGGTGCTAAAGTCGTTTACTATGTTTCAACGTATAGAAAAAAGATTGTCTTATTAAATTTGTTGGGCAACATAGCTCAAATGAGTGTAACTCTTATTCTGGGAATTATTGGAATATCTTGTTTTGTAATAACTTATGATGTAAATCTTGATTATTTAAAACTTATACGCTTTTTTATTATTCTTCTGCTAATTGTTAGTTTCATTGGTTTTGGAATAAAAAAAAGCAACATAACCATTAAAGGTTATTCTATTGACAAAGTTTTTAAATTCATAAAAGATCTACCATTTAAAACAATCTTAATCACGTTCTTATTTTCGTTATTGCGTTATTTAATTTTTTCATTTCAGTTTTATTATTTTCTTATCATTTTTGGAATAAATATTAGTTATTTTGACGCAATGATTGTCATTACGTCAATGTATTTGTTAACTTCAATAATTCCTTCAATTTTTATATTTGATGTCGTTATAAAAGGAAGTGTTGGTGTATTTCTGTTTTCAATAATTGGTGTAAATGAACTCACTATTTTAAACATTATAACATTAATGTGGTTATTAAATTTTGTGCTACCAAGTCTATTTGGAAGTTATTATGTGCTCAATTTCAATCTGCCTGAAGAAGATATAGAATGATTATTTGGTTAGGTATAATTGTTACTTTATCCTATCTAATAATCATTGGAGCTTTAGTATATGGACTAAATAAAGTGAAGGATTTTCAACTTGAAAATATATTACCAAAAACTCGTTTTTCAGTTGTTATTCCTTTTAGAAATGAGGCTCTTAATTTGCCTAGTTTGTTAAAATCTGTAATAGATTTACAATATCCTAAAGATCTATTTGAAATAATTTTCATTGATGATGAATCTACAGATAACTCCATTGAAATCATCAATTCTTTTAACGCTTCAGAAGAATTAAATGCAATCGTAATCAAAAATAAACGCAATACCAATTCACCAAAAAAGGATGCTATTACAAAAGCTGTATCAGTCGCCAAAAATAAGTGGATAATTACAACAGATGCAGATTGTATATTACCAAAATATTGGTTAGACTGTTTTGATGAATTCATTCAAAAAACAAATGCAAAATGTATAGTTGCTCCTGTAATTTATGAAGCTAATAACACATTGCTTGAGAAATTTCAATTACTTAATATATTGAGTCTTCAAGGCACAACAATTGGAAGCTTTGGAATTGACAAACCTTTTTTATGCAATGGTGCAAATTTTGCATATACAAAACAATTATTTATTGAACTTAATGGCTTTCATGGAAATTCTACTATTGCGAGTGGTGATGATATTTTCTTTTTGGAAAAAGCTCTGAAAAAACACAAAAATCATGTCAAATATCTCAAATGTCATCAAGCCATTGTAGCTACAAAGCCAGAACTAAACTGGTCTGATCTAATCTCTCAAAACATTAGATGGGCAACTAAAACCAGTGCATATTCTATTTGGTTAGGAAAATTTATTGGTATTTTAGTTTTATTGATGAATGCGCAGATTGTTATATTCCTAATTTTATCAATAATCAATATTGTTAGCCTAAAAGCCTTCTTTTGGATACTAATTTTGAAATTTGGTATTGATTTTCATTTTATCTCTAGAACATCTGTTTTTTTTAATCAAAAAAGAATTTTAAAAAGCTTTCCATTAAGTTTTTTAATCTACCCTTTCTTTAGCGTTTATGTTGCTTTTTTGTCTGTATTTAAAGACTATAAGTGGAAAGGAAGAACATTCAAGAAATAGTTCATCTCATTTATTTTTTTTAGATTTACATAAGTCAAAGCCTAAATCAAAATGAAAAAACTTGCCCTAACATTTTTACTTTTTTTGTGCTTTTCTTCACTTATAGCACAAAACACCTACACTATTAATAATGAAACCCTTGTTTTAAAAACTGAAGTTGAAGGTAAGATAGATTTGTTGTGGAATATTATAGACCAAAAATATCGCTATTTTGTTAGGACTGAAGATGGAAGAATTGAAGAGCTAACCAATACTAAAGGCGAAGACAACAAATTTAAAGAAGAATATAAAGTTACATTGCAATCCTTAACCCAAGGCACCAATGTTTCTATTGAAGATACAAATCTTACGCTTACAAGTTTAAAACAGTTCTTTAAAGATTATAATTCTGCTGTAACTAGTATAAATTATTCTTCAGATAAAATTAAAATTGCTGCACGTTTAGGTTTTTTTGCAGGTTTAACAAATCAGCCTTTTATTGAAAATATTGAAAACATTTCGGCGCCATACTTTGGTGCTGAATTAGAGTTTTTTGAAGAAAGTACAATGCCCAGACATACTGGATTTTTGAGTTTAGATCATTCTTTAGAAAGTGATGATTTTAAATATACTGCCACACAATTTGCTTTGGGTTATAGATTTAGGTTCATTAATAATCCAAAATTTAATATTTATGCTAATGCAAAGCTGGTAACATTTACAATCTTTGACTCAAATATCGTTTATGAAGATGAAGACAATCCAGGAACTTTTTTAACTGAAGATAATTCTGGATCAAACATAGACACTCCTTTTATTTTTGGTTTTGGTGCTGATATTAAAATTAATCAGAACAGTTTTTTAACGATTACTTATCAAGACATTTTTGCTTTATTTATTGAAAGCCAAGGAAACTTCCCAATAGATTTTGCTATTGGATATAAATTTAATCTGTAGTGAAATTATTGAACAAAACCTCTAATCCAGCTTTTACTAACTACTTTTTTGAAAATGATAATTTCTCATCAAGAAAAATGTCTGTTTCAGGTATTATGTTGAAATCTTTAATTTCTATTATGGTTGTTGCGGCCATAACTGTTGGTATTTGGAAACTATACTCAAATGGGATTAATGTAAGATGGTTTACTTTGGGTGGAATGATTTCTGCCATAATAATCAGTATAGTTATTTCCGTTAGGCAACATTGGGCACATATTCTTGTACCTATGTATGTTTTGGCAAAAGGATGCTTTCTAGGTGGTATTACGGCTTATGCACATGCTAAATTTCCAGAGTTGCCTTATCAAGCTATTGGAGTTACCATAATTACATTTTTTGTGATGTTAGTTTTGTATCAAACTCGAATAATAGTAGTCACCAAAAAATTTAAAAGCGTAGTTATTACAGCTGTAGCAAGTATTTTTGTGGTATATATTGTTTCTTGGATTTTAAGCTTTTTTGGAATTAAATCTTTTGTATGGGGAACATCTTGGTTTGCCATAATCTTCAATATTGTGGCCATTATTTTTGCTTCGCTTTCCTTACTTCTTGATTTTGATTTTATCGAACGCCATAAAAATAAATCTCCAAAATATAAAGAATGGATTGCAACTTGGGGCCTTTTAGTTACAATAATCTGGTTGTATGTTGAAATATTAAGACTAATGCGAAAGTTTGCAATCAGGTTTTAATTTACGTTAATAACTATTGGTAACATAAACTCTGTTTTCACCTTTTGACTTCGTTTTATAGCTGGAAAAATTTCTGGCAAAGAATCCAGGCTACTTATTAAGATGTCTTCAATGTTTGGTATTTCTTGAGATGTTATAGAATCTGTTTTAATTTTTAAAACCGAAAGTTCTCCTTTTTCAGATATTTGAAATTTAATGTAGATAGTGTCCTCAATATCTTGTGTAACAATGATATTTTCTGTCATTAATTGTGTAGTTATTGCCTTTGTTATTGTACTTTCAAAACATTGTTTTGTTTCAAGTTTGGAGTTTGAATTCTCGCAGATGGAAAAGGTTGGATACTCGTCAACTTCATTCCATTTAAAAGACTGCAATTCTTCCTCTAAAATAAAATCTGAAGACGTTTTCTTTACTTTAAAATACTCGCATGATACGAGCAATATAAACATTAGAAAAACAATAATTCTTTGCATAGTCTAAACTGAAGTCGAAAAGTACAATTTTTATCTGAATAGTCTAAAAGCTGAAGTCATCAAAAAATGTAACATTATTTATATATCTTCGTCAGATAAAGTAAAAATCAATGGATATTTTCTTAACAATTATTGCTTTTTTGTTTATGCTTTTGGGCATTATAGGTAGCTTTTTACCAGTGCTTCCTGGTCCATTTACAAGCTGGATTGGTTTACTTATTTTACATTTTACAAATGCAGTCCCAAAAAATTGGACATTTTTAATAATTACCTTAATTATTGCAATCTTAATTTGGTTGATAGACTATATCATTCCAGCAATTGGAACCAAAAAATTTGGCGGTAGTCGTGCTGGAATGTTCGGCACAATCGTTGGCCTTTTGTTTGCTATCTTCTTTCCTATATTAGGCTTCTTTGGTATTATTATTTGGCCATTTATAGGAGCGCTCGCTGGAGAACTTATAAACAAATCTGATTCTAATACCGCAGTGAAAGCCGCTTTTGGATCTCTTATTGGTTTTTTAACCGGAACTTTTTTAAAATTTGTTGTGTCTGTAATTTATTTAGGCTTGTTTATAATGGAAGTTTGGAATTACAAATCTGCTATATTTACTTTCTAAAAGAAAGAAACCTCATGACTTCTCTTAAGATTGAGAAGCCACAAGGTTAGTGTAAATTGCTATTATCAACAAATTTAATGAGGGATTAATCATGTGTACTGTTGATACTTTTCAAATATAGGTTATAGATTTTTCTTTTTGTTACGGAAAAACCGTAAATCAAAATATTTTTTAGAAGTTATTTCTAATATTAAATAAAACCCTTTTTTCTAGCTTCATTTATCAAAGTTTCATCTTCTCCATCTTCAACTACAAAAAGAGATTTGAGTTGCTTTTTTCTTTTTTCAACAGCACTTAAAGACAAATCTAAATGCTCTGCTAAATTTTTAGTCTTCACACCTTGAGAGAGTAAATGCAAAATCTTTCGGTTCTTTTCATCCACATAAATATCACTGGTAATGGTTTTCTTTAAATAACTATTCACAGTTCCACTATAAAAAGGTGGATTATTAAGTACAGCTTGAAATGCACTTGCCAACTCACTAGAAGTTAAGTCACTTTTTATTAAGAACCCATCAGGATCTATAGTTTGTATGATATTATGAATTCTGTAAGATTCATTAAACATAGTAAGAATAACAATTTTAGCCTTCGGAAGTATTGTTCGTGCATGAACAGCCAAATCTTCACCAGAACTCATAGTGCCGTCTGTCGATGGAGGTAAGCTAATATCTACAAACAATACATCATAAGGTCTTGCCGTTTTAAGAGATTTATCCATATAATAAATGGCTTCATCACAATTATTGGCAATATCAATTTCTAGATGCTGATTATCTTTTTTAGTAAAAAGTAATGTGTTTTGATATCCTTCAATAATCATTGGATGATCATCAATCATTAGTATACGAATAGTACCTTCCATCCCTCAATTTATAATTTTGTAGGAAATTGAATTTCGATTTTTGTCCCTACATTTTTTTTAGAATTAATTGCCAACTTGCCATGGATCTCATCAACCCGTGAAGTAATGTTCTTAATGCCAATTCCTTTTTTTGCTTTTTTAACATCAAACCCGGAACCGTCATCAGCAATACTTAAGCAAATTACATTATTTTTTAAAATAAAGCTAACCTTAACTGTATTGGCATTGGCATGTTTGTAAATATTTTGCAAAGATTCTTGTACAATTCTGTAGACGTGGATTTTTGTTTTATTAGGCACTTTATCCCAGTTAATATTTTCTGAAAAGTCTAGTTTATATTTTAATTTATATGCTTTGGTTTGTGTATCTATAAGGGTCTTAACAATATCCATAAACCCAGAACCTCCTATAAAATCCGTGCTTAATTCATGTGATACTTTTCTAATGTCCTGTTCAATATTTTTTAGTTCTTCTATATATTGTCCTCTTGTTTTAACAGCTTCTGGATTAGTATTCATGTTCAAGCTGTCAAGACTTAATCGCGTTCCAAATAATCTGCCCAAAACACCATCGTGTAATTCTTGAGAAATTCTACTTTTTTCTAAAGTTCTAGCTTCTTCAATCTTATCTTGTTGAGAAAGCATCAAATTGTAGATTTCTTCATTAGCCTCTTGCTGTTGTTGAACAAGGCGCAACTCTTTGTTTTTAGCCCGTTGAGTAATAATAATGTACAATAAAAGTAAAGTTACTATAAGCCCTCCTGAAAGAATCATTAGCCACATACGTTCTCTTGCAATTTGAGCGTTTTCTTGCTCAATCTTTTCTGTTTCATATTGAATTCTTGCAAACTTATTTCTTATAGCGCGTTCATTTTTTATCAAACTGTCATTCAATTCTACATAAGCATCATAATATTTTACAGCAATACTGTCGTCTTCAATTTTAGAAAGTAAGAGTAAAGACTCTAATAGTTCGTCTGTATAATTTGGTTCAGAAATTTCTTTGGCTCTGTATGCATAATATTTTGCAGAATCTTTTTTATTTACATCATTATAGTATTCAGCTAAATGTTGATTTATAACAATAGATTTATAATTATCACCTATACTATCACAAATTTTTAATGCTTTTAAGAACAAGTTCGGAAGCTCACTATAATCATTTGATAAGTACAAAGTATGTGCATAGTTATCTAATACTAATGCATAAAAATCTGGATGCTCATTAATTAATTTTTGATTTGCCATTATTTGTAGATAATAATCAATGGCTAAATCATATTGTTCAGAATTCTTATATACATTAGCCAAATTGTTTTTTTGACCTTCAATTATTCTACTATTATCTCCTTTTAATTGTTTATTTAAATCTAATGCTAATAAGTTATATTTTATAGATTCATCAAATTGTTGAAGCTCTTTATACAAAATTGCAAGGTTATTGTAGAAGTATGATTTATACCTTTTAACCTGATCCGTTTCTCTTAATTGATCTAATAAAGTCAAAGCTCTCACAGAAATTAACTCACTTCCAGTATAGTCCTTATTATTTTTTTGAAGTAAGGCAATATCTAGAAGCACTATAGCAGTATTAAGTTTATCCTGCCGATTTGAGTATAGTTTTAATGCCTGATTATCATAATAATATGCACTATCAACTAACTTTTCAAAATAATAATACCCTAAATTTTTATTGATTCTGGCTAAATGAGTAGAATCGTTATTTATTTTAGCTAATTTTAATCCCTTATGATTATATTTTAGAAATAATGTATCATTATTATTCTGTAAATGTAAGTTTGATAAAATGATATATGTTTTGACTAAAAGTGAATCAATTTTATTTAATTCAGCAAGTTCTTTAGCCTTTGTTATATAATTTAGTTTTATTTCAAAATCGTTTACAGTGTTTTTATTTGATTCATTTAAATAAAATTCAATACTATCAACAACTGCTACATTTTCTTGAGAATAAGAAAAGAAAGATAATAAGATTAAAAAAAGAAGTGTTTTCAGTTTCAATTTAATTATTTATAGATAATCTCAAATGTATCTATAATTTTTTGATTTTCTAAAAACACAAAGCCCTTATCTTTCAATAAGGGCAGAAACTGTTATATTTAAAAAATCTATATCTTATCTATGAACTGAATCACCATCAGCATATGTTACTTGCTCAAGATTTGGGTTTATTAATGCATCATCTTCGTTTAAATCTTGTTTTGTACAAGAGCTTAATGCAATAAATAATACGGCTAACATCAATGTAATCTTTAGGGCTTTCATAATTTCAATTTTAAGGTTAAACAACACTTTATCTTTTTTCAATATTAATTTTCAAAATCATGAACTTGCATATGCAAATTCTTTTTTTAAGGGATAAAATGGATAATTAATCTTAAAATTAAAATACCAATATGGGCAGATCAATTTTGTAATACAAATTGAGGGAATGACAAAAAACGTCTAAAAAATGGATTAATGTTTTCTTAAAAGCAGAGGGAAATGATTTGGGCGCTATTAAGTGTGACTAAATTATGTTAAACGGTAGCAAGGATAAAATAAATCCGATGAAACGTTAATTTTCATCGATGAAATGCATATAATCGATAAACAACATCAAGTATTAAGTTTATACTATTGTTAAAAGTATTTAAATTTTCTTAAATATTAATGAAAATAGTAAATAATAAACACTAACTCGTTATATTTATAGATACATAACGATTTTGTATGATTTCTGTTAATACAGCTTTAAGTCTTTTGAATAATAACATAGATTCCTTAAACACAATTGAAAGTAAGCAACTTGTACATTCTTTAGGACATGTTTTATCTGAAGATGTTTTTTCTCCAATTAATATGCCCCCTTTCTCTCAATCTGCAATGGATGGCTATGCTATAAACTTACATGAAAGTAAAGTTTACAATGTCATAGGTGAAGTTAAAGCTGGAGATCAGCATCAATTAAAATTAAAGGAAGGAGAAGCTATTCGAATTTTTACAGGATCTCCCGTTCCTGAATCTGCCAATGCCATAGTTATTCAAGAAAAGGTAATGGTTAACAATAAAACTATAAAAATTGAGGAAGTAATTGATTTAGGTGCTAACATTAGAAACATTGGAGAACAAGTTAAAAATGGAGACATAGCTTTAAAAAAAGGAACGAAACTTTCACCAGCTTCTGTTGGCTTTTTAATTTCTTTAGGAATTACGGAAGTCAAAGTATACTGTAAACCTAATATAGCAATTGTTGTAACTGGTAATGAATTAATTGATGCTGGGCAGCAACTTACGCATGGAAAAATTTACGAAAGTAATTCTAACATGCTTAAAACTGCTCTTGAAAAATTTGGTTATAGCAAAATAACTATTCATAAAGTTGATGACAATTTTAATACTACCTATAACAAGCTAAATGAAGTTATTAATAAGAATGACATGGTTTTAGTCTCTGGTGGTATTTCTGTTGGAGATTATGATTTTGTTGGTGATGCATTACAAAAACTAGATGTTGAGCAGTTGTTTTATAAGGTAAATCAAAAACCAGGAAAGCCCTTGTTTTTTGGCAAAAAAGATAAAACTACTGTTTTTGCTCTTCCTGGAAATCCAGCTGCTTCTTTAACTTGTTTCTATATTTACGTGTTGACAGCATTACAAATCATGTCTGGTCATTTAGAATTTTCATTAAATAAAGTCGAGGCCTTTTCAGTTTCAAACTTCAAAAAAACAGGTGACAGAGCTCAATTTTTGAAAGCTATATATAAAAACGGAATCGTAGAAATTCTTGAAAGTCAGAATTCTTCAATGCTGCATACGTTTGCAATATCAAATGCTTTAGTTTATTTACCCGAAGATCAAAATGAAATTAAAATAAAAGATAAAGTTGAAACTATACTTCTTCCTTTAAATTAATTGATTATGAACTATAAAATTAAAAGTAAAATATGGATTGAAACAGAAGGAGACATTTTGCTTGGTAAAGGAAGAGTAAACCTATTAAATGCTATTGAAAATACAGGTTCTTTGTCTAAAGCAGCAAAGCAATTAGGCATGTCTTACAAAAAAGCTTGGTCACTAACTCAAGCTATGAATGAAAGGGCAAAGAAACCAGTTATTATAATGAGTGTTGGTGGCAAAGGTGGCGGAGGCGCAAAATTGACCTCATATGGAAAATCACTAATCAATACCTTCGTAACAATTAATGAGAACTGTAACATATTTTTAGAAACCCAATTGACAAAAACTTCTCTATAAATAATGATTTTTGAAACAGAACATATTTGGGCATTTCTCTTAATACTACCTATTGTTTCGTTTCTATACGCAAGCGTTGGTCATGGTGGTGCCAGTGGATATTTAGCCCTGATGGCTTTATTTTCATTCGCGCCAGAATTTATGAAACCTACAGCTCTGTTACTTAATTTATTTGTAGCTGGCATTGCATTTTACCATTATTATAAAGCTGGTTATTTTAATAAAAAACTGTTTCTTTCATTTGCGGTTACATCAATACCATTAGCATTTCTAGGAGGAATGATTGAACTTGACGCATCTATTTATAAAAAAGTTTTAGGGGTTTTTTTAATTTTTGCAATTTTAAAAATGCTAAATGTCTTTGGAAAAGAAAGTGCACTGATTAAGGATGTGAAATTATGGCAAGGACTTTTAGTTGGAGGCATTATAGGATTCTTTTCAGGTTTAATAGGAATTGGAGGTGGAATAATTTTAACTCCAGTTATTTTGTTCTTGCATTGGGGAAAAATGAAAGAAGCTGCAGCAGTTTCAGCGTTGTTTATATGGGCAAATTCTGCTGCTGGATTAATCGGACAAATAAGTAGTGGAGTTTCTATTTCAACACAATCATTTATTTTGGTAGTTTTTGCTATAGTTGGTGGATTCTTTGGAAGTTATTATGGAAGCAAAAAATTCAACAATAAGAAATTAAGATATTTATTAGCGTTTGTTCTAATAATAGCTTCTGTTAAATTATTATTTATATAAAAGTAAAAAATGGTTTTAAATATTAAATACTTTGGTTTGCTGACCGAAATCACAAAATGTAGTGAGGAAAATATAGAATTTTCAAAGTCATCCGTTTTGGAATTATTGAATTTACTTTTTAATAAATATCCAGAGTTAAAACATAAAGATTTTGAAGTAGCACAGAATAACAAAATCGTATCAAAAGACACAATGGTTTCTGAAACTGAAATAGCATTATTACCTCCATTTTCAGGAGGTTAAACACTATGGAAAGATATAACAGACATATAATTTTATCTGACGTTGGCCAAGAAGGCCAAAACAAGCTTTTAAAAGCCAAAGTATTGATTGTTGGCGCAGGTGGTTTGGGCTGTCCAGTATTGCAATATCTTACTGCAGCAGGGGTTGGTTCTATCGGGATTATAGATTTCGATGTTGTTGAAGAATCTAATCTTCAAAGGCAAATTTTGTTTGGCACTTCATCTTTAGGAAAGAATAAGTCAATTGCAGCTAAAGAGCGACTTGCAGATTTAAATCCATCGATTACAATTAATGCTTATCCTGAAAAACTGACTTTAAAAAATGCATTGGACTTATTTAAAAATTACGATATTATTGTTGATGGAACCGACAATTTTTCAACTCGATATCTTATAAATGATGGAGCTATAATAACCAATAAACCTATTGTTTATGGTGCTATCTATAAGTTTGAAGGACAGGTGTCTGTATTTAATTATACAAACGGTCCAAGTTACAGGTGTTTGTTTCCAAATCCTCCAAAGGAAGGCTCTGTAGCAAATTGTTCTGAAATCGGTGTTCTAGGAGTTTTACCTGGAATTATTGGTACAATGCAAGCTAATGAAGTCATTAAAATCATTCTTGGTTTTAAAGATGTTTTGTCAGGAAAATTATTGTGTTACAATTCAAAAACAACTGAAACCTCAATCCTAAAGATTAATAGAGTTGATTCTGAATTTGAGAGAGTTTTATCCAACAATACACTTTTAGACAGTTATGATATCGATACTTGTATAAATTCTGCAGAAGAAATTTCAGTAGAAGATTTAATAGAAAAAGACAATGTAATGTTTATAGATGTCAGGGAATCTCATGAACAACCTGATTTAAATTTACCAACAAGCATTAATATTCCTTTGAATCAACTAACAGAAAAATTAGATCAAATCAATTCTAGAAACACCAATGTTTTTGTTTGTCAGTCTGGAGTTAGAAGTAAAAAAGCTGTTCTTTTAGCTCAAGAACATCATATTAAAACTTACAGCCTAAAAGGTGGTATTTCAGAATTAGTTCAACTATTTAAAATGAAAATATAATGAAAGAGAGAAAACCAAAAAACGTTTTTATAGGTGGTGCCATTTCATCCGAATTTATTGGTGAATCTATTGCAAAACATCAAACTAAAACTTCAATAGGAGCGCATAATATATTTTTAGGTCAAGTAAGAGCAGATGTTGTTGATGGGAAAACCATTTCTGCTATAGAATACACAGCTTATGAAGAGATGGCAAATGCAAAATTTCATGAAATTCGTGAAAATACTTTTGAAAAATTTAATCTTACATGCATGCACATTTATCATAGTCTTGGTAAGGTAAATGCTGGCGAAATTTGCCTTTTTGTATTTGTGTCATCACCTAGACGTAAAGAAGTTTTTAAGGCTCTGGAATTTGTTGTAGAAGAAATTAAGATCAAAGTTCCTGTTTATGGAAAAGAAATTTTTGAAGACGAAACTCATCAGTGGAAAGTAAATAGTTAAGCATGGTAGACATTACACATAAAAATAATACACTTCGCATAGCAACAGCACAAGCCATTGTTAAGGTTAGCAAGTCTGAAACCATTGAAGCTATTAAAAATGGAACTGTCCCAAAAGGTGATGTTTTTGCAATGAGTAAAGCTGCTGGATTTTTAGGGGTTAAGCAAACACCTCATCTACTTCCTGATTGTCATCCAATTCCCATCGAATCCACAAATATAGATTACGAAATAAAAGATTTAGACATCATCATTTCTTGTGCCATAAAAACCATTTATAAAACAGGCGTTGAAGTCGAAGCCATGCATGGCGCAAGTATTGTGGCTTTGAATATGTACGATATGTTAAAACCAATTGACAAAGGTGTAGAAATCCATCATATAAAACTGGTGAGTAAAAAAGGCGGGAAATCAGATTTTAAAAATCGTTTCAGAAAACAATTAAACGCAGTAGTTATTGTGTGTTCTGATACTATTTCAACTGGCCAAAAAGAAGATAAGACAGGAAAAATAATTATGAATAAGCTTGAAGAATGCAATGTTTCAATTTCAGATTACATTATCATTCCTGATGAAAAAGAAGTCATTCAAGAAAAAGCAAATCATTACGAAAATCTAGGTGTAAACTTAATTATATTCACTGGTGGAACTGGTTTATCAAATCGTGATGTTACACCTGAAGCTTTAGAAGGGTTGATAGATAGAAAAATCCCAGGTATAGAAGAAGCCATAAGAGCCTACGGGCAAAATAGAACGCCTTACTCTATGCTATCCAGAAGTATTGCAGGAACAATCAATAACACTTTGGTTTTGGCTTTGCCAGGTTCTACAAACGGAGCAAAAGAATCTATGGATGCAGTTTTTCCAGCTGTTTTACATGTATTTGGAATTTTAAAAGGTAACAGGCACGATTAATGGAAAACCAAAAAAGCATATTACAAGATACATTTGGAAGACAACATACGTATTTACGTATTTCATTGACAGAGCTATGCAATTTACGTTGTACCTATTGTATGCCTGCTGAAGGCATTCAATTATCTCCCAAATCGCATATTATGACCTATGATGAGGTTTACACGCTTGCAAAAATCTTTGTAAATCATGGTGTCACAAAAATAAGATTGACTGGTGGTGAGCCATTGGTTAGAAAAGATGCTGATGTTATTTTAAAAAAGTTAGCTACGCTTCCTGTAGAGCTTTCAATCACAACAAACGCAGTAATTGTTGATCAATTTATTGATGTTTTTAAATCTTGTGGAATCCAAAATATTAATGTAAGTCTGGACTCTCTAAATGCAGATAAATTCAAACAAATAACCAGAAGAAGTAACTTTGAAAGAGTTTATAAAAACATCATGCTTTTAATTAATGAAGGATTTAGAGTAAAGTTAAATGCTGTTTTGATTAAGAATTTTAACGACAATGAAATTATTAATTTTATTGAGCTAACAAAGCAATATCCTTTTTCTGTTCGATTTATAGAATTTATGCCTTTTGATGGTAATAAATGGGATAAAGAGAAAATGGTTTCGTATGCAGAAGTCATGTCTCTTGTAAATGACAATTATAAACCAAATGAAGTTATAAGATTACAAGATGCACCAAATGACACTTCTAAAAACTATCAAATAAAAGATTACATGGGTTCTTTTGCTGTTATAAGCTCTGTTACAAATCCGTTTTGTGATTCATGTAATCGAATTAGATTAACTGCCAACGGCAAATTAAAAAATTGTTTGTTTTCAGCTACTGAATCAGATTTATTAACAGCCTTAAGGCAAGGACAAAATATTGAACCTATTATCCAAAAAACTGTCCAATCAAAATTTAAAATTCGAGGAGGCATGGACACGCTCAAAAAACTTGAAGAACCTAAATTACATTCTAAAAACAGAAGTATGATTACTATTGGTGGTTGATAAAAAATATTTTAACATGGAGCAAACCAGATTTGAAAAAGCCATTGCGCTAATTGATAAGAAAAATTCAGAAGACACTCGTCTAGAGCATTATCAAGGTCAAGAATATCCGAAAGAACTCTTATATTCACAACGAATGACCCAAAATCTATTGTTGTTTAAACCAGATGCTTCTGAAGAACTCCAATTAGCAGCTCGCGCTCAACACATTTGCCGTTGGAAAATTGAAAGAAATAACTATCCAATGGATCGCGTAGGCTATATAAAATGGCGAGAGACTCTAAAAAAAATGCATGCGAAAATTACTTCCGAAATTTTAAAAGAAGTAGGTTATAACCAAAAATTTATAGATAGAGTTTCCTTTTTAATTAATAAAAGATTGATTAAAAAAGATGAAGAAACACAAATTCTAGAAGATGTTATATGTCTTGTTTTTCTGCAGTATTATTTTGAAGAATTTGCAGTTAAACATCCTGATAAAAAGGTCATCGAAATAATTAAGAAAACTTGGATGAAAATGTCAGTTAATGGTCAAGAAGCAGTAAAAGGTTTGGTATTCTCAGATAGATGTCAATCGTTAATTAAAGAAGCTTTGAGTTAAATTTTAATGATTATTCATATACAATTGCTGGTAATCTTCTAGTGTATCAATATCTGAAACCACAGACTCTGCATTCAATAAAACCACATTTTTGATATTTTTTTCAATTAACAATTTAGCACCTTTATCATTTGAGACTTGTGTTAATTCTTTAAAGTAAATTTTATCAAATAATGCCGGTACTCCTTTTTTTCCATCTTTATAAGAAGATGCAGCAATTTTATTTTTTCCTTTTTTAAATTCAGAAATCATAGAACTTAAATATTCCGAACTAATTAAAGGTTGATCTGCCAACATGATTAAAAGCGCATCAATATCTGGCTCAAAATTTATAATATGCTTTGCTCCAAAAGCAATAGAACTTCCCAATCCATTTTTCCAATTTTTATTCTTTATAATCTGAATATCATGATGTCTGAATGAAGCTTTTATTGTTTCAAAATTTGCACCTAATACAACAAAAGTTTTTAGATTTAATTCTTCTGAAGTTTGGATAGTATGTCCTAAAAGTGTTGTGTTATTCCATTTTAGTAATTGCTTTGGAGTTCCCATTCTTTTAGATTCTCCTGCAGCTAAAATTAAAATGGCAATATTTAAATCGATAAACAATCTTTATATATTAAGAGTGAATTCTACCCACTTTTTCCTTTAATGGTATTGGTCTCGTATTTCTGGTAACAGACAAAATTTCAGACAAAATTGAAATAGCTATCTCTTGTGGAGTTTCTGCTCCAATATTTAATCCAGCTGGACCATAAATCAAATCTAAAAAAGCTTCATCAACATCTGGGCAATACTCTAAAAACTCTGAAAGAATTTTTTCTCTCCTTTTGCTTGGACCTAGCATTCCTAAATAAACAGGGCGTAAGTCTTTTAGTTCAATTAAATATTTGAGGTCATTTGCAAAGTTATGAGACATCAACACAATAGCTGTTTCGTCATCAATAGATTTTAATTCTAATGCGTCAGGAGATACAGAATAAAATGCACATGCTCCAGGAAAATTATCGATTGTTTTTGATTCTAAAGGTCCTGAAATTACAGTAACTTCCCAGCCGTTAAAGCGTGCTAATTCGCATAGCCGTACAGCATCATGTTCAGTTCCAAAAATCATGAGTTTGAAACATGGAGGCATGGTTTGCGAGAATAGATGCAACAAATCTGCAATTTCATCAATTTTAACTTCTCGATTTGAAACTGATAACTTTTCGTTTCCAAATTCAAAAAAACTTCCTATGCCTTTGTGTTCTCCTTCAGTTGTTTTATAATAAGAATATATTTTGAATTCCTGTCTTTTTTTAATAGCTGATTCAAAAGCATTTACAAAACTTTCATTAGGTTGAAAAATTTCTATTAAAATATAAAGTACTCCTTCGCAACCTAATCTGTAACGACCATCATAGGTCATCATTTTGGAAATCCCGTTTTTGAAAACCGTTTCAGATTGTCTTAAAATGTCTTTCTCTACACAACCTCCACTTACAGCACCTATCATTGAACCATCTTCCAGAATTAACATCCTTACACCTGGTTTTCTGTAAGAGGATCCTGTTAAGTCAACCACAGAAGCAAGAACTGCTTTAAGTCCTTTTTCTTTTGCTTTTAAATAAGCTTCAATAATGTCTTTTATTTCGTGAGTCATATTAAAAAATATATAAAAGCCTCCTTAAGAAGGCTTTTACTTTTTAAAAATAAATATTTATTTAACCAATGACTTTTTCAAACTCCATATTATGTATAAATGGTTGTTTATAAAGACGTTTACCTGTAGCTCTATAAATGGCATTTGCTAATGCACCTACTGCTGGCGGCAATCCTGGCTCTCCTAACCCTGTAGGTTCAATCTCGTTTTTAACAAAAAATACTTCTATTTCTTCAGGCGCTTGTGAATGACGCATTAATTGATATCTATCAAAATTCATTTCATTAGGAGCTCCATTTTCAAATGTCAACTGGCTATACATGGCATGACCAATACCATCTATCACACCACCTTGAATTATATTTGAGGCGGCATCAGGATTCACAACAATTCCACAGTCAACAGCACACCATACTTTTTTAACTTTAGGATTACCATTAACCATAATGACATCTACCACCTCAGCTACATAAGAATAATGGCAAAAATAAGCAGCTACTCCTCTATAAACATTTGGATTTTTTTGATCCCAATTACTCTTCTCTTTAACCAATTTTAAAACACCCGCATAACGTTCAGCATCATATTCGTACTTTTCTCCAACTGGATTATTTATAGCACGATCAAACAATTCTAAACGGAAATCTATTGGATCTTTACCTGCCAATTCAGCAACCTCATCCAAAAATGCTTGTTCTGCTCCTGCTGTAAAATGAGACCTTGGTGCTCGCCATGCTCCAGTAGTAACATTAGTTTCTCCTCCTATTTTTTCCGCTAAATAATTTTCAACGGTTCCTGCAGGGAAACGATTTGGAAAAACTGGTCCTTCTGGCAAACCAGCTCCTTTTACAGAAAAAGCAATCAAATTATTATTTTCATCCAAGCCTGCTTTATAAGTAGACAAGTATGGAGGTCTGTAAGTACCTTGAGTCATATCATCTTCTCTAGTATAAATGAGTTTTACTGGTGCTCCAATCTTTTTTGAAATTGCAGCCGCCTCAAGTCCATAATGTTGGTAAAGTCTTCTACCAAAACCTCCTCCAATACGAGTCATATTCACAGTAATATTTTCAAGAGGTATATTAAGCAGTTGTGAAACCGATTTTTCTAGTGGCTCAGGCATTTGTGTTGGACCAATTAATTCTGCCGAATCTTCAGTAACATTAGCGAAGAAATTCATTGGTTCCATCGTATTATGTGGTAAAAAAGGCGAACTGTATGTTCGTTCTATAACTTTAGCTGCTTTTTTAAAAGCAGTTTCTGGATTACCATCTTTTCTGCTTTCTTGCACGCTACCTGAAACCAATGCTTCTTCTAAATTCTTCATATGCATTTCAGAATTTTCTAATTCGCTAACGGTTTCCCATTCAGCTTTTATAGCCCTTTTAGCATTCATGAGTTGCCATGTAGAATCACCTACTAAAGTAATGAGTTGAAGAAATCCTTTTTCGTCACACCATTGCGGTTCTGGTATTGTTGTATCTATAATAAAAGCATCTTGAACACCTGGCATTGCTTTAATTTCTTCTTCATTAAAGCTTTTAACCTTCATTCCAAATGCTGGTGGATGCTGAATCACAGCCAGCTTCATACCTTCTCTTTTGAAATCTAGCCCGAATAAAGGCTGTCCTGTGACAATTTTTTTACCATCTACATTCTTTTTGCTATTTCCAATTATGTTAAAGCTCCTGGTGTCTTTCAATTCTACCTCTTCTGGAATTTCAATGCCTACAGCTTTTGAAGCTATTTCTCCATAACCTATGGTTCGTTCTCCATTCTTTTCTTTAATTGTACCTTTTTCAACCGTTAAATCTGAAGCTGTTAAGCCCCATTCTTTAGCTGCTGCTTCCATAAGCATTCTCCTTGCTGTTGCTCCTGCCATTCTCAAAGCATTCCAACTTAACCTGATAGAAAGACTACCTCCGGCAAATTGGTTTTGATAAAATCCTGTATTTAATGGAGCTTGTTCAACTACCACATTGTTCCAATCCACATCTAATTCTTCAGCTACAATCATAGGCATTGAAGTTCTAACATTTTGTCCAATCTCTGGATTTGGCGAATAAATAGTAACCAAGCCTGTGTCGCCAATTTTTATATATCCATTAATCTCAAACCATTCATTAGGAATGGCAACTACTTCTTTAATTTTTTTATCTGAAGTACATCCTGTAAACCAGCTAAATCCAATAAGCATTCCGCCGCCTGCAGCTGCTGAAATCTTTAAGAATGAACGACGATTATATTGTGTTTTTATCTTTGTCATGACTTATAGTTTTAAAGTTTTGAGGCTGTTTTTATAGCTTGTTTTATTCTAACATAGGTACCACATCTACAGATATTACCATCCATAGCTGCATCGATTTCTTCATCTGAAGGGTTCGGATTACTCTTTAGTAATGCAGCGGCAGACATAATTTGTCCGCTCTGACAATAACCACATTGAGGCACGTCATGCTTAAGCCAAGCCTTCTGAACAGGATGATCACCATCATCTGAAAGACCTTCAATAGTAGTTATTTCCATGCCTTCAGCTTGAGAAACTTGGAGCAAACAACTACGCATAGCATCACCATCTACATGAACTGTACATGCACCACATTGACCTATTCCGCATCCAAATTTTGTTCCTACTAAATCAATATGATCTCTTAACACCCACAATAAAGGAGTATCCATATCCGCCTCAACTGTGTGAGTTTTGTTATTAATTTTTAAATTAAATGTTGGCATAGTTATAATGTTTTAAAATTGTAATTATTGACTGAAAAAAAACAAATGCAGAACGCATGCCATTAAAGTTACTAAAAAAAGAATAGATTTTATTCCTTTAACAAAGAATTAAGATAACATTAATCTGCAATCCACTTTAAGAGAATGAGTTCTTTAGTTTATTAATCTACTTTTAAAATAAACCCTTGATTATGCACATTTTCTATCCTAATTGATGAGTCGTTTTTAAGGTACTTTCTTAAATGGGTAATAAATACATTAAGGCTTTTTTTGTTGAAATAATCATTCTTTCCCCAAATATTTACTAAAATATCTCTATGAGTACATAAGCTGTTCTTATTCTTGACTAAATAAAGAAGAAGTTCATTTTCCTTTTTGGTTAGAGATGTTATTTCATTATTAAAAATAAGCTCTTGGTTTTTTTGATTAAATGTATAATCTCCTACATTTATAATATTACTTTCTTTTTTTTGAGGTTTTGAAGTATTAAGTCTTGTTAGTAAATTGTTGATTCTAACCACCAATTCCTCTTCATCAATCGGTTTTTTTAAATAATCAATAGCACCTAGTGAAAAGCCTTTTAATACATCAATCTTTAATGACCTTGCAGTTAAGAAAATAAATGGAAGTGATGGATATTTGTTTTTTATCTCCTTGGCCAAATTAAATCCATCAATATCGGGTAGCATAACATCTAGTATACATAAATTATAAGTATTGACCATTAACAATTTTAAGCACTCTTCTCCTGTTTTCACCCAAGATACCTTAAAGTTATTCATGCTCAAATATTCAGAAAGTAAATATCCTAAAGCATCATCATCTTCAACGAGTATTATCTTATTTTCAACTGTTTCCATATGTTTTTAATAGTGGAATGGTTATCTTAACTGTTGTACCCTTGTTTAATTCACTTTCAATTTTTACTTTCCCTTTATGGTTTTTAACCACTTCCTTTACATAGCTTAAACCTAAACCATAACCTTTAGTTTTGTGCAAATTGCCATTAGAAATTCTGTAATATTTTTTAAACACTAATTGTTTTTCTTCAGAATTAATTCCAATGCCATTATCACTAACTTGAATCATCAAGTTTTTGTGCTCTACAAAAGCTTTAAGTTCAATTTTAGGCTGGTCTGAAACGTACTTTCTTGCATTATCTAATATATTATTGATAGCATTTTCTAAATGGGTGACTTCTGCATTTATAAAATATTTGTCGCCTTGCAACTCATATGAAAATTCAAAATTATCGAGTTTTGCTAAATCCAGAAAATCTGAACAAACACTTACAAGTTGAGGCTTAAAATCAATCTTTTTTAAAATAAAAGTTTTTTTCTGAAACTCAAGTTTCCCTAATTCCAAAACTTTATCTACATGCTGATTTAGCCTATTTAATTGTTTTTTAATAATATCAATTATTGGTTTGTTAGAAGGTTCTCCTTGCTCTTCAAGAATTTTACTTGCCAAACTTATTGAAAATAATGGTGTTTTAAGTTCATGGGTAAGGTTATTTATAAACTGATTTGTTGTAGTAATGACCCTTCTTTGCCAATAAAACGATTTTAAAACCCAAATAAATATTATAATAATAATGATAATAAATAATAAACTTGGTATTGTCAAACCATTTAATTGATTCAAAAAATGTGAATTAAGGTCTTTAAATTGAAGTTCTAAAATAATATTTTTCTCTAATAATTTAGGCAAATAACCTTCAAGTTCTATTGGGTATGAATTTGTCTTTTCCTTCGATTTAAAATTTACTGGAGACTTAAGATAAAATGCACTATCTCTTGTATATAATCTGTAAGTAAAATCTGTTTCAATACCATTTTTTGATAATCTGTAAGTAATAAAATCATTTAAAAAATATCTGGAGGCATCTTGAATACTATCAACGCTTAACTTAAAATATGAATCACTTTTAATCGCTGCTTGACCAATTAAAAAAGAAAGTTGATTTTCTGAAGCTAAATCTAGCTTTATATTTTCTCCGGCAACCGCTATTTTTTTATTAAACTGAACTTTTGCCAGATTAAGTCCAATCTTAAGATACTGAAATTGGACTATAAACAATCCAAGAATTGCAACTATAAAAACAGCAATGTATAATTTTCTTTGAGACAAAATCATGTACTATATTACTAAAAAAATGCTTTTGAAACCCATATTAATCTTTTATTAATCTTTTTAACCTTCCTTTAATCTTTTTAACTTATTCTTATCTTCATTTATCAATGTGTCAACGTATTTTTGGAACGTATTGTCAAAATGATAGAAAGGATTAAAATTCCATTCATCATAGAAACAATAATTAACTTTCTAGTTAAAAGTTAAGTTTAGAAGTAGTTCGTTTTTCAATTATTATAGCGCTAGCACATTTTGTTAGCGCTTTATATTTTTACTCAAATAGTTCTTTAGGTGCTATTAAGCGGTTTAAGCTTTCTAAAAAGTTATTGTTTAATAAAGAAAGACCATATTGATAAGAAGCATTCATCCAGCCAAAACCTTCTTGAGTGATATATTCAAAATCAGTACCTACATTACCATATTCCGCAAACACCTTATGTGTTGCCTCTACAACATCGTATTTTTCTGGAATTGTGCCGTTATAGTCTGCAGCATTTTTAGTAATCATATAAAGCCATCTGTAAATTAACTCTTGCGCTTCTCTTTTAAAACCATAATTGAATAACCCTTTCCAGATCATCATTTGGTGAGGTGCCCAGCCATTAGGGTAATCCCATTGTCTTGCTGGTCTACTATCAGATATTTCGCCACGACTTTCTTTTGTACTACCTGCTATTCCACCTTTTTCTGTTAGTAATGATAAACTATTCTTAACCAGCTTATCGGCTTGCTGTTTTGTACACATTTTAGCCCAAAGAGGTGCTAATGTTGATGCTCCTATAAATTTAGATTGGGAATTAGTAATTGCATTATAATCAAAATATAATCCTTCTTCTTCATTCCAAAGAAATTTGTTTACTGATGCTTTTCTAGATTCTAATTTTTGTTGCCAATAGCTAGTTGTATAAGCTTCGAAACAACCTTCAAATTCATGTTTGATTAATTCTGCAAAATCTGTTTCATATTTATACAGCATTGCATTAAGTTCAACCAAGTTTAAATCAGCGCAATTACCTTCTATTCGGTAAGATGTATCGTGTCCAGATTCTCTAACCGTTCTATCGTGAATAAAATAATGGTCTAATGTTTCATTCCTAATTTCTCCAGAATCGTATTTTAAAATATATTCTTCTATACTTAATCCAGCTTTTCCTGCAAATGATTTTATCACTGCATCAAAATGTCCTTTTTCACATTCTGGTGGCATTCCAACACCTTCAGCTAAATAACGATTCAATCCATTTTTTGTAAGACGTTTACCTTTTACCATCCAAACGGTTTCGTATTCCTTAATGGCTGTTTGTAAATGACTCTTTAACCAATCTTTATCATTAGTAACTTCAAATACTTCACGAATTAAACTTGAATAAAAAGGTGGTTGAGTTCTTGTTAGATAATAAGAACGATTGGCATTTAAAATCTTACCATAATGTTCAATCTCATACTGAAAATTGTCTGCCATAGCTTTGGCTAAATGCACTTTCCCATCCAAGATTAAGCCTACCGATTCAAAATAACTATCCCAACCGTACATTTCATTAAACCTGCCTCCTGGTACCACAAAAGGAACACCTTTAATTTTATTATTCTGCTTCTCTAATTTAAGTGAAAGAATACCTGGCTTTGAGTTAATAGACTTCACATATTGAGGCGTCACGTTTTCTGGTAATTGTATAACTTCTATGGGTAATGAAACTTCAAGGTTTTTATAGTATTGAAAAGCTAATTGATCTCGAAATGGCACATAAATTCTTAATTTACTAGATATGAGTTCTTCATTTTTGGAATCGTGAATAAGCTTTTCAATGCCTTGCTCATCCATGGTTCTGGTAAGTCCATCCCAGAAATAGTCTTTAATCATTCGCGAAACTCTCGTGGCTGGTAATTCTTCGATATGATGTAATGGTATTTCTGCAAAGGTTTCACCTTCGTTTTTAGCAATAACTAATTCTTGCAACAAATTTGCTAAATGATAAGTTCCTTTTAAGGTGTATTCCTTTCCTTCTACAGATTTAATTGAAAAAGCTTTTGGGCCATTATCCTCGATGGTGATTTTTTTGTCAGCATCTGTATCTTCTTGCTTTAACAATGCGTTTAAAGTACCTTCTATTTGAAGAATAAAAACCATATTAAAGTGCCATTTTTCTTTTTGACATTCTATCTATCAACAATACAAAAACAATTAGTAAACCCATTGGAATTAGTAAAAAATAAAAAGCATTGGCACCTCCAATACTCTCAAACAATTCACCAACTATTCGGGAACCAATGGTTCCTCCTAATGCAGAAAATATAATAATCAAACCAGACATTGGAGAGTGTAAACTTTTTGGTAAAGAACTTAAAACCGTTGAGTTTAATAACGGATAAATAGGCGCAATAAATAAGCCTATTAATGGTAAAATGAAACCAAGTAAAGGCACATCAGTTATGCTATTAATTTCTTGAACAGTTTCTAAACTTACTTGTAATTGTGGAAGAACATAAACTAAAATACCACCAGAAACCACTACACAAATTGTAACTAAATAGACCCAATTTATATATTTTGTAAGAAATCCAGCAATGAATCTTCCTAACGCAAGTGACAATGCTAAAATACTTGCCATCTGAACACTTAAAACAGAACTGAAATTGAAAATTTTCTTATTAAACGTTGGTAACCAAGTCATGATACCTTGTTCAATCATTACAAATAAAAAAGCCGAAATAATAAATACTAAAACGAGTGGAACAATTATTAATTTTATTGATTCTTTTAAATCATCTTTTAAGCTAGATCCTATGGCTTCAACTTCATATTCAACTTTTGAAAAGAGTAGAAAAACAAATGAAATTAAGATAAGTCCACATAACAAATAATATACATTCAGCCACGAATTCTCATCTTCTGAATAAAACGCTGGAAATAAAAAATATGCAACTGCAATTCCAACCATAAAGAATCCTTCAATAGAACTCATCATCGAGGCATGCTCTTTTTTAGAATCCGTCAAAATCCCTATGAGTGAATACACTGATAGTTTTATTAAAGCAAAGCTTACTCCAATTGTTAGAAATAAAACTTTAGTATAAAGAAATGAATTACCGAAAATCATTTGCAAACAACCTAAGAATACTATTGCCAAAGCTGTGAGCATTGCTTTCTTATATCCAAATCTTGGCAAGAATGATGCAACCAAAAAAGAAACAAAAGCTATAGGTAAGTCCTTAAAAGCTTCTAAAACTGAAGCTTGAGATTCTGTAACGTGATAAACATCTATTGATTTTTCAATGACTATTCCAACACTATTCAACAAAATAGCAAAAACAAAATAGTTGAGATAAATAGAAATTTTTATACCAAGATTTTTCATATTCGTTAATATTTAATGTGCTCCTCCAGTTGCAATAAAATCACTTTCTTCACTATCTGACACAGGTTGTTTTAGACGTAATGCTAAAATACCAGCTATAATAAAAAAGACACCTCCTAAAATAATTGCGTTGACAGCACTATTGTTCAAAAGGTTTTTAACAATTGGTCCAAAAGTTATAGTTTGTATTCCCATGGGTATTACAATCATCATATTTAAAATACCCATATAAACACCTCTTCTTTCTTGAGGAACAATTTTTGAAACCATAGAATATGGAATACCCATCATTGCTGCCCAACCTATACCAAATAATACCATTGGTAAAATTACCATAACTGGATCTTGAATATTTGGAATGGTTAACATTGCTATTCCCGTTAAAAACAAACTGAAGACATAAACTTTTTTCCCTCCAAATCGCAATGCCAAAGGGACTAATGCCAGAGCAAATACAATAGTCGAAATATTATAAGTTGTGTTCATCTTGGCTGCTTGACTTAATGCTTGAGATTTATCAAAATTCATACTTTCTTCAAACATTGGTGCTATAAATTGCCAGTATACAAACAGTGCATACCATTGAAAAAGATAGACAGCAGACAATTTCCACATAAACTTGGGCATGTCTTTAATGGCGTCAACAATTTCCTTAAAGGGTGTTCTTATTCGATCTGCTAAAGGTAAGGCATTATGCTTTTTTATTTCTTCAAACTCTTCATCAGAAGGTGGAATTTCTGGAGTTTTCAAAACTGACCACAGTATAGTTGATACAGACAATATGGCTCCAATAAAGAACGAATAATATAACCATTTCGGAATTCCTTGTGCAGATTCACCAACGGTTTCCGCACCACCAAACCAATCTTGAAAAAGAAATATTGACGCATTTGCCAATACAATTCCTGCACCCACAAAAAGACTTTGCATTTGATACCCAAAACTTAATTGTTTGTTCGGTAATTTGTCGCCAACAAAAGCTCTATATGGTTCCATAGCCATATTGTTGCCAACATCAAGAATCCATAATAATCCAACCGCAAACCATAATGCTGGACTAAAAGGAAAAGCAAACAAACATAAGCTTCCTATTAATGCTCCAATTAAAAAGAAAGGCTTTCGTCTTCCCCAGCGAGGTGACCATGTTTTATCTGAAATTGCTCCAATAATGGGTTGAATAATTAACCCCGTTACAGGACCTGCAAGATTAAGCAATGGCAATTGATCATGCTCTGCTCCTAAAAAAGAAAATATAGGATTAACAGCTGTTTGTTGCAGGCCAAAACTATACTGAATTCCTAAAAATCCAACATTCATATTAAAAATCTGCCAAAACGATAAACTTGGTTTAGTTAGTTTCATATAGTTTGTTTTGTTTCTATTATGCTTATTGCAAATCCACCACCTGGTGCTAATTTTATATCCAATGATGACTCCTTCGTAAGTCCTTTCTTCTCAATAGAATAATCTTGAGGATTGTCATTCCAATGCGCATTTGGACCATCTTTATAAATAATTGCGTTGTAGGTTTTTCCTTCTTCAAGAAAATCAAAAGTCAATTTTTGAGTTCTTGCATTTTCATCAGTAATACCTCCAACATACCAATTACCTGTTTCTTTTTCTTGTCTTGCTATGGTGACAAAATCACCAACTTCACCATTCAATACTTTTGTTTGCTGCCAATCTACTCCAACATCTGTAATAAACTGAAATGCTGGATGTACTTTACCATCTACCATATAGTGTTCTGGTAGATCACAAGCCATTTGTATTGGACTGTAAATAACAACATACAAAGCTAACTGATGAGCTAATGTTGTATTTACTTGATTATCTTGTTTATATTCATTGAATTTGATATTAAAAACTCCAGGTGTGAAATCAATTGGTCCAGATAACATTCTTGTAAATGCAACTATTGATAAATGATTAGGTGGATTTCCTCCATCTGAAGCCCAAGCATTGAATTCTTGTCCTCTTAAACCTTCACGAGCAATTGCATTAGGATATGTTCTACGCTTTCCAGTAGCTTTAATTGGTTCGTGAGCATTTACTGCTATTTTCTTTTTTGCCGCTTCTTCTAGCACTTTATGATAATGGTTTACCATCCATTGTCCATGGTGGTATTCTCCTTTTGGAATAATTTTACCAACGTATCCTGTCTTTACTGAATTGATGCCATTGGCTTTCATAAAATCATAAGCAACATCCATTTGCTTTTCATAAGTTAAAGGTGCAGCAGATGTTTCATGATGCATAATAACTTCTACACCATGATCTTTTGCATAAGCCATAACCTCATCAAAATTATAATCTGGGTAAGGCGTCATAAAATCAAAAACACCTTCTCTGTCGTTGCTTATCCATTTATCCCAACCAGTATTCCAACCTTCCACCAAAAGTCCTTTTATACCATTTTGAGACGCAAAGTCTATGTATTTTTTTGCATTTTCGGTAGTGGCGCCATGTCTTGAACCTTTGTCTTTGCCATCCATCCATGTACTCATGTCTTGCGTGCCTTCGAGATCCCAAGTGGATTTACCGATATGCATTTCCCACCAAATACCTACATATTTCATAGGTGTAAAATAACTAACATCACCAATTACATTTGGATCATTAAGATTCAATATTAGTTTAGATTCTATTAAATCTCCTGCTTTTTCAGCAATTTGAATTGTTCGCCAAGGTGTGTTAAAAGGTAAGGTTACTTTAGCTTTTCCTCCTAATCTTTCTGAACCAACCAGTTCACTGACCAGATTCAAGTTTTCATTATCAACTTTTAAAGTCATGCCAGCATAATTGGTTAAATCTGCTTCATGAAAACTCAAATACAATCCATCATCGGTTTTCATAGTAACCGGAGTATTAACCGCATTTTCCGGAATATAAGTAGCACTTAAATTGGGATGGTTTTGTTTGGCTATGGCATCTATTTCAGACAATTTTGTTTCATTGTATAGATGCTCATAAATATCCCAATCACCAGGAATCCACCAGACTTTATGATCTCCTGTTAGGTTAAATTCTGTGTTTTCATCGGTGATTAAAATTTCATTCAGGTTTTCTTGTTCTGGAAATTCATATCTAAATCCAAGACCATCATTGTAAACTTTAAAATGTATGTTTAACAACCTTTTTTCTACTGACTGTTCTTCTAAATTGACTATTAATTCATTATAATTATTTCTAACTGAAAGTTGTTCACCCCAAGGCATATCCCAAGTTTCATCTGCAGTTCCAGAGCTGGTATTTAAAATTTTAAAGTTGTCTTTTAAAGATGGAATATCCTTAAAATCAAAGCTCATTAATGAAGAGTCGACAATTGTTTTGTCTTTATAATTTACCAAATACATAGGTTGGCCTGAATCTGTAAGAGAAAAGTCTACTGAAATATTATTATCTGGCGAATTAACTGTAAAACTTGTTGTCTCTTTCTTACAGCTAGTTAAAATCATTGTTATAATAATTAGTACTATAAATTGAGATTTTATTTTTTTCATTTTAATAGTTTATTTTTTAATTGAAACAATAGCTGCTTGGTATGGTTTCAATGTAATAGTATTGTTGTTAATAGTTAATGCTTCGTAATTATTTATAAGTGTGTTGTTAAGACTATTTACTTCAGGTAGTGAGATATTAGAGTCTTGATCAGTAAAATTAAGAAGCACAAGCATTTTTTGATTATCTAATGTTCTAGTGTAAGCATAAATCTCTGGATGTTCTTGTTGAATGATTTGATAATCTCCATAAACCAATACTTCATTTTCTTTTCTAAGTTTTACCATTTTTCTAAAATGGTTTAAAACACTGTTTGGATTATTCTCCTGTGCTGCAACATTAATCTCTTTATAATTTGGATTAACTTTTTTCCAAGGCATTCCAGAAGTAAAGCCAGCGTTATCTGTATCATTCCATTGCATTGGAGTACGTGAATTTTCTCGTGAGCTATAGTTGAGAACTTTCATGAACTCTTCCACATCTTCATTAGCAGCAAGTGCTGTTTTGTATTTACCAATTGCATCAATATCTACATATTCTTCTATTGTTGGCATATCAATATTTGTCATACCCAACTCATCTCCATAATAGGTGTAAGGTGTACCTCTCATACTCAAAAGAAATGTATTGAGCATTTGTGTGGAAACCGTTCTAAATTCTGGGCTAGGATTTCCAAATCGATCAACCAATCTTGAATTATCATGGTTGGAAAGGAAAATGGCTAACCATCCGTTTTCAGAAAACTCTTTATCCCAAAGCGTAAACACTTCTTTAAATTCAGATAGTTCATAACGTTCAGGTGTTCTTGACATATCTACATATTCAAAATGATATGCTGTTTGAAGTTCATTACGATCAGCATCAACCAAGTCGTGTGCATCTTTAAATGTACTTCCAGCTCCTTCTGCAACTGCAAAAACGTTGTATGGTTCAATAACCTCTTTGTACATTTCTTTTAAATACTCATGTAATTGTGGTCGCATACCATACCACTTGACAAAATCTTTTTCATGACCTTCTGGAAACTCGGGATAAGTAGTGTCTTTACTAGCAAATTGAAAAGCATCCATACGGAAACCATCAACACCTTTTTCTGCCCAAAACTTCATAATGTCATAAACTTCCTGACGAAGTTTTGGGTTTTCCCAATTCAAATCTGGTTGAGCTTCGGCAAATGTGTGTAAATAATATGAATCTGTTTCTTCCACATAATCCCAACCACCTTCTGGATCAAAAAGACTGTGTCTATGTGGTGGTTTGCCTTTTTCGGCTGGCCACCAATGGTAATAGTCCCTATATTCACTATCTCTTGAACTACGAGCTGACTGAAACCATTCATGTTCATCACTGCTATGATTAACAACAACATCCAGCACGAATTTAATTCCTCTTGATTTCATGCCATCCAGCATTTCCTGAAAATCCTCCATAGTTCCATAACGAGGATGAATAGCTCTATAATCGCTAATATCATAGCCATTATCTACTAATGGTGACTCAAAAAAAGGATTCATCCAAACCATTGTGATACCTAGGCTTTCCAGATAATCTAATTTTTCAATAACACCTCTAAAATCACCAAAACCATCACCATCTGTATCTTTGAAACTTTGTGGATAAATTTGATACAATACGCCTTCTTTCCACCATGTTGAATTCCTTTCTGATTCAACAACCTCACTTGCTATACTTTCAGATTGTTTTGTGCTCTCTTTACAGTTAATCAATAAAATAATTATTAAAAAGAAGGGAATGTTTTTTTTCATCTGTCTAAAATATAATTTAATTAACATAAAATGTTTTCTTTTCTAAACCAACTCCTTTGATTGTTAATGATTTCCATTCTTTTGGTAAAATTGGGGCTTTTTGAATAATACCATCATCCATGATATGCAAACCTGCAAAACCGAAGAGAACTGCTTGTAACATACCGCCAGCTCCTGTTGCAAAATAAGAGTGATTGGCAGTTGCTGTTTCTGAAAGAGCCCCAAAAGGTTTCTGCTGGTTAGGAACATAGCTTTCTTTAAATAGCCTAAAAGCATTTTCTGCATCTCCTAAACGAGCATAAAGTACTGAAAAAACAGATTTACCCATTGCAGGACCTTCTTTTGACAATTTAGGCTCATAGTATTTTAAATCTCTGAGAATAGATTCTCTATCGCTAACTATGTCTAAAGGAAAAGACAGAAGATTAACATCTGCTTGTTTTATAATGTCCCCATTATACTTTGAGTGCTCTTTGGTAACTCCGTCAGGTAATTTTAAAATTCTAATATTTTTAGCAACTTCAGCCCAGTTTGGATCAGAGAAATTTCCAGTAACTTTAGCAGCTAATTCTGCATAATACAATGCTGTTTTAGCCGAACCATTTGTAAAAGCATTATCATCTACATTAGGTGCAAATTCATTAGCGCCAACTACATTATTAATAGAATAGCTTCCATCATCATTTTTAGTTACTCTACTTACCCAAAAATCTGCAATTTCTTTCAATACAGGATAACCTTTTTCAGCTAACCATTTTTTATTCTTTGTAACTCTGTAGTAATTCCAAAATGCTATACCAATATCAGCAGTAATATGATGCTCAAAAGGTCCTGTTAATGCAAATGGTGGAGTAGCTTCTTCACCTGTATCATCACTTTCCCATGGAAACATTGCTCCATCATAACCATAATTAATTGCACGTCTTTTAGCTGGTTCCAGTCTGTCTGACCTATAATTAACCAAAGACCTCGCTATGTCTTGATTAAGTAATAGCAATGGAGGAAACATCCACAATTCTGTATCCCAAAAGATATGCCCATTATAAGGGGTTTGAAGTGATAATCCCATAGGTGCTATACTTAAATCATTGTCTGAACGACCAAAAGCATATAAGTGGTACAAAGCCAACCTCACATCTTGTTGCGACACCAGATCGCCTTCAATAATAATATCGCCTTCCCATAATTCTTCCCAGAGTGTTTTGTGTCCTGCTAAAAGAACATCACGTGAATTCAAAAGATTAAAAATTACCATACGTTCAGATTCTGACTTTGGGTCTGAAAAATCGGCAGTTGTACATTCTGCACCTGTCCATGCAAATTCAGATTTTTCTCCTTTCTTAATATTCTTCTCAAATGAAAGTGTATTCTCATATTCAGTAACCATAGCATGCTTTAATTCTGGCCTTTGATGTTCTCTTGAAGAGTTTATATCATGCCAAATAAAAGTTCCTGAAGTAGCAACAAGATGCTTTCCAAAAGGAGTTGAGGCAACAGTTTGTAAAATCGGCATAGTTGTTTCAACATCGCGCAATACTTGATAACTATTTATTGGATTTAAGTATTTTTCCGGAGTAGTTATTTTTCCAACCACTTTAATGTCTATTTCTACCAGAGCATTTATTTCTACATCAATATATCCTGTATATTGCAAATTCCGAAGTGCGTAAACTGTACATGAAATTTTGGCTTTATCTTTAAAGTCAAAGCGAGTAGTAAATGCCGCTTCTTTCATGTTAATTGTTTGAGACCAGTTACTGATGTTTTTACTCGTCACTAAATCACCATCTATATAAACATCCAAATTTCCAAAGTCCATACCATGAACTATTTGACTTACCTTTAAAACTGGATCCACATCATACACATTATTTAGAACCGTATGCTTTATTTTAAAAGGTTCTGGCGATGTTAGTAAACCGATACGCCCATTAGATATTGAAACTCCTGTATAATTGTCTTTATTCGTTCTGGTTATGTTCCACTCATCATTTTGAGCATTGACCAATAAACTAAATAAGAAACCTGCAATAATTAATATATTACGTTTCATGTTATTTATACTTTTATTAAAAATTAATTTTAGTTATTGAATATTGTCAATTTCCTAAATTTTGGACGGAATTTATAATTTTTATTAAAAAAAATGATACAAACAAATCGAAATCGATTTCGATTTGTTTGTTTAAAACGCTATTCTAGTATGGACATGTAAGTTTCTGAAACCCATTTAAGCTCATCACCTCCATTAAATGGATTATTATAAAAAAATTCAATTGGTTCAGCGATTTTAATTTGGTGTTTCTTGGAATATTGATATAATCCAAACCAACTTCTGTCTGAAGTTCTATAATTGCCATTGTAAATTGCTTTTAAAGCTGGTTTGGGTTTAATTTTATCATATTTAATGATTTCATTAAATGGAAGTGAATCTTTTTTAAGTATAGGAAAACAATATCTAAAGCTAATTATATCTTCTTCTAAATTCCAGGCTTCAACCAATAGAAAAGGAAAATTTCCTTCTTTAAGATTATGCTTTGTCAAAAATGTTAGCAAATTTGTGTTATTTTCTAACATTTTTTTTGCTTTTAGTTTTAAAGGCACACTATCAATTTTAATATAGGCATATTGTAATTCTGGCAATGTGTCAATACCCACAATCTTTACTTTAAATTTATTTTTTAATTGAAAATCCAATCCATTTTTAAAATCTTGAATCAATTGAATTGATTTTTCCTTAAATTTAGTGTTAAAAAACGGAGCTGTGATACGATTGTAAAGAGAATGCTCTCTTTCTAAAAGCCCAACTTTAACCATGGAAACGCTATCATTTATCCCTTTAAAATTCCATTTAACTTGTAACAACAGACTATCAATTTCAATATGTTCTGTATAAAATTCAAAATGTTTTTTGTTTATTACAGTAAAGTTAAATGAATCTGATTTCTGATTTGCCAAATTCCAGTCTTCAACTCCTTTAAATAAAGTACCAGGTGATGTGTTGCTTTTGAATGTTATAACATAATCATTCGGTTTTATAAACAAATACCATACTGTAAGACCTACTAAAATGAATACACTTACATATTTAATCTTATTCATGTTTAAGACACTAATTGTTAACTTCCATGTCAAGATGCTCAACTACAAATTTACCCAGATTCCGACCTTGAGTAAGGCCAGTTTGAGTTGCTGTGCGGTAATGAATACCTCCATATAATCTACTTATCGCAGCTTCATTTGAGGCCTGACTAAATGAAGAGAAATGTCTCACTGGCAAGCCATAAACCAATTCAGTATCATCATCAAAGGAAAAGTTATCACCAAAAATACTGGCCAATGAAATTGCAGCTGCTCCTGAAATTACAGAATGTGCACTTGTATATTCAGGAAATGGAGGTGTTTGCAATAAAGGAGTCCAATTTTCATCAACATATTGATTGATTAAAGTTTCTGGTCTTATTAAATTGCTTCTGTATTTTTCATCCCATGCGCTTATAAAGCCATCTGCTATTGCCATCGACGTTTTTGTATAAGCATAAATAGACTTTTCGAAGTTCGCCTGGTCTTTTTTACATACAATTTTACAAATACCCATCCAATGTGCGCCTGGTGTAATTTTTTTAGTAGCAAACATTAAATGGCCTTTATGAGTAGAGACGTATGGATTACAATCCCAAAATTGAGCAATAGCAATTTCTTCAGAACCATCTCCCCCTTTTTTTATTTCTTTTCCTACATTATAAACCTCTAAAAGTTCATTATAAAAATCAGAATCTTTTTCTAGTGAGAATTTAGGATGCTCTTCTGGAATAAATTGAGATGCTGAATCAATTACAAAAGGTCTTATTTTGTTCCAGTGCGGTTCAATACCATCCATATAATCTGGAGGTGTTGGTTGCCATCGCGAAGGGTCTTCCGAATTCACGGTAAATTTAGGCATTGTTCGTGTTTCTTTATAATTATCCGTTGCGATCCAATCCTTTATATGCTTTGCTATTAATAAACCGTGATTTTTTGACGCTTCAAAAGTATCTTTATCTAAATTTTCCCAAGAATTATATAAACTATCTCTATACGTTATAATTCTGTCTTCTGAAAAAATAAGTTCTTTCCCAACATCTAAATAGGCCACTAATGCTGCCAATTTAAAATTTATATTCTCCTTATTTCCTGCTTTAGGGACTGGTTTTAATTCGGTCACCTGATTCGCTAAAGTTTTGTATTCTGAACTTTCCTGACACATCACTTCATAGGCTGCAATGTTGGAATAGGCAAAAATACGACTTGCTACAGGTGGTGGAAAAATGTCATGAACCATAACAGCGGTCAACTGATCAACCGCATTATGATAATTGTTTGCTGTTATAACAATCTCTTTAGCTTCCTTTTTGCAGGAAATAGCAATAATGAAAAATGTACAAACAAGTAGTTGTTTAATTCGGAATTTCATAAATTTCAATTTCATTGTCGTTTATAGTTACTAGTAAATATTCATGCTCATTAAATTTAAGAATGTTTAAGCCTTTTACTGCTTTTTGCGAAAAATCTATCCCCAGTTGATTTGACGATATAATTTCTCCTGTGTTTTCAATTACAGCTCCAGAAAAACTATCAAATTTGCCATGGTAAGGCGTAACACCAAAGTAATTCCCTGCCAATAAAATTTCCTCATTGCCATCATTGTTGAAGTCATATTTCAACATTTCGGTAATAGGGGACAATTGCAAGTTAGCATCTTCAAAAGGAATAAAAGTATATTTTTCGTTATCATTTTTTAGATAACCTGATGCCAAAACATCAACTGTTAAAAGTTTTACTTGTGATAATTTTTTATTGCCAAAAATGTCTTCAACACTTTGACCAGCAAATTCTTGATATGTTGTATATTTTTTCTTCAAATAGGTTAGTTGACTCGCTAATTCATCCAAATTATTAATCGTGTAATACTTGCCTTCTTTTTCGACTGCAACAATGGTTTCATCTTTTTTATTGCTATCAAAATCACCAATGTACATTTTCATGGGAAACTCTTGAGAAGCTTTAAATTTAGAATTCAACCCAAAATTTCCTAACAAATAATCTTGATCACCATCGTTATCAATATCAAAAGATGCTAAACTTTGCCAAAGACCGTTAAGCCGTTCATTAATATACCTTGGCGTCATATCTACAAATGCACCTTTCTCATTTTTTAAAAATGTTGGACTCATCCATTCGCCAACTGCAATAATATCAAGTTGATTGTCGTGGTTAAAATCGGTAATCATAGCATCAGTTACCATTCCCAAACCAGCTATTTTATTTAGGCTAAATGTACCATTTTCATTTATTAAAATATAAGAATTCGGGGATTCCCCAAACGAGGTTGCTTTAGCATGATTACCTATAAAAAAATCTACATCACCATCATTATCTGCATCAAAAGATTTAATTACTGATGAATTTTCAAAATATTTAGGTATTATTACTTTTTCTAAATTTAAACTGTCTTTGTTGATATATAGTCTATCTAATAAGGGTTTAGACCCATTATTGAATTCGCCACCACCTGATCCAATAAACAAATCATTTATTCCATCTTTATTAAAATCTACAATACATACTGCGGTATCTTCATTTAAAATATCATCTTCAAATAAAGATAGATTTTTTGCCACAAAACCATTGCCTGTTTGAATGAATAATTTGGAAAGCTCATTTTTAGAACTTCCGAAGAAAATATCATCTAATCCATCATTATTTAAATCCCCAATTGCAGTTGCTGGTCCTCTATCTGAAATTTGGTAAGGTATTAATTTATGTCTATCAACATCTTTATAATTGTTTTCTTTGTGAGTAAATTTTAGCCCATTTAAACTATCTATTTTTTTCAACCATGTTCTCAATTTTGGAAATAATGTTTCATACTTCACAGGAAACCGTTTATTCAATGGTGTAATTGTAAGTGTTTGATCTGTCCTGACATTTTCAGCTATTTGAATCGTATTATCTGGCCATATTATTTTAATGGAATCGACTGTCTTTACTGATCCATAACCAAAATGAATAATAGCTTCTGAAGAAGATTGAAATCCTTTTGAAGCAAATAATTGCTTGAACTGATGAATCCCATTATGATATGAAATGACTTTGGTTCCAATTCCTAGCCAATTCCCTTTTTTATACTTGAATTTTAATTTAATATAGTGAGCTGTTGAATCCTTATCTATATTGTTTTTATAAAAAGTTGCAACAGAATTAATATTGTTTGTTACTATATCTATATCACCATCATTATCAAAATCGGCATATGCACTTCCAGTAGAAATTATTGTGTCATTAGCAATCCAGTTTCCAGATTGATTTTTAAAAGAAAGGTTTTTTATACCCTGAAAAATACAATTGGCAACTGCACCAGAAGGCATGATTTTTAATGCTTCATTATCAACTAAATTACTATTTTGAAGATTTTCTTGAATCTTTTCATTTGAAAAGAATTTTATGTAATCCAAGTCATTTGGTCGTTTTGGTATGCCATTAGAAACAAAAACATCTTGTTCGCCATCCTGATCAAAATCGGAAAATAAAGCTGACCAACTCCAATCTGTGGAAGCTATTCCACTAAAAAGTGCAGTTTCAGAAAATCCATTTCCATTATTTACCTGAAGCATATTTCTTGCATATTGGTAATGATAACCTAATTTTTCAGTACGCATCTTCAACATGTCTAGAGTTTCATCACCCATGGATGACTTTAAGATTTTTTCATCTTCTGGTGTCATGTCCAAAGTTAAAATATCCATATAACCATCGTGATTGATATCTGCCACATCACTTCCCATTGAAAATCTACTAGTTTTTCCAAAATAAGTTTTTAATTGTTCTGAAAAGGTTCCATCACCATTATTTAGATAATAGTAATCGTCTTCATGAAAATCATTACTCACGTAGATATCGACAAATCCATCATTATTAAAATCCTGCGTTGCAATACCCAAACCATAACCATTTGCGCCACCATAAATACCCGCTATGTCACTTACATCAATAAATACTTCACCATCATTTCGAAGAAGCTTATCACCGCTTTTATCATTTCTTTTGTATCTGATATCTGCTTTACCAAACGAATTCTGGGTATGTATTGCATGATTCAACAAATACATGTCCAAATCTCCGTCGTTATCATAATCAAAAAAAGTAGCTGAAGTAGCATAGTTTTTAAAATTTAAACCATATTTTTCTGCTTGCTCTTTAAAAGTGCCATCACCATTATTTATATAAAGTTCGTTAGATCCTTCTAACCCTTTTAATCCGACAACGGCACAGACATAAATATCTAAATAGCTATCGCCATTAACATCTGCCATAACGGTTCCTGTATTCCAATCAGAATTGCCTTCAACACCTGCTTTTTTGGTAATATCCTCAAACACAAAATTACCTTTGTTTAAATAAAGCTTGTTTTTACCTTGATTTGCTGTAAAAAAAATATCTGGTAAATCGTCATTATTAATATCACCAACTGCAACACCTCCTCCATTGTAATAATAGAGGTAATCTAAAATATTTAGATTATTGTTTGGATGTAATTTATTTATAAAATCTACTTTAGAATGGTTTTCATCAACATACGAAAATAGTTTTAGCGTTTCTTTTTTGGCACAACCTAAAAACAAACAAAGAAGAATAATATAACCAATATTTTTAGTCATTAATACTAAAAATTTTTGGTTGTTCGTCATTGATGCCAACAATTAAATAGCGTTTTCCAGACTCATTTGTAAACCACTCCATCGCTTTTACTTCTCCTTTAACTTTGAAACCTGTCTGCGTCTGATTTATAAATTCTCCCTTATCATTTCCAAATAATACCAATCCTTGGTTAGCATCTAATCTTGAAAATTGTGGTTTAAAGCTGAAATTATTTCCTCCCAGAATTAAATCTGGAACTCCATCCTTATTAATATCAATACATTTAATACTGCAAATGCACGATAGTTGTGCAACACTTGGAAGCTCTTGTACCGTAAAGTTTCCATGGCCATTATTATAAGCAACATAACTTGAAAAAGTTGTGACTTGCTTTACTGTAGAAGCCGCCATTACTTCTGAAGCAAAAAGCTCATCAATTGATTTAGTAGCATATTCACTAAATTTTAAATTTTGTTTTTTTAAAGAAACGATCTGACCTGTCAGTTCTCTCTTAAGATGAATGGGTACATCTCTTCCATCTAAAGTTTGCGTAAATATTTGCTCAATAGTACCGTTGGAATCAAAATCGTTGACAAACATTTTTGCTGGATGTTCTTTATCTGCTTGGTAAATTGAATTTAACCCACGATTTCCAAATACTAAATCTACATCGCCATCATTATCAAAATCTGAAGCTTCAACTGTATTGTACATTCCTGAATAATCTTTTAAATTTGAATCAAGTTCTTTTAATGATGTACCGTCATTTTTAAATATTTTAGGGGACATCCATTCACCTACAATAATTAAATCCTCTTTACCGTCTTCATCTATATCTTGCCATACTGCTGCAGTTGTCATCCCTATAGATTTAATTTGAGATGCCTTGGTCATAGTAATGTCATTGAAATTACCATTTCCATCATTTTCTAAAAATACATTTTCTGGATCAACCCCATAGGTTCCAACTACACTTAAGCTTCCAACAAAGAGATCTATATCTCCATCATTATCAAAATCATTTGGTGCAATTGTAGAAATATTTGTGTTGGTACGAGCAATAATTTTATAATCTCCAAAAATCCCTTTTCCGTCATTTATATAAGCTCTAACTCCAGTTCTTGCATTTTTAAAATTGCCGCCAGAACCTACCAATAAATCTTTATCACCGTCACCATCAATATCAACAAAAACAGCACAAGTATCCTCAAAAACAGCATCAGTCCTAAAGCTTGAGGGCTTCAGTACTCCCTCTTTATCCAGAAGATATAATTGCCCTTTTTGATTGTAGGCCCCACCAATATAAACATCTTCATTACCATCATTATTAACATCACCAACGGCTAACGCTGGACCTTCTTTTGATAGCATTTTTGGAATCAAACCTTCATAATTAAAATCTATATATGTGTCTTCATTATGGGTAATTAGATTCTGTTGAATTTCATCAAAATAATTAACGGGCTTTTTAATAGGGTTTAATTTAAAATTCTCTTTGGCCTTTTCAATAGATAAGGTCAATTGTTGGTTGGCATTTGTTTGACCAATATGATGTACCTTAGTATTTGGCCAAATTACTTTGATAGAATCAGCTTTTACTGAATTCCCTAACCCAAAAGTCAGAACATAGTCAATTGAGGATTGAAATCCCCTAGTTGGTATTAATTCCTGTCTAATGATTTGATTATTTGTAAACACCTCAACAACACTTCCGATTGCAAATGTATTTGGTGCCTGGCCTATTAAATTCACTTTCAGATAATTATTGACGCTATTATTTTTATATACAAATAATGGCATATTCAAATTATTCACTACAAGATCAAGATCGCCATCGTTGTCTAAATCGCCATAAGCAGCTCCATTTGAAAAACTAGGCTCATCAAAACCCCAATTATGTGTTTCATTTTCAAATGTTAAATCATGATTATTTTTATATGCATAATTAGTCACGGCATTACTTGGCATACTATTAATGATAGAATCTTGTGATGTTTTAACACCTGATATTGCCATACCTTGATAAACTTCATTGGCAAAAAAATCTGTAAAATCTTGATTCGTTAGATCGTGATAAATTCCGTTACAAACATATATATCTTTATAACCATCATTATCCATATCAAAAATAAGTGCTCCCCAAGACCAATCTGTTTTAGCAATTCCACTAAAAAATGCTACTTCAGAAAAAGACTCATCACCATTATTAAGCTGAAGGGTATTTTGCATATATTGATTATAAAAATCATTGTTTTTTTTGAGTTGATATACATCAAATCTTTCAAAATCACTTGTATTTTTGAGACGTTCATCATTCTCTGGCAGCATATCTGTAACAAAAATTTCTGGTCTGCCATCATTATTAATATCAGCCATGTCTGCACCCATAGATGACATGCTCAAATGAGACATTCTGTTTTTAATATCTTCTTTAAAGGTTCCATCACCATTATTAATATAAAGATAATCATGCTCATAAAAATCGTTGGACACATAGATATCTAGAAGCATATCATTATTAACATCTCCAATGGTAACACCAAGACCAAATCCAATTAAACTTCCATAAATTCCAGCTTTTTTACTTACATCTACAAAGACTCCACCATCATTACGCATAAGTTTATCTCCTCCTCCTTTAAAAACTTCTGGCAGATCCCATTCTTCACTTCTTAAATCTCGTTTATTTACATATCCCAAGCTACTTACAGGAATAAAACTATTATTTAGGATATATGCATCTAAATCGCCATCACCATCATAATCAAAAAAAGCAGTATGTGTTGTAAATCCACTGTCAGCTAGATTATATTCTTCAGCACTTTCTGTAAAAGTTAAATCTTTATTATTTATAAATAACTCATTTTTTTGGTCATCGCCCTGTACATTACCGGCGTTGCACACATAGATATCCAACCATCCGTCGGCATTGATATCTACCATAACCACACCGGTTGACCAAGATCTGTTACCCGATGTATTGGATATTTGTGAAATATCTTCAAATTTGAAATCACCTTTATTTAGATAAAGTTTATTTTTTGTCCTGTTTGCAGTGAGGTACACATCGGGCAATCCATCATTGTTTATATCGCCAATGGCAACCCCGCCACCATTATAAAAATTGCGATAGTTAAAAATGTTGAAATCCTTTTCATTTTCAACTTTGTTTATAAAATCAATTCCTGTTTCTGTATTGTCCAGCTTCGTGTACAATGGATTATCACTAATTTTTGAATTTTCATTTTTATCATTGACACAGGAAAAAACCGAAGTCAATAAGACTGATAATATTATAATTTTTCGCATTATTTAATAGATTTTTTTAAAATTTGAAGACTATCGTTGTTAATGCCTACTACTAAATATTCTTCATTTTTCACATTTATTTTTTTGATTGCCCGAACTGGTCCGTCAATACTGAAATTGGATGTTCCGTCCAAAACAAAATCTCCATTATGGTTCATTAACAGATGCCCGTGCGAGGCATCCAAACGTCCTAATTGAGTGTTAACATCATATCGATTTCCTGCAAGTAAAATGTCATTAAGGCCATTATTGTCAAAATCTTCCATATACATTGAATGCACCGATGAGCTTTGTATCAATTTTGGGATTTCCTTTATTTTAAAAGAATTGCTGCCGTCATTTTCAAAATAGGTGGTTGATAATGTATATATGTATTTCTTGTTGGCGTTGTCTAGTTTTGATTTGTCGAATATCTCCTGAAATTCGGCTTTTGAAAATTCTGTATAGGATAAATATTTTTTATTTATGAAAGGAAAATGTTTTGTAAGCTCTTCTTTTGTTGAGAACGGGGTTTCTTTACCGTTGTAGTAATATGAAATAACGGGATCAATACTGCCATTACCATCATAGTCGTTTAAATACATTGTAATTGGTTCTTCTATAGAGGCCTTCAGTCTGGTATTTAAGCCCCAATTGCCAACCATGAGATCAATATCACCATCGTTGTCCAAATCATCAGCCTTTAGGCAATTCCATAAACCATTGGTATTAGCCAATGATTCATTATTCAACTTAATAAATCCATTCTCTGTATTCAACAGAATCGTCACTGGCATCCAATATCCAACGACAATGAGGTCATTTCTTTTATCATTGTTTACATCTACAAAGGCGGCATCTTGGACAAGTCCCAAATCATTTATTGGAATAGCTTCCAAATTTCCTTGACCATCATTTTTAAAAATATAATTGGTTGGTGTTATCCCAAATTGCCAAGGAATAGAATTAGAGCCTATAAAAAAATCCGTATCACCATCATTATCTATATCGTCTGTAACTATGATAGATCCATTTAATTCAACTTCTCCAAAGGCATCATTTTTAATTTCAAAATTTCCCTTATTATTTATATACAACCTAGGTTGTAAAGGAGGCCCCTTTATGAATTCATTTCCTCCTGAAATAACAACAAGGTCTTGATCATTGTCATTATCAACATCCAAAAATACATGTTTAACATCTTCGCTCAAATTATTATTTTGAAACTGTTCATTTTCTATTAAAGAAAAAACACCTTCAGAATTTTGAATATATAATTTACTTGAAACTCCTTTTGCTCCACTCAAAAATAAATCTTCTAACCCATCATTATTTACATCAGTCACCGAAATATCAGGCCCTTGATAACAATTCATATATGGAATTAATGGGTCTCTATTAAATTCAACAAAACTATTGTCTTGATGTTTGTAAGTTATATTTAGTTTTGAATTTTGTAAGTATCCATCTCTTGGATTCTTTATGTATTCTTTATAATAGTTGCCATGAGATTCATCTTCTCTTAATGTCAAACTCTGATTTACATTTAAATCTTTTAATACTTGGTAATTTCCTTTGGACCATATAACCAACAAGGAATCTATTTTATGTGATTTACCCAGACCTATCGTTAAATTTGGAGACACTCCAGATAAATATCCTCTAGTAGTATAATTTTCCTGAAGTATATTTAGACTATCAGTATATATTTTAACTTTTGCACCTATCCCAAAATAATTCTTATTATTTCCTTTAAATTTTATCGCAACAAAATTGTTTGAATTTTCTAATTCATTCGACCTATTCTCGTGTATATCTGGATAACTATTAACATTATTTGTTATAAGATCTAAATCGCCATCATTATCCAGATCGGCATATGCTGCTCCATTACTAAAGGTTGGTATACTATTCAACCACGAATCACTAACATTTTCAAAAGAAAGATCTTTCTTGTTTTTGAACATATAGTTCCTTATTTTTTTTTCAGGCAACTCTTCAATTAATGCTAAATCTTCTTTTCTCATGCCTTGACTTATACGTTTTTGTATGTTTTCATTGGCAATGAAACTCACAAAATCCATATCGTTTGTAACACCTACAATACCGTTCGTAATATATAAATCTTTGTATCCGTCATTATCAAAATCAGCAAATAGAGAAGACCAACTCCATTCTGTAGCAGCAATTCCCGAATTAAATGCTATTTCACTAAAATTTCCATTACCTAAATTTAGTTGGAGCATGTTTTGCATGTATTGTGGTGCATACCCGTTTTTTAAATATTGATTATAATTTTGAAATGGATATTCTGTACCTGAAGCCTTATAAGTTTCAATATTGTCTGGTAACATATCCAGTGAAATGATATCTGGTAAGCCATCATTGTTAAAGTCGGCTATATCATTACCCATAGAAAAATGAGAAGTATGCCCTAATTTTTTTTCACTAGAAGAAATAATTTCTTTAAAGGTGCCATCTTGTTGGTTGATATACAAATAATCATTTTCAAAAAAATCATTACTTATATATAAATCGGGATATCCATCATTATTAATATCGCTGGAGGTTACGCCCAAACCATACCCGATTTTTCCTTGGTAAATATTGCTGTCGTGGGATACATCAACAAATTGGCCATTATCATTTCTATATAATCGATCGCCCGATAAAGAATCAACTTCGGTTCTTAATTGACCCTTTCCATATGTTCTATTTGGATTGACTGAATGATTCAGTAAAAACATATCCAAATCATTATCAAGATCGTAGTCAAAAAAAACAGCTTGTGTTGAAAAGGAACTAATGTCTAAATTATAATTGCTGGCTTCATCTTGAAACATAGGAATACCTTTATTTGAAAACCCCTGATTTACCAAAAGTTTATTTTTCCCTTTTAGTCCTTTATACTTACCGATTTTACACAGATAAATATCCAAAAATCCATCATTGTTAATATCAACTGTAGTTACTCCTGTAGACCATCCAACGTTATCAACCAAATCTCCTTTAGTAACATCTTCAAACTTCAAATTTCCTCTATTTAGATAAAGTTTATTTTTATTTTGGTTGGCCACAAAATACAAATCTTCAAGTCCATCATTATTAAAATCTCCTGTTGCGACACCAGCACCATTATAATAATATAGATATGTTAATATGTTAAGGCCAGGAGTATTGATTAATTCATTTGTAAAATCCACATTCGTCTTCTTCACCTCTAATTGTTTAAAAAGGGTCTCACTTTTGTCACAAGAATTAAATAACAAAACAATGACAACAAAGAGGCTGGATGCGTATATTTTTTTAAAATTCATTATTTATAATCTATATTTCAAATACAAAAAAACTAACCCCAAAAAGTTAGTCTTTTTATATTAACTCTGCGATTTACTTACATACAAATTACCAATATTAGCTTGCTAAAATACAACTATATATTTGTGATTTTGATTAACAAAAATTTAAAAAGATTAATGAAAAGTTAATATCCAAACTATGAATACATTACTTTAATAAAGCAAAGGAGGAAACAAAATTGTTTCCTCCTTTAATAAACTCAAATATAAAATATAAAAAACTTAATATCCTGGATTTTGTTTCAAGTTTGGATTAGATGATAATGCATCTGGTGGAATCGGGAACAACAAATATGTCTCTGTTGAAGCCGGTTTCTCCTGTGCAGCATCCAAATAGGTGCCAAATCTAATTTGGTCATTACGTCTCCAACCTTCCCAATAAAGCTCACGTCGTCTTTCAGCTAATAATTCAGTAATATCAATAGACCCTAATGCTGAAGCACCTCTAATGGTTCTTATATCATTAACTAAACTTAAAGCTGTGTCTCCTCCTGTGGCCATACCACCTCTTAATATTGCTTCTGCCTTCATTAATAACACATCAGCATAACGGAAAAATACATAATCATTTCCTGGCTGATCATTATTAACAAAATCAGGGGTATATTTAATAACTCTCACACCTTCAGTTTCGCCAGAATTAGTCAACGAGAAATCTTTTGTGAAAGACAACGGATTTCCATTTCTGTCTTCTAAAGGATTTCCATTTTTGTCATACGATTGGCCTTCATTAAATCCAGCATTTAAACCTGTATTCCCTGCAAAATATGCTGGCGTAGTATTTAAACGTTGGTCACCAGGCTCAAAAGAATCATACAAATCTGCTAGTGTAACAAACCCATTCCAGCCAGATGGATTATTATTGTAATGAAGTGTCATGTGCCATCTTGAGTGTGTATTAGTTGTGTTATTCCCTCGGTTATTTAAACCAACAAAAATATTTTCGCTGGAATCATCACTATTTGTAGGTGAAAAATTATCAAAATAATTAGTATCTAATGAATATTCATTAGAGCCCATAATAGCATCACAAGCCATAATAACCTTATTCATATCTGCCACATCAAAACTAAAAGGCCCTGCTGACGCTGCATTAGTTTCAGGATCTGTAGCTTTATAAACAGCTCTATTTAAATAGGCTTTGGCCAACAAGAAATGAGCTGCATTTTTACTGGCTCTTCCAACAGAAACGTTTGCTGGTAAAGAACCTAATATTTCCTCCAATTCTGAAATTACAAATTCAATCCCATCAGCACGCTTTAATGTAATGGATGGAGGTTCTGTTAAATTTTCACCAGGCTCTCTACCAAGTACAATACCGAATTTATCAACAGCATGGAATGAGAAAAATGCTCTCAAAAATCTGGCTTCAGCCGCTTGTTCAGCCGATGGATTAAACTCTAAAACCTGTGTACTTCTAAAAATTCCAGTCAATAAATCCGTATAACCATTTGCAATATATGGGTGAGAACTTGACCAATTATGTAAATGCAACTGACGCCATATACCAGCATCATCCCAGTCACCACCACGAGTTGGGCCTGCCATTTCATCGGTTACGTGGGACTCGGTTACGTATATTCTGTCTTGCGTGTTAAAAGCTCTTAATGCCTGATAGGCTGTTGTTAAGAGTGATTCAGTATCTGCCAAATCTCTTGCAACATCATCAGTAACAGTATCATTCAATTCTTCTGTTAAATCTGTACAACTAAAAATAAAGATTAGTAATACAAATATTGAAATTATTTTTTTCATAGTTTTTTTATTAAAAGTTTACATTTAGTCCGATTAAGAATCCTCTACTCCTTGGATAAGCCATATAATCTATTCCAAAAGAAGGAACACCATCTACCTCTTTATTCTTATTCACTTCCGGATCAAACCCGTCATAAGGTGTAATCACAAAAAGATTCTGGCCTGTGGCATATAATCTTAAAGATTGAATCCAATCTGTTTTTATATCTTCTCCATTTAAGGTATACCCAACAGTTAAATTACTCAACCTTAAGAAATCACCACTTTTTAAATGCTTGGTAGACAAAAATGGACCACCTGCAGGATTCGCATCAGAACCGGCTTCAGCATAAGTTGCATTTTCATTAGAAACTACTGCTGCTTTATAGAAAAGAGCCATAGCGGTGTTGTCTAATATTTGATGTCCATATGCCCCATTTAAATTAGCGCTAAAGTCAAATTTTTTGTAACTGGAATTCAAAGCAATACCAATAAGAATATCGGGATTAGGATCTCCAGCAAAGATTCGGTCTGAAGTAGTGCCTGGTCCATCAAAATTAGGATTTATAACACCATCACCATTTGCATCTCTAAAAACAGGATTCCCTGAAGAATCATAGCCTTCAAAAACTGGTAAATAGAAAGCATATAGCGGTTGATTATCATATAGCAGTTGTGCATTTTGTCCGCTTAAACTTCTACCCGAAACTTGACCAGTTATGATACCCAATGGGAATTGATTCGATACATTTTCAATTTCATTATCTAAAAACGATATATTAAAAGATGCATCAAAAGTAAAATCTTCTTTATTAATTATAGAACCATTTAATGACAACTCCAAGCCTGAATTAATTACTTTAATATCATTAAAATTCGTCCAATAATTTACATCGGGAGCTGGTTGAATTGCCGGTAATCTAAAAAGCAGATCTTTTGTTTCTTTATAAAAATAATCAATTGTACCATTTAACCTACCATTAAAAAATCCAAAATCAACACCTGCTCCATACTGTACGGTTGATTCCCACTGTAAATCGGGATTTGCTACATTGGTTTGTTGAAGTCCAGATCCATCATCAGTAGGTCCAAATTGTGTTTGTGCCGCACCTGCATTAAATTCCTGGTTACCAGTAATACCCCAGTTTAACCTTAATTTAAGATTTGAAAAAGTCTCAGGAATAAAATCTTCTTCTGATAATCTCCATGCCGCTCCAAAAGATGGAAAATACCCATATTGATTATTTTTACCAAACTTACTAGAGCCATCTGCTCTAATTGTACCAGTTAACAAATATTTCCCTTTATAGTTAAAATTAGCTCTTGCAAAGAAAGATTGTATTTCAGCAGTAGGGTTTTCGAAAGCACTTTGCTCTGATGGGCTAAAGGTAGCAGCATAGCCAAGATCTTTTATATATTTATTTTGATTTGATATTGAAAAATCACGTGCAATAGATCTATTACCACTTGAATCGTAAGAGCCATATCCATAACCTATTACTGCATCTAACGCTAGGTCATCCATTAAGTCTGTTTTGTAAGACAATGTATGTTCAAATAATTTACTGAAATTTTGAAGATATTCTACACCTGCTATACCTCTACCAACGGTATTATTGGTATTAAAATCAGATGAAATACCTACGCGTCTTTTAGATTCGGATCTATCTACACCAATGGTAAATTTATAATCCAAGCCTTCAATAATATTAAACGTTACAGCAAAATTCCCCAAGATTCTTGAAGTGTCGGTAATATCTGTATAATAATCTAAAAATGCCAGTGGGTTTCTTTGATTATCACTAGGCTGGTTATAAGTGCCATCTGGATTATAAAATGAAAGCGTTGGATTCCATTTTAAAGCAGATGACATTAAATCACCTTCAGCACCAGTGTTATCAGCAATTGCTTCTCCCTTATCTTTATAGAAAGTAGATAAGAAACTCGTTTCAAACTTCACTCTATCATTAAAAGCTCTTTGAGTCATATTTAAATTAAAGCTATATTTTTCCTGTCCGGTTCCTTTAACAATACCTTCTTGATCAAGTAACCCTAAAGATATTCTATAATTTCCAGTGTCATTTCCTGCACCATAAGAAAAATCATGCTGCTGTGTTACAGCAGTCTGCAAGATAGCACCTAAAGGATCAACTCTAGCTCCTGCATCAGGTGTAGCATTTCCTGCGGCCGCCGCAACTGTAGGATAATCATTTGCTTTAATCAAATCATATTCATTGGCTATACTACTAAACTGAAGAGAAGAGCTCCAACTTATCTGTGGTTTTCCACTTTTTCCTCTTTTGGTTGTAATAATGACAACACCATTGGCTCCTCTAGATCCATAGATAGCTGTTGCCGATGCATCTTTAAGCACATCAATACTAGCAATATCAGCAGGATTAATAAAGGCAAGAGGATTTCTAGGACTTGTTCTTCCAAGACCTACATCTGCTCCAGGTGAAGCTGCTCCACCTCCTAATGGGAAACCGTCAACAACATATAATGGATCGTTTCCAGCTCTAATAGATGATGTACCTCGTACTCTGATATTGGCTGCTGCGCCAGGTTCGCCACTTGATGCGGTAACTTGAACACCGGCAACACGACCTTGAATTAATTGGTCAGGTGTTGTAACAACTCCTTTGTTAAAATCTTCAGCTTTAACTGAAGCAACAGCACCTGTAGCATCTTTTACCGTAGTAGAACCATATCCAATGATAACTACTTCTTCAAGTTTAGCTGCATCTTCTTCCAACAAAACATCAATTGTGCTTTGCCCTGTGTAGCTTATTTCCTGTGTTACATAGCCAATAAACGAAAACACCAAAACATCACCGTTGTTAACATCAATTTCGTAATTACCATCAAAATCAGTTGCAACACCTGTGGTTGTTCCTTTAATTATAATGTTGACACCGGGAATTGGCCCCATCGCATCTGAAACAGTACCAGATACTGTCTGCGCGTAAATAAAGCTCCCTAAAAGTAAAAATACTGGGAGCAGCATGTTTTTAAGTAATTTGTTTTTCATATTAAATTAGAATTCTAGTTAAAATTTTAGTTTGTTTGAATAGTTGTTCTTAAAAGTAATTGTCAAATTAAGAATTTTGATAGTGATAAATTAACAATTAATTAACTAATATTATCATTTTTTTACTTAACCGCAAGAATTTACAAAAAAAAAAACGAAATAAGTTGTCGAAAACGTTTTAGATTTATTTAATTTAACTAAATAAATCGATTCAATCATCTACAAAGCCTTTAATTAATACTTTCGGTTTTTACGCTAAGAACAAAATGGCTAAAATTACTCTAAAGAAAATAGCAGAAACTTTAGGTATATCCGTTGCAACGGTATCAAAAGCCCTAAAGGATTATGATGATGTTAGTCCTGAAACCAAAGCCAAAGTAAAATCTTTAGCTGAATCTCTCAATTATAAACCTAATTTTTTAGCACAGAGTTTAAGAAATCAAGAATCTAAAACTATTGGCTTAATCATTCCAGAAATTGTTCATCATTTTTTTGCAAGCATCATTGCTGGAGTCATTAATGCCGCTAAAAAAAAAGGGTATTTAGTTATCACCTTACAATCTGGAGAATCTTATGATTTTGAGAAAAAACAAATTGAACTTTTATTAGATAAAAATGTTGATGGTATTTTATTGTCATTGGCCGACAATACTGTTGATTATATGCATTTAAGCAACCTTATAGAATCTGGATTCCCTATAGTACTATATGACAAGATTACAAAGTCTATACATTGTAGTAAGGTGGTTATTAATGACCAAAAAGCTGCTTTTAATGCAACTCAATATCTCATAGATACTGGTTGTAAAAAAATTGCTCATGTAAGAGGTCCTTTAAAACCTCAAACCACCATAGATAGATTTATTGGGTATAAAAATGCGTTAAAGGAAAATGATATAGAATTTGATACGTCTATAGTTTTTGAAGCACCCCATTTATCTCTTGAAGATGGTCAAAAGATTGCCAAGGAAATTTATAAAAATCATAAGGACGTAGATGCCGTTTTTGCTTTTACAGACCTTACTGCAACTGGAGTTATGGTTGGACTCAAAGAGCTAAATGTGAAAATACCGGAAGAAGTTTCTATTATGGGATTTAGTAATTGGCTATTAACACGTATTACTTCGCCAAAATTATCTACTGTAAATCAACCAGGATTTAAAATGGGGAAACAAGCTTTCAAAGTTTTGTATAAAGAAATTAAAGACAGAAAAGCCAAAACTAAAGTGGAATTTAAAACAGTAGAATTGCCAACAAAATTGGTCATCAGAGATTCTACGAGATAAATCTATTTTCTACCCATTAAATTATTGATATCTGATTCTTCTATTTTTGGGTTAGCGCCTTCTGAACCTGCAACCAATGCTCCAACAGCGCATGCGAAATTTAGAGCTTCTTGTTTATTTGCACCATTAGTGATTTTATGTAATAATGATGCCAAAAAAGAATCTCCAGCTCCAACCGTATCTTTTACATTTATTTTATATCCTTCATTTGAATACAATTTGCCGTCGGATAAAAACAAGGCTCCTTGGCTTCCTCTTGTCACACAAATATGCTTGACATTAAATGTATTTGAAACAAATTCCATATTATCCTGAATTGAAGAAAGATTTGAGTTTAATTTTTTTGAGATGTATTCTAATTCATCATCATTAAATTTTACAAAATCAGCTTTATTCATTAAACCTTTAAGCAATTCAAGATTAAAAAAAGGAGGTCTTAAATTAACATCAAAAACCTTAAGATTAGCATGGTTCAATAAAACTAAAAGTGTTTGTTTTGAAACTGAATTTCTGCATGCCAAACTACCAAAAATAAAAACATCGCTTTTCTTAACTCGATCAATATTCGCTATATCTAATTGGATATTATCCCAAGCAACGGGCTGACTTATTTCATAACTTGCAGAACCATTATCATTTAAAGTTACAATAACTCTACCTGTACTTAAAGACCTATCCGTCTGTAGATAGTTGCTTGTCAACTCATTTTTTAAAACAAAATCTTTCAGTTGTTTTCCTAGTGTATCATTACCAACAGAACTAATTATGGCAACATCGTATTGATAAGAATGCAACCGAAGTGCTACGTTTAAAGGAGCGCCACCTATTTTTTCCTGATCAGGAAAAACATCCCAAAGCACTTCTCCAAAACAAGTAAAAGAATTCATATTTAGTTATTAAATTTTAGTTGACTTACAACCAATTTATTAATCGTTGTTTCAGATTCATTTTCCGTACTAATTTTTAACGAACTCATCGGTTTACGAGGAAAAAATATTTCGGTCATTACAGTTTCTCCATTGTTAAAAAATAGCTCTAACGACGTTTTGTCAATAACCATTTCAATATGTAAATTTTCGAATTGGTTTTTAAAATGAGCTTTTGAAACAACATTTGCAAACTTTTCCGAAAAACTTAAATCGCCAGATTTTGTTCTGTCAATAAAAAAGTATTTTTCAATATTATTAATCCCAAATTCAAGTAAATCACCTTTTGAATTTTCAAGACTAAATGTATATGTATTATGATTCAAATTTGAAAGTTCGATTTCTATTACAGATTTATTAATATCTATTTGATTTGAATCTACTATGGTCATTTCACTTTTAAACGAAAGACTGTTTTTTTCAAAAACTTTAGTCTTAAAATGATTTAATTCTTTAATCGGGTTTGAAAATAATATATATGAATTATTCATTTTTCTAAGTTTCAACTCTCTGGCAATGGTCATACTACTTCGCCAGGCATAAGTTGGAACTTCTTTGGCATAATCCCAATTACTCATCCAGCCAATAAAAAGTTTTCTTCCATCAGATTTTGGAATATTAGACCATGTTACACCAGCGTAATTGTCTCTACCGTAATCCAACCAAATAGCTTCATCAATTTTTAATTGCTTTTCCAATTCTTTATCTAATAAAAAATGAGTCCCATCAAAATCACCAATAAAATATTGTGTGCCAGATCCTCCATTAATATGCCCAGGATTTAAACTCTGCAACAAAACCCATTTGGTTTCATCAGAGCCTTCAACTTTTAAAGGGAAAAAATCTGGGCATTCCCAAACACCATCATGAGCTCCAATACCTTCGCCAAAATCTGATAAAAAATTCCATTCTTTCAAATTCTTTGATACATAAAGCAAGGTTTTCTCATAGGTAGCTAATACCATAATCCATTGTTGTCTATCTTCATCCCAAATCACTTTAGGGTCTCTAAAATCTTTGATCTTGGGATTAGGAATTACAGGATTACCGCTATATTTTGTCCAAGTTTGACCTTCGTCTAATGAATATGCAATGGCTTGACTTTGAAAATCAATATTGCCTTCTTTTTCGCCTTCAGGATCATGATACGTGAAAATAGCTACTACTGGAGCTTTGCCATCTTTACCAAAACCAGATGTGTTATTGGTATCTACCACTGCGCTTCCTGAAAAAATATAACCTAAGCTATCTGGGTACAAGGCAATAGGGTACTCTTTCCAAGTCACCAAATCTTCACTACTAGCGTGTCCCCAATGCATGGGTCCCCAAACATTATCTTCAGGATAATATTGAAAATATAAGTGGTACTTTCCGTTTAAATAAAACATTCCGTTTGGATCATTCATCCAGTTGGCCTTTGGCGTAAAATGGAAATTTGGTCTGTAAAGCTGTTCTTCTGTAAGTATTTGATCCACTATTTGTTCTGTTTTATTTTTTGAATTGTCTTTACAAGTAAAGAGTATTAACAGCAAAAATGTTATTGTAAACCAATTCATTGCTATAAGACATCTCTTATTCTTCATTTTGTTAAGACTTGATACAAAATAAAACAATTAAAATTATAAGTAAAAAAATAGTAAAATAATCACTTGATTTATAATACGAAAACGTTATCGCAAGTATGAAGAATTTGTATTTTTAATAATGTCCTTTTATTATACTTAAATAGTATAAACACGAGCAGCTATTTTATCTAAAACTCACTCGACTTTTAGTACACGGACAATTACTTGCCGAGCGCAAAAGGTCCAACCCAATAGTAACCATATGTGTTCCTGAATTGTATGATATTAAGTCGTTCATTGTGACTTGATACGAATATCCAAAATAAAATATGGATTGCTTGAATCCAAACATTGGTCCTATATTAAGTGGTTTAAAGAATTGATCGTTAAGATATCTATAAGAAATTCCTCCCCAAAAATAATTCATGTTCTTACCGTATTTCCTGACCTTAAAGTTAACATCTGTACTGGATCGTCCATCACTACCAAACAACTGGAAGAAAATTGAGGGTTCGTATTGAATACTATTTGGAATATTCTTGCCTATGATGAAACCAGAATACACTTGGTAATTTAACAACTGATTAGGTTCTGCGACTCTTTCTTCATCTACCTTTTTCTTAAGAATATTATTGGCATTAAAACTAAAGTAGAACCCTTTATATCTATACAATGCGCCTATATCAAAATTACTATTGGTGGTAGACCTATCATCGGTAACGTAAGGGTCTATGACAGGTGCTTCATAAGTAGTATTGAAGTTGTTGATATCGATCTTAAAATTGTTGACATTAAATGATATACCAAACGACAAATACTGTTCCGTTGGTACATTGATAATTAAATGGTGAGCAAAAGAAAATTTAGCTCCAGTTTGGATGGTGTTACCGTTTCTATCATTATAAAAAGACAATCCAACACCTGAGCGATCTGCAATTCTTACATCTCCATAGAGTGATTGGTTGTCTGGTGCTCCTTTAATTCCAACCCATTGAGTTAAACCATTCGCCCTAATTTTTAAGTTATCACCAATTCCTGCATATGTAGGAGACACAACAAAATCATTCTCTGCTAAATATTGAGTAAACACTGGTAAATTAAGCTCTTGACCATAACCATAGGTTACAGCAACAAGCAATATATATAGGATTAATCTTTTCGTCTTCATAATTTTAGTTTTTGGGGCTAATTACCATGTTCTATCTATATAATGTGAAATGTCCGACAAATTCTCTATCATCTCTGCTATCATTCAATTTTACAACATACCAATAATCTCCTGTTGGTAGCTCTTTTCCATGATATGTCCCATCCCACTTTTCTCCAACTTTTAATGTGGCTATCTTACGACCATATCTATCAAAAATGTCGAAGGTTAGGTCTTTATAACTTTCCGTACATCCTGGACCCCATCCATCTAGATAACCATCGCCATTTGGAGTGAAATAGTTAGGTATACAAACATCAACATATTCAAAGTACCCTGAAGCACTTGCTATACATCCATTGCTATCCGTAACCGTAACTGTATAGTCTCCAGATTCGTAAATTAGGAATGTATTTTGGTCTCCATAAGATTCTCCGTTAAGTGAATATTCATATATTCCAGTTCCACCTGTAGCTGTTGCTATTATCTCATTCAACCCACCTTCTTGTATTGTTAATTGTATAGGTTCGTAATCTTCAATTTCAAAAATTGGTGTTCTTTGTATACAACCATTAGTATGTCTTACGTCTATATAATGACCAACTCCTGGCAGCACATTCACAAATACATTGCTTCCCTGATATGCTCCTCCATTTAAAGAAAAATCTAAATCCAAAAGGTCTGTACTTTCATCCACCGTAACTGTAACCGTATTGTTCGATAGATTATTGACACAACTGTATTCCACTACAGCTTCTGGATTAATAATAACAGATTCAGGGAATGTGATATTCCATTCTGATTCACAACCAAGAGCGTCTCTTACATAAACTATATGATCACCTCCTGATAAGCCTGTAAAATCAAATTGGGTTTGGATTGCTGTACCTGCAGTATAAGTGCCATTGATATCATCTAAAGCAACACTGTATGGTAAATTCCCTCCTGAAATGTTAATACTAAACTCACCATTCATATCACCATCGCATACTTCTGGTAATATTGAATTAGGCACAATAGAAAGTACTACAGGAATTGGAGCATCAACAGTAAAATTGAAAACCACATAACATCCTAATTCGTCTTGAACAATAACCTCATAGGTTCCAGGACTTAAGTTATCGAAGATAGGCTCTTCGAAAAACTGATCCAATCTTGGGGAAATCGCGTATTTTATAATTCCTGTTCCTCCTATAGCAAAAATCTCCAATATACCATCGTCTTCACCAGTACATGTAACAGGTGTTACTGTATGTGTCTCTGATAATGCTATTGAAGGTTCAGTAATGGTTATCACTGAAGACGTTGTTAAACAATCTCCACTTTCCACTTGAACTTGATAATTTCCTGCTGGAAGATCTGTAAATACTCCTGGACTATTTTGTATTGCTCCGATAATGTCATTTCCTGAACCATCTTGCAGCGTATATATATAATTTCCTAAACCACCTTCTGCATCAGCGATAATTACTCCCGTGCTATCCCCAGTACAGTTAACGGTGGCATTGGTAACGTCCAGATTAATGGTTAATGCCGGTAAAGGATCAACAGTTATTTCATTAGAAACATTAGAAATACATCCATTTACATCTCTAACGTAATACTGATGAGTTCCTACTGAAACCGAAAATGTTGTTGATGAAGCAAAAGAACCTAAAATAGTTACAAAAGATGCTGTATCACTATATTCATAGGTACCTGTACCTCCTGTAGCACTTAAGGTTAATGTTGAATTTGTCAAACATGTTTGTGGTGTTTCAAGTACTAAACTTGCCTGTATTTGAGTAGGTTCGTTAATGATAATATCTGGAGAATTGAACGAACATTGGTATCCATCGGTCACCACAATATTATAAGTTCCAGCTCCTAAACCATCAAAAATAGGTGATGTTTGTGGCCCTGAAGAGCTTACTGCTGGAGAAACCATATTAAGTGTATAGCTGTAATTACTTCCTTGTCCTCCAGTTACTCCACTCACAGTTATTGTAGCATTTGTATCACCAAAACAAGACAATAGTGTTGTATTGGCTGCTACAGTAGCATTAATTGGAGGTGGAACAATAAGCGTTACACTATCAGATGCAATACATCCACCTGCATCTCTGACGTTTACAGTATAACTTCCTGCGGATAGGTTTGTGAATGTTCCGTTAGATGAATAGGCAACGGATGTTGTGCCAGTTAATTCATATTCATAATTGCCCCAACCACCACTTGCTACAGCAGTAATGGTTCCTGCATTATCATCACAAGTTACATTGGATGTCTCTGTGGCGTTTACTAATAATGTGTTTGAAGGCGATTGAATGATTACATTTGATGTTGCGGAACAGAACGGACTTGCTGTTTCTGTAATTACTACACTATAACTGTCTGCCGCCATTCCTGTTACAACTTCTGGATTTGTTGACGTATTTGCTGCAACAACACCAGTTACCGAACTACCCAAACTATTGAATACTTCATAAGTATATGGTCCTGCATAACCACTAACAGTTATCTCAAACGAACCACTTGTATCACCAAAACAAGTAACTGCCGTTGGAAGTGTTGTAAAGCTCAAAGGTGTGGCTTCTGGCACTAAAATCTCAACATCATTTGTACATGAGGTCACTGTATCTGTCATGGTAATCATATAGGTTCCTGATGGTACACCTGAAAATACATTCCCCGCAACACTAATAGATGCTGGGTTTGGACTTATAGTATATGTATAAGTTCCTGAACCACCTGAACCTGTTATTGTAATCTCTCCATCATCATTATTACAACTTGGTAATCCAGTAACATCTGGTATCAACTCAATAGGAGTAAGAATATCGACAATCACCAAATTACCACAACCGTTAAAGTCTCTTACCTCTACAGTATGTGCCCCTGATGATAAATTTGTTATTGTAAATGGTGCAGTATTTGTTTGGAAAGCTCCGCCATCTATACTAAAACTATATGGCCCAACTCCAGCTGTTGTTAAGATAACATCTATTTCAAAATTACCTTCGGTTGCAGTACATTGATTTGACAATGATGCAGAAACTACCGGGTCAGGATCTATGGCAATAGTTTCATTAATTCTTATTTCACAGTCGTTGGCATCTCTTACAACAATATCCCAATTAGTTCTAATTGTGTAATCTAAATAAATAACATTACTAGTCCCAAAATCTCCTGGAGCAGGTACAAAACCTGGTGCCCCAGCAGCATAAAGATAAGGTCCTGTACCACCGGTTGTTGTTAGCGTTACTTGAGCTTCAGCATTACAAGTTGCATTTTCAATTGCTGAAACTACAGAAGAAAGAGACTGAACTGGTTGGCTGATTTGAAATGGTGTTGAAATTGTACACAACGTTCCATCAGCTTCTCTGACAAATAGTGTATAGTTGCCTGCTGACAATCCTGTTATTGTTCCACTTACTGGAGCTCCTGTTAGGCCTGTAAAAATCCCATTAAAAGCTGGAACAATTGGAGTATTGGTTAGTACATCTTGAACTTCATAATATATTGATGTTACAGATGCATCATAATTTATCACAGTAAAGTTTACGCTTCCATCACTATCTCCAAAACAATTCACATCAGTTGTTGTAATTGGAGTGATATCCATTGGAGATAAAACTGGTGTTGTAACCTCGATAATAGAATAACAACCACCTCCATCAATCACTTGGAATTGATATGTTACCCCATGATTTAAACCAACAAAGGTATGAGTTGTAGATGGTGTAGGACCAAATGACGTTGCAGGTTGACCATAAATTGAATACGTAAAGGGTCCAACTCCAGAAATAACTTGTAGGTCTACTGTTGCTCCTGTCGCACAAGATCCTGTTGATGCATTACCAGTTACATTAATACTCGGTGGAGTTTCAATTCTCTGTGCAGTACTAATATATTCACAACCATTTGAATCAACTATTGTTACATAATAATCTCCAAAATTTAATCCTACAAACGTATTTGTTGTAGAAGCAGTAGTAATATTACCTATTTGAGTATAAGTGTTATCATATAAGGTGTATGTAAAAGGTGCAATTCCACCAGAATTAATGGTAATATCTAAACTACCCAAAACAATTGGGCTACATTGAATAGCATTTCTAACAATTGTTACATTTAGAGGTAATGGATCTGTTAAGTTGATTGAACCTGATACATCACAACCTTTACTATCCATTACAACATAATTATAAGTTCCAGCAATAAGGCCTCCAAATACATTTGATGAGGCAAAAGTTGCTCCTCCATCTATACTATAAGTAAAAGGAGCTTCACCCGTAAGAGCGGTTAAACTGATTGAACCGTCTGCATAACCGTTACACGTAGGATCTGTTGCAATAACAGATGCTGTTACTGGAACTATATCTGTAACTGAAATAACACCTGATTGAACTGTACAGCCTATAGAATCGGTTACTTCAAATTGATAGTCTCCTGATGCAGGAGTAGTCAAAGTAAATGTATTTCCACTTACAACTGCACTACCAGTTCCCTGAATTAAATTAACAGCATAAGGTGGAAAACTACCTGAAATTATTCCCGTTATGATTGCATTTGGTGAAGCTGAACAATCTAAATCTTTAGTTAAAACAACATTAACCGTTAATGGTGGTAATGGTGCAATTGTATACGATTCAGCATAAGTACAATCATTTGCATCTCTAACTTGGAACGTGTACGTGCCAGGTGCTAATCCAGTAAATACATTTGATGTTTGATAAGCTGTTACAGCTGATGCTGGAGCAATAATTTGATATTCAAATGGTGCTGTACCTCCAACTGTATTAGAAACAGTCACATCTGAAGTCATTGCTGGACAACTTAAAGGTGTATTACTAAAATCTAAATCTTCTGGCGGGTTTAAAGCATCTATTGTAATTGGTGCAGCAATAAATAAACAATTGTTAGAATCTCTTATGGTAATTGTATAAGTTCCTTCAGTTAATCCAGTAAACGTATTACCTGCTTGAAAGTTTATGCCATCAATGCTATAGGTGTAAGGAGCTGTTCCTCCAGATACTCCTGAAACTGTTATTATACCATTAGTTGTACAAGTATAAGGCGTAGTTAATGCAACTGTTCCTGTTACTGGCAATGGTTCAGTAATGGTTATTGGTTGTGCAGTTGAAGCACATACATCTGTACCATAAGTGTATTGAACTATTACGTCATAAGTTCCAGCAGTTAATCCAGTGAAAACTGATGAACTGACAAAAGTAACTCCATTATCAATACTATAAAGCAGACTGTTCCCATTGGCATTAGTAACATTAATATTAATGGTTCCATCACTATCACCAGCACATAAAACATCTGTATTTGTGATTGTAAATTCTGGAGGAAGAATGCCATCAACTGTAATTGATGTTGAAGCGCTACAACCATTAAAATCGTAAACTGTTATATCATAAACACCAGCCGTAGTAACAACATAAACAGGTGTATTTTGTGAAACTGTTGTACTATTTATGTAATAATTATATGGTGGAACTCCTCCAACTGGATAGATAGTTATCTCTCCATCTGTACACGTAAGTGGTTGTGTCAATGCAGCAGTAACTGTTATTACAGGAGGCTCCAAAATGTCAATGATTTCAGAATAAATACAGCCATCATCTGTACTTGCATTTACAGTATAGGTTCCAGGATTTAAATTATTAAATGTATAATCACTTGCTGAAATTGGACCAACACTATTCACTAAAGTTGCACCTTCATATATACTATAATAATATTGTGGTAATGCATCATTAACTGCGATGCTTATACTTCCAAAATCATCATTACAATCTGGCTGTGTGGCCGAGGTTGTAAACGTAACGTCTCTTTGTCTCACATAAATACTAGGTGTTTCAAAAATACAAGGATTAGTATTTACTCCTATTTGTCTTATATAGACAATATAATAACCAGGAGTATTTATGCTAAATATATTTGAAGATTGGTAAGGTCCGCTTGGGTCTAAACTATATTCATATCCAGACGGCACTCCACCTACTGTAACTTCACCAGGAGTAGTACAAATAATATCTTCAGCAGTAATTGTAGGTACTAACAAATTCTGATAAACATTGAAATAGAATATATTAAAACATCCACCAGGATAATTAATAACTATTCTAAACTCTCCAGAAGTATCCGCAATAAAATCAGGTCCTGTAGCCACTTGGTTCCAAGTACAAGTATCATTTTCGTTGGCACAATCATCAACAATCATCGGTGGGCAACTGGTTTCATCCAACTGTTCCCATATAATTGATACTGCATCACTAATGCCTGTATTAATTGTTCTTGAATCATTACCACCACATAAGAATATGTAAGGCAATACTTTACCATCGTTCGGACAAACCGGTAATAAGTCCGCATAAGGGATTACGGGATTTGTTAGATCACTACCATAAGTAATTACTGTAATCTGTTCATCAATAGAGATACAAGTTGCCGATGTTGTATTTGTTACATAATAATCTCCAGGTGCTGTCGCAGTATATGTTTGTCCTGTTCCAATTACTGGAGTTCCTGTAGGACTTGTAGACCATGAATAACTGTCATACCCATCTGCAGCTGTTAAAACTGTACTTGAACCACATAAGACTTCAGTTCTTTGAAAATCACAACTCGATATATCCACCAAAAAGTTTGTAGATCCAGGAGCTCCTAAACATTCTATAGTAGCATAACTTTCTTCGTCTACAACAGTAATTCCACTTAAAACACCACTATAAGTACCAAAAGCTTGATTTATTATTTCGTTAGAACAAGCCTGGCTTAAATCGTAACAATTTGGAACAACCTGAATTGCTAAACGAATTGTAAAAACCGGATCTCCATATTCAACAGACTCATCTGGAATATTAAAAATAATTGTTCGAGTATTAGGGTCGTAAGATTGTAATGTTGCGCCACCTGCATTACTTAAATCAATATCGGTTGAAGGATCGAAAATAATATTTTCAGGTAGTATATCTGTTATGGTAAAATTAGTAATATCTTCATTGCCAACATTCTGGTAAGTTATTTCATAAAACAAATTTTGTCCTAAATACACATCATCACCATCAATGTTGTTTCCATCTGTATCCAACACAATCTTTGTAAGATCTATATCTGGAGCTATAATATCAACTCCAAATGCGCATACGAAAGCAAAAATTGGGTCCGCTTGACCTCTTGCAACCTGAAGCCTAAAATCTGCCGAAGTATCATTATTCCTTATAAATTCTGGTTCTGAATTAATAATTTCCAAGAAACCTGTGTCATAACCCAATGTATTTGCACTAAAAGGATTCCTTGGATAAACGATACTTGGAGGATTAGGGTTGCCATCATAACCAAGATTTTCTATTACTGAACCAAAGAATTTATTTGCTGGCCTCAATTCTGTTGTTACTTCTTTACCATTTATTTCAAGTTTGGTAGCTCTTTTTGTTCTATCTCCATCAAGAGCACCATAAGCAAATTGTAAGTCGATATGTCCAGCAGGTGGTGTTGTAAAACCTGAAACCGGAACAGTTTCTTGATGACCATCATAAATGTGACTAAATCCATCAAATACTGTAAACGATTTTGTGTGAAGTTCTGGGTCTTCATAAATTAAAAGAAGCGTCCATCCTGCAGATAATCCTGTTGAAAAGTTAAACCCTTCACTAGAATTCACATTTGCCAAAGTATAATTACCTTCAATATCTGATAAACCACTAACTAAATTAGTGACATCTGCATAACAAGCATAAGGTGTATTTCCTGGTTCTCCAGTTTCGGCAACAATTGGGTTTACTATGGCATCATAAATGATTTCGCCCGTAATATCAATGTATGTTGAACTTCCGGGTAACTTAAATTTTACTTCATCAATATCACTTCTATCTCCATCTTGTAGTGTAGCAGCCCAATATAAACCTGCGTATGCAACTCTATAACAATCTGTAGGACTTCCATCTTGATGAGGTGGTAATTGTAACTCTGCACTACTAGAACTAAATGTAGATGCATCGCTATCAATATCAATATATTGCATATCAATATCCTGATTATCTCTAGTTATGTCGTTAAATGGTAAATTATCTTGACCAAGAATGGCGTTACCTATAACTAACATACTTCCTCTTACATCTACTTTTTCTCTAATAGCAAAAGGATCGTATGTTTGTGAATTACCGCTAAAACATAACGATAATAAAAACACAACGATTAGTACTTTATAAAAAGTAGGCTTTTTCATGGCATTATATTTATATTTTCTTTCAATTTGGGGCATTGATAAAAATGATATTATTACTTTTTTTACTCTTCTATTTTAACCATAGACATATTACTGTTGTATGGTTCGCTTCCTTTTTTCTCTGATGCTTGGGTTGCAGCATTTAGATTATTAAACTTCTCATAATAGATATAATATTTGCTTGTATTTACATCAAAGAAGAAATCGATATTTTCTTGTCCTGCTGCAACTGCCTTTCTTAAGAACTCATCTCTTTTTTCCATATCTGTATGAACTGCAATTACTATATAATATCCTTCCTCAACATTATTGACACCTTTTAAAATCTGAATATTCTCCAGCACTTCGCCTGAATCAAAATTTTCTGGTTTAAGTGAGGTATTACTCAATGGCGTATTCTGTTTTATATAGTTTAAGGTTACTCTATCTTTTTGATATCTCGCTTCTTCATTACTATAAGCAGCTCGGCTAATTCTTCGTTTTCTCTCTATTTCCGTAGCAACTTCAATCGTTTCAAGATTAGTTGTTAAATCTTCTCTAGACTGAATAGCTTTAGATCGAATAGATTTAAGTTCCTGAATCTTTCTTAAATAAAATTGATTGGCAGAATCATTTTCAGGAGTATCCTTTATTCTTGCATCATATAATCTTTCCAATTCAGAAATCTGTGACTCTTGGGAATTTATTAGATTGTCTAAATCTGATTGAATAGCAGCAATAATTCTGTTTTCAGCCGAGATACTCTTGAATGGTTTAGGCTCCAAGAAAATTCCTTGTTCGCTTAAATCATTTTCTTCTTTTAAATCGTCTAGATCTTGTTGTTTGACGTCTACTTTTTCTTTCAATCTTATTAATAGTTCTTGTTGCTCGATTTTTGAATTTTCTGTCAATTCTATTAAATCATTCATGGATTCAGCATTCTTATCTCCAGGTGCAGATAATACTATTTCATCCATTTCTTCTGTTTTTATTCTTGCCTCTTCTTCTGCCTTTAATCTAGCTTCTTCGGCTAATTTTTCTTGAGCTTCTTGCTCTGCCTTAACACGTGCTTCTTCAGCAAGTCTATCCTGTTCTTCTTGTTCTGCCTTGATGCGTGTTTCTTCAGCTAATCTTTCTTGTTCTTCCTGTTGAGCTATTAATCTTGCCTCTTCTTGTCTTTGCAATTCTTCAGCTTCTTCTTTAAGCTTGGTTTCTTCTGCCAATTTTTCTTGAGATTCTTCTACAAGGTTAGTATTAGCTTGGTTTTCTTCAGAAGGTTCTGAAGTATTGTTTTCTTCAATTATATCAGGCACTATTGCTGTAGTATTGAGTTCAACTTCTTTGGCTTCAACTGGACTAGTATTAGTTTCTGGCCAAGGTTTTCTTTGCGGAGCCTGACTAGCAAGAACACGTCTAGATTTTCTTGAAGGCATAAATAATGCTTGTTCATCATTGTTATCTAAATAACTACGTCTTTCCGTCTTTTTAAATCTATAGGCAATTGTAAACTCATGCGAATTCCCAAGATCTGATAAATCTCCAACAGCATTCTCGTAATTATATTCTATTGCTATTTCCTTGGTTATATTTAATCCAATACCAGCAGACATTCCATATAGGGTATTATAACCAGCTTGTGCCCAAATTCCTTTGGGAACTGATAACATTGCAACTCCAGAAATCGCGGTTTCATCCTTCTTGAATTCTGAACGTAACAATGTGGAAAATTTACTTTGATCAAAGAAACCTCTTGAATTCATAAACCCAGTGTACATGATATGAGCTTGAATACCTTGCTCTGGATTGTCTTCAATGATTTCTGATGTCTTTATATTGTATGCAACTGCATTATTTATAGATAAACCAAAATCGAAAAACGTAGTTCCGTAATTGATTCCTGGATTTACAGTAAATATAAAATTAGAAGGAATATTGTCTAGAGATGGGTCTGGAAAATTGGTTACAACTTTACCTTCGTTTAAACCGCTTTTGTAGAAACCTAGATTCATACCAAAGGTCAAGTTGCTTTCATTGTTTAATGTAACATTGTAAGCAAAGTTTAAAACACCTCCAAAGGTTGTAAGCACACCATAATCTTGTTGAAACAAACTGATTCCGGCTCCAATATTATCTCTAACCTTTCCTGAATAACTAAATAAGTAAGTTTGTGGTGCATCATTAAATTGTACCCATTGTCTTTTGTTGGTAAAACTCACATATCTATATTCCTCTTTGACAAAACTAAAGGTAGGATTAACCACAAACCTATTAAATTTTAAAGAATTTCTAACAGGCAATTCTAAAGCAACAACACCATCTTCTTGAGAGTAAAGTTGGTGTGCGCTAAAAAATAATAATAATGTCATGTATAGTAGAGTTTTATTCATACTATTTTATTACTGTTATAGATCCTTTTTTTGTTCTATTGTTTTCTGTTTTAATTATGTAATAATAAACAGGGTTTATGCTTTTAAAATCTAATTGATTTTGTGGCCAATTATTCAAATAATTATTGGTTTGTAATACTGTTTCACCATGTGCACTTATAATAAAAACTTCAGTATTTGTTCCACTTACGTACTCTTGAGGAATAATCCATGTGTCGTTTATCCCATCTCCATTAGGGCTTATAATATTTGGAATATTAGCCACATTCGGAAAAGGTTCAGTTATATTAAAAATGAGCTCATCCGAAGATGAACAACCGGAGTTTTGAGTAATTACTACCTTATAATTTCCAGTTTCTGTAGCTTCATAACTATTGTTTAAAGCTCCAGAAATAATAGAATCATTCCTATACCAAGCAAATGTAGGGTTGATAGCATCTGTTGTTACAGTTGCTGTAAGTGTTTCCCCTTCCTCCAAAGTATTGTTTTCGGGGACATCAATACTACTCGTAAAACCAACGCTATTGAGTTCAATTGATGCGCTTTCCATACAACTTCCTAAATCAATTTCAACCTCGTAAAAACCAGATTCACTTGTAACATACATCTGTTCTGTTGCTCCAGAGATTTCTTCGCCGTCTTTATACCATTTATAGGTATTGCCAGAAATAGCATTTAATGTTGTTGGGCCATTACCTGAACAAAATGGATTTCCAAGGCTTGAACTAATACTTGTTGAGGTGCCAGAACCAGATTGACTTACATCTACACGATTGGAATATGAGTTTGATGTACAGGACCCATAATTAGTTTCAACAAAATAAGTCCCTGATTCACTTACTTCTAAACTTTCTCCGGAAGCTACAAAAACGGAAGTGGTTTCACTTGTTTCCTTATACCAGTTGAAGGTCAATGATGGGTACTGTAATGGTGAATTATTTGATGGCGCTCCTGGATTATCAATAGTCAATATATAACTCTCTCCTGGACAATACACAGCAGTAGAGATTAAATTATTAATTGTAAAAGGTTCGTCTTGATATTTAAAATATGCAGCAAAAGCATTAGAACCAGTACTCGTTGCAACTGGACTTGTACTCCTAATCCTTAATTTATAAGCTTCTCCAGCTATTGTGTTTGGAAAAGAAAAGTTTAAGGTTGCTGGTGATGTGGTTACACTTCCTGCAGCAGATGTATATATGGCCGTAGTGCTCGTAAAACTTCCTGTTTCATCTGAAAGCTCTATGATAAATTGGTTACTAGATGTTAAATCAGTTTCTGGTGAAAAGGTAAACGTTACATTGTAGGTGTTAAATGAATCACTTGCACAGGCCTGACTAAAACCTAAATTAGGTTTGCTAATCACTATTTGTGCATTTGAGTTTTTTATAAATGCAAAAACAAATAAGAGGGTTATATATGCAGTTAAGTTCTTCATTAGGTATTATTTCTTTGGGGTGAAATATCTCCAGATGCTTTTTTGCTCTTTCTTCCTTATAAATCTAGTTTCTTGTTGCTATAATTCCGTTAATTCGCAATCTAAAGTCTGGCCTTCTTAAATCATCTAATTTAATAAACGTTTCAGTATTAGAGCTTTTAGAATATACATTGCTAAAGGCATTATTCCCATACCAATCTTCAAGATCCTCATTATTAGAATTGTTTTCTAAAAAAATATTTCCATTACAATTGTTGAAATACATTGAAGTAAACTTAATCCTTTCCAAATTTTCTTGATTCAAAGTAATCTTATCTTCAAATATTACGGCAGGGTTGAAACCAGAAATAACACTTTTGTTCATATCGAGCGAGGCATTATGACCCACGTAAACAGCTTCGTTGATTAAACCAGAACTTATATGAGATTTCAAATCTTCACTATCATTTAATAGGGTTAAGTTTTTTGCAACAACAGATGTTGGGTTTCTAGTAAAATCAACTTCGTTTTGCTCATTGTACGTCTTGATTTGTAAAGATCTTGAACCATTACTATTTGACGCATAAGGAGATCGCACAGCTAAAGAATTGTCAATAATACATTGAGTTCCATAATTAAAGCTAAAGTCATTTCCGTTTGATCTATAAGAAACCGCTTTAAATAAATCGACTTGGCCTCCCCAAATTTCAAAGGAATTTCCAGCAGAATAACTTACCATAATGTTTTCTAAAACTGTTTCTTTTCCAACACTAGCTAATAACAAACCATTGAAATTACCAACCTCTACTGTTCTTTTACCAGCATATTCTATTCTTACAAAACGTAATATCCCAGAACTACTATTGGGGTTTTCTCCTCCAAAATTGGTATTCCCATACGTGGCTGATTTAAGTTGACCATAAAATGAAGCTACAGAGCCATTACCAAATTTATTGGTCGGAGCATCTCCAAGAATAATTAATCCGCCCCAATCACCTGATCTTCTCAAACTTCTGTTAGACGTAAATATAATTGGATCTGTTTCACTTCCATCCGCAATGATGGTAGCTCCTCTTGAAATTGTAAGACTAGCTTTAGTTTTGTAATCACCTAGAATTATTGTTCCGGGCTCTATGCTAAGAGTAGCATTGTTGGATACAAAAACATCTCCTTCAAGTAAGTACACATGCCTTTTATAAAGCTTTGTGTCTTCTGTAATATCTCCTGTCAAAATTTGTGTCGGCTCACCATAGTATTCTTGGTTAGGCTTAAATTGTGTCCAATTATTCAACCAATTGGTAACGCCTACGATACCTTTTTCCTGCTGTGCTGAAATGACACCATATATTGATAGAAATAGCGTAATAGTTAAGGTAATTTTTCTCATGGGTTATTTTTTAAAATCAATTTATTAATCTTATTGACCAAATATAATAAAAAAAATCCATGAAATGCATATTTATTCGATAAAATGCAATTTTTTACAACATTTATAAAAAAATATCGATGAAATATGTATTTCATCGATATTAAAGTTTGTATACTTAATAGTTTGAATATTATTTAAGAAATATTCAAATTCCTAATTTTTAGAGACTAAATATATTTTGTCCAGTTAAAAACCTTTAAAAGAATTTAAAATAATAAAAATCATATAACTCAATAGATACAATTAATGATAATCACTATATTCATGCAACAATTTTAGAATTTCTTCATAAAATAGAATAGATGAAATAATATTATCTGTATCTGTAAAAGGTAAAAATCCTTTTTGAAATTCATCAGATACTTCTAGGAAGTCTTTTGTAGCCTCAAATTGATCATCTAATGCTTTTCTATTATCTTTTTCATCAGGAATACCAAATGAAGACATAGTTACTCCAGGTTTTGTAGCAAAACCTACATAAGGTAAAATTTTAACAAGGCTTCCAACTCTTTCAACATAAAGCTCTATAAGTTCACCCTTTTGCATACGATCGAGTTCTTCTTTATTATGGTATTTTTTTATTGTAGCTGTTTCACTTATAATGCTTTTTGGGGCACCTTTCTTTTGGGCAAATCCATAACCAATTACAAATAAAAAGCTAAAGCAGAAAAGAATAATTTTATTTTTCATGTTTAAGTAGATTAAGAATGATATGAGCAAATTTATGTAATTTATCGAAAAAAACAAGCGTTTTATCGATTTTTTTAAAATTTATGCGCTTTATTGAATTCAAAAAAACGCAAAACTCTTGCTTAAAATATTATGCAATTACATTTCAATGACAAAAATGACATTTAATTGAGCAGTATTATCCAATAAAATATACTAAAGTCTTATATCGTTTTTTTATCCATTTTTATTAATGGCCCATATAGTCCATTTTTTGAACTTTTCAATCAATCCACTATAACTCATCCACAATACATTTGTCCTATCAAATAATTTATTAACTAATTAAATATTTTTATTATGAATACAAAAAATAAAATTGTAGTATTAATAAGCTACGGATTAGATGATGAAAGAGCCTCTGTGGCTTGGAGTATTGCCAATGGAGGTATTAAATCTGGATTGGATGTGAACATTTTTTTAGTAAGTTCTGGTGTTGATTGGGTTAGAAAAGGTGCAGCAGACCATGTGCATCTTAACCCAAAAGATCCTACCATGAAAGAAATGATTGACGCTGTAGTCAACAACAAATGTAGAATTATGGTTTGTCCTCCTTGTGCAGCCGTGCGAGGTTACTCTGCCGAAAACTTAATTGATGAAGTAGAGTTAGTTGGTTCTGGAGCATTGCACCAATTGATTTTAGAAGGCGCAGAGACTATATCACTTTAACAATAACATTTTAAATTAATATTATGAAGATCCTAAAACCGAAAATATCTAAAGAGATTATCCGTCAAGTTCCAGTTAGTAAACTAGATAGTATCATAGCAGAAAATAACTACAACATAATTGATGTAAGAGATCAAAAGGGAATTGAAAAACAAGGAAGTATTCCTGGTGCAATTAATATTCCTTTTGATACAATAGAAAGGGCAATTGATAAAAATCATGACGACTTTAATCCAATTTTCAAAAATGATGGACCATATTTATTTTGCTGTACTGGAGGAGTTATGTCTTATATGGCCGCTATAAAAGCTCAAGAAAGAGGAATTAAAAATGTCTGCAATTTGGATGGTGGCCATTCAGCCTGGCTAAAATTAACGACAACTGCTACTATTTAAAAGTTCGCTATGCATATTAAGAAGGCCAATGCAAGTTCTTCGAATTTTAACACCAAATTTATAAAAAAAGGACTTGCATTTTATCTTCTTCAATCAATAAAACAATCTTTAAAAAATTAAAATCATGGATTTATTAATCAGTGTATTAACTGTTTACGGGCTATCCGCTATCATAACTATTAGCAAAATATTCGAACCTTTAAGAGATTTTGCAGAAAAAAACAGTCCTAATTTTTGGAAGTATTTAACAAGCTGCATGCAATGTCTACCATTCTGGGTTGGTATCTTTGTGTCGTTAATTATTGGTGTGCCCTTTGAAGCAATGAATGAAAAATTGCCCTACTCCTTAAATGTTTTCCTAACTTATCTACTCTCCGGTGCTTTATTTAGTGGCACCACTTTGATTATCCACACTATATTTATTAGAATAAAAGGCAAAAAATGGGATGAGATGCAGGAAAAAGAAAGAATTAGAAAAATTAAAAAAGGAATTATATCAGAAAATTAATCTGTACAAGCTATTAAATTGGAGTACTAATCCTTGAATCTCTCCATTGTTTTGGAGTAGTTCCAAATTGCTTTTTAAAACTTCTAATAAAATGGGAGTCACTCTCAAAACCACAATCATAACAAATTTGTTGAACTGTAAAATCTGTGTTTAACATTAGATTACTAGCTAAATGAAGTCGTTTTTTCATTAACCATTTGCCAGGTGTGGTATCATATAATTTTTTGAAGTCCCTTTTAAATGTTGAAACACTCCTACCACATAATCTTGCAAATTCTTCAACCTTTAGATTATAGATATATTGTTCTTCCATAATTTGCTCAACTGTGTTATCAATATTTTTGGATATTGTATACAGAACATCTGTAATAGCCGAATTACTAGCTACAGAACAAATATTCAAAATCATTTCCCTGAATTTGAGTTCTATAATTTTTTGTGATGGTTTGTTGTTTTGTTTTAAATAAGAGAAAAAGGAATGATACAAGGTTTTTAAGCTTTCTGAAACATCTATCCTGTAAATAAAATTTGGGTTATCTATTTTCTTTAAAGCTGAAGTTTCTCTAAAAATATCTTCTTCAACACTTCTTTTTATAAAATCATCTCTCATGAAAAACATAAGAACACAAAAACCTTCTTCAAAATATTGCTGGTTCTTAAAAGCTCCTTTTCTAACAAATATGGACTGACCTTCTTTGACCAAATACTCATTTGCCGGCATGATCCATTTTTTCTGACCGCTCAAAACGTATACAATACTGTGGCATTCAGACCAAGCTGTGAAGAGCTCTTCCTTAATAGGACATTTAAACTCAACAATCAGGTAATCTTCACCTATTATCTTATTGTATCCAGGCGTTTCTAGAAAGTGCCTAAACGAATCGAACATAGTCTAACTAGCTATAAATTTGAATGATTAAATTTAATAAATTTTCTTTAGTTGAGAATAATCGAATACTCAATAGAATTTCTATAAAGAAATCTTCGTCTTGGTTTGAATCTATGTTTTTAGCAAGCACACAAAATAAACCAAACGCAAAATTTATTTATTAATTAAGAGCTGATATTAGTGAATTTGCCATAGATTCGGATATTACTTATCAACTTCAGATTTATGCGGATAACCACTTCTAAATTATTCTAATTAAAAAGTGAGTATTATCTTATAATAATTGGTCCCGTAATTATATTAGGATTTCATCTTTAAATAAAAAGGGAAACAAGAAGTTTCCCTTTTTTTAAGCTTTTAACAAATTAGGCTTTCCCAAGTATTCTAAACATTCCTGTTCCACAGGTTGGGCAAGTTCCTTTCATTGCTTTTCTGCCATTCTTCATGGTGACTTCAGCAGCACCTTTGATTTGCTTTTTATCTTTACACTTTACACAATATCCTTCCATGGTTTTTGATTTTTATGTTAGTAATTACTTGAGATAAAGATAGGGATAAATGATATACTTTGAAATTAATATTTCGTATTGTTTACTCATTTATCAACTTTTTACTAACATTTTAATGTATCTATGAGTTGAAAACAAAAAAAGCCCTTATAAATAGGGAAAAGCTTCTCACTAGTCTATTTCCAAACTACTTTATCACATTTCTGTGACTAATGCAATATTTTTGAGGTTATTGCAAAAAATAATCCGATTTGTTCTAACTTTATGTTTTCTTCCTGCATTTAACCTACCTCAATTTAATTATTATGAAAACAGATTTAGTGTATCCAAAAGCTCATTTATGGCTAATCATTCCTTTTGTTTTAACAATTGCTGGGTTTTACATGTCATACTGGAGTGTTTTTAGTGATGCTCCTTGGCGTCAGCATATGCATGGACTAACTGCTACAGCATGGTATTTACTTCTTATTATACAACCATGGTTGATTCATAATAAGCCTGCTATTTATCATAAAAAGCTAGGTATAGTAATGCTTTTCCTTGCAGGAGGTGTTGTATTTTCAGCCTTTCAAGTAATCCCATATCAAGTAGTGAACGATTTTCTGCCAGATATGTTAAAATATGGTTTCTCATTCGGGGACATTTGTGCATTAACAGGATTTAGCATAGCTGTGGTATTAGGTGTATTGAATGCACGAGATTATAATAAACATGCGAGATGGATGATATCCACTGTTTTTTGGGTTTTACTTCCGGCTACTGCTAGGTTACTTTATTTCCCATTATTAGCAGCATATGATGGTAATCCGCCTATTTCATATATTCAAGCAGCATATATCTGTTTTGCTGCAGCTCATATTGTTTTACTCTATTTAATGATAATGGATTATAAAAAATATAAAAAGATTTATGCTTCCTATTCTTTTGCTTTTATAGGTGTTGCCTTCTACACCTTTGCTATTGCGCCTATGGGAAAGTGGCAGTGGTGGATAAATATTTGTCATTCTGTTATTGGTAAAGGAATGTAAATTACTTAAACCTCTCACAATTATAGAATTTAATTAGCGGGATACTTTTTTTGAAGAAAACTTCTATTAGTGTCTTATTTAAATTATTTTTAATGAAGGTCATAAAACCTTTAATAAAATGCAAGAGCCTATACTCAAATTTCTTAATATTTTCTTTTTTGGATTTCATACAGTTGTTATCTTGTTTAATATATTTGGGTGGATCATACCGAAATGGCGTCTAGCTAATCTTATTGTATTGTCACTCACTGCATTTTCATGGTTTATCCTTGGTATCAGGTACGGATGGGGATATTGCTTTTGTACTGACTGGCACTGGCAAGTACGTGAAATGCTAGGTTATCATGATATGAGCACATCATATATACATTTCCTCATATTAAAAATAACTGGTGTGCATTTATCGGTTTCATTAGTTGATACAGGAACTACAATAGTTTTTTTCTCCGCTTTTGTTGTCAGTATCTATCTGAATGTGAGAAAATGGACGCAGAAATAAAAATGCACTTAAAACAAAAAAAGCCCTCCCAAATAAGGAAAAGCTTCTCACTAGTCTCCAACCAAATAGGTATTTTCTACAATCCCTCAATCAAAATATACAATTTTAAAAAATTTTTTATATTTATTGCACATAGCACGTAAGTAAGAATTATAATGTTCTCCTTTATAAAAATTATGGGTGGCAAAAAGTTTTACTCCCTTTTAATATTTATATTCCTTTCGGCACTTTTTACTGTTTTGTTTTCTTGTAAGGAGCCCCAATTGGACACCAAATTAATTGTATCAAAATACAGCAAAGGTGTTGTAAAAATATTATTACAAGATTCAGTACAGGAAAAAAAGAAAAAGGGGTCTGGATATATAGGCAGGGGCTCTGGATTCTTTGTGAGTGAAGATGGTTATATTTTCACCAATCGACATGTAGTTGAAATGTGTGTTAAGGGATATATTGATTACGACCTTAAAGACAAATCAGGAACCACTAGAAGTAATCTTGATTCTTATTCCGACGAGATTGTAAATGACAAAAATTTTGTAAAGGCTTTTCGCACAGGTTACGCCACCCCCATTATACAGGTTTATCACGGTGCTAACGAGACCGACTACAAACTCTATGTTGCCGAGGTAGTAGCTATTGGTATGGGGGCTTTCGATGGAGCTATATTAAAGGTATTAAGTGATATTGATGGCAATCCAGTTGACGAAAAATTTAAGGCACTCCCCATAGGAAATTCTGATGAAACCCAACAAGGTGAAGAACTTTGCGTTTACGGATTCCCTCAACAATTCGGAGGTAACCATGACCTAATGTTATTAGATATGAGCACATTGAGTATGGGCATTATGAGTGGATTGGATTTTGTATTTAACAAGGATTATGGATATATTAAAACCGATGCAGAGATACATGGCGGAAACAGCGGTGGTCCTGTTTTTGATGAAAACAATGAAGTAATTGGAATAGCAACCGCTAAAGGAACGAAAACCAATATTGGTCTAGTGGGCGGTATTAATGGTATGTATTATATAGCTGCCAGCAATCCTGAACTTCAAGAAAAATTAATACGTAAGGGTTTAGTAGCTCCAAAAAGATCCTTTTCTATTAATACAACTACAGGAAAAAAACAACCAATAAAAACAGCATACCAGATTAATTCCTCAATGAATATTGGCAATAAAACCCCTGTTAAAAAGCCAAATTATACTTCATTTTCATCTTCCTATTATAGTAAAGCGAAAATTTGGTTTTCAAATATTTCACCAGAAGAAAACAATAATTATATTCCATCTAAATCTAAACGATATACTAGTTTTACTATTGACAGGCAAAAAGGTGGAAAAATTTGGGTATATGTAGATAATTACCCTAATAAATTAAATACTTCTCAAATTAAAGTTAATGTATATAAAAAATCGAATAACAAATATATTGAACATAAAAAATTGGTTTATAATTCTAATTCGACTTTGGACAACTTTTATTTCGATTTTTCGTCTTATGAAGCCACATGGTATAAGTTTAATGCATTTTCTAAAGAAGGTAAGTATATCGCTACAGGGTATTGTTCAACCAGCTATAAATTGAATTGAATTGTATCATTTTCAAATTCAACTCTCCTAATTAATGTTTTACAAAACAAAAAAAGCCCTCCCAAATAAGGAAAAGCTTCTCAATATTCTAGTCCTAAACTGATATTCATCATTGTAAGCAATTTGTGGTATGCATATCTTATAGAATTAATTTTTTAAAAGAGACCATTATGAAAAAATATTACTTTAAATCTTTGATTTTGGGTATAATGTACTTGACTATTAGTGCAAGCCAATCCCAAAATATTTTGTACGATGGTGATTTTAGTTTAACCACCGAAATTATTCCTTTTGACACCCCTACACCACCTATTAATACATGGGCATATTGGGTGAATTACTATGGAAATGGTTCAGATGCAAACCCAATGGTTGTTGATGAAGTATGCAACTTTCAAATTATAAATGCAGGTTCAAACACTTGGGATCTGCAATTAGCACAATGGGGTTTTCCATTAATCCAAGAACATTCCTATCAACTATCATTTGATGTCAAAGCGGATGCATACCGTTCTTTTGGGGTTTATTTAGGTGAAGATGGAGGCAATTATACTAATCTCATTGGTTATGACCGATATATGTATGATGCCACTACTGAATGGCAAACTATAACTATAGAGTTTGAAGCTTTTTCAGTATTTCCACTCCACAAGTTAAGTTTTGAGTTAGGTACTAACAGTACAACTATGTATTTTGACAATATTGTATTAACAGATCTTGGGCTTGATTATAATTATAATATTGTTGCTGACATAACTGCTTTAAGAGACCACGTTGCAGCCAATGGTGAGGGTTTGTATTATGAAATTACCGGAGCTTCTCTGGTAAACCATACAGATAGCTTCCATAATAGATTATGGCTTCAAGACAGCCATATATCAGGAATTGCAATAGTAGATGCAGATGCAACCATAACAACAGATTTTAATGTGGGGGATAAAGTTACAGGTCTTAAAGGCCAAGCTAGATATTTAAATGATACAAAGATAACTTTACTTCCATCTACAGACAGCGGTGTTTTAGAATCTTCTGGTAATCCAGTAATCCCAGAAGTAGTTGCAATACCTGATTTTAACTCTAATTACATAAATTATGAATCAGAAATAATCGAACTACAAAACGTTACTATTGAGGAGGGTGATGGTGTTGCAGTTTTTAACCCAGGAAGCATCTACCATGTTACCGATGTCAACATGAATACAGTTTTAATGTATATAGATTATTGGGATGCGAACCATATAGGAACTATTATTCCTACTTCCACATTATCAAGTTTGGTGGCTGTTGCTGGACATTATGGTGGAGTGGCACAAATTTATCCAAGAAGTTTAAGCGATTTTACTTTGGGAAGTAGTAACATTTTGTATGATGGTGATTTCAGTTTGACTACAGAAATTATTCCTGATACACCTGCACCACCCATTAATACTTGGACATTTTGGGTAAATAATGGAAATGGATCAGAAGCTAACCCCACTGTTATTGATGGTGTATGTAATTTTCAAATTATAAACGCGGGAAATGAAACTTGGAATGTTCAATTAGAACAATATGGTTTTCCATTAATCCAAGGGCATTCCTATAAACTTTCATTTGATGTTAAAGCAGATGCAGATCGCTCCTTTGGCGTCTATTTGGGAGAATTCGGAGGTAATTGGACAACTCTAATTGGATATGACCGATATCTATATGATGCAACCTCCGAATGGCAAACAATACATATTGAATTTGAAGCATTCTCTGTATTTCCTCTTCACAAGTTAAGTTTTGAATTAGGTACTAACAATACAACTACATATTTTGACAATGTTGTTCTAACTGATCTTGGAGCTACCGAGCATTCCATAGGAATAATAGGGACAGCCGTAAATGGATGGTCTGATGATGTCAATATGGAAACTTCTGATGGCATCAACTATTCGCTGTCCAATTATCCACTAGCTGAAGGTGAATTAAAATTTAGACAGGATGATGATTGGAGCGTCAACTGGGGAGGCGACACTTTTCCAACTGGCTTTGGATGGCAAGATGGCCCAAATATTCCGATACATTTTGCAGCCAATTACGACATATCTTTTAACAGATTCACAGGTGAATATACTTTTATATGTTTGGATAATTGTCCCGCAAATATTGGAATACTCGGTTCAGCCGTAAATGGCTGGTCTGAAGATATAGACATGTCAACCACAGATGGAATAACGTATACTCTAAACAATTTTTTCCTTACAGATGGAGAAGCAAAATTTAGACAGGATAACAGTTGGGCTATTAATTGGGGAGGTGACACTTTCCCAACTGGAATTGCAACACGTGACGGTCCAAACATACCCATAAACAGAGGAAAATATAATATCACATTTAACATTGAAACTGGTGAATATAATTTTGCTTATTTAAGTATTGATATTCTCGGTTCAGCTTTAAATGGATGGTCAAATGGTATTGATATGCAAACCGAAGATGGCAAAAATTATACCTTGAGCGATTATTACTTTAGTTCAGGCGAGGTAAAATTTAGACAGGACCACAGTTGGGCGATTAATTGGGGAGGTGACTCATTTCCAAACGGTGTCGGGTTTTTGAATGGCCCTAACATTCCTGTTTTGGAAGGTACCTATGATGTCACTTTTAACAGATTATCAGGTGAATATAATTTTATAGCGACTACCTGCCCTAATCCTGAAATTGTTTGTCCATGGGATATATATGTAGATAATTTTCCTGGCATGTGTGGTGCCTATGTAGACTATCCAGAAGTGGTTCCACAAGCAAATTGTGGCGGTGAGGGTATTGTGTTTGAACAAACATCAGGTCTTTCAAGTGGTTCTTTTTTTCCAGTGGGTATAACCACAAACACATTTGAACTGACCAATTCCACAGGCGATGTTGCCACTTGCAGCTTTAACGTTACCGTTTATGATGCTGAATTACCTGTAATAACCGATTTGAATGAAAATTATGAACCTCTCTGGCCAGCAAACCATAAGATGGTTCCTGTATTTATAGAATATATTACACAAGACAATTGCAACATTTCTACTACAGATATATACATTTCCACAAATGAACCTGAAAATAGTATCGGAGATGGTAATCATGAACCCGATTGGGAAATAATTGATGAACATAATGTTTTGTTAAGAGCCGAACGATCTGGCACAGGTAATGGAAGAGAGTATTACATTACTATCCGAGTCGTTGATGATTCATGGAACTATACTGAACGACAAATATCGATTTTAGTTCCTCATGATAATGGCAAAATAACTGAAGAATTCATTCAATCTAATCAAAGAGTCAATAAATTCATTTTGTATCCAAATGGAGTTGATGAGATTATTAATATAAAAGGGCTAAAAACTTCATCTAATCCTTCATATTATATTGTTGATATGTTTGGTACGATAAAAAAATCAGGAACCTTATTTAATAACCAAATTGATGCAAGAACACTTTCAACAGGTATTTATATTTTAAAACTTGAAATTGAAGGTGAATATTTCTTTAAAAAATTTGTGAAAAACTGATTTCAAATTAAAGGCCTATTCAGGTAGGCCTTTTTTAATATTCCCAAATTTTAGCTTATCAAATTTTAATTTTTTAGCGAAAATATTCAGTAAAAACCATTAGTAGTTTGATAAACAGGCATATATCCACACAATTATTTGACTAAAAAAATAGTTTGATTTTGAAATAATTATCTTGATTAATCCAGTAAAAGCTATATTAAATTTTTTAAATCAGGTATATTTTAAACTGACATTTCTCATTTTTCCCTAATATGTGTATGATTAAATTTATAATTGAATGAAAAAAGGATAAGAATGAAGCCCAAAGTCACTCGATAGTTTTACTTTGTTTTATTCTCATTTGGCTGATTATTTAATATTTATTTGATTTTAAAAATAAATCAGTATGTCCTACTCCAAAAACATATTTTCAAGGTTTAATTGTATAAAAAAGTATTTGTATAAATTAAAGTGAATTTTAAGAAATACATATCAGAGCTTAAAAGACGCAATATTGTTAGATCGGCAATAACCTATTTGGTAATTGCATGGTTAATTGCTCAAGTTTCTTCTATTGTTTTTCCTGCTTTTAATTTGCCAACTTATTTTATGAAAACCTTGATTTTTATATTGATCATTGGCTTCCCTGTAAGTTTAGTTTTTGCTTGGGCATATAAGTTGTCTCCAAAAGGAATTGAGAAAACTCAAATCATGAAGGTTGAAAAAATAAAAGCAAAAGATTTTGATCATCAACTTCAAAACAATACTAAGAAATTAGTTGTTGTACCGTTTAAGAACATTGGTTCGGATATTGATAGTAATTATTTTAGCGATGGGTTGACCGAGGAAATCATTATCCGTTTATCTGGAATCAAACAACTAGATATTGCTTCAAGAACAACGTCAATGCAATATAAAAATTCTGAATTAGATATTTTATCATTGGGTAGAGAACTAAACGCGAGATATCTTTTGCAAGGCACAGTGCGTAAGCATAATAACGAGTTGAGAATATCTGTAGAATTAATTGATTTAGAAAAGGATTCAGAGCTTTGGGCTAAAATCTATCGAGGCAAGATGGTAGATATTTTTGACATTCAGGAGAAAGTATCTAAAAAGATTGTAAAGTCATTACAGCTAAAGTTAAGCCAAAAGGAAAAGATGGCACTAGGTAAAAAAGCAACTATGAATATAGATGCTCATGATGCAAACTTAAGAGCTCGTGAGTTTCTGTTTAGATATACAAAGAGATATCTTCTTTTAGCTATAGACCTTTTTCAAAAAGCAATAAATTTAGATCCAAAATATGATGTTGCTTATGCTGGTATGAGTGAAGCTTGTGCTTTGTTATATGAAACACATGACAGAAACCCTAATTGGCTTGCTAAAGCAGAAGATTCATCAATGAAAGCAATCATTTATAATCCAAATTCTTCTGAAGCATATAGTGCTCTTGGTCTGGTTTATTATAACAAAAACTTATTAAATGAAGCGTTATTATCCGTTGAAAAGGCAATTTCATTTGATCCCGATAATTTCTTTGCCTATTGGGTTAGAGGTCGACTATACAGATTGACTGATAGAGATTCTGAAGCTGTAATTGATTTTAACAAAGCATTAGATCTTAATAAAAATTTTCATACTGTTTATGGTGATTTACAGATGGCTTACGAAACGTTACATGATGATGAAAATCTCCGAAAAACTATTGAACGAGCTGCATTATTTTATCCGAACTATTTGTTGCATCACCCTGATGATTCTCGAGCGCACCAATTTTATGCCTTTACATTGAAAAGGCTTGGTCGATTGGAAGAAGCCAAAAAAGAAATGCAAAAAGGAATTCAACAAAACTCAAATGATCCAATTATTATTTATAATGCCGCTTGTTTTTATGCATTAATTGATGAAAAATCAACCGCTATTGAGAACCTCAAAAAAGCAATAGACAATGGTTTTAGAAATTATAATTATCTCAAACATGATCCGGATTTTTACAGTTTACGAAAAGAGCCTGATTTTATCGCACTAATGGAAAGTAAATGACTAGTTTTAAACAACTTTTTTTAGTTACTAAATATAGGTCAATTTAATAAATTAAATATGAAAGCCGCAATTTATGAATCATTTCAGGGACCAATAACTTTAAAGACTGTTAGCGAAAGGACTCCAAAAAAAAATGGGGTTGTTATTTTAGTAAAAGCTACGGGATTGTGCCGCAGTGATTGGCATGGTTGGATGGGTCATGATCAAGATATTAAATTGCCTCATGTTCCTGGGCACGAATTTTCAGGAATAGTTGAATCTGTGGGGGAAAACGTCAGAAATTTTCGAATAGGTGACAGAGTTACTGTGCCTTTTGTATGTGGTTGTGGTAGTTGTGGTCAATGTTTATCAGGAAATCATCAAGTTTGTGATAATCAATCACAACCTGGTTTTACACATTGGGGATCATTTGCCCAATATGTCACTATAGATTATGCTGATACCAACCTGGTAAAACTACCTGAAGAAATAAGTTTCAAAACCGCTGCTCTTTTGGGTTGCCGTTTTATTACCTCTTATAGGGCAATAGTTGAGCAAGGAAAAGTTTTGGGTGGCGAATTTGTAGCAATACATGGTTGCGGAGGGATAGGTTTATCTGCTATAATGATTGCCAATGCTTTGGGTGCTCAAGTAATTGCAATAGATATTAATGATGAGCCTTTGAATTTAGCTAAAAAATTAGGCGCAATTTCTACCATTAATGGATTTAATAATCCCCATATAGTTGAACAAGTTAAATCATTAACCAAGGGAGGTGCTCATGTATCTATGGATGCACTTGGAAGTGCAACAACATGTTTTAACTCCATTGCCAATTTAAGAAAAAGAGGTAGGCATATTCAAGTTGGATTGATGACAGGAGGTCATACTAATGCTAAAGTTCCTATGGATAAAGTATTAGCCAACGAATTAAAAATAATAGGTAGTCATGGAATGCAAGCATATAAATATCCTGAATTATTGGAAATGATTAAGAATGGAAAACTACATCCTGAAAAACTTATAGAAAAAACTATTTCTCTTGAAGAATCTACTCAAGCATTACCTAATATGAACAAGTTTGACCATAAAGGAGTTTGGCTGATTGATTCTTTTTAATATGTTATTAATGCTTTTTTTAATAAAAAATACATTCCATAACAATCACTTATTAGGAGTGGCAATTTCTATTTGCTCTTTAACATACCTTCTAAATTCAGGATTAAATTCCTTTTGTGCATTATCCCAATATTTTGAAAACCATTGGGTTTTTGAAAACCATCTAATAATTAGAGCGTAAGATGTAGCCATATTTTCCTCTAATAACCCTTGTTTATTCAGAATGTGTTGAAGCTCGTAAAGTCTAAAAAAAGATTGATAAAATGCATGTCTTCTACCCAGTTCTTCACTCTTAAAATTCTTTAGCTTCGTATAAATTATACCAAGATGTTCATCGGATGCAATATCCATAATTGCTTGACGTGAAGCCAAATACAAGTCTTTGGTGATTTCAGCTCGGGCTAATTTATTACTATTTTTAATTTGAATTGATAAATATATTAAAGAAGCAATGACTCCAGCCGCTCCAATTATTTCTATGATAAGACTAATAATTCCAGATTCCATGCTAATAAGTTTAAGATTGAATACAAGATAATGAATTATAAAGTTGGCAATCTTAAACCCATGGAATAATTACAAAAACATACTACAATAATCCACAAAAACAAAAAAAGCCCTCCCCTTTCGACTACCGCTCAAGGCAGGCTTTAAGGAAAAGCTTCTCACTAGTCTATTTCTAAACTACTTTGTCACATTTCTGTGACCAACACAACATTTTATTTGCGGTCTGGACGGGATTTTTCTAATCAATCACTAGAAACCCGAAAGTTTTTATTTTTATTTAAATTTATGATAAATAAAAACATTTAAATCTTCAGTTTATATATATGTATGATTTCTACGCCATAATGAAAAGTGAAATTGTTTTAAATAAATTTGAAATCAATGATTTGCTTTTAGTAGAATATAAGTGTCCTTTAAAAGAGGAAAAAGTAAAAATCTGGTCACAATATGACTATTTAGTTTATGTATTAAGTGGGGAGAAAACATGGATTACTCAGGAAGGGTCATGGACGGTGAAAAAGGGAGAAGCCCTATATGTTAAAAAAGGGGCATCAATTATAAAGCAAAATTTTGATGAAGAATTTTGCAATTTGGGTTTTTTTGTTTCAGATGATTTAATACGGTCTGGTTTAAAGGAAGTAGTAAAACAAACTCCGATACAAAATGTTGAAGGAGCAGATTCATTTGTTATCAATAAAGTCAAAATTAATAACCAATTGAGGTCATTTTTTCAATCGGTGTTAGGTTATTTTGATAATGAAAGTAAGCCATTAGAAAGCATATTGGAACTAAAGGCAAAAGAACTTCTATTAAACATTATCAATAGTAATCAAAATATAGAAATTGCATCCTACTTAAAAAACACAACCCTAAATGAGCTACCATCTCTACCTAATATTATGGAAGCAAATTTTAGTTACAATTTGAATATAGATCAATTTGCAACATTATGTAATAGAAGCAAATCAAGTTTTAAGCGAGATTTTAAAAACCATTATAATTGTAGTCCTGGAAAATGGATTCTGGAACGCAGATTATCTAAAGCAGCCCGATTACTTCAATTAGATTTAGATAATGTCTCTCAAGTTGCATATGATTGTGGGTTTGAAAGTACCGCCCATTTTAGCAGAACGTTCAAAAAAAAATATGGAATTCCTCCATCTTCATATAAAAATTCACACTAATTCTTTAATAAAATAGACGTTGGGCTTTTTAGGCAAATGATTGGGCTTTTAAGGCAAATCTAAAACAGACTTGTCCTTTTTCTTTGCATTGAATGAAAAAATAATTCAATCATGATAAAGGACATAAAAGATATTTCTTGGATAAAGTTAACTGAAAGTTTATCTAAAAAATTTGCCGAAAAAGCAAAGGAACATGACAAAGAAGGAAGGTTTGTGTATGACAATTATCGCCTATTAAAAAAGCACAAATATTTTTCAGCAATCATTCCTAAAGAATTAGGAGGAAGTGGAGTATCCTATTCTGAAATGTGTGAGTGCATAAAACTAATTGGTAAATCATGCGGAAGTACTGCACTTGCTTTTTCAATGCACCAACACTTAATTGCTGCTAGTATCTGGAAATACTATAAAGATGGTTCAAATGAGGTGCTTTTAAGAAATATCTCTAAACATGAATTAATTTTAATAAGCACAGGAGCAAGAGATTGGTTAAGTTCAAATGGTTCCCTTAAAAAAACTCATGGAGGATATCTTTTTTCTGCAAAAAAACATTTTGCGAGTCAATCTTCAATAGGAGATCTTGCTATTACAAGTGGAATATATGAAGACCCTTCTAAAGGTAAGTTAGTCCTCCATTTTGGAGTTCCAATGAATTCAGTAGGTGTAAGTTTATTAGACGACTGGAATGTGATGGGTATGAGATCAACAGGCTCACAGACTATTATATTCGACAATGTATTTATACCAGATTCGGCAATATCATTGGAAAGAACACAAGGAGAATTTCATGGGGTTTGGAATGTTGTAATTCCTGTAGCGATGCCGCTAATAATGTCTGCCTATGTAGGCATATCAGAAGGCGCATTTAATGAAGCCCTTAGAATTGGTAAAACCTATCAGAGGAATCAAGATCATCTTAAATATATCTTAGGTAAAGCTTACAACGCATACCTCATGGGTTTAGTCCAGTGGCAAAGTATGATTAAAAGGGTAAATGATCTCAATTTTAACCCTGGCAATCAAAAAACCGTAGACATTTTAAGCTTGAAAACCAATGTTACTCATGCATGTAAAGAAACCGTAAATCAAAGTATGGATGCCATTGGTGGTCAAAGTTTTTATAAGACTTATTCACTGGAAAGAATGTTCAGGGACATCCAAGCAGGAAATTTTCATCCACTTCCTAAATGGGAACAGTATGCATTTACAGGTGATATAATCTTAAATAAAATAAACAATTAATAAATGTTAAAATGAAAACAGTAATTATCATTCAAATCGTATCGGTCATTATAAGTTTGATTGCACCAATTTTCTTCTACAGATCATTTAAAGAAGGAATTGATAAGTCAAATATTGAATGCAGCCAAAAATTGAAATCAAATGGAATATTATTCGGCAGTTTATCCATTTGGGTTTTACTAGTGTACATCTTCACATTAAACGAAGTTTTTGCCTATAGTCATGACGAACTATTTCCAAAATTTTTGTTTGGTCTTTTAATTCCAGTAATAATCACATTGTTACAGTTTAGAAATAAAAGATTCAGAACTATCATAAATAATATGTCCTATAAATCACTTGCTGAAGGTCAGCTATGGAGAGTACTAGGAGCCATTTTCTTCTTGGTAGCTACTTCAGGAATTGGGCCAAGAGAGTTTATAAGCTCTGGCGTTGGAGATGTAACTACAGGTTTAATTGCCCTTCTTACTGTTTGGGCTTTGACAAAAGGTTTTAAATGGTCAAAAATGTCCATGTGGGCTTTGATAGCTTTTGGAGTATCTGACCTTCTTATAGTGTTATTTGTGCTTCTTACTAAATATCCTATTTGGTATGATGCCATGCCATCAACAGCAATAGCAGGATCTTTTCCTATGATGCTAATCATTGGAATTGCCGCACCTATGGCACTTCTACTACACATTTTCATGTTAAGGAAATTGATTTTGGAAAATAAAGCAAATAACTAAAAACTTTATAAATAATTAATAAAATGAAAACAATTAGAAAATTAAAAGAATCAACCAACAATTTTGTTTCAAGTTGGACCAAATTTGTAATAAAATATAAGTGGTCTGTTTTAATAGGAACTTTTGTTTTGACCTTAATGCTAGGCCTTCAAGGTAAAATGAATTTTGATGGAGATTATCATGTTTTCTTCAGTGAATCCAATCCAGAATTAGAAGCGTTTGATGCATTGCAGGAAAAATATACTAAAGATGATAATGTCATTTTGGTTTTAACACCATCAAATGGAGATGTGTTTACAAAATTAAACCTAGTTGCCATTGAAAATTTAACTGCTGAAGCATGGAACACACCTTACTCATCAAGAGTAGATGCCATTACAAATTTTCAACATACAAAGGCAGTAGAAGATGATCTTTTTGTAGATGATCTATCCTATAATTCAATTGACAAAAGTGAAGAAGAAATTGAAAAAATCAAGCAAATAGCATTAAAAGAACCTATGCTAGTGAACCGTCTAATAAATAGTAATGGAAGTGTGACTGCAATAAACATCACAGTTAAATTACCAGGTGAAAATAGCGCAGAAGAAGTACCAGAAGTCATGGAATATGTAAGAAATATGGTAGATGACTTCAATAATAAATATCCTCATTTTGATATTCATATTTCAGGAATGGTTCCTTTAAATACAGCTTTTTTTGAAGCTTCAATGAAAGATATGGGGCTAACAGCAATAATGATGCTTATTGTAATAATAACAACATTAATACTAACAAGAAGTATTCAAAGCACTATATCTACACTGACAGTCGTAATTTTTTCAATAGTAAGCGCTTTGGGATTCATTGGTCTTATGGGAATAAAATTAACACCGCCTTCTTCAGTATTCCCAACCATGATTTTGACATTGGCAGTTGCTGATAGTATCCATATTCTAATTACAATGCTTCAGAAAATGAGAAAAGAAGGTTTAAATAAAATAGATGCTTTGAAAGAATCTATGCGTCTTAATTTCATGCCTGTTTTTATTACTAGTCTAACAACTGTAATAGGATTCTTAACAATGAATTTTGGTGATGTTCCGCCTTTCTGGGATTTAGGGAATATTGTTGCTTTTGGAATGACAATGGCATTTCTGTTCTCCACGACAACATTACCAGCTTTAATGACTATTCTTCCTTTTAAAATTAAAAAAAGGAATAATAACCCAACAAAAGTTTTGGATTGGTATACAGTTTTTGCTCAATTTATAATTAAATACCCTGTAAGACTTACCTTTCTATCAATTTTTACAATAGGTCTCTTTACATATTTGGCAAGTAAAAATTCTTTCAATGATGAGTTCATTAATTACTTTAATGAAAGTGTCAAATTCAGATCTGACACTGATTATATAAGTGAAAACCTAACTGGGGTTTATAATGTTGAATTTTCTATTGGAAGCGGTGAAGAAGGAGGTATCAATAACCCCAAATATTTAAAAAAACTAAATGAATTTGAAGATTGGTTGTATACACAACCCGAAGTGGTGCATGTTAATACATTCAGTGAAGTTGCTAGACGTATAAACAGATCAATGCATGGAGATGATGAATTATTTTACACTATTCCAGAAACCCGTGAGGAAGCAGCTCAATATTTACTATTGTATGAATTATCTCTTCCTTTTGGTTTAGATCTTAATAATCAAATAAATGTAGACAAATCAGAGACTAGGGTTACCGTAACACTTAACAATATTGATAGCCCAAGCATGATTGCTTTTTCTGAACGTTGTGAAAATTGGCTATACAAAAATACTCCTGACTCTATGCATTCTATCGGAGTAAGTCCAATGCTAATGTTTTCAAAACTAGGATTCAGACAAGCTGATAGCATGTTTAAAGGAAATATAATTGCTTTAATTCTAATATCACTTGTACTCATGGTTGCCTTAAGAAACATAAAATTAGGTTTCTTAAGCATAATCCCGAATGTTAGTCCTGTATTGATAGGTTTTGGAATATGGGCATTGTACAAAGCTCAAATTAATACTGGCATGGTGGTAGTATTTGGAATGACTCTTGGGATAATAGTTGATGATACCGTTCATTTCATGAGCAAGTTTTTGAGAGCAAGACGTGAATATGGCTTTAATGCTAGACAAGCTGTTGAGTATGCATTTAAAACAGTTGGTCAGGCCCTCTTAACAACCACAGCAGTATTAATAACAGGATTTGCCGTCTTATCAACATCATCCTTTGCATTGAATAGTTATATGGCTAGGATTACAGTTGTAATTATTATATCAGCATTAATAATAGATTTTATACTGCTACCATCACTTCTTGTATTGACAGCATCAAAGGAAAGAGTAAAAAGAAAATATACATCTCTAATTTATTATAGATAATCTTAAAACTAAAAACAATGAAAAATTTAATACTAACAAGTGTTTTATCAATTATGATGACCTTAACAGGTCAATCACAAAACAAAGGAGTTGAAATTGCTAAAGCTGCTGAAAACGCAGACTTAGGATTTAAAAGTTCAAGTGCAAATTTGAACATGATACTAAAGAACAAAAATGGTCAGACCAGTGAAAGAACGTTAATGATTAGAACTTTAGAGTTAACTGAAGATGGTGATAAATCATTGATTGTCTTTAATTCCCCTAAAGATGTTAAAGGCACAGCTACCTTAACCTACACTCATAAAATTGGAGCTGATGACCAGTGGCTTTATTTGCCCTCAATAAAAAGAGTAAAGCGTATTTCATCTAACAACAAATCTGGTCCTTTTGTAGGTAGTGAATTTGCTTATGAAGACCTATCTTCTCAGGAAATTGAAAAATATAATTACAAATTTTTGGAAGAAAAAGACAACCTCCTAATTGTTGAACAAATTCCAGTAGATCCAAAATCTGGTTACACTAGACGATTGGTGTCTTACAACAAGGATAAGGACTATAGAATAGAAAAAATTGAATTCTATGATAGAAAAAATGCATTGCTAAAAACATTGATTTACCAAGACTATAAATTATATAAAAATAAGTTTTGGAGAGCATCTGAACTTAATATGGTAAATCATCAAAGCAACAAAGAAACCTTATTAAAGTTTTCTGATTATAATTTTGAAGTGGATCTTTCTGACGAAGATTTTACACAAAATGCCTTAAAAAGAAGTTAAAGTATGTTTTCATATTTGATTTTAAATGTTGATACGTTTTTGATTAGAAATTGGAAGTCACCAATTGTGGCTTCCAGTTTCTTAAAAACTTAAAAATGAAAAAAAATATTAAATACATAATCATTCTGTTTTTATCAGTCATAGGTTACTCTCAAAATAATTCTGATGGAAGCTCACTCTATCATAATTTTGAAATGGATATTGAGTTTGAGTATCGCTATTTCTATAACAGCCCTAGTTTTTATGGACAAAAAAGCAATTATCCTTCATTGGCATTTTATCCTAATTATAACTTAGAGTGGAACAAAGGATATGAGACAATAAACTTTGAAGGGTTTTATAGACTTGATATTGATAAAGAACGTACACATTGGGATATTAGAGAATTATATTATCAAAAGGCAAGTAGTAATTGGGAATTAAGTCTTGGGATAAAAAAAGTCTTTTGGGGAGTCACAGAGAGCGTTCATCTTGTTGACATAATAAATCAGACAGACGCTGTAGAAAGTTTTGATGGTGAACAAAAATTAGGTCAACCTATGGTACAATTTTCATTAAATATGGATTTTGGAACTATTGATGTTTTCTATTTGCCATATCACAGAAAGCGCACTTTCCCAGGAGAGAAAGGTAGAATTAGATTTCCTATTGTTATAGACTCAGACAACATTAGTTATGAAAGTTCTGCTCAAGAATGGCATCAAGGCTTTGCAGTTCGTTACAGTAATAGTTTCAATAATGTTGATCTTGGAGTATCATTTTTTAAAGGAACTGGAAGAGAGCCTTATTTTGAGTTTACCAATGAAGGAATTTCAAATGCTATTTATCCTCAAATAAATCAAATTGGATTAGATATTCAATATACACAAAATGCCTTTCTTTGGAAGCTTGAATCAATATACAGACCCAGTAATTTTCAAAGTTTCTTTGCTTTAGCAGCAGGATTGGAATATACTATAGGTAACATAAGAAGCACAGGTGTAGATCTTGGTCTTATAGGAGAATATTTATATGATGAAAGGGATGAATTAGCATTAAGCGCTATGCAAAATGACATATTTCTTGGTGCTAGAATTGCACTTAATGATGTACAGGATACTTCTATATTGATGGGTGGAATTTTGGATTTAGAATCAAGTAGCACAATATTTAGTTTGGAGGCTTCTAGACGACTTGGAAGTAGCTTTAAAATTGAACTGGAAGGAAGATTTTTTCAGAACATATCAAAAAACGATTTGATACTTAATAATTTTAAAAGTGATAGTTTTATAGGTGTTTCGTTGATTAAATATTTTTAAATTAATCTCATGATTAAAATGTGTTTAAAGAACAAGATCATTAACCTTAATTAGTTTAACAAATAAATAAATTAAAATGAAAAGAGTGTTTTTACTATTAATATTTTTTTTCCTAATTACATATAATATTGTTGCCCAACCTACTTTAAGTGAGGAAAAGAATAAACCTGCTATAGCTTTATTGGGAACATTCCATTTTGCCGGTTCATCAGATGCCATGTCATTAAAAGTAGATGATTTATCTACTCCAAAAAGACAATTAGAGTTAGATCATTTTGTTAATGCTTTGGCTGAATTTAAACCAACAAAGATTATTCTTGAGTACACCAAAGACAATACTTCAATTGACTCATTATATAAAGCTTATTTAAAAGGTGAGCATACACTCAATATTAATGAGAGACAGCAGGTTGGATTTAGATTAGCTGCCCTAGTGGGACATAACAAAGTTTATCCAGCTGATTATTATTTAGACCTACAATTTGGAGAATTGATGACTTTTCTTGAAGAGAATAACCAAATGAATCTAATTGATAACATGATGAGCGATATGAAATCTCAAGTCATGGATGTTTGGCAAAACGCTTATGAAAAAATGACCATAAAGGAGTTTTTTGCCTTTATAAACAGTCATGAATATGATGCCATGAATAGAAATGTCTATTTAGAATATTTAAATAAAATGGGGCATACAAAAAACCATTTAGGATCAGAAATAGTTTCTAGGTGGTGGGAACGCAATTTCAAAATTATGTCTAATATAGATGCAATTATAGAACCTGAGGATAGGGTTTTGGTATTTTTAGGTCAAGGGCACACAGCAATTCTAAAAGATTTTTATAAAAATAGGAATGATATAGAATACGTAGATATTATCCAGTATCTAAAGAATTAGACCAATATGGTATTCATTACTAAGAATTTTGGACATCTTATAGGTCACTTAAGGAAAAAATGTATTTATAACCAAAAAGCCACTCCTAAAAGGGTCGTGTGTTGTAGTTAGGACGGGAATACAATATCTACATACGGTTGGGGACATGGATTCATCCATCATGGGTGTATGAGTAAGGAATGCCAAGGGTCAAAAGACAGGATTAAATTACTACCACAGTTTACTAGGACAGTTCTTACAAGAGAATAGGAAAAAGCAATATATTTGAAAATAGTAAATAAATGGAACAAAATACGTTTATTAATTAGTTAGATGCCAGTGAAAATTAAGTAATATGAATTTAAGAGTTGCTACAAAAAGTGATCTCATATCACTGTCTACTTTAGCGTCACGTACATTCCTGGAAACCTATGATGACCTAACCGAAGAGGAAGGCTCAACTTATATAGAGGAGTTTTTTTCAGAATCTGCATTAGCAGATCATCTGGATTCTGCCAAAAGTCAAATATTTGTTGTTGAAGATCAGCAACTGGTAGGCTACATGTTATTATCCATTAATACACCGCCCATAATACTATCAGATGAACCAAACATAGAATGCGTAAGGCTTTTCTTGGATCAATCAGTGCAAGGTAAAGGTATTGGTAATCGACTCCTTAATACCGCGTTGGTGTGGGCTTCGGAAAATGGCTTTAAAGTACTCTGGTTAAAAGTCTGGGATCAGAATACTAGTGCAATATCTTTCTATGATAAAAACCAATTCTCTATAATTGGTAATACGTCTTATACTGAAGGCGGTATGAATGACCGTGTTCTAATCATGGAACATATAATTGACAATGGTTGTAGTGATGGCATCTAACAATGGCGCTCAAGTTGGACGAAGGAAGGTTTTCAACCAACCCAAAAAGAATGCAAGGATTATAATTCCTGTAATTGTAAATTCACTAAAAACACTCTTTTGCTAAACACCTTTTTAATAAAAAATGCATATAATGCATACATTGCACCATAAACAAAAAAAGCCCTCCCAATAAGGAAAAGCTTCTCACTAGTCTATTTCTAAACTACTTTTTTTCTGAATTATCTAATTATTTTATTAATCTGAACATACAGTTTTCTCATATTTTGAAATATTCTTGGTCATAAATCCTCATAATTAAAAGCCTTATAGGTAAGATTAATCTTGCAGATATCATATAATATGTTGATTTTTAAGTGTTTATTTGATATTTACAAAAAAATTTACTACATTAACTTATCATATAACATTGGGATTTTACCCTCAACTACTTTAACAAAATACCTTCTTATTTAAATAGATAGTTATTCATTATAATCAATGAGTAAACAATAACGTCTAACGTTATTATCAGATTTTTAGTATTAACTAAACAACTTAAATTTTATGAAAACAAAAACTTTTTTTTACAGTTTTTGCCTTGCAATAATAATGTTTGCATGTGCAAATGAAGGTCTAGAGTCTGAAGATATAATCCTTGAACAAAACAAGGAAGAACTCTCTAAAGGAATTGCTAATGCTCCTTCTGAATCAGGAATATATATTATAAGAAGCAATTTTGGTACTGGTTATGTTGTTTTAGATTTTAAAACAGGATTGTCTGCTACCCTAGGGCTTGATATTGAAGCCGCTTGTAATGGCAATCCAGATTGGTATGAAATTGAACCTGTTCAATTTATTAATACGCCAAATGGCCGCACTCTATTAATCCAACAAGGAGATGTGTATTGTGTAGTTTTAGATGGTTTACCAGATGCTAATTATAATGGGTGTGATTTTTTTCTGAATGCGCCTGTGTTAGCTCATGGAAATGCCCAATTGATATATCATGACAATGATGCCTGGATCGCTGATTCAAACAATAAAAATACGTGGAGTGTTAAAGTCAATGGCAGGATTGAAGGTACAGACGGCAGAACAAAAAGTTTATCGGCTGGATTTCAATTTCTTTGGGATAAAAACTTTCCTAATCCTGAATTAAAAAATTCTTGGGTAAGGCTTCATTAATTGGTCATTATATATTCATTTTATATTTAAAAGGGAAGATTAATTGCTTCCCTTTGTTTTTTTCTATTGCCCTCTTTTATAACAAAAAAAGCCCTCCCAAATAAGGAAAAGCTTCTCACTAGTCTATTTCTAAACTACTTTGTCACATTTCTGTGACCAACACAACATTTTAATTGCGGTCTGGACGGGACTCGAACCCGCGACCCCCTGCGTGACAGGCAGGTATTCTAACCAACTGAACTACCAAACCAAACCTCTTACCACATGGGTGCCAACAACAGTTGGACTTATAAGAATTTGTTTTTCGGATTATCCTTTCAGATCATCCATACCATGTAAATTGCTTTACATTAGCGCTGGCAAATATACATTGCATTTTTTATATCGCAAACGTTTTTTTGTCTTTTTTCAACAAAAAACAACCTAAACAAATTTTTGGCGTTCTATCATATATGTTGTTAAAATATTGTCGAAACCTTTATTAATGTCTGCTTCAACATACTTAATCTTGTACTGGGCACATTTTAGTTTAAGATTACTAAAATATTCGTTTACCGTTTTAGTATAATTTTCTCTAATTGTATCAGCATACAAATTAATAAACTCACCTGTTTCAACATCTACAAAGCGTTTAGGTTTGTTATCAAAATCAAAAGTTAACTCCTTATTCTTATCAAAAACATGAAACAAAATAACTTCATGCTTATTATATTTTAAATGGCGAAGTGCTTCAAATAGTTTAACTTCATCTGTAGAGGTTTGAAACATATCTGTAAACAAAAAAATCATGGATCTTCTATGAATTTTTTCGGCTATAAGGTGCAAATACTCATATGTTTCAGTTTGTTTATTCAAAGGTTTTGAAAATACAGCTTCACTCAATTGAGTAAGCAACATCTGATGGTGACGTTCGCTCCCTTTTTCTGGAGCATAATAATCATAAGTATCACTATAAATACTTAAACCTACTGCATCACGCTGTCTTTTTAATATTTGCATAAGTGATGCTGCAGCCAAAGTAGCAAAACCAGTTTTATTCAACTTTTCAATTGAAAATGTATTCATTTTTGGGTAATGCATAGAACTACTATTATCTAAAATAATATGACACCTTAAATTAGTCTCCTCATCATAACGTTTTGTATATAGCTTATCTGTTTTAGCATACAGTTTCCAATCTATATGTCTTGTGCTTTCGCCTGAATTGTAAATTTTATGCTCAGCAAATTCAGCAGAGAAACCATGAAAAGGACTTTTATGCATTCCTGCAATAAAGCCTTCTACTACCTGTTTGGCAAGTAGCTCAAGGTTTTTAAATCCACCTACTTTATTTAATTCCTGCTGAATATTCACTTACAAATTATTCTATTTTATAACCTTATCTACAATTCCATATTTAACAGACTCTTCGGCTCCCATCCAATGGTCACGATTAAAATCCTTCATCACCTTTTCTAAAGATTGGCCACAATTATCTGCTAAAATTTGGGCGCTCAACTCTTTAGTCAATAAGATTTCTTTTGCAGTAATTTCAATGTCACTTGCAGGACCACGAGCACCACCACTTGGTTGATGAATCATTACTCTAGCATGTGGCTGAATAAAACGCTTACCTTTTTCTCCAGCGGAAAGTATAATGGAACCCATTGAGGCTGCAAAGCCGGTACATATAGTTGAAACATCACTTTTTAAGGATTTCATGCAATCGTAAATGGCAAAACCAGAAGTGACATAACCTCCTGGACTATTAATGTAAAGATGAATATCTTTTGCTTCTAGAGCGTCTAAATACATCAATCTGTCAATGACATGCTTTGCAGATTTGTCATCTACTTGTCCCCAAAGAAATATTTTGCGTTCGTCTAATAATTTATTGTCTATTAAATCCTGTGTTTTTGTTACTTTACTCATTCTGTCTAATTTTTACCTAAAATAAAAAAAGGTTTACCAATATGGCAAACCTTTTATGATTTCTTTTAATATCTGTAATTATAAAAGTGAATCTAATGCTTCCGCATATACATTTTTAGGAGCTACACCAACTTGACGACCTACTACCTCTCCATTTTGAAAGACTAAAACTGTTGGTATATTCCTTACACCATATTTCGCAGCAAACTCCTGATTTGCATCAACGTCAACTTTACCTACAACAGCTTTACCATCGTATTCTTCACTTATTTGTTCTATGATTGGTCCAACCATTCGACATGGTCCACACCAAGCAGCCCAAAAATCGACCATGACAGGTTTATCACTTTTTAATACCGTTTGTTCAAACGTTGCATCTGTTATTTCTAATGCCATAATATTTTAATTTATTGTGTTTTACTTCTATTTAATACGCAAAATTAGTCAAAATATTTACCAAAGCTTACAACCGGACAATTTGTTTTGTTTATAATGACATTGTTTGAGGTTATTACAGATTTTGAAACGTTAATTAATCATAAAATCATCTATTTGTAACAATTTGATGTCTTCAATCAAATATAATATGCAACTAAAAAGTTGCATATTAAAAATATTTTAGTAAATTAGCAACTTCAAAGACTAATTTATTAATCACAAAAAACGAATAATTATGAAAGATGCTATCACCAAAGAAGCGCTATTTAACCATCCTATTGACAAAGTATGGAATGCTATTACAGTTGCCGAAGAAATTTCAACTTGGTTTATTAAAGCTGATTTTAAAGCCAAAAAAGGTTATCAGTACACCTTTACAGCAAGTGAAGAAAACGGATGTGTACCTATTACTGGCGAGGTAAAACAAGCCCATCCTTATACGCTTATTTATACTTGGATAGTTTCTGACACTAACGTTGAAACTACAGTAAAATGGGAATTAGAATCTACAGAAAATGGCACAAAACTCTATTTAGAACATTCTGGTATTTCAAATTATGCTGGAGAAACTGCTGTTGCTATGTTCAAGAGCTTTAATGGTGGTTGGATTAATTGTATTACTGAACTAACAACCTATTTAAAAGAAGTTGTAAATGCAGGATAAAATAACCAAAATTTTTAAAGCCATTGCAGACCCAACAAGGCGTGAGATATTTCACGCCTTGGTTTTAGCAAGTACAGCTTTATCGATCACTCAAATTTCATCACAGTTTGATATGAGTAGACAAGGTCTTACAAAACATATAAAAACACTTGAAGAGGCTGGCCTTGTTTATATAGGTTCTAAAGGTCGAGAACGATTTTGTAATGCAAACCCTAAACAACTTCAAGAAGTAAACAAATGGATTAAATTCTATGAACAGTTCTGGGATGATAAATTAGATAATTTAGATAGGTTCTTAAATGACTCATAAATTAAATTTACGGTTGCAAAATACTTGAAGTCCATTTGTTATCATCTTTAGTAAATAATTCTCTTTGATGAAGTCTTGACTTTTTAAACATTAAAAATTCTATACGAATTGGATTTATAATTAATCCACCCCAACTTTCTGGTATTGGAACAATATTATCTTCATAAGCTATTGAGGCTTTATCTAATTCTTTTAATAAACTTGAATAATTGTCAATTGTTTGCCCTTGTTTCGAAATTAAGGTAACCAATTGAGATTCTTTACTGCGCTCATAAAAATATTTATTAGCTAAATCTTTACCTATCTGTTGAGCTTCTCCTTGAATCCTTATTTGATATGAAATTGACTCCAGCCAAAAAGACAAAGCTACTTTATTGTTGTTTTTTACCTCTTTTCCTTTTAAAGAGTCGAGAGAACCAGTAATAACAAAACCTTCATCAATGACTTCTTTTAATGACACAAATCTTGAATTAGGATAGCCATCTAAACCTATTGTAGAAAAACAACACGCATGTGGAATTGAAAGCCTGCACTCTTGTAAATGTTGATTAAAAAGATTTTGAAAATGAGAAATCGGATCTATCAATGCTAATTCAACTTATAAAACACATCATTATTTTCTAATTCATCCAAAAGTTCTTGTGAAATTTTTACCTTTTGTTTTCTACTCGGCAATTGCAGTTTAATACTTTCAGAATTATCATAAATCACAAAATTTAAAGCATGATTGCCTTGGTGTAGATGCAACAAGTCTTTAAGTTCAACTATTTTCTCTTCTTTAATGTCTTGGATATTAAGTTTAATGGACAATTTCTTAGCATAGGTTTCCATAACATCTTGCAATAACTGGAAGTTATTAAATTGCATTCTTGGTTCTCCTTTTTTACCTGTTTCTCTATTGGTCCATCCTTCTTTTATAAATACCCTGACGAACACAAAATTGTTTTTCATTAAAAAGTGTCTGAACTTTAAATATTCTTCACCAAAAATCCGGAATTCATAACTATCTGTATAATCTTCAACGGTAAACAAAGCCCAACCTTTTCCTTGTCTGCTCACGCGATGCTGTACATCTGTAACCACTCCACCAAAAACGAGTTCTTTATTTACAAAGGCTTCTAAATCTGATAGCAAGGCTAAACTAGCATTGCAAAATGTGTTCATTTCAGTTTTAAAATCATCTAACGGGTGACCAGAAATATATACACCAACTACTTCTTTTTCACGAGCCAGTTTTTCCATAGTTCCCCATTCTTCACAAGGAGGTACTTGTGGTTCTGCTATTTGAACTTCGCTTGCATCATCAAAAAGACTGACTTGAGCAGAATTTTCGTTTTCCTGATGCTTACTTCCGTAACGAATGGCTTTTTCTAAAAAAGTAATGCCATCTCCTTCGTCATGAAAATATTGCGCTCTATGTGTCTCTTTGAAACAATCAAAACCACCGGCTAGTGCTAAATTTTCAAAGGCCTTTTTATTGGCTGCTCTTAAATCTATACGTTTTGATAAATCGAATATAGATTTATAATTGCCGTCTTGCTTTCTATTTTCCACAATAGTTTTTACAGCACCATGTCCAACACCTTTAATAGCTCCCATTCCAAATCTAACAGCGTAATCTTTGTTTACTGAAAACTTATAATAACTTTCATTAACATCAGGACCCAGTACTTTTAGTTTCATACGCTTACATTCTTCCATAAAAAATGTGACCTGCTTAATATCGTTCATATTATTTGAAAGCACTGCTGCCATGTATTCTGCTGGATAATGTGCTTTTAAATAGGCTGTTTGATAGGCAATCCAAGCATAACATGTAGAATGTGATTTGTTGAATGCATAACTGGCAAAAGCTTCCCAATCTTTCCATATTTTTTCTAAAATGTCACGTGGATGTCCGTTACTCTCGCCTCCATCCAGAAATTTAGGTTTTAACTTTTGAAGTAAGGAAAATATCTTTTTTCCCATTGCTTTTCTTAACACATCGGCTTCACCTTTTGAGAAATTGGCTAATTTTTGAGACAATAACATTACTTGCTCTTGATAGACTGTAATTCCGTAGGTATCTTTTAGGGTTTCTTCCATATCAGGAAGATCGTATTCAATTTTTTCGTCACCATGTTTACGACGAATAAAACTTGGAATATACTCCATTGGTCCTGGACGATAGAGGGCATTCATAGCAATTAAATCATTGAAAACAGTTGGTTTTAAATCCTTAAGATGTTTTTGCATGCCGGCTGATTCATACTGAAAAATGCCAACGGTTTCGCCCTTCTGAAATAACTCATAGGTTTTCTCGTCATCTAAAGGAAAGTTGTCAGGGTCAAGTTGAATATTGTGCTTTGCCTTTACAATCTTAACGGTGTCTTTTATTAAGGTCAAGGTTTTTAGACCTAAAAAATCCATTTTAAGCAAACCTGCTTCTTCAACAACTGAATTATCAAATTGGGTGACGTACAGATCTGAATCTTTAGCTGTGGCTACTGGAACAAAGTTGGTAATATCATCTGGTGTGATAATAACACCGCATGCGTGAATTCCTGTATTACGAACTGAACCTTCAAGTACACGTGCTTGATTTACAGTTTCAGCTTCCAAATCTTCGCCATCGGCAATATTTAAAAGCTGGTTCACTTTTATTAAATCTTCAGATCTAAATTTGCTGCTCAATTCACTTTCTCCCAAACCAAAAATTTTATTCAGTTTAGACATAGTAGGAATTAGTTTTGCAATTCTATCTGCATCGTGGAGTGGTAAATCTAATACTCTAGCTGTGTCTCTAATAGAAGATTTAGCAGCCATAGTCCCATAAGTAATGATTTGTGCTACTTGGTTACTTCCATATTTATTAATAACATAATCCATAACACGACCACGTCCTTCATCATCAAAATCAATATCAATATCTGGCATACTCACACGATCTGGATTCAAGAAACGCTCAAAAAGTAAATCATACTTTAAAGGGTCTATATTTGTTATCCACAGACAATAGGCAACAACAGAACCTGCAGCTGAACCACGACCAGGTCCAACAGATACATTCATGTTTCTGGCTTCTCGAATAAAGTCCTCAACAATTAAAAAGTATCCTGGGTAACCCGTATTTTTAATAACTTCTAATTCAAAATCTATCCGTTCTTTTATTTCAGGAGTAAGTTTTTCATAACGTTTTTTTGCACCTTCATAGGTCAAATGTTTTAAATAAGAATCTTCGTTTTCAAAAGTTTCTGGAATTTTGAACTTTGGAAGTAAAACTTCACGAGCCAATTCAAAAGGCTTAATTTTGTCAACAACTTCTTGAATATTAGTAATTGCTTCAGGAATATCTTTAAAGAGTAACTTCATATCATCAGAAGATTTGAAGTGATACTCTTTATTTGGCAATCCATAACGATAACCACGTCCTCGACCAATTGGAGTAGCTTGCTTTTCACCATCTTTTACACACAATAAAATATCATGTGCATTTGCTTCTTCTTGCGTTGTATAATAGGTGTTATTACTTGCTACTAGCTTAATATCATGCTTTTTTGAAAACTCAATCAATACTTTATTTACGCGATTTTCATCTTCTTGATTATGACGCATCAGCTCGATATATAAATCATCATCAAATTCATTTTTCCACCACAACAAGGCTTCTTCAGCCTGGTTCTCGCCAACATTTAAAACTTTACTCGGAACTTCACCATAAAGATTTCCAGTTAGAACTATCAAATTTTCTTTATACTGCTGAATCAATTTTTTATCAATTCTTGGTACATAATAAAATCCTTGAGTGTAAGCAATTGATGACAATTTGGCTAAATTGTAATATCCGTTTTTGTTTTTTGCCAGCAGCACAATCTGGTAGCCATTATCCTTTCGCGTTTTATCTAAATGATCTTCACAAACAAAAAATTCACATCCAACAATTGGTTTTATCTCTTTTGCTACTGGCTTTTTACCTTGTTCAATCGCTTTGCTGTTCTCTGCTTTAACTGTTTTGTTATGATTAGAAACTTCCTTTACAAAATGAAAAGCGCCCATCATATTGGCATGGTCAGTCAATGCCACCGCAGGCATATTATATTTTGCTGTTGAGGACACCAGGTTTTTAATACTAATGGTAGATTGAAGTATTGAAAATTGTGAGTGATTATGAAGATGTACAAAATCTACATCTGCTAATTCTGAAATGTTTTGTTCAACTTCTTCATCAAGAATAGTTTCAGTTTGTCTTTCTTGAAGTTGTTGATTTATTTTAGCACTTTCCTTTTTAAGGTTGATATGCTTTAGTCCGATAAGTTGAATTTCGTTAGGATTGGCTTCAGAAAATCTTTGAAAATAATCTGGCTGAACATCTAATTCCTCTTTCGTAAATTCTTCCTTTCTGATTAATTCAAAAAAGCACCTCGCTGTGGCTTCCACATCTGCCGTGGCATTATGTGCGTCTTCAAATTGTTCATTAAACAAAAACTCATGGAGTTCGGTTAAAGTTGGTAATTTATATTTTCCGCCTCTTCCTCCAGGAATTTTACAAAGTTCTGCTGTATATTCTGTACAGGTATCTAATACAGGTAATTCCTGAAGTTTATTGGCAATATCTGTCCTAATAAATTCAGCTCCCATAATATTGAGATCAAAACCAACATTTTGACCTACAACAAACTTGGTTTTATTTAAAGCTTGATTAAACTTTTCCAATACTTTAACTAAAGAAGCACCCTTATCTTGAGCCAATTCAGTAGAAATACCATGAATTTTCTCGGCATCATAAGGAATATTAAAACCATCAGGTTGTATTAAATAATCTTGATGTTCAATACAATTACCAAGTTCGTCATGTAATTGCCAAGCAATTTGAACACATCTTGGCCAGTTATCAGTATCACTTATTGGCGCATCCCAACGTTTAGGTAAACCTGTTGTTTCAGTATCAAAAATTAAATACATAAAGCTGTTTTCTTCTGAAAAAATAAGAACTTTAAAATTAAGAATAATTATAGGGTTATATGGATAAAAGTTATGAACAGTTGTAAACAAAACAATTTTCAGATATTCTATTCCATTTCCAAAATATGATAAATATCATATTTTAATTTCTTTTAAACTTTTAATTTAACCCAATATTCTACTTATAACAATATAAAACTAATCATATGAAAAATTTAGGTATAATAAAGTCCTTGCTTTTGGTCGCATCCTGTTTCATGTTTTTACAATGTACTAGCGAATATCAGGCTATACCCGGGCAAGCCGGAATTGATGGTATAGATGGAATTGATGGAATTGATGGTATAGATGGTGTAGATGCTTCTGCAGCCGTCTGCATCAATTGCCATGCAAATGAATACAGAGATCCAATTCATGTTGCTTATTACAATTCTGGTCATGCCAACGGAACCTCTTGGGCAAGGGGTGAAAGTGCACGTTGTGCTAGATGTCACAACAATCAAGGTTATATAGATTTATTATCTGGTCTCTTTGTTGAACTCGACGATACAGGTGAACCGGTTGAAGACGCTTATGGTAATGAAATTCCATCAGCTCATCCAGACGGTTATGATGTTTCAACTGCAATTAATTGTACAGGTTGTCATAGTAATCATAGGTCATTCGATTTTGAAAATGATGGAAATGACTATGCATTAAGAAATATTGATCCTATTAATCTATATATTGACCCTGCTGTGACATTGGATATGACTAGTACTGCCGACCCATTAGGAAGAAGCAATACCTGTATTAATTGTCACCAACCTAGAAATAGTTATGCAATTCCTAGCGGAACAGGTGATTATATTATTACTAGTCGACGCTTTGGACCGCACCATGGACCACAATCTACAATGGTTGAAGGTATTATGGGGGCAAATTATGTGGGTTCTGTGGGATATCCTGGCAGAGGTACATCTACACACAAAACTGGTGCGTCATGTACGTCATGCCATATGGGCGAAACTACAGATGGAACGGATGGCTCACATACCTGGGAACCAACACTAAATACCTGTGTTGCGTGTCATACTGATATGACAGCAACTCAATTTGAAGATATTGCAATGAATGGAACGACTGCATTTAGAGCAGATTATCAAACTTTACATGATATGTTAGTAGTTAAAGGATATATTTCTGAAAGTGGAAGTGTCCTTGGTGAAAGTGGAGAAAATGCAAGTAGTTCAAATCCACTTACAGTTCCCGTAAGTCACGCTCAAGCGATATGGAACTACAAAACTTTGGAAGAAGATCAAAGTAAAGGTGTTCATAATCCAAAATATTCAGAGGCATTATTGAAAAACTCTATTGAAGCATTGCAAGATTAATAATACTGTAAAACACAAATATTAAACGAAATGAAAAAACTATTAAAAGTAGTTCTTGTAAATAGTCTTATCTTGTTGTGTTTTTCATGTTACTACGATGATTTAACTGACGTGCCTCAAGATGAACCTATAGTAATCCCACCAGAGCAAACAGTTTTATTTAGCACAGACATATTACCAATTTTTGAATCATATAATTGTATAGAATGTCATAATGGTGGAGCTATAAATCCAGATTTAAGACCAGATAGAGCCTATAATGCTCTTGTTCCAACCTATGTTGTGTCTGGTAACTCACTTGATAGTAGATTATATATAAAATTGGCCATTGATGAGCATAGAAATATAGATAGTGAATCTCTGGCTTTAATTAAAAAATGGATTGATGATGGTGCTGAAAACGATTAAAATTTAAGACGTTTCTTATGAAAAAATATAAAACACTTCTTCTTTTAACTTTTCTTATAATGCCTTTTTTGGTTTTAGCTCAAGAAAAACAAAAGGATTCAATTGTAGACAAGCCTGAAAGACCTGCGTTTGAAAGTTCTTCAATAATTGATAATGCGACCAACATACTTTTTAGCAAAAACACATTAGAAGTAATGATGCAACATCGTTTTGGTTTAATTGATGAAGAAAATTCTTTAGGTGGAATTTACGGTGCCAACGCAAATATTAGAATAGGGGTATCCTATGCTATTTTAGATAGATTAACCATTGGATACGGTATTACCAAAAATAATAGATTTAGTGATTTTAACTGGAAAGTTGGTGTCTTAAGTCAAACCCGTTCAGATAAGATACCCGTTAGTATAACTTACTATGGAAATTTCACAATAGATGGTCGTTCGGGAAAACAGTGGGATGATGAATTTTATTTAAAACAACATCGGTATTCATACTTTCATCAACTAATAATTGCTCGTCGTTTCAATCCAAATCTTTCACTGCAATTTGCACCAAGTATATCACATTTTAATTTTGTTGATGGTTCTTTTATGAATAATGACAGATTCTCAATTGCGTTTGGTGGCCGCTTTAAAATAAGTCCTCAAACGTCAATTTTGTTAGACTACAGTCAACCTATTACAAGTTTTGATAAAGATGAATTTGAATTTGATTATAATCATCCGGGAATTAGTTTAGGAGTAGAATTTGCAACATCAGGTCATGCATTTCAATTGTTCATGACCAACTACAACGGTATTGTGCCACAACAAAATTACATGATGAATACAAACGATTTTTTTGGTGGAGATATCCTAATTGGCTTCAATATTACAAGAGTATATAATTTTTGATATTCTATGAAAAAAAGTGAGACTGAAAAAGAAAGACAAATCTCAAGAAGAGGCTTCCTACCTTTTTTGGGTGGAAGTTTGTTAATTCCGCTTTTGGGATTCGGAAATCCAGTTAACGAGGTTATTGAAAACAAAGAAGATAATGTTGATGACGAATACCAAACTTTATTAAAGCCAGATGGAACAGCAGTTAAGGTAAAAACTAGTGTCATCAAAAAATCAAAAGTTGTAAAGAAAAATATATCAAATAAATCATTACTCAATTGGCTTAGTAAAAAGCTTTAATTCGATCAAACCCCTATAAATGGAAGAAAATAAGGAAACTTCAAGACGGAAATTTCTTGATAATGGGCTTAAATTAGGTGTAGCCGCAGCAATAGGAAGCATTGGGTTGTCAAAATTGGCTTCCAAATTATATGCTAACAACACTAGTAATTCCAGTGAAAAAATGGAGCTTATGACTACCGATGGTACAATTGTTCAAGTGGATTCGTCAGAAGTTGTTGAGGTTATAAAGGCTCAAATAGGGGATATGGCTCATATGAACAAATCAGATGTTAGAGAAGGCATCCCCAACCGCAAATTTGTTATGGTTATTGATTTGGCCAAATGTAAAAATGCATTAAAATGTGTAATTTCCTGCAATAAACACCATTTTGTAACTGGTGAAAATGCTTGGATAAAGGTTCATAAAATGCAGGAATCTAAAGATACAGCACCATATTGGATGCCAAGAACTTGTATGCATTGCGATCAACCCGCCTGTGTAACAGTTTGCCCAGTTGATGCTACCTTTAAACGAAGGGATGGTTTAGTTTTAATAGACAATGAACGTTGTATTGGGTGCAGATTCTGTATGGCAGCCTGTCCATATTCCATTAGAGTTTTTAATTGGAGTGAGCCTGAACAAGGAGGAATGAGTGAAATCATGATGAACATGGATATGGGCCATGAAAATCTTTCCATTGAATATGCTGGATTACCAAGTAAAAAAGGCACCGTTGATAAATGTGATTTTTGCCCACATGCCATAAAAAACAACGAGCTTCCACACTGTGTTACAGCATGTCCAAATGGTGTATTCTATTTTGGTGATAAATATGAAGACACTGTTACCAATGGCGAAGAAACTGTACGGTTTAGTAAATTAATTAAAGATAAGGCTGGATATCGTTTAATGGAGGAATTAGGAACTGCACCAAGTGTTTATTATTTACCTCCAGTTAACAGGTTGGTTAAATTTGAAGATGGCCTTGAAAATTACAAAAAATATGAATCTGTAGAAACTCGCAACGAATAATGAAAAATTATGATGTTCTGCTAAAAGATTTAGCACCTAGAAAATTTGGAAAACGAGGTACAATTTGGGTAATTTTTTTATCGATAATTATTGTTATTGGATTATTTGCTTACATAGATCAAATTATTAAAGGTCAAGTGGTCACTAATATGCGAGACTATGCTCTATGGGGAATTTACATTTCAAATTTTGTGTTCTTTGTTGCCACCAGTTTTGTGGGTTCTGTTACTGTTGCCGTTTTAAGATTGACCAATAATTCATGGCGAACTCCTTTAGTCAGGATTGCTGAAATTATTTCATTATCTGCAATCGTAATGGCTGGATTGACCATTATGATTGATATGGGTAGACCAGACAGATTATTAAATCTATTTTTGCATGCCAGATTACAATCACCAATTACCTGGGATGTCATAATAATCCCAACTTCAATTGCCCTAAGCTTTTTGTTGTTATATTTTCCTTTACTACCTGATTTAGCATTGTTGAAAAAGCATTTTAAAAGCGCCAAACCAAAGTATAGTAAATGGTACGGTAAATTAGCTCTTAATTGGTCAGGGTCTAAAGCTCAAAAATTAATTCAAGAAAAGTCTATTAAAATTATTGCGGTAATGATTATTCCTGTAGGGATATTATTGCAAACCATTGATGCCTGGTTGTTTTCAACTACATATAGAATTGGTTGGGACAGCACTAATATGGGGGCCTATTTTATATCTGGTGCCTTTGTTGCAGGAGTGGGTGCATTAATAACTATGGTTTATATCTTAAGAAAAGTAAGAAGTCTTGAAAATTATATTACTGAATACCATTTTGATAAAATGGGTAAATATTTAGTCCTAGCTTGTTTTACCTATCTTTATTTTAATATCAATGAATATTTAATTCCTATTTTCACAGCTCCTGTTGAAGAGGATATCCACTTAAATGCTTTAATTTCTGGAGAGTATGCGCCAATTTTTTGGTTTGCACAGATAGTAGGGCTACTATTACCTATCCTTATATTATTGTTTAAAAAAGGCAGAAAACCATTTCCTATGTTTATTGTTGGCCTAATGGTCGTAGTGGGATCCTGGTGGAAACGTTATGTAATAGTCACACCAACATTATTGCATCCCTTTTTACCAATAGAAGGCGTACCAGAATCATGGCATCACTACTTCCCAAGTATCCATGAATGGTTAATAACTTTTGCGACATTGGCAATGTGTTTGTTGCTAATTACTTTGTTAGTTAGATATTTACCTATCATTCCTATACAAAGAACAGCTGATGAACAAGAATTGTTAAATATCGATAAAAATTAGAAGTCATGAAAATTCTAAACAATTACCCTATTTTATTTCTGGCTTTTCTATTTGCATTTATATTTAATGTAGAAATGCCTCAATTACATGCACAAGATGTTAAAAAAAGCACTGTGCGATTAAAGGCAGATTACTATAAAATAATGGATGGGGATATTTATTTTGATCTTGCTGCTACTGCAAGAGTAGATGGAGAAAATATAACTGTTCCTAATATTGATTTGATACTTACAAACGAATTTAATGGTGAAGAGGTTGAATTAGGTACGACGACGACCAATAAAATGGGTAAAAGTAAGTATATCCTTAAAAGTATAAATGAATTAAAACCTGACTCTTTAAACATTTATACAGTTAACGTTTCCTTTAAAGGAAATGAAAAGTTTAAAAGGGCTTCAAGAACCGTAAGTTTTAAAGACGCTTCAATTACTGCTTCTATTATTACAAAAGACAGTATAAATTATGTAAGTGCAATAATAAAAGAAACAAGTACTGACAGTTTGCTTAGTGACCAATATTTAAATGTTCAGGTTCAACGGTTGTTTAGACCTTTAAGAATTGGAGAAGAATTTAATAGCACAGATAAAAATGGCACAATAATTGTTCCTGTTGCAGAAGGGATACCAGGAATAGATGGTAATTTAATAATTGAGGTTGTTCTTCTGGATAGTGATGATTACGGAACAGTAAAGGCAATAATAAATGCTCCACTTGGAAAACCAATAGTTGAGGAATCAACATTTGACCAAAGAACAATGTGGTCTCCAAGAGGTAAAACACCTTTATTTCTGCTTATATTTCCAAACTTAATAATTTTTGGAATGTGGGGATTAATTATATATTTATTTATTAATTTGTTCAAAATTTCAAAATCTTAAAAATATGCAAACACTTAAAACAATAATACTTATAGGCATAATAGCATTTAGTTATTATTCATTTACCAGTACAATCCAAGATGAATGGCAGGTTCCTGATAAATATGTCAATATGAAAAATCCCATAAATCCCAAAGAGGACCTTGCTATCGGAAAATCGTTATATGATAAACATTGTAAATCTTGTCATGGTAAGGAAGGTTATGGCGATGGACCAAAGGCTGCAGAAATGAATGGCGATTTGGGTGACTTCTCATCTGAAGAATTCCAAGGTCAAACTGATGGAGCATTATTTTATAAAACGTCTTTTGGAAAAGATGATATGCCAGAATATACCAAAAAAATGCCTGATGATGAAGATAGATGGTTAATTGTAAATTATATGAGAACTTTGGCTGAATAAATTAAATAATCATTCTTTAATAATAAAAAAACCGAGCAAATTGCTCGGTTTTTTTATTATCTACCTTGTTGTCTTATGTAACAAAAGTTACAAAACATGACATATGTCATTAATTTCCTCATAATAACACTATACCTTTAATAGACTCGACTAGATTTCTATTAAAAATAGAAACCTTAATTTAAGGTTTGAGCCCTAAAAGAGAATATTTTAAGAAATCTATTTGGTTTTTTATTTAATTTCATAAATTCTCAATAATGGAAAATGACAATTCCAATACTGATTCTAGAAGATGGTTCTTAAAAACAATTTCAAGTGGAGGAATTCTTGCTGCTACAGGATTGGCACTAGGCACTCTTTCTTCATGTAAAGAAAAATCGGCCAAAAAAACAACGCTTTTAACAACCGATGGTAAATTGGTCCAGGTTCCAAATTCTGAAATTGAAGCCATGGAACATTTACATCAAGGCGCATCTCCTAAAGAAGCGCGAGAAGGTATTCCAGGAAAAAAGTGGGTCATGGTCGTAGATTTAAGCAAATGTAAAAATGCCAGAAAATGTATTAATTCATGTGACAAACATCATAACTTAACACCAGATAGACCATATATTAAGGTTTTGGAAATGAAAGACAATGAAAAATCATCTCCATATTGGATGCCAAAAAAATGTTTTCATTGTGATAATCCGCCTTGTGTAAAGGTTTGTCCAGTTGGCGCAACCTATAAACGTACTGATGGCATTGTTCTTATTGATAATGAACGCTGTATTGGTTGTAGGTTCTGTATGGCGGCTTGTCCATATTCCGCAAGAGTATTTAATTGGGGAGAGCCTCCTGAAGGAAAATTAGACCTGCCATATTCGCCTGAAACGAGTCTTCCCAGTAAAGTCGGAACCGTAGCAAAATGTGATTTTTGCCCAGATATGCTTCGCCAAAACAAACTACCCCATTGTGTGCCAGCTTGTCCAAATGGTGTCATTTATTTTGGTGATGAAATTGATGATACCGTAACTAATGGTGAAGAAACGGTAAGATTAAGTACTCTGTTAAAAGATAAAGCTGGTTACCGGTATTTAGAAGAACTAGGTACAAAACCACGTGTTTATTACCTGCCTCCAGTTGATAGGCTATTCCCTTTTGAAAAGGTTACCGAAGAAAATAGTGAGTCATGAATAAAGTATTACAACAAGAACAATTATATAGAACAAAAAGAGGAAAAGCTTTATTAGGTCATACTGTAAATACATCCTTAAAATATAAATTATGGATTACTTTTCTTCTTATCATTATTTGTATTGGTGGATATGCTTATTATAGACAGTTAAAGTTTGGACTTATTATAACCGCTATGAGAGATTACACGTCTTGGGGTATTTATATCTCAAATTTTGTGTTTTTTGTTGCCATAAGTTTAGTAGGATCTTTAATTAGTTCTATATTAAAACTCAATAATAATAATTGGTCTAGACCTTTAACAAGGTTATCTGAAATTATTGCTGTTGCGGCTATTATTTGTGCAGCAGTGATCATTATAGTTGACATGGGTCGTCCAGATCGTTTTTTCTATGTCATAATGCATTTAAGAATTCAGTCTCCAATTATTTGGGATGTCATTATTATTTCAACATACTTGGTGATAAGCTTATTATTGCTATACCTCTCATTACTTCCAGATATTGCACTTTGTCGTGATCGTTTAACTGTCATTCCAAAATGGAAAAAATGGTTATACCGTACTTTGTCTATTAATTGGAGTAATCATCCTAAACAAATAGAAATGCATTTAAAAGTAACAAAAATATTAGCTATTACCGTACTTCCTGTTGCTTTTGCAATCCACACTGTTACTTCATGGCTATTTGCAACAACCTGGCGACCAGGATGGGATAGCACCAATTTAGGCCCTTACTTTGTTTCTGGAGCCTTTATGGCTGGCGCCGCAGTAATTATTGTTGGAATGTATTTAGTTAGAATTCATTTGAAGCTTAAGAAATATATAACAGAATTGCATTTTGAAAAAATGGGTAGGCTTTTAGTGTTATTATCGCTGGTCTATCTTTATTTTAATATTAATGAATATCTTGGACCAGCTTTTAAAATGGTTGGCGTGGAAGGTGAGCATATTACAGAATTATTTACCGGGAAATATGCGCCAATGTACTGGTTTGTTCAATTAGTAGGACTTATTTTACCTATATTTTTTTTGATATTTAAACCATTTCGTAAACCATTGCCTATATTTATTATCTCCATATTTGTTGTTTTAGGAGCATGGTTGAAAAGGTTTTTAATAGTTATTCCATCACTTCAACACCCTTATTTACCAATTCAAGATGTCGACGAATCTTATTTACATTACATTCCTACATGGGAAGAATGGGCTATTACATTTTCATCTTTTGCTTGGTTTTTATTAATAATTACCGTGCTAATTAAATTATTTCCTGTAATCCCTATTTTAAAAGAAAAACTTGATTCTGAAACTATTGATAAACTAAATATTTTTAAAAATGAGAATTCATAACGATTTAAATATACAAGTGTTTAAGGTGTTAATTCTTTTAATTGTAATATGTTTTAATAACTCGACCCTTTATGCTCAAGATTCTATGGAGGAAGCTATTCTATCTGTTTCTTTCTCGGAAGAAGACAATACGAAAATTATTACAACCAAAGCAGTAGATCAATCTGGTTTACCTATTGAAGATCTTGAAGTATATTTTTATGTAAAAAGAACCTTTAGCTTATTACCAATAGGAGATCCTTTTAATATTACAGATGAAAATGGAATAGTAGAAATAGTATTTCCAAATGATTTACCTGGAGATGCCGAAGGTAATGTTATAATAGTTGTAAAGATACTTGATTCTGATTTATATAGCGATCAATCTAAAGAAATTACTCAAAATTGGGGACTACCTACTGAACTAGAAAATTTAGAAAGTGAAAAACGATCTTTATGGGCTTCTGCTGCTAATGCGCCAAAAAGTTTAATTATCATTGTTTGTTCAATGATATTCGCAGTATGGTATATAATTTGTTATATTTTTTTTAAATTATACAGAATAAGTAAAATTAAACCTTTAACTAATTAGAAATACAAATTCAATTATTATGAAAAATCGAATATTTATTATAAGCACCATTATTTTAGGGAGCTTTGCTTCAATTTCAATGATTTCTGGCAATATAATTATCCAAGAGCCTTGGAAAATTCCTTCAAAATATGTCAATATGGATAACCCCTACGCCACTGCTTCAGATGACGAGAAAGTAGGAAGAATTTTATATACAAAACATTGTAAATCCTGTCATGGTTCTAAAGGTCATGGTGATGGTACAAAAGCTGAAAGTATTGATACCAAAGTTCCAGATTTTGACACCGACTCTTTTAAAAAAGAAACTGATGGAAGCATTTACTATAAAACTATCATCGGCAGAGACGATATGCCAAGCTTTGAAAAAAAAATAACAGATGAGGAAGAGCGTTGGTTAGTTGTTAACTATATAAAATCTTTAGTAAAATAATTTGTAATATTCCTGAATTTTCATAATTAGTTTTTTAATTATAAAAACATGACAATTGTCATTAATTAAACCATTATTAGGTATTAATTTTGAATTGAGTACAAGAATATTCTAAATACTGTCTATGACCAAAACATTAAAATTTATTGGAATTTCTCATAGAACAGCTTCTGTTATGCAAAGGGAGGAGTTTCACATTTCTGAATTGGAAAAAGAAACTCTATCAGAAATCATTTGTAAAACATTTTCAGATGTTTCTGCTCTGTTGATTTTAGCCACTTGTAACAGAAGCGAAATTTATTTTGAATCCACCTCAACATCTGCTGCAAAAATTCGTGATTTCATTATTATTCATAAAACAAAAGATTATTCAAATTTATTTGTAAAGTATTTTACATATAGTAATAACACAGAAGAATCAGCACGACATTTACTAGATGTTGCTACCGGTTTAGAATCTATGATTATTGGTGACGCAGAAATTATCCATCAAATAAAAAAAGCTTATCAATTTTCCATAGCTCATAAACTCCAAGGCTCACTATTAGAGCGTGCTTTACAAGCAGTTTTTATAAGTCATAAACGCATAAGCAATGAAACTCATTTTAGGGATGGCACAACATCTGTAGCATATAAATCTTTAAAAGCCATTCGAAATAGTTATGGTAAAGCAGCTCTAAAAAACAAAAGTATCTTGTTCATCGGTGCTGGTGATATTGTAAAACAATTATTTAAATACAATTCAAAATTCAATTTTAAGAATATCTTCATCAGTAATCGTACTAGTGAAAAAGCACAAACTCTAGCTAACATTTTTAAATGTAAAACTTATAACTGGAACAAAGTTCTTAATAATGAATTTGATAATTTTGATGTTATAATTAGTGCTGCAAGCAACTGCCATCATCTTATTAAAAAGATTCCTCAAACAACTAAAAAATTATTGCTCATTGATTTAGCAGTTCCTAGCAATATAGACAAATCATCTATCAATAGAGACAATATTGTTTTTTATGATTTAGATTTAATTTCTGTCGATTTAGAAGAAACCAAAGAAAAACGACTTGCTGCAATAGACGAAGTAAATATTATCATTTCTGAAGAATTCGCTCAATTTAAAAAATGGCTTGAAGACGCGGTATTAAGAGACCATTTAGTAAAATCTAAATCAATTATCAATCAAAAAGTAAAAGACCTTTTTAAAAATCAAAACGAAGAATTGAATGAACGAAAAATTGAAGAAGTGACTAATAAAGTGATGCGAAAGTGGATGTCGCAACCTTATTCAAAAGTTCCATTCAGTAAAATTGATGCAATCATTGCCCAACAAGTAAGTTTGTTGAGCCAAGTTTAACTTTCACCTTTGATTTAAAGTTTAATTGATTTAAATATAGATAAGAAGGCCTTGTTATTAAAAAAAAATTATCATTTTAAGGTACATTCACTTCATGAAAAAATTTATCACTGGTTATTTAAAGTAGGGTTTTTGTAAAAAAAGAGCATCGTTAATACGATGCTCTTTTATATATATAGATATGTTATGACTTAATTGTTAACTGGTTCAATTTGAACCAAACCTCCAACAAGTGGAACATTATAAAACACACCTCTGTTAAAGTTAATTACTTTTGAACCATCTGCAGTAAAAGCATTAAACCAAAATGTACCATATATGCCTTTTGGGTCGTCATTATCTATATCCTCAACAATTATTTGTCCACTCGGCGGGTATAAAAATATGTTAGTATCCGGTGTATTTTTAGTAGAATAAACAGTGCCATCGGCAGCTACATAAAACGCTGCATTACCACTTTCCAATCCTAAATCAAAAGTTCCTCTAACATCGTTAGTTGTAATAAGTTGGACTCTTTCACCCAGATTTCCTCCTTCTATTACAAAGCCACCAAAATCAATATCTGCAGCATAAAATTGGGCCTTCCATAATTCTCCATTTTTATGCCCTTGAATAGCTGGCGTATTAAATTCAATTTCGTCAGAACAATTAAAAAAAGTTACAAGGCATAAAGCCATTAACAATATATTTCTTTTCATATCATTTTTTCATCAATCTATAAAGTATGAATTACAAATAACTTAAAAAGGTTTGAAAAAGTATAATAAAATCGATGAAAGTATCTTTTTTAAATAAAAAGTTGAATTTTAAATATTTGTATTATCTTTGCAGCCTCATTAATAACAGAGGTCGAGAACCTCACAAATTAATTTATATGCCAGTAAAAATTAGATTACAAAGACACGGTAAAAAAGGAAAACCTTATTACTGGATTGTTGCAGCCGATGCACGATCAAAAAGAGATGGTAGATACCTAGATAAATTAGGTGCTTATAATCCAAACACTAATCCTGCTACCATAGAATTAGATGTTGATGGTGCTGTAAAATGGTTACAAAATGGTGCTCAACCAACAGATACTGCAAGAGCAATATTATCTTATAAAGGAGCAATGTTAAAAAACCATTTGGCTATAGGTGTTAAAAAAGGAGCTTTTACTGAAGAAGAAGCTGAAAAGAAATTTCAAGCTTGGTTGGATGACAAAGCTGCTAAAATTGACGCCAAAAAAGATGGTTTAGCGAAAGCTGATGCTGATGCAAAAGCCAAAGCTTTAGCTGCAGAAAAAGCGGTAAATGAAGCCAGAATTGCTGTTGAAGAAGTTGTTGAAGAACCAACTGAAGAACCTACAGTTGCAAAAGCAGAAGCTTCAAACGAAGAAGAATAAAAAATTTATTTTTATACTTTTAAACCCAGACTTTGTTCTGGGTTTTTTATTCTAATTCATTATGCAAAAACAAGATTGTTTTTATCTCGGTAAAATTGTAAAGAAATATAGTTTTAAAGGAGAGTTACTTATTAAGTTAGATACAGATGAACCAGAGATTTATGAAAATCTGGAAGCTATTTTCATTGATTTACGAAATAATTTAGTGCCCTTTTTTATCGAATCTTCTCAATTACATAAATCTGAATTGTTACGTGTAAAGTTTGAAGATGTTGATACCGAAGCAGACGCTGAAGCATTATTAAAATGTGATCTCTATCTACCTCTTGATTTATTGCCCAAATTAGAAGATGATAAATTTTATTTTCATGAAGTTATAGGTTTTGAAATTAAAGATATCTATTTTGGTAAAGTAGGGGTAATTAAATCCATTAATGATTCTACTGCACAAGCACTTTTTGAAATTGATAGAGATGGTGTTGAAATATTAATTCCAATGAATGATGAATTCATTAAAAAAGTAGATAAAAAAAATAAAACGATTTTGGTAGAAACGCCTGAAGGGTTAATTGATTTGTATCTATAAAATTTAAGACAAGAATACATCTTCTCTCTGAAAAACTCTCATAGTATCTTGAATATTATCTCTTTGCCTTATTAGGATTTTGCATAACGAAAGTGGCAAATTAATTTCCCTTAATAATTCATTATAGCTATCTATACTTGTTTGTAATAAGTTAAATATTTCGAATAAAATGTTTTCATTATCGTTTAACGAATCATTATTACTGTCATTCATCTGGTTTTTATGATAATATTTACTTAACACATTAACAGATCTAGGAGCAATATTATGACTATCAATTTCTTTTCTTAATTCCATACTAAATTCACTCCTTTTAATTTGTCTTTCTTTAAAAAATGCTTTCAACGTATCATCAGTGGCGTTTTTAAATGCCTCAAGATAAATTTTCTCAACCTTATAATTCATGTTTAATAAATCATTTAATTTGTTGGAAAATTTATCAGAATATCTCATAGAGTTAATAGTTAGAATTAAAATGCTATTTTAAAAAACTTTTTGCAAATTAAAAAAAGTATGTCAAATGATCCTTTTGTTTTTAAAAAGTTTTCCATAAATCAAACCAAATGTGCCATGAAAATTGGTACTGATTCCGTTTTACTTGGGGCTTGGACGGCTGTTGAAAACTATTTGAATTCAATTCTAGACATTGGAGCAGGAACTGGTATCCTTTCTCTGATGCTGGCGCAACGAAGCGATGCTGAAGTGATTGATGCCATTGAAATTGACAATAGTGCCTATGAACAATGCGTCGAGAATTTTGAAAATTCTAAATGGAATGACAAATTATTTTGCTACCATGCCTCACTTTTAGAATTTACAGATGAAATTGATAATAGATACGATTTGATTCTTTCAAATCCACCATTTTATTCAGAAGATTATAAAACCAAAAACTCTCAACGTGATTTAGCAAGATTTCAGGATGCTATGCCTTTTGAGCATTTACTCAAATGTACCTCAAAATTACTTTCTACTAATGGAATTTTTTCTGTTGTCATTCCTCATAAAGAAGAAGCACAGTTTATTCATTTAGCCTCGAATTTTAAATTATATCCAAATAGAATCTTGTACGTAAAAGGAAATATAAATTCAGAAATAAAGCGAAGTTTGATTGAATTTTCTTTCCATGAAAGTGACGTAGAAACTACAGAACTCATCATCGAAACCTCAAGACATCAATACACTGAAGATTACATAAATCTCACTAAAGATTTTTATTTAAAAATGTAGTTAATAGCTTCTCAAAAGAGGTCGTGTTAAACAGGTTGGTCCACCACCACCTTTTACACTAATTTCTTCACCTTTATATATTTCAACCTTACAACCAGCTTTCTTTAAACGACTTAAAGTCTTTGGATTGCCATCAACCATGATGCATTGTCTAGGCGCAATGGCTAGAACATTGCAGCCCATGCTTTCAAACTCGTTGTCTGGAACTTCTATTAGTTGAAAACCTCTTTCAAGCAATTGATTTCTGAATTTTATTGGTATTAACGGTGAATAAACTACAGCCAAATCCTTATCGACTGGGCTTAAAATAGACATCAAATGAAACACATCTTCTTTGCCTTTGTAATGCGGTAAATCCACAACAATTAATTCAATGCCATTTGCTTCAAGTAACTGTTTTAGTTGGTTTATTCCATCTTCATTAGTGCGGTACGTATGACCAACAGCCAACGTTTTTTCATCCAACCAAGCAACATCACCTCCTTCTAGAGTTCCTGGGAACCGAATTTCTCCCAGAATAGAAATATTACATTTTAAATATTCTTCTCTATGGGATTTTGGTTCGTTGATTCTACCCGCTTTACCCATATTACAAAGTATCATTCCAAAATCTGTTGCTATAGAGGCATCTCTGCAATAGATTGAATCTATTTTTACAGAATTGTCTTCTGGGAAATATTTTAAATCAATTTTTGAAGCTTTCAATAATTTTTCAAATGCTCTATATTCTTTGATGGCCACTTCAAAATCAGGCTGTGCTAAATAATTCAATTCTTTCCATTGTTTATTTAATTCATTTTGAGAAACGAATGCATTTTCAGCTGATTTGATATAAACCGATTTAAGTTTTAAATATTCTGAATGACTTGTTGTTTTCATTTACTTTTCGCGTTTATTCCATTGCATCAATACATAGAACGGAATCCCTGCCAGCAATAACAAAAATCCATAAAAAACAGTATTGGGTCCTGCACCAAAAATAGCCCAGATGGAGTATGTAGCTCCAAGAGTTCCTAAAGTGAATGTTTTAAAAGCATTATTCAAATGAAGTTTCTTTTCTATTAAAACTATAATATAGGCAGCAGCCGTAAATAAATAAGGGATAAGGGCTGTGAAAACAACCAAATTAGCAATAAATGAAAATTGATCTACCAACCCTTTGGTGTAATTCATCAACATTACCACAGAAGTTAAGATACTTCCAATAATTAACCCTAAATATGGTGCACTATTTTTATTTTCTTTCTTAAAAACTCTTGGGAACATATTATCATTCGCTGTGGCCATTGGTAATTGCCCAGACATTAAAATCCATCCGTTTAAACATCCTAAAGCAGAGATAGCAGCGCCTGCCGCAACAAAATATCCTGCATATTCACCTCCAATAATTTTCCCAGCATCTGCAAAAGGTGCTGGTGAAGTTTGTAAAGTATCAATTGGTAACATCCCAAATAACACAACCGTTCCTAAAATATAAACAAGTGTAGAAATGATGGTTCCTAACATAGTTGCTCTTGGAATTGTTTTCTCCGGATTCTTGACACTTCCAGCTGGAATTGAAGCAGATTCAATGCCTAAAAAAGCATAAAGTGTAAACGTTGCAGCTCCAGCTAATGCAGCCAAATCAGAATTTCCAGTTAAATTAAATGATGGGAAGTTGTTGCTATTAAAATAAAATACCCCAAATAAAATAACAAATACTAAAGGGGAAAGTTTTAAAATTGTAGTAATCACCTGAAATTTTCCCGAAGCACTAACACCTCTACTATTAATCCAGGTTAACAACCAAATTATTCCCAATCCAATAGAAATTGCCAAAATGGAATTGGTTTTTAACTCTGGAAAAAATACACTTAATGCGCTTATAATTGCAGTAATCAAAGCTGCATTACTTACCCAAATTGATATCCAATAGCCCCAAGCCACCAAAAATCCTATAAAATCCCCAAAACCAGCTTTAGAATAGGCATAAGGTCCACCACTTATTCCCGGGAGAATTCTACTCATGTTGCTAAATATTTTAGCCAAAATCATTGCCCCAACAGCTGTAAACAACCAACCTAGTAAACTTATACTTCCATATTTAGCCAATGTTGCTGGCAATAAAAATATTCCCGCGCCAATCATATTCCCTACAACTAATGACGTGGTGGTTATTAATCCGATTTTTTGAGGTTTTGACATGCTGTTAATGGTTAGTTAAGAATGAACTAAATGTACAATTATATTATTTATGAAAGAAAATTCTTTATCGTACAAAATATTTCTATAGAATTTAAATCGTTTTCACTAGATATAGTTAACTTTGAAAACATTAAATTCAACCTTAAATGAGACCAGATTTATTTGAAGCTCCTGACTATTACAATCTTGATGAACTTCTATCAGATGAGCACAAATTAGTGCGAGATGCCTCCAGAGAATGGGTAAAACGAAGTGTATCTCCTATCATTGAAGAATATGCGCAAAAAGCAGAATTTCCTACACAAATTATAAATGGCTTGGCAGAAATTGGGGCTTTTGGCCCATATATTCCTATCGAATATGGTGGCGCAGGTTTAGATCAGATTTCTTATGGGCTGATCATGCAAGAAATAGAACGGGGTGATTCTGGTGTTCGTTCAACTGCATCTGTTCAATCATCTTTAGTGATGTATCCTATCTGGAAATACGGTACTGAAGAACAACGTCAAAAATACTTGCCTAAATTAGCTTCTGGTGAATGGATGGGTTGTTTCGGATTAACGGAACCAGATCATGGAAGTAATCCTGCTGGTATGGTAACCAACTTTAAAGATAAAGGTGATCATTATCTTTTAAACGGTGCCAAAATGTGGATAAGCAATGCGCCTTTTGCTCAAGTTGCAATTGTTTGGGCAAAAAATGAAGAAGGTCGTATTCATGGATTAATAGTAGAACGTGGAATGGAAGGTTTTTCTACTCCAGAAACGCATAACAAGTGGTCGCTTCGGGCAAGTGCAACTGGAGAACTTATTTTTGATAATGTTAAAGTACCCAAAGAAAATTTATTGCCTAATAAATCAGGGCTTGGTGCACCGCTTGGCTGTCTAGATTCTGCGCGTTATGGCATTGCTTGGGGAGCTATTGGAGCAGCTATGGACTGTTACGATACCGCACTTCGGTATAGTAAAGAACGCATGCAATTTGGGAAACCCATTGGACAATTTCAGTTACAACAAAAAAAACTAGCTGAAATGATTACCGAAATTACCAAAGCTCAATTACTAACTTGGCGATTGGGTGTTTTACGTAACGAAGGTAAAGCAACTTCAGCACAAATTTCAATGGCAAAACGCAACAATGTAGACATGGCTATTAATATTGCAAGAAAAGCAAGGCAGATTTTAGGCGGTATGGGAATTACTGGAGAATACAGTATTATGCGCCACTCAATGAATCTTGAAAGCGTTATTACTTATGAAGGCACTCATGATATTCATCTTTTAATAACTGGATTGGATATTACAGGATTGAACGCATTTAAGTAATACATAAAATTTTAAAGCCAATTTAAGTTTAAACATGAAAAAAGTATTACTAATATGTTCATGTATGATTTGCATTCTGCTGTCATGCCATGGAAATCAAGATATGGCTTTATCATCAAATATAAATTTAGATAATCAGGGTAATCTAGACGATGATAATGATGAAAGCAATACAGTAGATAATGAAGAAGAAATACTGATCAAAGAATTCAAAATTTTATCATTAGGAGATAGTTATACAATAGGACAAAGCGTCTGTGAAACTTGTAGATTCCCAGAACAACTTAAAGACAGTTTAATTAATAATATTGCAAATAGTAATTATACTTTAGATGTTATTGCTAAAACAGGTTGGACAACCACTGACCTTAAAAATGCAATAAACTCTCAAAACACTTCTCAAGATTATGATTTAGTTACACTTCTTATAGGAGTAAACAATCAGTATCAAAATAAACCTTTTAGTTTGTATGAAACTGAATTTCCTGAATTACTTGATACTGCTATTATTCATGCACAAGGCAACAAAAATAAAGTCATAGTTATTTCAATTCCTGATTATGCCTATACTCTTTTTGGTCAAGGCATCTCAAATTCTGAACAAATATCTGAAGAATTAAATCACTATAATGACTTCGCGAAGCAATATTCAACTGAAAAAGATGTCACTTTTATCTACATTACAGATATAACTAGAGAAGGTTTAAACAATCCTAATTTAGTTGCTTCTGATGATTTACATCCATCTGAATTTGCATATTCATTATTCGTTGAGCGCCTACTCCCAAATGCTATAGAAAAATTACAATAAGTTTTACTACATTAGTTAAAACTATTTTATGTCTTCAAAATCCAGATTTGATAGAGCTTATAAAAATGCCAATATTATAGATTTTGACAATAATAGTAAGTTTATATTATTTAGTGATTGTCATCGTGGCGATAATAGTTTTGCAGACGATTTTGCTAACAACCGAAATATTTATTTTCATGCTTTAAAGCATTACTACAATGAAGGGTTTACCTATTGTGAATTAGGTGATGGCGATGAACTATGGGAGAATTTGTCTTTCCAACCTATTCTGCAAGCTCACAAAAATGTTTATATGTTGATGAAACAATTTCATCAACAGGATAGGCTGCATATGATTTGGGGAAATCATGATATGGTATATAGAAACCCCAATTATGTTGAAAAAAACCTAACCACCTATTTTGACCAAAAACTAGGTGAAGATGTAGAATTGTTTTGCGACTTGAAATACCATGAAGGCATCATATTAAAACACTCCGAAACTGGGCAGGAATTGTTTTTAACTCATGGGCATCAAGCAGATTGGTGGAACTATACGATTTGGAAATGGAGTAGATTTTTAGTTAGAATACTTTGGAAGCCATTAAACGTAATGGGTATTGCAGACCCAACAAGCCCAGCAAAAAATTATAAAGAGCTTATTAAAGTTGAACGCAGAACAAAAAAATGGATCATAGAAAATAACAATCTCATAACGATTGTTGGACATACACATAGGCCTCGTTTTCCTGAACCAGGAGATATTGCTTTTTTTAATGATGGTAGTTGTGTACATCCTAGAAGTATTACCGGTTTAGAAATTGAAAATGGAGAAATATCACTTATAAAATGGCAAATATCGACTAAAGAAGATGGCACACTTCAAATTGTGAGGGTATTGCTTGAAGGTCCTAAAAAACTGATAAATTACAAAACTAATTAGAGCATTATGTACACTAAAAGAAATTACTCATTAAGAGATATGTTACGATGGACTAGATATGACATTTATAGGTTTATCCTTATAGCTCTTATTCCTATTATACTTTATTACTTTTTAAACTGGAAATGGCTGCATTTACCATGGCTTCCGATAGCCCTAATTGGTACCGCAGTTGCATTCATTATTGGTTTTAAGAACAATGCATCTTATGGTCGTTTATGGGAAGCCAGAATGATTTGGGGTGGCATTGTGAATGCAAGTAGATCATGGACTATCATGGTAAAAGATTTTATTACCAATGAATTTTCTGAACACAAGATTTCTGAAGAAGAATTAAATGCTATTAAAAAAGAATTGGTTTATAGACATATTGGTTGGATAACGGCTTTAAGACATCAAATGCGTGAATCTAGACCATGGGAAATATTCATGACAATTAAGGCCAATAAAGAGTATAGGAGGCTTTATGATATTCCAGAAAAAAATATTTCTATAGAAGATGACCTTAAAAAGCATCTGTTTTCTGAAGAGCTGTCATATATCATGAAAAAATCAAATAAAGCTACGCAAATTTTGTCCTTACAATCTAAACAACTAAAGACACTAAAACTTAAAGGATTAATTGATGATTTCAGACATATGGAAATGGAGAAAATGCTAGTTGAATTTTATACACTTCAAGGTAAAAGTGAACGTATTAAGAATTTTCCTTATCCTAGACAGTTTGCTACATTAAACAGGTTTTTTGTATGGATATTTATTTTTCTATTACCATTTGGCATAATGCACGAATTTGATAAAATAGGTATGACTTTACTTGAAACTTTGCAGGAAAATCATATGGCATATACGGCTACAGGGCAAAAAATATTTGAAATTATAGCTAAATATTTTATCTGGTTGAGTTTACCTTTTAGCGTTATTGTTGCTTGGGTATTTCACACCATGGAACGAATTGGTGAGACTAGTGAAAATCCTTTTGAGGGCAATGCAAACGATGTCCCAATTTCAACCATTGCCAATGGTATTGAGATAGATATCAAGGAAATGATTGATGATGAAAACCTACCTGAAAAGCTTAAACCTAAATACGATGTGCAAATGTAAATATTAGCTTTCTGGTGCAAGCTCTACTTCCAGTCCGTACATTTCTGGAGTCATTTGAATTTGGCAGCCTAATCTAGAATTATTTTTTACATAAAATGCTTCACCAAGCATAGCCTCTTCGTCATCCTGCATTTCTGGTAATTCATGATCTGACAAAACATAGCATTGGCAAGAAGCACACATAGCCATACCACCGCAAACACCAATAGTTCCTTCTGGAGCAAGTTCATAGCTTCTTACTACTTCCATCAAGTTCATTGCCATATCTGTGGGTGCTATTACTTGGTGAATTGTGCCTAATCTATCTTTTATTTTTATTGAAATATCTTCCATCAAAATTAAAGTCTTTTATAAAATAGTCGTAAAAATAGACTATAATTTCAAATCCTAAAATATAATTCCTACTAAATTAGTAGGAATTATAAATTTCGTATTTTTTTCAATATATATTTTAAAACAATGCAGTAAAAAATAGCAGTCATGAAGGGCTAGTTCCTTCCGTTATTCCAATATTGTGGTTTGGTGTCTTCGGTTTCTTGATTCCAATAATCTTGTGTTACTTTATGACCATCGAAAGTTTCAAGTTTACGTTGGAAAACCCAAATAGTTGGGTTAAAAACCATATCGGTAACTGCTACCGTGTAAAGTTGTGGGTCATCTTCTGTTTTTCTTTTTTCTTCTTCAATAAGAACTTCAAAACCATTGTACTCTAATAGTTTTTTTAAAAAATCTCTTCTGTTTGCATTGACTCCTTTTTCCACAAAAGTAACTCTTGTATCCTCAATACTACCGAACATATGTTTTCCAGATAATGCCATGTCAACTAATAAAGGTTTTTACTTAATTCATAAATATAGTCGTATAACGGACTGTAAATTCCAAGTACTAAAATACCTATTGCAGTCATTAATAATCCTAATCTCATATAAATCTTACTTTTAAAATAAGGGATAGCATTTTCACTTTTTCTCAAGAACATGGCTCGTACTACTAAAAGATAATAATATAAAGATATTGTCACATTAACCACTGCTAGAAATACCAGTAGATAATAACCTTCGCTGGCTGCTGCTGTAAACAAAAAGAATTTTCCGAAAAATCCTGCAACAGGTGGTATTCCTGCCAAAGAAAACAACGCCAACATCATGACTAAACTTAAATTCGGATTTGTTCTGTAAAGCCCTTCATAATCTTTAATCTGTTCTTTTCCTGTTTGTAATGATATTGCTTGAACAACACCAAAGGCAGCCAAATTCGAAAAAACATAAATTAAAACAAAATATACAACAGTGGCAGTTCCTAATTGGTTCCCTATAATTAGTCCCAACAAAATAAAGCCAGCTTGTGCAATAGATGAAAATGCTAAAAAGCGTTTCATATTTTGTTGCCGAAGTGCAAATAAATTTCCGATAAACATCGTAAGAATTGCCACAATATAAACTATATTTTCCCAAATATGCATTAGCGGTTTTAAAACAGTAAATAATAAAATCATTAATATAAAAACAGCTGCACCTTTTGAAATAACCGACAGATAAGATGCAATACTAATTGGCGCGCCTTCATAAACGTCGGCTGTCCAAAAATGAAATGGCACCAACGAAATCTTAAAGGCAAGACCAGCGAAAAACAATATAAATCCTAAAAGTGTTAAGTTTGCAGAAGTAATTGTTTCATTAATATCGTTAAAATAAATTGACCCCGTTGTTGCGTATAACATAGAAATTCCAAATAAAGATACACCAGATGCTAAAGCAGCTGATAATATCAACTTAATACCAGACTCACTTGATATACGCTTTGAAGTTTCAAAAGCAGCCAATGCAGCTACTGGAAGTGTTGATAATTCCAATCCCAAGTAAAACATTAGAAAATCTCCGGATGAAATCATAAAGTACATTCCTAGCAGAGAAGCGAAAAGCAGCATGAAGAATTCTGTACCACGATGTTGTTCAACTATTTTTTCCTGTAACCAATCTCCAGATTGCAATAGCAAAATAAAGACGCCCAAATTTAGAATATTTTTAAAAAATTGAATCAAAGCATTTGTGTGAAACATACCTCCAAATAGGCTGCCATAATCTATATTTAAAAACCCAATAGCCGTATGCAAACCAAACAGGAATATAGCCAAATGAACGATGCTGTTTTTTTTATTGGACGCTATAAAGACTTCTCCTATGATCAACAATAAAATTACTCCTAAAAGAATAATTTCGTGTCTCATTAATAAAAAATTACTAAAATCCATTTTTTAAGTTTTCTATATTAAACCTTGAATAAAAGGTTGTAAACTTTCTAGTATCATATCACTTAACCAAAGTGGTGCTACTCCAATTCCAACAATAGGAATAAGCAATAACAAAATTCCAGATTTTTCATACCATGTTACTCGTTCCAACTTCAAATAAGCCTCATTTTTAACTGGTCCCATAAGCATAATTCCAACAACACGTAAAATATAAACCGCTGTAATTACAATTACTGCAACTGAAAGTATTGTTGCTACCCTAATAAACACATCTTCATTTTGAAATGCGCCAACAAAAATGTTCATTTCAGCAATAAAACCGCTAAATCCAGGTAATCCCAAAGACGCTAATCCTGCAATGACATAAACCACCGAAATAAATGGAATGACTTTTAATAATCCTCCCAATTTTGCTATATCTCTGGTATGTGTTCGTTCATATATCATTCCAATTAATGCAAAAAATAATGCCGTCATAAATCCGTGTGAAAGTGACTGAAGAATCGCACCGTTCCATGCTGTTTTATTCAGCATCAATAAAGCAAATAGAACCAATCCTAAATGACTTACAGATGAATAAGCGTTAATATATTTTAAGTCTGTTTGTTTTAAAGCACTGAAAGCGCCATATATTACTCCAATTACAGAAAGGATTATAAACACCCATGACCAATCAATCGCACCTTCAGGCAATAAATACATAGCTACCCTAAACACACCATAACCACCCAACTTCATTAACACACCGGCATGTAACATCGACACTGCTGTCGGTGCCGAAGCATGACCATCTGGTGACCAGGTATGGAAAGGGAATAAGGCTCCAATAACAGCGAATCCAATAAAAGTTAATGGGAAAAACAATTTTTGGGCTTCAAAGGGAATATTGACTTTGGCAATTTCAAGTATGTTAAAAGTTAACGCTCCACCATCGGCATCTGAATTGAAGTAAATTCCTAAAATACCAACCAATAAAACCGCAGATGCTCCCATAAGCATTAAGGTTAATTTCATTGCAGAATATTCCTTCGGTCCAGAACCCCAAATCCCAATTAATAGGTACATTGGGATTACGGCAATTTCAAAAAACACAAACATGGTGAAAAGATCAATCGAAATAAAGAATCCATAAACACCAATTGAAAGTACAATTAGTGAAATAAAGAATTCTTTAGGTAGATCGTACATTTTCCAAGAAATAAAAACACCTGCAAGAACTACAATGGACGTTAATAATAATAACGCCACTGAAATACCATCGACTCCAACACTGTAATAAATATTAAATTGTTTGAACCAAATCATATCTCTGGTAAAAACCATAATATCTTCATTGATCGCTCTTTCTTTGAAATAGGCGAATACAAGATTTATAGACATCCCTAACTGAATAATGCTCCCCAACATGGCAACAATCCTAGCTTGTTTTAAGTTTCTAGTGAACACTAAACCCAAAATGGTTATGAGAGGAACAATTACAAAAAGTGATAAAATATCCATATTTCTCGTTTAACTTGTCAGTAAATAAATAGAGACTAATGCAATAACAACAACTCCAGCGATGAATGCAAAAGCATAATCCTGTACTTTACCAGACTGAATTCCTTTTATTTTCTCTGAAGCCCATACTGTTTTGTTTCCAATGCCCACCATAGTTCCATCCACATATTTATTGTCAAATTTTGCTATTGGACCTGAAACTCTTTTGAACAGGATTTTTTTAGTCACAAACATATAAATCTCATCAAAGTAGAACTTGTCACTTGCCCATTTATAAAATGGACCAAATGCTTTTGCATACTTATCTGATAAACTATTTTCCTTCTTATAAAATACCCAAGCCATTATTATTCCAATTAATCCAACAGCAGTTGCAATGGCTGCCAACGAGTAATTTAAATGTGCGTCAAATCCATTTTTGTCTGCAGTGACAAATTCACTGAACGGAATAAACCCAGCTGTAATGCTCAGAAATGCTAATACCATTAATGGAAAAGTCATCGATAGTGGTGACTCTTTTGGCGTATGATTATAGGTTTTTTCTTTTCCCCAGAATATCCCAAAGTAAATTCTGAATATATAAAATGCCGTAAGTCCAGCAACGAAGACGCCAACATAATAGATCAATTTATTATGCTCATAAGCAGCGACTAAAATTTCATCCTTACTCCAAAATCCAGCAAAAGGTGGAATCCCTGCAATGGCAATTGCTGCTATTAAAAAAGTGAAATTGGTAATTGGCATATACTTTCGCAATCCTCCCATATCTTTTAAATAATTGCTATGAACTGCATGAATTACAGAACCAGCTCCAAGAAATAAGAGCGCCTTAAACATGGCATGTGTAAATAAATGAAACATGGAGGCCATATATCCAACGCCTTCTTGACCATCATATCCAGAAACACCCAACGCCAACATCATGTAACCCAATTGTGACATCGTTGAAAACGCAAGAACGCGTTTTATGTCGGTTTGTGTTATTGCTATAATTGCGGCAAATAATGCCGAAAACGCACCCACATAAGCTACTATATTTAAAGCGAATCCATCTTCAACAAAATAGAACATCGGAAACAATCGGGCTACTAAAAATATACCTGCTACTACCATAGTCGCTGCATGGATTAAAGCCGACACCGGTGTTGGACCTTCCATGGCATCAGGTAACCAAATGTGAAATGGAAACATGGCAGATTTTCCTGCACCACCAATAAAAATAAGAATCAGTGCCCAAGTAATTACAGATAACCCCATAAAGGAAGTTGCGGCCCAATTTAGAATAGCGCTTCCTTCTGGATTGTTTAATGTTTCAAAATCAAATGTCCCAGTGTAAAACCCTATAATTAATATTCCTATAAGGAATCCGAAATCGGCAAATCGTGTAACAATAAATGCCTTCTTTGCAGCAGCAATTGCAGAGGTTTTTGTATAATAATATCCTATTAACAAATATGAAGACACACCTACTAATTCCCAAAAGATATAAATTTGAAATAGGTTGGTAGCCAATACTAAACCATACATTGAAAAGGTAAACAAGGATAGAAACGCAAAGAATTTGGTATAACCATTATCACCTTTCATATAACCTCGACTATATATATGAACCATCAATGAGACAATCGAAACCACCACAAGCATCATCATAGAAATTGGATCAATTAATATGCCCATATCTATATGAAGTGCATCCGTAAAATTCATCCAGATAGACTTTTCAGTAAATGTTTGATACGTTCCATCAACTTTACCACTTATAAAGAAATAATGATACGCTGCATATAACGACAAGGATGCAGATGCCAATAATCCAAATACACCAACATATCCCGAAACAGCTGGCTTTATTTTTTGATTAAATATCCCAAGCAGTAAGAATACTACCAAAGGAATTAACGGAACTAATATGATGTAACTAATGTTCATGTTTTAAATATTAAAACTTCATAACTTCAGTATCTTTAACCTCAACAGAACTAATTTGTCTATATAGGTTAATAATTATTGCAACAGCCAACGCGGTTTCGGCCGCTGCAATTGCAATAATAAAAATTGAGAACAATACACCTTGTAATACATCTGGATATAAATACTTATTTATGATTACAAAATTCACAACAGAAGCATTTAATATCATCTCCACCGAAATTAAGATTGATATCAGATTCCTTCTTGTTAAAAACCCATAAATACCAATGAAAAATAATATCGTTGTTAGGGTTAATATTTCATATATGCTAATGCCTTCTATCATAATCAATTATCATTTTTTTCGTTCAGTTTTTTACCTTTCGCAATAACAATCCCACCAATCATAGCTGCCAATAAAACGACACTAATAACTTCGAATGGTAAAATAAAACCGCCAGAATCATAGCTTAATAATTTTGATCCGATTTGCGCTGTAGTGGTCGATATATTATTTTCTACAACTTCAAATTGATGAGAATAAATTGTCGTTAAAATAATGCCAATGCCAATTAAACAAACTATCGCTGTTAAAAACTGTCTAAAAGGTTTAGCCATTTCCAATTTCAATTCGATATGATGCACTAATAGAACGGAAAAAATAATAAGTATAATAATACCACCAGCGTAAACAGTTAGTTGAATTGCTGCCAAAAAATTATAATCTATCAAAAAGAAAATACCTGCTATACCAACTAAAACAAATAGTAAATAAATAACCGATCGAAGCATCCTACGGCTACTTACAGCTGCAATCGCAAATATAATCATTGATAAAGCTATGATGTAAAATAGTATTCGTTCCATATAATTAATCTTCTACTCCTGGCCTTAATTTTGAACCAGGTTCGTTCAGAACTCTTGTTAATTTTGTTCTATCGTAAACTGAATTTTCAAAATTCTGTCCCCATTCAATGGCATCAGTTGGACAAACATCAATACACAAACCACACATGGTACATAAGCTTAAGTGATAAACAAACTTGTCTATTTTTTTCTTCTTTTTACCAGAATATTCGTCAATGCCACGATCCCAAATAATTTCAATTGTACCATTAGGGCATGCAATCTCACACTTTTGGCAGCCAGTACAGGCATGTTCATTGTTTTCGTCATGTGGCATAATTACCTCGCCACGAAAACGATCAAACATTTTAAGAGTTTCTCTGTTGTCTGGATATTGTTGAGTAATTGCTCCTTTTCTTGAATTTAAAAAGTATTTCCCTGTAACACTCATTCCTTTGAGAAGTGTTTTTATACCTTGATATATATTTGAAAAATAACTCATTCTATTATATCTGAATTGTTAATTTTTGCCAGACAATTAATGCCATAATAAGTATGTTTACCAAATTCATTGGCAACAAATATTTCCATTCAAGTGTTAGTAATTGATCAACCCTTAATCTTGGAAATGTCCATCTAAACCACATCATTAAAAATACCAGAACCAGAGTTTTAGACAAAAACCAAAATAGACCCAACCATGGAATAGATTCTGTTATTCCGAATGGTGACAACCACGCTCCAAAGAAAACGGTGGTAGCAATTGCTGCGATTAAAAACATGTTAATAAATTCAGCCAAAAAGAAATAAGCGAACTTCATTCCAGAATATTCTGTATGGAAACCAGCACCAAGCTCTGATTCGGCCTCGACCATATCAAAAGGTGCTCTGTTTGTTTCGGCAGTTCCTGCTATCATAAATATCATAAATGCAATTATTGCCGGAACATGGCCTTGAACAATTAACCAGCCACTTTTTTGTACTTCTACAATTTCTGAAAGCTGTAACGAACCGGTTAATAAAATCATGGTTAGTAATGATAAGCCAACTGAAAGTTCATAGCTAATGGTTTGTACACCACTTCGCATTGCACCAATTAAGGCAAACTTATTATTGCTTGCCCAACCGCCCAGTAAAATACCGATAACACCGATAGATGAAATGGCAATTAAAAAGAAGATCCCAATATTAATATCAAAGGCCTGAAAGTCTTTAGTAAACGGAATAAGTCCAAGAGCCATTAAAGCTGAAATGATCACAAAGTATGGTGCTAGATTGTATAAAAACTTATCAGCCCTGTCAGTACCAGTTAATTCTTTGGATACCAGTTTTAAGGCATCAGCCATTGTTTGTAGTAATCCTTGAAACCCAACTCTATTTGGTCCTATTCGCAGTTGAAACCAAGCGGCAACACGGCGTTCCATTAATACTAAAAACAAGCCTGCAACGGCAAAAACAGTTAAGTACACCAAAGCAATAAGGATCATTTCAACAATACTTGCTGTGGTTTCTGGCATAATGCCGAAAAGCCAATCGTGAATGGTTTTTGTTATACTTAAAGCTATACTCATTATTCTTAAATTATCTATCAATATCTGGAATCACTAAATCCAGAGTCGCCATTGTCGCAACCAAATCTCCTATTTTTCCTCCAACTGAAATATGATTTAACAAGGATAAATTTGAAAATCCAGGTGATCGAAATTTCAATCGGTATGGGTTTTTAGTTCCTGTACTAATAATATAAACACCCAATTCTCCTCTCGCTGTTTCTACTCTTTGATAGAATTCTCCTTTAGGCAATTTTATAACCGCATTTGTAGCTACTCTATGTTCGCCTTCTGGAATATTATCGATTAATTGTTCTATTATTGACAATGATTCCCACATTTCCTGAATTCTAACCTGATAACGCGCAAAGGTATCGCCAGCCGTTTGTAAAGCCTCGTTAAAGGTGACTTTATTCAAAGCACTATAAGGATGGTATTTTCTAACATCGCAAGAGTATCCAGAACCACGCCCAACAGGACCAGAAGCTCCAAACGAAATAGCATCCTCTTTAGACAAAATTCCAACGCCTTTTGTTCTTTTTTGAAAAATGATATTCCCTGTTAATAATCTGTCATATTCAGGGATTTTAGTTTTAAAATGTGCTACAAAATCTTTAGTCCTTTTTACAAAATTTGGATGAATATCCCACATTAATCCTCCAGGGACATTATAGTTCATTGTCAATCTCGCACCACACGTTTCTTCGAAGATATCATTAATCATTTCACGGTCCCTAAAACCATAAAAATATGTTGTAAGTGCACCTACATCCATACCCATAACACCCCACCAAAGGCAATGGGATGCTATTCTTGTTAGTTCTCCAATAATGGTTCTAATGACTTTCACACGATCTGGAATTTCCAATTCCAAAGCATTTTCGACAGTCAAGCATACTGCTTCATTATTGATATGAGATGACAGATAATCCATCCTGTCTGTTAAGTGGACAATTTGCTGATAGCTATCGCGCTCACACATTTTTTCTATAGAACGATGTATATATCCTAAATCAGGCTCGACTTTTTTAATGATTTCTCCATCAATTGTCAATAAGAGACGTAACACACCATGGGTTGCAGGATGCTGCGGTCCCATATTGATGAAATACTCTTCAGATTTAAAATTAGTATCTACAGTTGTAGTTTCCATATTTTACTTGATAACCATATTGATTTCATCTACATAATCCTTTCTCAAAGGAAATCCTTCCCATTCATCTGTTAAAAAAAGTCGTTTTAAATTTGGGTGATTATTGAATTTTATCCCGAAAAAATCAAACACTTCACGCTCATGAAATTCTGCAGTACGCCAAATATCGCAAACCGAGTCAAATGCTGGATTTTCTCTGTCTTCAGTTGTAACTTTTACAACAATAGTATGTCTATATTTTGTTGATTCTAGATGGTAAACAACTCCTAATTCATTTCCCCAATCTACTCCTGATAAACAAAATAAATAATCAAAGCTTGTCTCTGAATTGCTTTTTAACTTCTTCATGAGACCATGTAAGTATTCTTTTGGAACAATAACATTCAAAAACTGGGATCCTTCTTCTTTGAATTCCAAAAGGCTTGGATTAACTAATGCCTGTGCCTCCAGATTTTCATCTAAAACTTCAACATCATTCGAAACTTTTGCTTGTAAAGAAGTTTCACTTGCTTCAGGATTTGGGAACCAACTTCCTAATAATTCTTGTAAAGATTCGTTAGTCATAATTATTTGTTATAAAATCCTTCGTCAAAACCTTCAATTGGGTTTTTCTTATTTTTCATATTTTCTGTTCTTATTTTGTCCTGAAGCATCAGCATACCTTCCAATAAGGCTTCGGGTCTTGGTGGGCATCCAGGCACATAAACATCGACAGGAATAACATGATCAGCTCCTTTTACTACAGAATATGTGTTGTAAAAAAATGGCCCTCCAGAAATCGCACAAGCTCCCATGGCAATTACATATCTTGGCTCTGCCATTTGATCATAAAGTCGCCGTAAAACTGGTGCCATTTTATTCACAATGGTTCCTGCTATAATAATTAAATCGGCCTGTCTTGGTGAAGGTCTTGCTACTTCAAATCCAAATCTCGAGTAATCATGTCTAGCTGCACCAGTCTGCATCATTTCAATTGCACAACAACTAGTCCCAAAATATAATGACCATAATGAATTAGCTCGCCCCCAATTAATGATTTTATCGAGTGATGTTACTACGATATTAGCACCATTCCCTGCAGGAATTACTTTTCCGGGGAAATCGTCTGGAATCTTATATGTATTGTCTACTCCCATTTTAAAGCTCCTTTTTTCCATGCGTATAATAATCCTAACCCTAGAATGAAAAGAAAAATGAATATCTCGATAAAGGCAATGCCTCCATAATCTTGAAATACAACCGCCCATGGCACCAAAAATGCCACCTCAACGTCAAAAATCAAAAATAAAATAGCGAACAAATAATAACCAACTTTGAATTGGACCCAAGTTGGGCCAATGGTTTTCATTCCGCTTTCATAAGGTTCTCTTTTTTGAGGACTATCTGATTTATGCGAAATTAAATTTGACAAAAAATTTGCACCTGCGACTAATACCACACCTGCTATGAAAAATACAATTATCGCTTCTGAACCCATAAATGATTTTATTAAAATACTTGATAAATGTCTCCCGAAAAGAACAAATCATCAGTTTTTCTAAACTTCGAATCTGCTTTTACCTGACTAGTCTGTTCAGCCTCTCTTTCTTCAAAGGTAGTATCTTCAAAACTTCTTATAATACCTGTTACCAATGGATATTTTAATCTCACTAACATCTGATGCAATGTTGGATCTTCATCTTTAGCATTATGAACTAATATGTCTTCTTCAGTTATTCCATTTTCACCTAAAGTAACAACTTCTAGCTTAAGACCATTTAAAACCAACCCTTTGTTAAGTTCTTTGCCAAAGATCATAGGCTTTCCATGTTCTACAAATAATTGCTTATCTGCTCTTACTTGTTTGTCTGTAAATTCTGTGAAACACCCATCATTAAAAATTGGACAGTTCTGCATGACCTCAATTAATGAGGTTCCTTTAAATTTAGTAGAGTCAATAAAAATTTGAGACATTTCTTTAGGCGTATTTCCTCCAACTCTTGCAAAAAAGCGAGCTTGAGATCCTAAAGCTAATTCACCCGCTGAAAATGGTGGTTGTGTATTACCATAAGGAGATGATTTTGTTTTTTGACCAACAAGAGAAGTTGGTGAAAATTGTCCTTTAGTTAGTCCATATATTTCATTATTAAACAAAATTATATTTAAGTCAATATTTCTTCTTAATACATGGATAAAATGATTACCACCAATGGCCATGGAATCGCCATCTCCTGTAACAACCCAAACACTTAAATTTGGATTCGCCAATTTGACTCCGGTTGCTATTGCTGGTGCCCTACCATGAATACTGTGCATTCCATATGTGTTCATATAATATGGAAATCGTGAAGAACATCCAATACCAGAAATAAATACTACATCTTCTCGCTTCACTCCAATTTCAGGCAAAGCTTTTTGTACGGATCTTAAAATTACATAATCATCACAACCTGGACACCATCTTACTTCCTGATCACTTTCAAAATCTTTATATGTATACTTTTTTTCAGCTGTAGTTTCCATATTAATTTAATAATTGTTTAAATTTTTCCATTAATTCACCATTGCTAAAAGGAAGTCCCTGAATTTTATTAAACTGTATTAGTTCTAATTCAGGAAAATTCATCCTTAATACTTTGGCAAATTGCCCTGTATTTAATTCACATACCACAATTTTATCATACTGTTTTAAAACTGCTTCAGTATTCTTTGGAAGTGGATTTATATAATTGAAATGAGCATATCCGATGTTATTGATTCCTTCCTCTTTCAAATGCTTTATCGCTGAATGCAAAGACCCATAAGTCCCGCCCCAACCTACAACTAACAATTCTCCCTTTTTAGAAAACTCGGTTTTCAATTCAGGAATATAGTTTTGAACTCTTTTGATTTTCTCTGCTCTTATTTTAGTCATATATTCATGATTCTCGGGGACATAAGAGACATTTCCACTTACCTTGTCTTTCTCTAAACCTCCAATTCTGTGTTCTAAATCTGGAGTGCCTGGTATTGCCCATTTACGAGCAAGGGAATCTTTATCTCGTTCGTAAGGATGCCAATCATCATGAGCCTTATTGATAATATTATTCTTTATTTCTGGCATATCATTTACTGATTGGATTTTCCATGGAGCAGATCCATTGGCAATATAACCATCTGATAAAAGAATAACTGGAGTCATGTGTTCTAGAGTCAATTTTGCTGCTTCATAGGCAAAGTTGAAACAATTAGATGGTGTACTGGCTGCGATTACAATAACTGGGCTTTCACCATTTCTTCCATACAATGCTTGTAAAAGATCAGATTGTTCTGTTTTTGTAGGTAATCCTGTTGACGGACCACCTCTTTGTACATTTACAACAACCAAAGGAAGTTCTACCATCATAGCTAATCCAATAGCTTCACCTTTTAATGCTAATCCGGGTCCTGATGTCGTTGTAATAGCCAAATCTCCCGCAAATGAAGCTCCAATGGCAGAAGTAATACCAGCTATTTCATCTTCTGCCTGAAGAGATTTCACGCCAAAATGTTTATGTTTTACTAATTCATGTAATATATCCGACGCTGGCGTAATAGGATATGAACCTAAAAATAATTCTAATCCAGATTTTTCAGCTGCTGCCAAAAATCCCCATGCCGTAGCCGTATTTCCCATAATTATTCTATAAGTACCGGGTTCCATTTTGGCAGGAGAAATAGAATAGGCATTTGGAATCAACTCCAAAGTTTCAGCAAAGTAAAATCCTGTATTTAGAACTTTAGTGTTAGCCTCAATTATTTTAGGATTGGATTTAAACTTTTTATTAAAAAACTCTATTGTATGGTCAAGTGAACGATCATACATCCAATATACCATTCCTAAAGCAAACATATTTTTGGTTCTTGTAATACTTTTATTATCAAGCCCAACTATATCTTTTAAAGCTTCTTTAGTCAAGGAGGTCATAGCAACTTCAATTACCCTGTAATTCTCCAAACTCCCATCCTCTAAAGGGTTTGTTTCATATTGTGCTTTTTCTAAATTCTTTTTTGTAAAAGCATCTGTATCTACAATTATTGTATGCCCAGGTTTAACTGCATGCAAATTTGTTTTTAAACCTGCTGGATTCATTGCAACCAGTAAATCTACTTCATCTCCAGGAGTACTAATTTCTACGCTGCCTATATGTACCTGAAAGCCTGATACACCATATAGGCTTCCTTGAGGCGCTCTAATCTCTGCAGGGTAATTAGGAAAAGTTGCAATGTCATTACCAAACATCGCCGAAGTATCCGAAAATTGAGTGCCAGTTAATTGCATACCATCTCCAGAATCTCCCACAAATCTGATAATAACAGCTTCAAGTATTTCTGTTTGACTATTTGTTTTCTTTATTGACATAATTTATATTATTTTATAAAAAACAATTAACTTTATATAAATTATTAATGTTTTAAGCCTAATGGCATCAAAGATAATTTCACTTTTTAGAACTAAATATGATTTTTATCACATTTAAATTCGAAAATGACGTTTAATTTTACAAATAATTATTTTACTAAAAATACTTAAATTATGGCTATTATAATAACTGATGAATGCATTAATTGTGATGCCTGTGTTTCAGAGTGTCCAAATAATGCTATTTACGAACCTGATCAAGAGTGGTCATATTCTGATGAAACTGCATTAAGTGGCATAGTCACACTACCTAGTGGAGATGAAATTGATGCCGACATCGAAAACGAACCGATATCAGACGAGTTTTATTTTATTGTGCCCGATAAATGTACAGAGTGCAAAGGATTTCATGAAGAACCACAATGTGCTTCTGTTTGCCCTGTTGATTGCTGTATTCCAGATGATAATCATGTTGAAACTGAAGAAGTTTTGTTACAGAAGAAAGCATGGTTACATGGTGAATAAAATATCTTAATACATACACTAACTTTAGTTTAATTTAATTTAATTTAATTTAAAGCTGATTAAAAATAAGTCACTTAAGACAATATTTTATTGCTTTAGGTGATTTTTTAATGCGATACTATTCTTTAAACACCAGTCTTCCTCTTTCTAATAATATTTCTATTTTCTAATTACTTAATAATGCATATTCTATTTGTTAACCTGATATAAGTCATAGAATTTTTAGTATACAATTTTTAATTTCACAAGATAAATTAAAGATATTCATACTAATAAAATACATTTATTATGGAAAACAAATTCCAAAAGTTAATTTGTGATGCAAACGAAGCAGTTGCTCGAGTCGCTCATAAAACTAATGAAGTATGCGCTATATATCCTATTACTCCAGCATCTCCAATGGGTGAACACGTAGATGTGTTTAGTGCAAAAGGACAAAAAAATATTTGGGATAATATCCCTAGAATTGTAGAAATGCAAAGTGAAGGTGGTGCTGCAGGTGCAGTTCATGGTTCTTTACAAGCTGGAGCACTTACTACAACCTTTACAGCCTCTCAAGGATTATTATTAATGATTCCTAATATGTATAAAATTGCAGGAGAATTATTGCCTTCTGTCATACATGTAGCAGCAAGAACTGTTGCTACACATGCACTTTCAATTTTTGGTGATCACTCTGATGTCATGGCAACTAGGCAAACGGGATTCTCAATGTTGTTTGGTGGTTCTGTTCAAGAAGCTCATGATTTTGCGTTAATTTCTCAAGTGTCTACATTGAAATCAAGAGTTCCATTTTTAAATATTTTTGACGGTTTTAGAACATCTCATGAAATCTCTAAAATTGATGGTATTACCGATGAAATTATAAAAGAAATGATGCCAGAAGAAGAAATTCTTCAACATAGGAAGCGTTCTTTAGATCCGGATCATCCTGTAGTTCGAGGTACATCACAAAATCCAGATGTATTCTTTCAAGCAAGAGAAGCTGCCAATTCATTCTATCAAAAAGTACCTGGCATTGTCCAAGATACAATGGATGAGTTTTATAAACATACTGGCCGGAAGTATAGTCTATTTTATTATATAGGTCATCCAGAAGCAGAACGTGTAATAGTAATTATGGGTTCTGGTCAAGGCCCTGTAATAGAAACTGTTGAAGCAATGGTCAAAAATGGAGAAAAAGTTGGAGCCATTATAGTTCGACTATTTCGACCATTCTCTATTAGTCATTTTGTAGACGCACTACCAAATAGTGTCAATAAAGTTGCTGTATTGGATAGAACAAAGGAGCCCGGAAGTTTAGGCGAGCCTCTATATCAAGATGTTATTACAGCGCTTACAGAAAGTAATAGAGATATGCCTAAAATAATTGGTGGTCGTTATGGTTTGAGTTCCAAAGAATTTGATCCAGCCATGGTTAAAGCAGTATTTGATGAGCTCAATAAACCTCAACCTAAAAATCACTTTACTATTGGTATAGTAGATGATGTAACTCATTCAAGTTTAGAAATAGGTGAAAGATTTAGAACCGCCAAAAACACTTTTAACTGTATGTTCTTCGGGTTAGGTTCGGATGGAACTGTAGGTGCAAACAAAAATTCTATTAAAATAATTGGGGAAACTACAGATAACTATGTACAAGGGTATTTTGTATACGACTCAAAAAAAGCGGGAGCGCAAACAGTTTCACACTTACGCTTTGGACCAAAACCAATATATTCTACATATTTAATTCATAAAGCAAATTTTGTAGCCTGTCATCAATATAATTTTATTGAAAAATATGATATTTTAAAACATGTTAAAAAAGGAGGAACTTTCTTATTGAATTCTCCATATAATAAGTTTGAAATATGGGATAAACTTCCAAAATTAATGCAAGATGAAATCATTAAAAATGAAGTGGAGTTTTATGTAATTGATGCTTCAAAAGTTGCTCATGAATCGAATTTAGGTAAACGCACAAATACAATATTACAAACCTGTTTCTTTGCTATTTCGGGTGTATTACCAAAAGATGAAGCCATTGAAAAAATTAAAGCAGCTATTGTAAAATCTTATTCCCATAAGGGAGAAAAGGTTGTACAAATGAACTTTAACGCAGTTGATAATTCACTCGCAAACCTTCAAAAGGTAGATTATCCAAAACATATTACAAGTGATAATGAACTAAAACCAATGATGACGGGTAATGCTGATCCATTTGTGAAAGAAATTCTTGGTAAAATACTTGCAGGTAGAGGAGATGAACTTCCTGTAAGTGCTTTTCCTGTGGATGGTACATTCCCTACAGGAACTACACAATTTGAAAAACGAGGAATCGCAGATTTTATTCCTGTTTGGGATGGAGAAGATATCTGTACACAATGTAATAAGTGTGTTGTCATTTGTCCGCATGCAGCAATAAGAGCCAAAGTTGTGTCTAATAAAGGATTAAACAACAAGCCAGTATCCTTGAAAACTGTGCCTGCAAAAGGCAGACCTTTTGATAAAGAAAATGAGTCTTATGTATTACAGGTATCTCCTCAAGACTGTACAGGTTGCGATTTATGTGTTGCAGTCTGTCCAGCTGTAAGCAACGATAATCCTGAATTCAAAGCAATAAACATGCATAATAAACTTACCGTTGAAAAAGAAGAAAATGAGAATTGGGATTACTTCATAAATTTACCAAATTACAATAGAACAGAATTACAAATCACAAATATTAAAGGTTCGCAATTTTTAGAACCATTGTTCGAATTTTCTGGAGCATGCTCTGGTTGTGGAGAAACGCCATATATTAAATTATTAACACAACTTTTCGGAGATAGTATTTTAATAGCTAATGCAACAGGTTGTTCTTCGATTTATGGAGGAAATTTACCAACTACTCCTTATAAAACTAATTCCTTCGGAAGAGGTCCAGCGTGGGCAAATTCACTATTTGAAGACAATGCTGAATTTGGTCTGGGCATGAAGCTTGCATTAACTAAAAAACAAGAAATAGCAATTAGTTTATTAAAATCTTTGGAGACTGAAATAGGAGTTGATCTGGTTGAAGCTATCTTAAATAATCCTGAAAAAACGGAGACAGAGAAAGCAGAAAATTTTAAAAATATTGAAAAAGTAAAAAGCAAATTGGTGAAAATAGATAATGATGCTTCAAAAAAACTTTTACAATTAACCGAATACCTTCGTAAAAAGAATGTTTGGATTCTTGGAGGTGATGGTTGGGCTTATGACATAGGGTATGGTGGCGTAGATCATGTATTGGCATCTGGTGAAGACATAAATATAATGGTTTTAGACACAGAAGTATATTCCAATACTGGCGGACAAACCTCTAAAGCTACACCATTAGGAGCAAGTGCAAAATTTTCTGTTTCTGGAAAGCGTACTAACAAAAAAAGTTTAGCTCTACAAGCAATTTCATACGAGAATGTATACGTGGCTCAAGTTGCAATAGGCGCTAAAGATTTACAGACTCTAAAAGCTATAGAAGAGGCGGCTGAATATCCTGGTCCTTCAATAATCATTGCTTATTCACATTGTGGCGAGCATGGTTACGATTTAAAAGATGGAGCTTTACAGCAAGAAAAAGCGGTTGATTCTGGTTATTGGCCATTATTTAGATTTGATCCTTCAAAGCCTAAAGGAAAAAGATTTAAACTAGATTCTAAGTCACCTACTTTACCATTAAGTGATTTTATGTATAATGAAACACGTTTTACCAGAGTTGTTAAAGACAATAAAGAACTAGGTCAAAAGCTTCTGGAACAAGCACAAATTGAAGTAGATTCTAAATGGGAACGTTTAGAACTTTATAGAGATATGTAAATAGATCATTAAAAACATCTGTTTCTAAATAGAAACAGATGTTTTGCTTTTAATTGCTAACCTATAAATAAATTTAAAATGGAAAAAAAAGCAAAAAAATTATTTGAAGAAGCTGTTCATAAATTAAATGCAGCTAATGAAGAGCTTTACAGACCGCATGAAGATATTGTTTCTTATTCGGTATGTAAAAACTCTCAACATGCTATTGAAAACTTTTTGAGAGGATATCTGTTAAAAAATGAAATTGACACAGACAATCTTAAAACGATTAAAAGTCTATATGATGAATGTGTGAAAGTTAACAAAAAATTTAAGCAAATAGATTTATCAGATTTTGAATGTAAGTCTTATAATACTGATAATGTATATTGCAATGAAGTAGAAAAAGTTAGTAGCTGCTTTAATATTGCAGATAATTTAGACACGCTATTAAGACGTGAGAAAATTATTTAATAAGACTATCGATTTGATTATTCAATGTTTATGACTTTCTCTATTTGAGGAGCATACTTTTTAATGGTCATTTCTACACCAGACTTCAATGTCATTTGATTCACAGTACATCCCACACAAGCTCCCTGAAGTTGTACTTTTACAAGTTTGTCATCTTCAATTGAAAGCAATGAAATATCACCACCATCGCTTTGCAAGAATGGTCTAATCTCATCTAGAGCCTTTTCAATATTTAATTTTAATTCTTCGGTGGTCATTTATTGTTTTTTTATTGCCGAACATCCTGCCATTGTTGTAATTTTAATTGCTTCAGTAGGTGGTAAATCTTCATTTCTTCTTACTACTTCTTGAACAACATTCTGTGTCAATTTTTCAAAAGCTTTTTCTAATAATGTTGCTGTTTGCAAAGCTGCTGGACGTCCAATATCTCCTGCTTCTCTAATACTTTGCACCAATGGTATTTCGCCTAAAAAGTTCACATTTAAATCTTCTGCAAGATTCTTGGCTCCTTCTTTTCCAAAAATGTAATATTTGTTTTCAGGCAATTCTTCTGGTGTGAAATACGCCATATTCTCTATAATTCCTAAAACTGGAACACTGATACTTTCCTGCTGGAACATTGCCACTCCTTTTTTTGCATCTGCCAAAGCAACATTTTGCGGAGTACTTACAACAACAGCTCCCGTAATAGGTAGTGATTGCATAATACTTAAATGAATATCTCCTGTGCCTGGAGGTAAGTCTATCAAAAGAAAATCAATTTCTCCCCAATGTGCATCAAAGATCATTTGGTTCAGAGCTTTGGAGGCCATTGGTCCACGCCACACAACCGCTTGATCTGGTTTAGTAAAAAACCCAATTGATAAAATTTTTACCCCATAATTTTCAATAGGCTTCATTTTAGATTTTCCATCGACATTTACTGCTAGAGGTTTTTCATTTTCTACATCAAACATAATTGGAATAGAAGGTCCATAAATATCTGCATCTAAAATTCCTACTTTAAAACCCATTTTTGCTAATGAAACTGCAAGATTTGCTGTAACAGTAGATTTACCAACACCTCCTTTACCAGATGCTACAGCTACAATATTTTGAATTCCAGGAATTGGTTTCCCTTTTATAACATTTGGCTTTGGTTTTGATGGAGCATCTACTTTTACATTCACTGTAATTTTTGCCTTTTCATAAACCTTGTCATGAATAGTTTTCATGATGTCCACCTCAACTCTTTTCTTTGCTTGTAGACTTGGATTAGTAATGGTGATATCAACTATTACCTCATCTCCAAAAGTCACTACATTCTTTACTGCGCCACTTTCTACCATGTTCTGACCATCACCAGGTGCAGAAATAGTTTCAAGTGCTTTTAATATGTCTTGTTTATTTAATTTCATTTATTCAGAATAATTCTAAACTACAAATATACAGTGAATTGTTTAGAATATTAAAAGGTTTTATTGAAATGATTTATTCGGAAATTAAGATTTATTATAATTCATTTGAAGGATCCCAAAACACTTTATCAAAACCTTGAATTTGATTATCGATAATTTTGATGCCTTCGCTTTCCAACAGTTCCTGCATAAGATTGGTGCCTTCAAAATGATGTTTTCCTGTTAACAAACCTTTCCTATTCACTACACGATGTGCAGGTACATCTTTGCCTACAGAACCATTCATGGCATAACCTACCATTCTTGCACTCTTCGCTGCTCCTAGATAGTTAGCAATGGCACCATAACTTGTCACACGGCCGTAGGGAATCTGTTTTGCAACTTGGTAAACCTTATCAAAAAAATTAATAGTTTCGGTTTTCATGAATTAAAATTCTTTAATAACATTTATAAGTGTAACGATAGAAATGATTGCGGTAATCGTGCCAATAAAATAGTTCATGCTTTTTTGTGTAATAACCGATTTCCCTTTAATCTTATCAAAAAAGAAAATATAAATGTAGAGCATTACAAATGTTCCTGTACCTACTCCTGCAATATAAGAAGAGACACTAGTGTAATCAAACGTAAGCCAACCAAAGCCAGCTAAAGTAATACTCATATACGCCTGGTAAGGTATCGGTAATACATTCAGACATGCCAAAAACATTCCTAAAAAAAATCGGCTATGTTTACTTTTTACATTCTCTTCGATATCAGGTTTTGGTTCTTTTTTGGCAAATACGAAAAAATAAATGGTCAATAATATAAAAAGAACCAAAGCTACACGTTCTAAAACATTTATAATATCTGGATGTCTGCTTAAATATCTAGCAAAAGTTACTGCTATTATAGTTTGGATAATTACTGTAATACATACACCTATTGAAAATATGACACCTCTACTATACCCTTCTTTTAAACTTATTTTTGCAGTAGTCATATTAAGCAAACCAGGAGGAATCATCCCAACAAATGCTATAATTAATCCAACAAAAAAAATGACAGTGATATTCAACGTTAATTTATTTTAAACCTAATATAAGTAATTGGTTTGTTTTCTTCTAAATATTGAGACTCATAAAATGTTTGAATACTTGTAACTTCTTCTGGACTTCCTTCCTGTTTATAAACATTATGATTGGCATATAAAATCTCATATTCTAAACCATGTAATAATCCCAGAGTATAACCATGCATAAATTCACTATCAGTTTTTAAATTTATTACACCGTCCGATCTCAATATTTTTTTGTATTTATTTAAAAAATCTGAATTTGTTAATCTATGTTTTGTGCGTTTATATTTAATTTGAGGATCTGGAAAAGTAATCCAGATTTCATCAACTTCATTTTCTTCAAAAGCATATTCAATGAGTTCAATTTGAGTTCTTAAAAAAGCCACATTAGGAATGTTTTCTTCAATTGAGGTCTTTGCGCCTCTCCAAAAACGGGCTCCTTTGATATCAATACCTATAAAGTTCCTGTCCGGAAACTTTTTTGCCAGCCCAACTGAATATTCTCCTTTACCGCAGCCCAACTCTAAAACCAAAGGATTGTTGTTTTTAAAAACCTGCGTATTCCAGCTGCCCTTTAATGCAAAATCATGATTGACCAATTCTTCACGCGTTGGTTGAAATACATTGGCAAAAGTTTCGTTTTCCTTAAACCGTTTAAGTTTGTTTTTGCTTCCCACAAGTTTTTAATATTTTGGCAAAAATAAGGAAATATCTGTGAGCACTAATTATTCTTTACCTTTGATTTTATTTAGATGAATAAGCGAATTTTAGTTGCTCCATTAAATTGGGGATTAGGTCATGCCACACGATGCATTCCAATAATCAATGCATTGATAGACAATAATTTTGAGCCCATAATAGCTAGTGATGGTATGGCTTTGTTATTACTAAAAAAAGAATTTCCAGAATTAAAATGCCTTGAGTTACCTTCTTACAATATTTCATATTCAGAAAACGAGAAATGTTTTAAATTAAAATTAATAAAACAATTTCCACAACTACTTAAAGCCATAAAAAAAGAAAACAATTTAGTAAATGACATTATTGAAGAACATCATATAAACGGAATTATTTCCGATAATAGATTGGGAGTTTATAGTTCAAAAATACCATCGGTTTATATAACACATCAACTTCATGTTTTAAGTGGTAAAACAACTTGGTTAACTACAAAAATTCATCAATACGTCATTAAACAATTTGATGAATGCTGGGTTCCAGATTTTAAAAAAAGTTTTAATTTAAGCGGTTCTTTAGGGCATATAAATGACTCTAATCTTAAAACTAAACTCAAATATATTGGACCTTTATGCAGGATGAAAAAAGAAAGCTTAAATTCTGTTTATGATATAATGGTTTTATTGTCTGGACCTGAACCACAGCGTACTTTACTTGAAGATAAATTAATGAAAGAACTTAATAGTTTTGATGGAAAAATACTATTTGTAAAAGGTGTAGTTGATGACCATCAGGTTTTAAATGAGGAAGGTCAATTCACCATTTGCAATTTTATGGAAACCAAGGACCTTGAAAAAACTATTAACCAAAGCAAATTGGTTATTGCTCGTTCTGGCTACTCAACCATTATGGATTTGGCAAAACTGCGTAAAAAAGCCTTTTTTATTCCAACACCTGGACAATACGAACAAGAATATTTAGCTTCATATTTACAGGATCTGAAATTGGCGCCATATTGTAAACAAGAAGATTTTAATAATAAAAAACTGGAAGAAGTAAGTTATTATAAAGGTCTAATAAACGTTGGAAACAAGGTCGATTTTAAAGAATTATTCAGCCTTTTCTAGAGTAAACGAAAATTCACTACCAATACCAAGCTCACTTTCTATATAAATTTTCTCATCATGAGCCTCAATAATATGTTTCACAATGGCCAAACCTAAACCCGATCCTCCTTCTTTTCTTGAACCACTTTTATCTACTCTATAAAAGCGTTCGAACAATCTCGGCAAATGTTCTTTGGCAATACCTTCTCCATTATCGGTAACTCTAACGATTACTTTATTTTTTATAAGATTCTCAATACTTACTTCTGTAGTTCCTCTTTCGTGCCCATATTTTATAGAGTTCACAATTAAATTAGAAAGCACTTGTTGTAATCTTTCTTTATCACCATTTACCATTATGGGTTTTTTATAATCCATATCAAAAGTCAAAGTGATTTTTTTCTTTGCAGCTTTCATCTCTAAAAGGTCAAATACATTTTGAACTAATTGTACAATATCAAAAGATTCAATATCTAATCTTAAAGTACCTGATTCTAATTGTGTAATCATGTCTAAATCTTTAACAATATAGATAAGGCGTTCTACTCCTTTGTCTGCTCTTCTTAAATATTTGCTTCTTATGTTTTTATCTTTAACAGCGCCATCAATAAGCGTAGATATGTAACCTTGTACAGTAAATAGCGGTGTTTTTAATTCGTGAGATATATTACCAATAAATTCCTTTCTATATTCCTCTCTAATCTTAAGGGCTTCTATTTCTAGCTTTTTGTTTTTGGCAAAATTGTCAATATCCTGCGTTAAAGTCTTCATATCTGTAGTAATCTGACTTTTGGTAAAAGTGCTTGACTCAAGCAAAGTTAAATCGTCATATATTTTTTTTACGCGTTTATAGATAAACTGTTCAACACGATATTGAATAATAATAAAGCTGAAGAGATAGCAAACTACTGCAAATAATAATAGTAGCCAAAAATTGAAGGTGTAAAAGACGTATAAAAAAACACTCGTGAAGAGCGTTAAAAATATGGTAATAAATAACGATGATTTAAAGGCAAATTTATATGACTTTTTAAAGTTCTCTGACATTAACTAACAAACTTATATCCAACTCCTTTAACTGTTTTAAAAGAGTCGTCTCCAATCTTTTCTCTTAACTTTCTTATATGAACATCTATAGTTCTGCCTCCGACAACCACTTCATTTCCCCAAACTTTATCTAATATTTCGTCACGTTTAAATACTTTTCCAGGCTTAGAAGACAAAAGAGATAATAATTCAAATTCTTTTCGTGGTAACACAATTTCTTTTCCTTTTAAAATGACCTTGTAAGCCTCATGGTCTATAATTAATTGCCCTATTTTTACAATACTTTCGCTTACTTCTTCTTCTTTTAGTCTTCTCAACAAGGCCTTAACTTTGCTCACTAAAACTTTAGGTTTTATGGGTTTTGTTATATAATCATCTGCTCCGGCATCAAATCCAGCAACTTGAGAATAATCTTCACTTCTAGCCGTTAGGAATGTAATTATAGTCTCTTTAAGATCTGGAATATTCCTAATATGTTCACAGGCTTCAATGCCATCCATCTCAGGCATCATAACATCAAGGATAATTAACTGCGGTTTCTCTTTTTTAGCTTTTTTAACAGCCTCAACACCATTTGTAGCTGTAATTATTTGATAGCCTTCTAAAGATAAATTGTATCCAACTATCTCTAAAATATCTGGCTCATCATCAACCAATAGAATCTTAATGTCTCTTTTACTCATTATTTGAATTTAAAAAAGTAAAGATAAAGTTAATAACCTTGATTTATAATTTTAATATAACAAATAACATTTAGGTAACATTTAAATTACAAATTATTAACTGTTAAACAAAAAGTGTGAATTTTTAACATCAATTTGGTATGGCTTTTGCGACACTTTAATTATATTTACTAGTACTAATGCGAGTACAATTTTAAATTTATGAAAAAAAACTACATATTCTTATTGTTATTCGTTTTACTTTTTCTGGTTTCAAACCAAAGTCATGGTCAATCAGGTTTTCAGAATAATGATTCAAACAATATAGAAGGGCTAACTATTTATCCGAATCCTGTTAGCCATGGAAAGCTATATATTACTACCAAGCAAAATCTAAACAAGGAAGTTGAAATCTTCAATGTTTTGGGTAAAAGTATTTATAAAACTACATTGTTTAGCAAAGAATTAAATGTCTCGAAATTGCACTCTGGAGTTTACCTGTTAAAGATTACTGAAAATAATATTAGTACAACAAGAAAATTGGTGATTAAATAAACACAACATTATATAATTGTAAAAAAGCGACTTAAAAGTCGCTTTTTTTGGTTTAAAGTATAAATTCTGTTTATATTTATTGTCTTAATTAAATTAATCCTTACAATTATGAAAAAACTTTACTTTTTATTTCTTACATTTTTAATTACTTCTTTGTCATTTGGTCAAATGATTAGTGAATTTGAACCTAATCCTGCAGGCGGTGATCCACCTGACACTACGTTTGAGTTAACAGGTACTGCAACTGCTGCATTTGATTTATGGATTTTAAGTATTGAAAATGATGGCTATAACGGACTTGTTGATAGAGCTACAAATGTTACTGGAAATTTCGATGCAAATGGACGCGCTGTTGTAATGGTCCCAGATCTTGAAAATCCATCATTTACTGTTGTATTAACAGATAATTTTACAGGTACAACTTCTACTGATATTGATCCAGCTGATGATGGCACTTTAGATACTTCAACATTCGGAACTATATTGGACGCAGTTGGTGTATCTGATGCTTTTGCTGATGATGCTACTATGTATGGTGCTAGTTTAGGAGGAACTGACATTTTATACAATGGTGAATTTGAGCCTTTATTAGTATTTAGAGATGGTACATCTGGAGATTGGTATCAAACTGTAACGGTAGATTTTGGTGGTGCTGGTGAGCATGTTGGAGTATTTGCTGCCTCAGCAGGAAGTGAAATTAGTACTGGAGACTTTGACATTGATCCTACTGTAGGTCCAACTTATGGATCTGTAAATCCTTCAAATTTTACAGCTTCAACAAAGGACAATCAAATTGAAGGCTTCAGTCTATACCCTAACCCAACTTCTTTAGGTTATGTGAATCTTAAGAGTAGAAATGGAAATGCTTTTGATGTTGCTGTTTACGATGTTTTAGGAAAACAAGTCATTAAGAGTTCTGTAACTGATGGTAAATTAGGCGTGTCTAGTTTAAATACGGGATTATATATTATGAAAGTATCTCAAGACGAGGCTACGGTTACTAAAAAACTAGTTATTAAATAAAGTTTTTTATTATGTAGTTTAAAAGCGTTGCAAATAGCAACGCTTTTTTATTTTATATACTTTTGTCTGGATGATACAAAGTGATGACATTTTCAATATAAAAACAGATCTGGAGTTTGAAACTAAAGCTTTGGAAATTTTTAAATATCAGTTTGAAAATAATAAAGTTTACAGGTCGTTTTGCGATTTATTGTACAAACATCCCAGTGAAGTTAAAACTATTTGTGATATCCCTTTTTTACCAATTGAATTTTTTAAAACTCACAAAATTGTTAGCTCCCAAAAAAAAATAGTAACAACCTTTAGTAGTTCTGGAACAACTGGAAGCATGACCGGCAAACATTATATTTCAGATCTAGAAATCTATAAAACCAGCTATACAAAAGGGTTTGAATTTTTTTATGGTGACATCAAAGATTATGTTGTTCTGGCTTTATTACCTTCTTATTTGGAACGTGAAGGCTCTTCATTGATCTTTATGGTGAATGATTTAATAAAACAGTCGAGACATAAAGAAAGTGGATTTTACTTAAACAACTTATCAGAGTTGAAGACCAATTTAATTTCTCTTGATAAACAAGGAAAAAAAGTATTGCTCATAGGGGTGTCTTTTGCGCTTTTAGATTTAGTAGAAAATTATCGTTTCAGTTTAAAGAATACTGTTGTCATGGAAACTGGCGGCATGAAAGGCAGACGCAAAGAGCTTGTAAGAGAAGAACTTCATCAAATATTAAAAGAAGGATTCGGTGTAAAATATATACATAGCGAATATGGTATGACAGAACTTTTAAGTCAGGCATATTCTAAAGGTAATGGTATATTTAGATGTGCCAATTGGTTACGAATTTTAGTACGAGATACTGAAGACGCTTTTACTCTTCAAGGCATAGGAAAAACTGGTGGTATTAATATCATAGATTTGGCAAATATTAATTCCTGTTCATTTATAGCAACTCAAGATTTAGGTAAAGTTTATCATGATAACTCATTTGAAATTATTGGCAGGTATGATACTTCAGACATACGTGGCTGTAACTTAATGGTATTGTAAGGTTTTCAAAAAACAACGACAAACAAAGCAGCTAGAATAAGAAAGATTGATTTTCTAGTTGGTTGGTTAGTTTTAAGCCTGATTGAAAAATCAGGCTTTTCTTATTTTAAAGTTAAAATAAAGTAATTTTTCTTTCCGCGCTGAAGTAACACAAACTTATTGTTAATAAGGTCGTCTTTAGACAATGTGTAATTGTCATTAACCTTTTCTTTATTTACTGAAATAGAGTTTTCTTTTAGCGCTCTTCTTGCTTCACCATTAGATTTTAAAAATCTTCCTTTTTCTACTAATGCAGAAACTATATCTAGGCCATTGTCAATATCGATAGAATTAATTTCTGAACTAGGAACACCATCAAAAACATCTAAAAATGTTTGTTCATCCAATTGTTTTAAATCGTCACTTGTAGATTTTCCAAAAAGTATAGAGCTTGCTTTTATTGCATTCTCCAAGTCTTCTGTAGAATGCACCATACTGGTAATTTCTTCAGCTAAACGTTTTTGTAAAACTCTTAAATGCGGTGTTTCTTTGTGTTCATTTACCAAAACATCGATCTCCTCTTTATTTAAAAACGTGAATATTTTTATATATTTTTCAGCATCCTCATCACTTGAATTCAACCAATATTGATAAAACTTATAAGGTGACGTTCTTTTAGCATCTAACCACACATTACCACCTTCGCTTTTACCAAATTTTGAGCCGTCTGATTTTGTAATTAATGGACACGTAATGGCGTAGCCTTTCCCACCAGCAATTCTTCTAATTAATTCTGTTCCAGTTGTAATATTTCCCCATTGGTCACTTCCACCCATTTGTATAGTACAGTTTTTCTCTCTAAACAAATGTAGAAAATCATAACCCTGAACTAATTGATACGTGAATTCTGTGAAACTCATCCCTTCTGTAGATTCTGAAGAAATTCTATTCTTTACAGAATCTTTAGACATCATGTAATTTACAGTAATGTGTTTACCTACATCACGAATAAAATCAAGGAATGAAAACTTTTTCATCCAATCATAATTGTTGACCAAAATTGCAGCATTAGGAGCTTTGCTTTCAAAGTCGAGAAAATGAGCCAATTGATATTTTATAGCATTTTCATTATGTCTTAAAGTATTTTCGTCCAACAAATTACGCTCATTGGATTTCCCGGAAGGATCGCCAATCATTCCAGTAGCTCCGCCAACCAATGCAACCGGTTTATGACCGCAACGTTGATAGTGTGCTAAAAGCATTATGGGTACCAAATTACCTATATGTAAAGAATCTGCTGTTGGGTCGAAGCCAATGTAAGCACTTCGCATGTCTTCTAATAAATGTTCCTCCGCTCCTGGCATAACATCGTGTATCATACCTCTCCAACTTAACTCTTCTACAAAATTCTTTATCATTTAAAAATAATTTATGGTAACATGTGGCAAAGATAAAAATCAATGCATAATTACTAACCTTTAATACATAATTCTTTACATTAGCCATATGGTATTAGTTACAGGAGGCACTGGTTTAATTGGTTCTCATTTGCTTTACAAGCTCATTAAAAACAATGAGCAAGTTAAAGCCATCTACAGAACTGAAAAAAAACTAAAAATTGTTGAAAAAGTGTTCTCCTATTATACTGAAAACTATAAAACAGCTTTCGAAAAAATTGAATGGATCAAATCAGACCTTTTGAATATTCCATCGCTTACTGATGCCTTTAAAGATGTGACACATGTTTATCATTGTGCTGCATTTGTTTCTTTTGAACCAGACAAATACCATCTTTTAAGACAAACCAATATTGAAGGCACAGCCAATATTGTAAACTTATGTGTTGCCAATGGTATTAAAAAACTATGCTATGTGAGTTCTATAGCAGCAGTTGGAGAAGCTAATAAAAATGGTGAAATATCTGAAAAATCTGAATGGAATAAAGAAGCAGATAACAGTGTATATGCCATAACAAAATATGGTGCAGAAATGGAGGTTTGGAGAGGTTCGCAAGAAGGATTGGATGTAGTTATTGTAAATCCGGGTGTTGTTTTAGGTGCTGGTATTTGGAGTTATGGAAGTGGTAGTATCTTTAACAGAGTATATAAAGGCAATCCATATTATACTAATGGTACCATAGGATTAATTGATATTGAAGACGTCGTGAATATTATGATTAACCTAATTGAAAGTAATATTAGAAATGAGCGATTTATATTAATTGCTGAAAACTGGACCTACAAAAAGTTTTTACAAACCGTTGCAGAAGCTCTTTATGTTAAAAAACCTTATAACGAAGCCAAAAAATGGCAGCTTCAAATAAGTTGGAGGCTTGATTGGCTTATACATAAACTTAAAGGTAGAAGAAGGCGGTTAACTAGACAATTGGTAAAAGCTTTAATGACCAAAAAAAAATATAATAATCAAAAAATCAAAAGTTCGATTAATTATTCTTTTAAACCTATCGATAAAAGTATTAGCGAAGTGAGTCAGGTATTTTTGAAAGAGGTTTAGTAAGACTATCCTTTATTAGTTCATTTTTTACTTTAATACCATTCAGAACACTTGTTTTTTTAATAGAATCTTCCTTTTTCCTACTGTATCTTTCTTCTTCGTCTAATCTTGTAAATTTTGTTTTAAGCTTCTCCAGACTATCATGTACTCTTTGATAAATAGCTTCATAAACCTCTACATCATAACTGTAATACTCATTACTCTTTGCAAATCTTATGCTATCTACACGATGTTTTTCTAATATATATTCTTTGGGAATAATACCATTTTCCTGTAACTCAAACTTGTTAGATCCTTTAGCAGAGGTCAATAATGTCATGTCTATAATAACCTCAACCATTCTATCTTTTGAAAGTAAATCTTTTGGTTTTTCTGGTCTTTCAATATCATGACATGATACCAGAACAAGACAAATGAAAAATACTAATAATTGTTTCATCTATTAAACGTTAATTGTTTAGCATATTTCTTCTCGCTAAATTTAAAGTTGTTATAAGCTAGCCCTCCATTTACAAAGGTATGTGTAATCCTTGATTTGAAAGAAGTTCCTTCAAAAGGAGACCACTTACATTTGTACAAAATGTTTTCTTTATTTACTGTCCAAGGACTAACTAAATCTACCAAAACCAAATCGGCAAAATACCCTTCTCTTATAAAACCTCTTTTCTCGATTTGAAATAGAATTGCTGGATTATGGCACATTTTTTCAACTATCTTTATAAGATTTATCTTCCCTTTGTTATACATTTCGAGCATTGCAGGAAGTGCGTGTTGTACTAAAGGTCCACCTGAAGGTGCACTTGTATAAGCGTTGTTCTTTTCAGATAATGTATGAGGCGCATGATCTGTAGCAATAACATCAATTCTATCATCTAAAAGCGCTTTCCATAGCAGGTCTCTGTCTTTAGATGTTTTAACCGCTGGATTCCATTTAATTAAAGTGCCTTTTTTTTCATAATCTTCATCAGAAAACCACAAATGATGTATGCAAACTTCGGCAGTAATTTTTTTATCTTTTAATGGAATTTTGTTACTGAATAAACTCGTTTCTTTTCCTGTTGAAAGATGAAATACATGCAATCTTGCTCCTGTTTTTTTAGCAAGCTCAATAGCTTTTGAGGAAGAAAGGTAGCAGGCTTCTTCACTTCTAATTATAGGATGGTATTTAATTGGAATATTGTCTCCATATTCTTTTTTATACCTTTCTAGATTGGTTTTTATGGTTGTTTCGTCTTCACAATGAACAGCAATTAATAATTTCGTATTTGAAAATATCTTTTCTAAAATTTGTGGATCATCAACCAGCATATTACCGGTAGATGAGCCTAAAAATAATTTTAGAGCAGCGACTTGTTTAGGATCTACTTTTAAAATTTCATCCAAATTATCATTGGTGCCGCCAAACATAAATGAGTAATTAGCAAAAGAAGTCTTTGACGCAATATCAAATTTTTCGTTTAATTTCTCGATAGTTGTTGTTTGCGGATTGGTATTAGGCATTTCTATAAAAGAGGTAATGCCTCCTGCTATAGCCGCTATAGATTCTGTTTGAATGGTTGCTTTTTGAGTTAAACCTGGTTCTCTGAAATGAACCTGGTCATCAATAATTCCAGGTAATAGGTACTTTCCTTCCGCATCTATAATATTAATGTCTGACGATTTAGCGCTAATAGAATTATCAACCTCTTTAATGTAGTCACCATCTATTAAAATATCTCCATTAAAAATTTTACCCTCATTTACTATGTTGGCATTTTTAATAAGTGTTATTTTGTGTTGCATATTATTATTTAAATAAGCTTTTTAACTTTAATGAAATAACCCCAAAAACAGCTTCAGAAATTATACCAGAACTTAATTTGGATTCGCCTTTGACTCTATCTGTAAAAATAACTGGCACTTCTACTATTTTAAATTTTTTCAGATATGATTTAAATTTCATTTCTATTTGAAACGCATAGCCAACAAACTTAATTGCATCTAAATCTAGAACTTCTAATACTTTCCGTTTGTAGCATATAAACCCAGCAGTCGTATCGCGGATTTTCATCCCTGTAATTACACGTACATAAATAGAGGCACAATAAGATAATATAACTCTGCTTAAAGGCCAGTTTACTACATTAACTCCTTTGATATAGCGAGACCCAATGGCCACATCTGCTCCATGAATATGACACTCCTCATAAAGCTTGATTAAATCCTTTGGATCATGAGAAAAATCAGCATCCATTTCAAAAATGTATTGATAATCTTTCTCAAGGCACCATTTGAAACCGTTAATATAGGCAGTACCTAATCCCGATTTTTCTTTTCTTGACAACAAAAAAAGTTGGTCAGAAAATTCTTTTTGTAGCTCTTTTACTTTAAATGCAGTTAAATCTGGTGAATTGTCATCAACCACCAAAATATGGAAAACAATGGACTGTGAAAATACAGCACGAATTATAGATTCAATATTTTCAATCTCATTATATGTAGGAATGACAACAATCCCTCTAACCATAAAATCTGTTATTTTTAGCAAATGTAAACTTTTTAAAAGATTCTTTATTTTAAATATTACTTAATAATTATACAGTTTTGTATGAAAAATTATAATAATTTTAAGGCATGCTTCGAGATATTGCTTCAAATGAGATATTTACCGTTTTAATCATTTTAGGATTATTTTTTATTGCATCTGCAAAACTATTATCTCCTAAAAGATTTGATGAGTTTGTACTTGTTTTAGGAAACTCTAAATACCTTAAAATTTATTCTAGAGAACAAAAATTTCTCGATATGTTTGATGCTTTATTGTTTGTGAATCTTATAATATCGATTACTGTTTTTATTTTTTTAGTATATCAAAATTTAGTCGAAAATATAAACCCTTCTACAGGATTATTATTAAAGCTAATTTTTGGACTTGGTATTTTTATATTAATAAAAGTTCTTATTGAACGCCTAGTTGGAAGCCTTTTTGATATGGATTCAATAATTGATCAATATTTATTTCAAAAAATTAGCTATAAGAATTTTATAGGCATCATCTTAATTCCAATTAATGCACTTTTAATTTATAGCTTTAATGCGAATAAAATTGTTGTTTTCATTGTCATCGGAATTTTGTTTTGCATCAGCATTATGGGCTTAATTACCTCAATTAAGTCATATCAAAGTTTAATAAAAAATAACTTATTTTATTTTATTTTGTATCTTTGCGCACTTGAAATCGCGCCTTACCTTGTTTTATACAAAGTAATAAGTGCCAATTAAAGCCGTAAAATACTAATCTGTCTATGAAAGTAAAAACAATTTTAGTATCTCAACCAGAACCTAAAATAGAGAATTCACCTTATTTTGATCTCCAAGAAAAGCAAAAAGTTAAAATAGATTTCAGACCTTTTATACATGTAGAAGGCGTGTCTGCAAAAGACATCAGGCATCAAAAGGTTGACCTGAATAACTTCACAGCAATTATTTTGACTAGTAGAAATGCTGTAGATCATTTTTTTAGGGTGGCTGAAGAAATGCGCTTTAAGGTTCCTGACACTATGAAATATTTTTGTCAATCTGAAGCAGTTGCCTTCTATCTTCAAAAATATGTGGTGTATAGAAAAAGAAAGATATATGTTGGTAAAAGAACATTTCAGGATCTTTCTCCACTAATTAAAAAGTATAAAGACGAATCTTTTTTATTACCAACAACAGATAAGCTGAAACCCGAAGTTCCTGAGACTTTAAATGGTTTAGGTGTAAAGTGGAAAGAAGCTATTTTTTATAGAACGGTAATTAGTAATTTGTCTGATTTGGCAGATGTTTATTACGATGTATTGGTTTTCTTTAGCCCTTCAGGTATAGAATCTTTATTTAAAAACTTTCCAGATTTTAAACAAAATAATACCCGTATTGCGGTATTTGGGGATACTACAATTAAAGCTGTTGAACAACATGGTTTAAGAGTAGATATTGCTGCTCCAACACCTGAAACACCTTCTATGACTATGGCTTTAGAGAAGTACATAGAAAAAGTAAACAAAAAGAAATAACCTATCTATATTAGCTGAACAGCACATAAATAAAAAGGCGTCACTTGTTAGTGACGCCTTTTTATTTATTCTTTTCTAATGTTAATTAACAACGATTAGTTTTTTAGTTTCAGATCTGTTTTCAGAAGTAAATCTAGCCAAGTAAACTCCAGATGATAATGATGTAATACCAACTTCATTTTCTCCAAAGGCTAGTTCTTTTGTTAAAACCAACTTTCCAGTAATACTATAAACGTCCAATATAGAAGATTGTGTTTTAGATAGAATTGAAAAAGAGCTTCTTGCTGGATTAGGATACATACTAAAAGCAGTTAATGTCTTATCGTCTGTTCCTAAAAGGTCACACTCTCCTTGGTTCTCTACAAAATTACTATTCAAATCAATAGACCAAGTTGCTAAATTAGGTTCGGAAGAGTCATCAACAAAAATACAGGTCAAATTATTGTTACTGTCAGAATCTACATATACTGTAGCATTGGTGCCGTTTCTCATGTCTAAACTTGTAAGTGATGTTGCAGATCCTTGGTTAGTACAAACAACACTTGTTAAAGCAGTATTCAATGATAAATCCAATTCTGTTAATTGGTTGGCATGAATATTTAAGGTTGTCAAAAGTAAATTATTCGATAAATCTATAGCAGATAATGCAGCGTCAGGTGCAGAAAAACTAGTTAATTGACTACCAACACTAGGCATTGTAACTGAAGTTAAGTTAGCACATCCTTCAAGCGTTAATGTTTGAACGGCCAAATTTGTTGACAAATCTAGTGTTGTCATATTATTATAGTTTAGGTTCAATCCTGTAGCATTTATGAACGCTTCAATTCCTGTAAAATCGGAAATTCCAGCAGCTCCTAGCCCTAAAGTACCTGTTTCCGCTTCCATTGAAGCTGTAGGAACTTGTCCATCCGCAGGAATATCATCATAGAATGATAATGCTGCTTCAAAAGTTGCATCTGGTACTGCAGTATATTGTGCAAAAAGTGAGGTTTGGGCTACTAAAAAAAAAGCCAATAAGTAAGTAATTTTTTTCATGTGTTTAGGATTTTTAATTAAGGACTAAACTTAACAATTTCCTATGCTTCAAACAAAAAAAATATGTGTATTTCAGCCAATAATATTGCAGTTCAGCTATTTATGAAAAAAATTAGTACATTATCTAAAAAGCATACCTCTGTGGGCCACCCCTTCTTATCTCCTCACTTGCATAAGATTCAAATTTTTTAAAGTTTTCTCTAAAGGCATTGGACAGTTTAAATGCAGTCTTATAGTATGCTTGATCATCATTCCAAGTCGCCCTTGGACTTAAAACACTTGTTGGTACACCAGGGCACGTTCTTGGCTGTGCAACACCAAAAACAGAATGTATATGATAATGGTCATAGTCGTATAGTCCTAAATCACCGTTAAGTACAGCATTAATCATGGCTCGAGTGTATTTTAATTTCATTCGTGTGCCTATCCCATAAGGTCCTCCTGTCCAACCAGTATTAACCAACCATACATTTACTCCAGCTTCTTTCATTTTTTTGCTTAACATTTCAGCATATTTTGCTGGGTGCAAAGGCATAAATGGTGCACCAAAGCAAGCGGAAAAAGAAGGTTGCGGTTCTTTGACACCAGCTTCTGTTCCTGCTACTTTTGCAGTATAACCAGAAATAAAATGATAAGCAGCTTGTGCAGGCGTTAATTTAGATATTGGAGGTAAAACCCCAAAAGCATCAGCTGTTAAAAAAAATATATTTTTAGGATTCTTCCCAATTGAAGGAACTTGAATATTATCTATATGATCTATTGGATAACTTACCCGTGTATTTTGTGTAATAGAAGTGTCTTCAAAATTAACTTCTCCATTTTTATCTAAAATCACATTCTCAAGTATTGCTCCAGATTTGATAGCATTAAAAATATCTGGTTCATTTTCTTCTGATAGATTTATAACTTTGGCATAGCAACCTCCTTCAAAATTAAAAACCGTATTCTCGTTGGTCCATCCATGCTCATCGTCTCCAATTAAACGACGATTTGGGTCTGCTGACAAGGTTGTTTTTCCGGTACCTGACAATCCAAAGAAAATGGCAGTATCTCCATCTTCACCAATATTAGCACTACAATGCATTGGTAACGTGTTTTTAAATACTGGAAGTATGAAATTAAGGGCTGAAAATATTCCTTTTTTAATTTCTCCTGTATAGCCTGTTCCTCCTATTAAAGCAATTTTCTTTGTAAAATTTAAAATGGCAAAATTATGTTGTCGAGTTCCATCTTCTTCTGGATCTGCAATAAATCCAGGTGCGTTGATTACATTCCATTCTGGAGAAAATGTTTCCAATTCAGATTCATTTGGTCTTAAAAACATGTTATTAGCAAACATGTTACTCCAAGGGTACTCATTAATAACCCTAATATTTAATTTATAGTTTTCATCAGCGCATGCATAGCAATCTCTTACAAAAATTTCTTTTTCAGAAAGGTAATTTACAACTTTATCATGCAATTTATCAAATGTGTCTGGCTCAAAAGGAATATTTATATTTCCCCACCAAACCCTATCTTTAGTTATTTCATCTTTTACAATAAACCTGTCTTTAGGTGACCGCCCTGTAAATTCACCTGTATTGACAGCAAGAGCTCCAGAAGACACTTGAACTCCTTGTTTTTTTTCTATGGTTATATCATGCAATTGATTTGGCGATAATTGATAATGAATTTTAGCATTTTTAATTCCGTGTTTATCTAACGAAATCGTTTTCGTGGTTTGGGTGTAATCCACCATAATTTTGTTGTTTTGTTTACGGAGCAAAATTAAAATATTATTTTAAAGTAGCTGTTAAAACTTCCTATTTATCTTGTTTAATTTTGAAAAAATTGAATAGCATAATAAGCCAAGAAGCAATTAGCAACAAACCACCCAAAGGCGTTAATAAAGCAATGGTTTTAAAATCGAAACTAGTAAGATCATTAGTAGCCAATGCATAAATTGAACCTGAAAAAAACACCATCCCAAAAACTAAAAAGTAGTACGTACTATTTTTGGATCTATTACTTAAATATGATGTTTGTCCTACAATCAATAACAATATGGCATGATACATTTGGTATCTTACTCCAGTTTCAAAAGTTTGTTGTGCTTCAAGAGATATAAGGCCTTTAAGTCCATGAGCTCCAAAGGCACCTAATGCAACAGCTAAAACTCCGAAAATGGCTCCCGCAATCAATATTTTTTTGTTCATATAAAATTCTATTTTGGATTTTTAAAACAGTTTCATTTTATTACATTCGTTAAACAAAATTAGTCAACAAATTTCACTATGCGAAAGATATTAGTAATAGGTTCTGGAAAATCTTCATCTTATCTAATCAAATATTTTTTAGACAAATCTGAATCAGAACAATTACAAATTATTATTGGTGATGTCAATATTTCTAATGCAAAAAAAATAATTGGTAACCACAAAAATGCCACTGCAATTGTACTGGATGTTTTTGATAAGAATTCTCGCGAAGAAGCTATTAAAAATACTGATATCATTGTCTCAATGCTTCCAGCAAGGTTTCATATAGAGGTTGCCAAAGATTGTATTTTGTATGGGAAACATATGGTTACTGCATCGTATGTAAGTCAAGAAATGCAGCAGTTGAATGTATCTGCAAAGGAAAAAGGGCTAATCTTTATGAACGAGATTGGAGTAGATCCTGGTATTGATCACATGAGTGCCATGCAAGTTATAGAAAGAATCCGTGATCAAGGTGGAAAGATAATTTTGTTTGAATCTTTTACCGGTGGTTTGGTTGCTCCAGAAAGTGACAACAATCTTTGGAATTATAAGTTTACATGGAACCCAAGAAATGTAGTGATTGCTGGACAAGGTGGTGCCGCAAAATTTTTACAAGAAGGTGCTTATAAATACATTCCATATGATAGATTATTTAGGCGAACAGAATTTCTTGATATTGATGGTTATGGTCGGTTTGAAGCCTATGCCAATCGAGATTCTTTAAAATACCAAAGTGCCTATGGTTTAGATAATACAAAAACTTTATATCGGGGCACTATGCGTCGAGTAGGTTTTAGTAGGGCCTGGAATATTTTTGTACAATTAGGAATGACAGACGATAGCTATACCATTGACGATAGTGAGAACATGAGTTATCGTGATTTTGTTAATGCATTTTTGCCTTATAGTCCTACAGATTCTGTTGAGCTAAAGTTCAGACATCAATTAAAAATAGATCAGGACGATATTGTTTGGGATAAGCTTGAAGAATTAGATATTTTTAATCCAGAGAAAAAAGTAAATCTCAAAAAGGCAACTCCAGCACAAATTCTTCAGAAAATCTTAATGGATAGTTGGACCTTGTCAGACGATGATAAAGATATGATTGTAATGTATCATAAATTTGGTTACGAGCTAGCAGGCAAAAAACATCAAATTGATGCCACTATGGTTGTAACAGGTGAAGATCAGACCTATACAGCCATGGCAAAAACAGTTGGCTTGCCTGTAGCCATGGCAACACTTGCCATATTAAATGGTACGATTACAACACCTGGTGTTCAAATTCCAATTAAAAAAGAAGTTTATGAGCCAATATTAAAAGAACTTGAGAGTTTTGATATTGTTTTCAATGAAAAGGAAGTAAAATATTTAGGCTATAATCCATTAAATCTATAACATCTCCTTACAATTCTAAATCATTTCATTAATTTTATATTTCATATCGAAAATATAAACATAATGAAAGTTGTAAATCAAAATATTCAAATTGATGGTATAGACAAACAAATTCTTCGTGCTCTTATGGAAGATGCCAGAACGCCAATTCTGGAAATTGCCAGAAACGTTGGTATTTCTGGAGCTGCTATTCACCAACGATTAAGAAAGCTGGAAAAATCTAAACTAATTTCTGGTTCTAAATTTATTATTGATGCCCAAGTTTTGGGTTATACAACCATGGCATTTATTGGTATTTATTTAGATAAAGCGGTTAGCAACCCAGAAGCGGTAAAACAGTTAAAGAAAATTCCTGAAGTTTTAGAATGTCATTACACTACAGGAAATTGGAGTATATTCATAAAGATTCTTTGTAAAGATAATTCACATTTAATGTACTTACTTAATAAAGAAATCCAATCTATTCCTGGTGTGTCTCGTACAGAAACTTTCATTTCACTGCAACAACAAATAGATAGACAAATTGCGATATAAAAAAAGCGTCTTAAATAAGACGCTTTTTAGTTTTATGTTTTCAGTTATTAATCTCTTCCTAAAATCTGTAATGCCCAATATACTAACGAAGCTAATGCACCAATAGCTGCGACCAAATAGGTTCTGGCTGCCCACTTTAAAGCATCTTCAGATCCAGTAAATTCTTCTTGAGATAACATGTGCTTATTTTTTAGCCAAGCTAATGCTCTGTTACTTGCATCATATTCAACAGGAAGTGTGATGAAGCTAAACAAAGTTGCCATACCCATCATAGCTAATCCTGCCACTGCAACCCAGTAACCAATTCCCATTCCTGCCGCCGCTCCTAAAATCAAGCCTCCAATGATTAACCATTGCGACATACCTGAAGACACACTTACAACAGGAACTAAAGTAGAACGCATTTGTAACCAGCTATATGCTTGAGCATGTTGCACAGCATGACCACACTCGTGTGCTGCCACAGCAGCAGCAGCTGCATTTCGCTCACTATACACAGATTCACTTAAATTAACTGTTTTGCTTTTTGGGTTATAATGGTCTGTTAAGCTTCCTGCAGTCGAAACCACTTTTACATCTGTAATGCCATGATCTGCTAACATTTTTTCAGCTATTTCTGCTCCGCTCATACCGTTACGCAAACGTATTTTTGAGTATTTAGCAAACTTTCTTTTTAATTGACTACTTACTAACCAACTTACTAGTGCTATTGCACCAATTAATATATAATATCCTAACATGTTTTTTTAAATTTTTATAAATATACTCTAATTGTATCAAAAAATAAGCCAATTTTTCAGTGTGTAATTTTGTCAGTTATTGCCTTGAAAACCTAATTTTATAATTCAGCAATAAAACAATTAAACATGCTGTAAACAGATTGGCCACAATAATGGAATAACTTTCAATATATATACCATAAATGAGCCATAAAATCACACCTGTTAGCATGACTAAATACATAGATAACGATAAGTTTTCTACAGATCTGGTCTTTCTTGTTTTATATACTTGAGGAATAAATGCAGACGTTGTTAAAATAGCTGCAATAAATCCTATTATTTCTATACTTAATTTCATTTTATTTCAATTTTAATTTGGGTAAATCTCACTTTGAAATTTCGCAGCAAAATTGAGAAGACTTTAGAAATAAAAAGTAGTTAAAATTGATGAGTTTGTTTACTATATTAACCTTAATGATAAATTAACATAGTTTTTAATGTTAATTAACAACAAGATGATCTATTTTTTATGATGCTTAATCTTGAAATAGACCAATAAAAATATAGAAATAATAGTAATGCTATTGGCTATGATTATGGAAATACTTTTCATTAAGAACCCATAAAGCAACCAAAGCGCAACTCCAATAAAAAGCATTAAAACCATTGGAAGCGATAAGCCTGCCACATCTTTAGTTTTCCAGGTTTTATAAACTTGAGGCAAAAAAGCAGCAGTTGTACAAGTAGCTGCTATTAATCCTATGATTTCAATATAGTCTATTTGAAACATTAACTTATATTATTTGTCATTGCGAAACTTTTGATAAAAAGTTGTGGCAATCTGCTCAATATCTAACTTAATCAAAATTCAATTAAAAAAATTACCACGTCGCTATGCTCCTCGTAATGACATTAGCCTACAATATTGACTATTTTACCTGGAACCACAATCACTTTTTTAGGTGTTCTTCCTTGCAATTGATCTTGGGTTTTCTCATATTCTAGAACAGCTTTTTCTATGTCTTCTTTGCTTAAATCTAAAGGTAATTCTAACGTAAAACGCATTTTTCCATTAAACGAAATAGGATAATTTTTGGTGCTTTCCACCAAGTATTGTTCGTCAAAAACTGGAAAATCTGCTGTAGAAATACTCTCATTATGTCCTAAAGCTTCCCAGAGTTCTTCTGCAATATGCGGTGCATAAGGAGAAATAAGAATCAACAAAGGCTCCAAAATGGCTTTACTAGTACACTTTTGAGCAGTCAATTCATTTACTGCTATCATAAAAGTTGAAACTGATGTATTGAAAGAGAAATTCTCAATGTCTTCTTCTACCTTTTTTATGGTTTTATGAAGCGTTTTCAAACTATCGCTTGATGGTTTTGTGTCAGTCACTTTTAAACCTTTGTCATCAAAATACAATTTCCAGAGTTTTTTAAGAAAACTGTGTACGCCTGTAATTCCAGCAGTATTCCAAGGCTTGTATTGCTCTAAAGGCCCCAAAAACATCTCATACAAACGTAAACTGTCTGCACCATAGTCGTGACAGATGTTGTCTGGATTTACCACATTATATTTGGATTTGGACATTTTTTCTACATCACGCTTCACTTTAAAAGTTCCATCTTCTTCACAAATAAATTCTGCGTCTTTAAATTCTGGTCTCCAGTTTTTAAAAGTTTCAATATCTAGTTCATCTGAAGAATTGACAAAAGAAACATCTGCATGAATACCTTGCCGAATACTAATAGAATATTCTTCAATGTCACTAATTATCTTATTGTAAGCTTTGAGAGCTATTTCACCTTCAGGTTTAATTTTTATTAATAAATCCTTTAAGAATGTTTGATTTTGAGCCAATCCATTTGAAACTAAAATATTTGTTTCAACATTATATCCTCCTGTATGAAAATCAGTAACTCCTTGTTTTCCTTTTTCAAACATAAAGCTATCTATTCTTCTAACAAATGCACTGGTGCCCAAAATCATCCCTTGATTAATCAGCTTTTTGGCATATTCGTCATGTGGTACTAAACCCAAATCAAACATAAACTTTTGCCAAAAACGAGAATACAGCAAATGTCCCGTCGCATGCTCACTTCCTCCAATGTACAAGTCCACTTGCTGCCAATAATTAATGGCTTCCTGTGAGAAAATTTCATTATCGTTATGTGGATCCATATACCGATTAAAGTATTGGCTACTTCCTGCCCAACCTGGCATGGTATTTAACTCTAATGGGAAAATGGTTTTATGGTCAATGTCACTATTATTCACAACAATATGTCTTTGAGCATCCCAAGCCCAAACTGTGGCATTACCTAAAGGTGGCTCGCCAGTTTCAGTTGGTAGATATTTCTCAACTTCTGGCAATGTAATTGGCAAGTACTTTTCATCAATCATTTGTGGCATACCATTCACATAATACACTGGAAAAGGTTCGCCCCAATAACGTTGTCTGCTAAATACAGCATCACGTAAACGGTAATTGGTCTTACCTTGACCTTGACCAATCTTTTCTAATTCCTCGATGATCTTTTTGGTGGCTTCTTTATAGTTCAGGCCATTTAAAAAATCACTATTGGCAATAATGGTTTTTTCTTTATCAGTAAAGGCTTCTTCACTAATATCAACACCTTCAAAAATATTAGGAATCGGAATATTAAAATGTTTCGCGAAATCGAAATCGCGTTGATCTCCACAAGGTACAGACATGACTGCACCTGTACCGTAGCCTGCCAATACATAATCACCAATCCAGATTGGAATAGGTTCTTTGGTAAACGGATGGTCTGCATAAGCTCCTGTAAACGCACCGGTGATGGTTTTTACATCTGCCATTCTATCACGCTCGCTTCGTTTTGCGGTGGCTTCAATATAGGCTTCTACTTCAGCTTTTTGTTCTGGAGTTGTGATTTTTGAAACCAATTCATGCTCCGGAGCCAAGGTCATAAAACTTGCTCCGAAAATGGTATCTGGTCTGGTTGTAAAGACGTCAATAACCTCATCATGATTTTTAACTTTAAAAGTAACAGAAGCACCAACCGATTTTCCAATCCAGTTACGCTGACTTTCTTTAAGCGAATCTGTCCAATCAATAGTTTCTAAACCTTGAAGTAAACGTTCAGCATAGGCAGAAATTCGCATACTCCATTGCGTCATTTTCTTTCTCACTACTGGATGACCGCCGCGTTCTGAAACACCATTGACTATTTCGTCATTGGCTAAAACTGTTCCTAAAGCCGGACACCAATTTACTTCGGTTTCTGCTAAATAGGTTAGCCTGTATTTTAATAGAATTTCCTGTTGAGTTTTAAAAGAAAAAACCTTCCATTCGCCTGCCGAGAAAAAAGTAACATCTTCATCACAAGCTGCATTAATTCTTAAATTTCCTTCTTGATTAAAAACTGTAATTAATTCGGAAATAGGTCTTGCTTGATTTGAATCTTTACAATAATAAGACTCAAACAATTTAATGAAAATCCATTGCGTCCATTTGTAATATTTTGGATCACTAGTTCTAACTTCACGCGACCAATCAAAAGAAAAACCAATCTGATCTAACTGACGACGATAGGTTTTAATATTTTCTTCGGTAGTAATTGCAGGGTGCTGTCCCGTTTGAATGGCATATTGTTCAGCAGGCAAACCAAAACTATCATAACCTTGAGGATGCAATACATTGAATCCTTTATGACGTTTGTAACGCGCATAAATATCACTGGCAATATAACCTAGCGGATGCCCAACATGTAACCCTGCACCACTTGGATATGGGAACATGTCCAGAACATAATATTTTGGTTTGTCACTTTGGTTTTCAGCTTTAAAAGTCTGGTTTTTTGCCCAGTAATCTTGCCACTTTTTCTCTATCTCGTTGAAATGGTATTTCATTTAATTTTTAAAATCTAAAGTCATTGCGAAGCAACTTGATTGCTGTAGCAATCTGTTTCTTTATTGAGAGATTCCCACGCTTCGCTCGGAATGACAAATTGATTAGCAAATTTAAGCTTTATTGTAAGACTATAAAACCTTTAAAGTTCCTTTCTTGCTTTCTTTTCTTGTGGCAATAAGCAATGATAGGTAAAACTATTTATTGGTGTGGAAATGTGAAGCTCATTTCCCATTCTTGAAATATAGCCATTGAAATTCTCAAGTTCACTTGGTTTGCTTTCCATAATATCACGTTGCATTGAGGCTGTAGTATGATAATCTAGATTGTCAATAACACCCATTACCATTTCTACATCTGAATTTTCTAACGCAATGCCTTTCGCATTTGCAATAGCTACAATTTCTTTTGCGGTTTGATACAGCATTTGCCTTATATCTTCATCTTCACGAAATTCTCCAAAAACAACTCTAGTCATGGCTCCTATACCACTTACTGTTGCAATGAACAAGAATTTCTTCCAAATATCAAGATGGATATTGTCTGAAATGGTATTGTTAAACCCTGCTTTATCAAAAATGGTTTTTATGTTTTTTACACGTTCTGTTTTTGAATTATCATACTCGCCGAAAACAATTTCAGGATTAAACGCAAAATGATTGATGACTCCGTAAGATTCAACTTTACTTACAATTTTACATAATCCTGCAAGAACGTGTTTAGTATCTAGAACAGAGCGTAACTTGTCTGCATTATCTGCTCCATTTTGAAGTGGTAATACAATCGTATTTTCATGAAGAATGGGTTTTATCTGCTTTGCAACATCAATAACTTGCCAGGATTTAACACCAAGAATAATTAAATCTGGATTTTTTATTTGTGAAACATCATCTGTTACTTTTGGATTAACTGTAAAATATCCATAATTACTTTTCACCTGAAGTCCTTTATTTTTAATAGCTTCAAGATGTTTTCCTCGTGCAATAAATGTGACATCAAAACCAGCTTTTGCTAATTTCCCTCCAAAATATCCTCCAACACCTCCAGTGCCAAATACAACAATGTTCATATGTTTGAGTTATTATAAATTTAAGATTAAAGATACTTTATTATTTTTACACCATTAATGAAAACATTTTATGAGTTCATCGTTTGAAACGTATCAAAAACGCAGATTAATTACCTCTTATTTTTCGGTTGTTTTAAGTATTGCTTTGGTTCTTTTTTTATTGGGAGTATTAGGATTATTAATTCTTAATGCCAAAAAAGTAGCCGACCATTTTAAAGAGCAGGTAGTGATGACCATCTATTTAAAAGATTCTGCTAAAGAAGTTGACATAAACCAACTTGAAAAAAGCCTCGCCATGGCTGATTACGTGAAATCCACGGAATATGTGTCTAAAGAGCAGGCTGCAGAATTTATGAAAGAAAAAAATGGTGAAGATTTTATGGATTTTGTGGGTTACAATCCGTTGCAAAACTCAATAGATATCCATTTCAAAGCAGATTATGTAACTTCAGAGCAATTGGAAGAGATTTCGGCAGAAACACTCACCAAAAGTTTTGTAGATGAAGTAAATTATGATAATGATCTAGTGACCTTAATGAACAATAACGTAAAGAAAATTAGCTTTTGGGTACTGGTCTTGAGTGCTATTTTTACACTTATTGCTGTCTTATTAATTAATAGTTCTATTCGGCTTTCGGTATATTCCAAGCGGTTTACCATTAAAACTATGCAAATGGTTGGTGCTACGAAACAATTTATAAGACGACCTTTTGTTTGGAAAAGTGTAAAATTAGGAATTATTGGAGCTGTCTTGGCTCTTATAGGAATGGCTGTAGTCTTATATTATGTGAATAAAACTTTTCCTGAATTGCAGTTGTTAAATTCCCCTGTTTTAATTGCTTCATTGTTTGTTGTTGTTTTTGCTTTAGGAATATTAATAACCTGGTTTAGTACTCATTTAGCAACACAACGATTTTTAAATTTAAACACTGACCAATTGTATTACCAATAAGTTTTAAATTCATTAACATTAAGATTTAAAATAAAACCTTTAATTTGCAATTGTAAATTATTCTTATGGGAGAAAAAAAACGAAAAGAGCAGGCTAAAAACGATTTTGTTTTTGGAAAGAAAAACTACAAATTCATGTTTATTGGTTTGGTTTTTATTGCTCTTGGTTTTATTTTGATGGCTGGTGGTGGTAGTGACGATCCAAATATCTTTAATCCAGAAATCTTTAATTTTAGAAGAATTCGTATAGCACCAACACTTATTCTTATTGGTTTTGGTATTCAGATCTATGCTATTTTGTTGAATCCTGATAAAAAATAATGGACATCATTGATGCACTTATTTTAGGCATTATCCAAGGTCTTACAGAGTTTCTTCCAGTATCTTCTAGCGGACATTTGGAATTAGGAAAAGCTATTCTTGGTGACCATTCAATACCAAAAGAAAGTTTGCTTTTTACAGTTGTACTTCATTTTGCAACTGCTTTAAGCACTATTGTGGTTTTTAGAAAAGATATTGTTGAGATTATTAAAGGTCTACTTTCTTTTAAATGGAATGATGACACCAAGTTTATTGCAAAAATCGTTGTTTCTATGATTCCTGCTGTTGTTATTGGACTCTTTTTTGAACAACAACTCGAGCAACTTTTTGGCGGAAATATTTTGTTGGTTGGTTGTATGCTTATATTTACTGCTATTCTTTTGTTTTTAGCTGATAAAGCCAAAAACACCAACAAAAAAGTATCATTTAAAAATGCTTTTGTTATCGGAATTTCTCAAGCAATTGCTATGCTTCCTGGTATCTCTCGTTCTGGAGCTACCATTTCAACGTCTGTTTTATTAGGAAACGACAAAACCAAAGCTGCTCGTTTTTCTTTTTTAATGGTAGTACCTTTAATACTCGGGAAAATTGCTAAAGACATTTTAAGTGGTGAGCTTACTTATGAAAGTCATAATTTTACTTCTTTATCTATTGGATTTGTGGCTGCTTTTGTAGCTGGTTTGTTTGCGTGTACATGGATGATAACTTTAGTTAAAAATAGTAAGTTGTCTTACTTTGCCATTTATTGTGTAATTGTTGGTGTTGTTGCCATAGGTTTTGCTTTATTAAATTAAAATGTTGACTGCCGAAGACTACATTTCAGGACAAGTTTTGTTAATTGACAAGCCATTGCATTGGACTTCCTTTCAGGTTGTAAACAAGCTACGTTGGGAAATACGCAAAGCTTTCAAAATTAAAAAAATAAAAGTTGGCCATGCAGGAACTCTAGATCCTTTAGCCACTGGTTTGCTTATAATTTGCACAGGGAAAATGACCAAGCAAATTGACTCCTTTCAAGGTCAGGAAAAAGAATATACTGGTACTATTGTTTTAGGAAGCACAACACCATCATTTGATTTAGAAACCGAATTTAATGAGACTTTCCAAACACAGCATATTACTGAAGCATTAATACATGAAACCACAAAGCAGTTTATTGGAAATATTCAGCAATTTCCTCCAATTTTTTCTGCTGTTAAAAAAAATGGAAAACGTTTGTATGAATTTGCCCGAGCAGGTGAACATGTGGAAATTAAGTTGCGTGAGGTAAACATTTCAGAATTTGCAATCACAAAAATAGATTTACCTGAAGTGCAATTTAGAGTAGTTTGCAGTAAAGGTACATACATTCGTTCTTTGGCTCACGATTTTGGTAAAGCTTTAAATTCTGGAGCTCATTTATCTGTTCTGAGACGCACAAAAATTGGTGAATTTTCAGTAGAAAAAGCCATAGCTCCAGATGCTTTTCTAGAGAGTCTCAAAGACTAATTTGCATATTTTTACGTATATTTCACAAACAATTGCTACTAATAGCCTCAATATTGTAAGCATTTTGAAGTTGACAGATCAACATAGAGCCCTACTTATTACGTTTCTAATTTCCGGAACTATAGTCCTTTCTGTTTTTAATTTTAATATTAAGAAACAACAAGAGCGTATTGCTGAAACTTACTACGAGCTTGAGCCAGAAAAAGAATTAACAGAAGAGGAAATAAAAATTTTGGAAGCTTTAGATCAACTTAACGGTTCCAAAGCCGAAACCAACAAGGGTTTTAATGAAACCGTAAATCACAAACAATTTGCTCAAGCCTATAAAACTATTGAACCTCCAAAGGATTATGAAAATCCGTTATTAGACGCAAATCGTGAGTCTACTGCTCTAACTGATAAAAAAGCTTATGAACCTGAAGATTCTGGGATTGAAGAAGAGGAAATATCGAAATTTAGTAAGGTAAACGATCTTTTAAAGCAACAAAAAAACGAAGGGGCAAACACAAAAAGTACCATGAGCTATTCGTTGGTTGACAGAACAGATATTTATTTACCAACACCTATTTATTTGTGTGAAGAAGGTGGTAAAATAGTAGTAAATATAACAGTAAATGCCAATGGAGATGTTACAGATGCTTATGTAAATACATCTTCAACCTCGTCTAACGAATGCTTAATAGATCATGCTTTAGAATATGCTAAAGAGGCGCGTTTTAGTGCTAACATATCAAAACCTACACAGTTGGGCTCAATTACTTTCTATTTTATTGGCAAATACTAGGCTCTACACCACAAAGCATTTTTGTTAAATCTTCAATAATATTTTTTCCTTTATTATGGTTGTACCACCGTTGCAGATCTTCCTTAAACTCTGGACTTAATTTACCATGTTTCGCTTTATATTCGTTAACCATATTAGTGGCTATAGTTGGTCTTGGCCCATAGGTTTCTGTAACTTCACCCGTAAAATCATTAATCATGATAAGTTTTGGAATTGATCTCGTGCCATCTGTTAAAAATAGATTCATAAGATCTTCATTTTCATCGCGCAGAACAATTCTTAAATCAATATTTTTATTTTCGTTAGCCAATTTGTTAATTACAGGTAAAACATGTGCTGCATCACCACACCAGCTCTCAACTATTACCAACCACGTTACATGGTCATGTAGCCTTTGTGTAGCTTCAATTGCTTGATAATCTAATTTTAAGGTCTTATCCCAACGATTCATACGCCTATCGTTAAGCTTTGTATAGTTTATATTAGTTTCTGTTTTTTCAAAACCAGTTGTACTCTTATTCTCGACCAATTGCTTGAGCAAATCACGATATTCCTGATAAGTCATACTGTGTTTTAAACTTTTTTCTATAATTATATCCATTAACTTATTTTTTAATTTTTTGATGTCCAAAATTAGTATCTTAACTTTTTTTAAACCATGATTTTTATCATACTATGGTCAATTATTAATTAAAAAACTTACAAATCTTATGAGCATAAAACATAGATGTGGTTGGTGTGTAGGTGATGATTTATACGAAGCTTATCATGATCAAGAATGGGGCGTTCCTGTTTATGACGATGACATCTTGTTTGAATTCCTAATTCTGGAATCCTTTCAAGCTGGATTAAGTTGGATTACCGTTTTGCGTAAACGCGAAAACTTCAGAAAAGCTTTAGACAATTTTAATTACAAAAAAATAGCGAACTACAAGAAAGAAAAAATTGAAAGCTTGCTACAAGATGCAGGTATTATTAGGAACAAGCTAAAGATTAATGCCACAGTAACCAATGCTCAAGCTTTTATAAAAATTCAAGAAGAATTTGGAAGCTTTAGCAAATATATTTGGGATTTTGTTGATGGGAAACCTATTGTTAACAATCTAAAACATTATAAAGATGCACCTGCCAATACACCTTTAAGTGACACCATTAGTAAAGATTTAAAGAAACGAGGCTTTAAGTTTGTTGGCACTACTGTCGTTTATGCACACATGCAAGCTACTGGTATGGTAAACGACCATGAGATTGGGTGTTTTAGGTATAGAGAAGTTTGATAAATACAGATTATATCGTTTGCTCAAAAACAACGTCTTGTTAATTTAATTTGTTTTGGGAATAGTTCTAAAAAACAAAAAACCCTTACTAAAACTAGTAAGGGTTTTTATTATTTAAGTTGATTACCATCTCTATCAAAGATATGGTATTCTAAATATGTGTAAGCATCTCTTGGTAAAACTTTTACCCATTTTTTGTGTTCAAAAAACCATTTTGAACGAATAGATGGAAAGCCTTTCGTTAAAAAGGCTGCTATAAAAGGATGTGTGTTTAAAGTCATCTTTTTATAGTCTTTTTTGAAAAAGTGCTCAATATCATGTGATATTTTCTGCACAACACCTATTGGTGCTTCAATTTCTGAACCATTTAGACCATCAGGGTTCTCTTCTCGTGTTTTTATATTAACTTCTGGTCTTACACGTTGTCTTGTTATTTGTATCAATCCAAATTTACTTGGAGGTAATATTTTATGTTTAGCTCTATCATCTTTCATTTCTTCTCTTAAATGATTATAAAGCTTTTTTCTGTTTTCAGCATTAGTGAGATCGATAAAATCGATAACTATGATACCGCCCATATCTCGCAAACATAATTGTCTAGCGATTTCAGATGCAGCAATCAAATTAACTTCCAATGCAGTTCCCTCTTGTGTTTTTTCTTTATTTGATCGGTTACCACTATTTACATCTATAACATGAAGTGCCTCTGTGTGTTCAATTACCAGATATGCACCTTTTGCCATAGATACGGTTTTTCCGAAAGAGGTTTTTATTTGTCTTTCTACTCCAAACTTTTCAAATATTGGAACATTAGATTGATATAACTTAACGATTGATTCTTTTTTTGGTGCAATTTCATGCACGTAATCTTTAATTTGAATGTAAAGCTCTTCGTCATCAACTTGAATACTAGTAAAAGAGTCATTAAAAACATCTCGCAACATTGACGAGGCTTTATTAAGTTCTCCTAAAACTTTGCTAGGATGATGTGCTTTACGTAGCTTTTTACACATTGCGGTCCAACGACCAAGCAAATTTTGTAAATCTTTGTCTAGTTCTGCTACTTTTTTGCCTTCTGCTACAGTGCGTACAATTACTCCAAAATTTGGAGGTGTTATGCTTTTTACCAATCGTTTTAAACGGTCTTTTTCTTCTTTATCTTCTATTTTTTGAGAAATAGATATTCTATTGGAAAAAGGGACTAAAACAATATATCTACCAGCTATTGAAAGCTCCGAACTAATTCTTGGTCCTTTAGTGGATATTGGTTCTTTAACAATTTGTACTAACAAAGATTGATTCGATTTTAAGACATCTGTAATAATTCCGTCTTTATCAATATCTTTTGCAGATGGGAGATTTTTCAAAGAAAAATCATTGAGTTTACCTGTGCTTACACGTTTTGTGAATTGTAAAAGTGAAGGAAGTTTTGGACCTAAATCATGATAATGCAAAAATGCATCTTTTTCATAACCTACATTTACAAATGCAGCATTTAGTCCAGGAACAGCTTTTCTTATTTTGGCTATAAACACATCGCCAACCGAAAAGTTGTTACCATCTTCATCTTTATGTAATTCAATAAGTTTTCCATCTTTTAATAAGGCAAAATCAACATGTTCGGAACTAGACCTAATGATCAATTCTTTATCCATTGTGTTAATTTTTATCCATCACGCAAATGCGGGATAGATGGATTATACATTATTTCTTCACAGGATTTTAAAAAAATCCAGAGAGTTCATTTGTGTTAAGGTATTACACAATTAATAAACTCATTTTCAAAGAACGTTACTTTTAAAACCAAAAAAGTAGTTTAATAACTACTTTTTTAGTCTATTTTTTCTTTTTATGACGATTAGCTCGCCGCCTTTTTTTACGCTTATGCGTTGCTACCTTGTGTCTTTTACGCTTTTTACCACTTGGCATAAATTGTTACTTTTTTTAAATTAATATTTTTTATTTTACGTCAACATTTGTTTTTACGCCTTCAACAAAAACTTTTGCAGGTTTAAACGCAGGAATATTGTGCGCAGGAATTTTGATAGTTGTGTTCTTTGAAATGTTTCTACCGGTTTTTTCAGCTCTTGTTTTGATAATGAAACTACCAAATCCTCTTAAATACACATTATCACCGCCTTCTAAAGAAGTTTTAACTTCTTCCATGAATGTCTCTACAGTTGCTTGAACATCTCCTTTTTCAATTCCTAATTTTTCAGAAATTTTTGCTACTAAATCAGCCTTAGTCATTTTTATTATTTTATTATTGTTACTATTAATTATTAAGGGTTGCAAATATAGGAATTTAATATTCAATATTTCAAACCTAATTCACTAAAATTTAAGTTTATAAACGTTTATTTTTGCGTTTAGTATATATTTTAAATGGTTTTTTCTAAAACTTTAACACATTGGTATTCAAATAACAAGAGGGATTTTCCTTGGAGAAAAACTAAAAACCCATACTACATTTGGCTATCAGAGATTATTTTACAACAGACACAAGTAAAACAAGGATTACCTTATTATGAAGTATTTATAAGAACTTACCCTACTGTGTTTGACCTTGCTAATGCGAGTGAAAGTGAGATACTTAAATTATGGCAAGGACTAGGATACTATTCTCGAGCTAGAAATTTGCATACCACAGCAAAATATATTGTAAATAAGTTTAACGGAGAATTTCCCAGCACATATGACGATTTATTGAAGCTGAAAGGCGTTGGAGATTATACAGCCAGTGCCATAGCTTCAATTTGTTTTAATGAAAACACCGCTGTTGTTGATGGTAATGTTTATAGAGTACTTGCGCGTTATTTTGGAATTGAAACGCCTATAAATTCAACAAAAGGAACAAAAGAGTTCAAAAAGTTAGCACAAGAATTAATTGATAAAAAGAATCCTGCTGAATTTAATCAAGCTATTATGGAGTTTGGCGCTACACAATGTAAACCAAAGAATCCTGATTGCGCTGCCTGCCCTTTTAACAACAGTTGTATTGCTTTGCAAAAGAATATGATTGACAAGCTTCCCGTGAAGCAAAAGACAATTAAATTAAGAAAACGTTATTTTAATTTTTTGGTATTTATATCAGAAAATGGAAACACTGTTTTAGAAAAACGTAAAACCAAAGGAATATGGCAAAATCTATATCAATTTCCTTTAATAGAATCTAATAAGTCTTTGAATTATAAAGAATTAAAGGATATAGTAAATGCTCATCATGTTTTGAATGGGAATTGTTTTAATCTTTTTTTATATAATGAAGACGACATAATTCATAAGTTATCACATCAGCATTTATACACAAAATTTTGGATTGTTGAAGTGAAAACGTTGCATGAAAATTCTATAAATATTAATGATGTAAAAGACTTTGCTGTACCCGTTTTAATAGATAACTTTTTAAAGTCATTTAATTTCTAAATTCAAAAGGTTATCAATTATATTTTCATTAATTTTAAAAAAGTAAATTCAAATCTTTAATTTTGCAATTCAAAACAAAAAATCATGTCTGGAACATTAAATAAGGCAATGCTAATAGGGCATTTAGGAGACGATATCAAAATGCACTATTTTGAAGGCGGAGGTTGTGTTGGACGCTTTCCTCTGGCAACAAATGAAACTTATACCAATAGGCAAACCAACGAAAGAATTACCAATACAGAATGGCATAACATAGTTGTTAGAAATAAAGCTGCAGAAATCTGTGAAAAATACTTAAGCAAAGGAGATAGAATTTATGTTGAAGGCCGAATTAAAACCAGAAAATGGCAAGATGAAAAAGGTCAAGAAAGATATTCAACAGAGATTCAATGTACAGACTTTAAATTTTTAACAACCAAAAAAGAAAGTGAAGCAAATTTTTCTAATCAACAGTCAGCTCAAAAACCAGCTAGTAGTGAAATGGTAAATGAGCCAATTGTTGAAGAGGAGGATGATTTACCTTTCTAATTGTTTAACTAACACGATAGTTCTTGGATCCTGATCCTTCGAATTTTAGAATATTATTTTTAGCCATTGATTTTTCGGTTCTTTTTGGCCTTGCATTGATGTGTTTAATGCTTTTATGTTCTGCATTAATCTCTGGAGCAGAAGTAGCTCTGTTTTCATTAAGCAGAACCAATATTGAAGAAGGTCTTGAGCACAACTCAAAACGATTTCAGATTATATCAAAACTTTTAGAACGCCCCAAGAAACTTTTGGCAACTATTTTAGTAGCCAACAACTTTATTAATATTGGCATTGTTATTTTGTTTGCTTTCATTGGTGATAATTTATTTCATAACATTACAAGCAATATAATAAGGTTTATTGTCGAGGTTGTAATCATAACGTTTCTCATTCTTTTATTTGGAGAAATACTTCCTAAAGTCTATGCCAGCAGAAACAATGTTAAGTTTTCTACATTTATGGCATACCCGTTAAAAGTTCTTGATGTTATTTTTTCGCCAATTAGCTTACCTATGCGCAGCACTACAATTGCCATTCATGATAGATTAGGGAAACAAAAATCCAATATCAGTGTCGATCAACTTTCTCAAGCTTTAGAATTGGCAAGTGAAGGAGATACAACTCAAGAAGAGCAAAAAATATTAAAGGGTATTGTATCATTCGGTAATACAGACACCAAACAAGTTATGCGTCCAAGAATAGATATTTTTGCACTGACTGTTGATCAGAAATATTCAGAAATTATTCCAGAGATTATAGAAAATGGCTATTCTCGAATTCCCGTTTATAAGGATAATATAGATCAAATAGAAGGCATTCTTTATGTAAAGGATTTATTGCCTTATGTTGACAGAAAACAGTTTGACTGGACAACACTTTTACGAGAAGCCTTTTTTGTTCCAGAAAACAAAAAGCTGGATGATCTAATGGCTGAATTTCAGGAGAAGAAAGTACATCTTGCTGTTGTGGTTGATGAGTATGGTGGAACTTCTGGTTTAATTTCGCTTGAAGACATCATTGAAGAAATTGTTGGAGATATTAGTGATGAGTTTGATGATGAAGACTTGATGTTTTCTAAACTAGATGATAAAAACTACGTTATTGAAGGTAAACTTGCTTTAAAAGACTTTTATAAAATTATTAAACTGGAAGACGATTCCATTTTTGAAAACAATAAAGGTGAGGCTGAAACTATAGCTGGTTTTGTTCTTGAAATTTCTGGAGCATTTCCAAAAGTGAATAGCAAAATAAATTTTGAGGAATACGTTTTTACCATAGAATCTTTGGACAAAAAACGCATAAAACGCATAAAAATAACGTTACCTTAATTGATGAAAAAGATACTAATTGCAATTATTACTGTTGTCTTCTTTTCTTGTGGGAACGACCCTGTCCCTAAACCTAAAGCATTTCTACGTTTAGAATACCCAGAAGCCAATTATGATAAGGCTCTAACGGATTTACCTTTTACATTTGAAAAAAATATTTTGGCAACCAAAATAAGTTCAAATCAAATAGAGAGTGACACAGAAAGTTATGGCGTTACTTTAGAATATCCTGCTTTGAAAGGCACTATTTTTTTAACATATAAGACTATAACCACTCATGAGAATTTAATAGCTTTCTTAAAAGACGCCCAAAATTTTACGCAAAAACATACGATTAAAGCTGATGAAATAATTGAGCAAATTTATGAAAATGATATACGTAAAGTTTATGGTATGTTTTATGAGGTCGGAGGAAATGCTGCGTCTCAATCACAATTCTACGTTACAGACAGTGTAAAGCATTTTTTAACTGGCTCACTATACTTTTATGCCAAACCTAATTATGATTCTATTCTTCCAGCAGCCAACTATTTGCAGAAAGACATCAAGCATATTATGGAAACTGTAGAGTGGAAGTAATTTTCTATTCCGAAAAAGCCTCAACCATTTTCATATCGCTAACCTTATAGATATCTGCAATTTTTGTCACGGTTTCTTCGATGAGTTCAGGAGATACTTTAGCTTCATCAAATTCAACTTTAGCCAATTTTTCATTAAAGTTCACGGAGGCAAATTTCACACCATCCATTTTAGCCAATTTTTTCTCAATGGTTTTAGCACATCCAATTTCGCAAGTCATTCCGTTTACAGTAAATTCTGCTTTTGCATAAGTAGCATTCGGATCTAAAACCTTCTGGCTTTCTTTTGGTGTTTCAACTTCAACAGTAACAATTTCAGGTTTTGTACTTTCTTTACAATTTACCAGAAAAAAAGTAACTAAAACAACTAATACAATATTTTGGATTTTTCTCATTTTAAATAGTATCAAATGGATTACAAAATTACAAAATATCGTGGTTTTTTGAATTAAATTTTTTCCTTAATCAAAATCAGTATCTGTAACACCTTCATTAATGATAATGTTTGAAATATTAAAATTAAATGATTGTGGGCCACTTATGTAAGTTTGATGAGGATATAAAACATCATTAACTAGTTTATAATCTCCATAATCTACTATTAGTATAATTGCTTGACTTTGGCTTTCTTCATTAGAATCAATAGGATATGAAGTAGTTTCAGTCCTTAACAAAAGACCTGTTTTAATATCGTAATATCTGTATGTATCTTTTCCGTCAATAGAAATTTTTATTTTATAAACATCATTCTCATCAATGGACACTATACTTTCTAAATTCAGATTTTCAATATGATAATAAAGTTCTGGAAAAATAGAATAGCCTGATTTTCTTTCATTTAAGTCCTTATCTGAAAAGGCTTTACGTTCACCTTGTTGTTCTGTATAACCCGTTTCTCCATTATACTTTTGCTTAAAAATAACTCCATATCCTTCAACAGACATTTCCAACGATTCCTTGTTTGGAAACATTTGTTTAATCTCTGCTGTTGGTTCAAAAGGTGCGCCTTCAATTTTAACTTGAGCATTAGTTAGAATGGTTTTTACGGTTTCAGCCTTATCTTTACCACCAATTGCACTTAAATAGTTGTCTAAAACAGTTTGAGCTGTTACACCTTCGGGTATTGGTTTAGAAAAAACTGGTTTTTCAACAGGGTTTGCGTATTGGTCAAAATACTTAATTGGTATTCCTATTTTCTCAAGATTTTCTAAAACATCACTTCCTTTTCCAACTACCACTATTCTAGCATTGTCAACTTTAAAGTGCTTATTAGCTACACGTTTTATATCTTCAACTGTTACAGCATTTATTTTTTCTAAATAGTTTTCATAAAAATCTTCAGGAAGATTATTTAGTTTAATGTTAAGAGCATATTGAGAAATGGTTTGTGGATTTTCTAAAGCCAAAACGAAAAATCCTAAGTATTCGGCTTTGGCCTCAAACAAATCTTGAGGATCCACATCCATTGTTCTAATGCGTTTTAATTCGTTAAGGATTTGCACTACAGAACTGTCTGTAACCATATTTCGTACTTTTGCACTTGCTCTAAATCGTGATACATATTTATTATCATTTATTCCTGAATAAGCACCATAAGTGTAACCATGCTTCTCTCTTAAATTCTTAAATAAATAACCATTGCCTCCACCTCCTAATATATGATTTGCAATTAATACAGCATGATAGTCAGGATCGCTCATTTTAAATTTGGTTGTATTCATGACAGATACATTTGATTGCACTGCATTGGGCATGTCAATAAAATTAATTTGAGTATTCTCTACATTAGGATTTTCAATGGGCATTTTATTGGCTTCATAGCCGGCAGTATTTTCCCATGAGCCAAAGTATTTTTTTACTTGCTTTTCAATAGTAGTTGCATCAACATCTCCAATAACAACTAAATAGGCATTTTCTGAATTAAAGCTTTTCTTGTAAAATTCTTTAATATCATCTAATGTGACATTATTTAATGATTCTTCGGTTTCAAATTCACCACCTGGATGATGAGTTCCATAAGCCAAAGCTAATGCGACACGTCTAGCTACAACATCTACAGATTTTTCTCCAGCTTTTAACCCTTCAATTTGTCTTACTCTTTCTTTATTCAGTTCTGCTTCATCAAATAAAGGATTCATTGTTGCATCAGCCAATAATTCTAACATTCGTTCTGAATATTTAGATAGACCACTTGCAAATGCTTCCGAAGCACTAAAATTTAAATTTGCTCCTAGAAAATCAATTTCTTCATTAAAGTCATCTTTAGTAATAGAGGTTGTTCCATTGCCAAGTAATGCTGCAAGAAGAATAGAAATTCCTTTCTTATCTCCTTCAACAGCAGGAATATTGTCTATTGTTAAACCGTAAGATACACGCGGTAATTTATGATTTTCTATGACCATGACCTTTAATCCATTACTTAAAGTAAACTCTACTGGCTTTTGCAGTTTAATTTTTGGAGCTGGCCCAGATTCTGGTGCTTTGGTTCTATCTAATTGTGCTTGTAAACCTATTGAAATAAGGAATACGCATACAAAGGTTAATATTTTAGTGTTCATATAAATCCTCTTTGTTTTTTATAATTATTTTGTCTCTGGTAAGTATTCTATTTCAACACGTTGATTTGGATTGAGGTATTTTTTAACCGCAGCCTGTATCTCTTCACGTGTTATAGATTGATAGATATTTATTTGATCGTTTATTAAATTAACATCACCATACAAAAGGTAATACCTGGCTAATGCGTTTGCTATGTTTTCAATACTAGAATTTGTACTAACTATTTGGTTTTCAATTTTATTTTGTAGTTTTTGATAGTCTTTTTCAGAGATTAATTCATTCTGCATTTTTATAATTTCTTCATCTATTTCGGCTAGAAGGTCATTTAACCCAACATCTCCTGAAGGTAAAGCATATAAAGCATATATACTATAATCTTTCTGATCAATATTTATTGCTCCAACTTGAAGTGCCATTTTTTTATCATCTACTATTTTTTTATACAATTTTGACGATTTACCATCACTAAGATAAGTTGAAACCATATTAAATATGTATGCATCACGTTCAGTAAACCCAGGAGTTCTATAAGCCGCTATAATTCCTGGAATTTGAATATTAGCGTCACGAGTAGTTACTTTTTTCGTTTCTAATATAGGTTCTTCTTTAGGAAAATTTCGCACAATTTTTTCTCCTTTTGGTATTGCAGAATAGTATTCATTCACCATTTTTTTAGTCTTAGGAATATCAATATCTCCTGCAATTACCAGCACCAAATTATTTGGAACATAATATTTATTAAAATAATCTTGGAACTCTTCAAGTGTGGCAGCATCAAGATGATCCATGTCTCCAATATTTTTGTACCTATAAGGATGTACTTTAAATAGATTTTCGCCTGTTACAAATAAAAATTGACCATATGGGCGATTGTCATAAGTTGATCTTTTTTCCTCTTTAACTACTTCATTTTGAGTGTCAACAGCATCTTGATTTATAATAGGATGTAATAAGCGCTCTGAATCCATCCATAACGCGAATTCTAGATTGTTTGAAGGAAAAGTTTGATAATAGTATGTTCTGTCTAATGAGGTATTAGCATTTCCTCGTCCACCTCGTGATGCTCGTATTTTTCGCCATTGGCCTTTCTCAATATTTTTCGTAGCGCCAGATGCTAAAAGATGTTCAAAAAAATGAGCAAAACCTGTACGTTCTGGATTGTTGTCTCCACCTGCGTCTTTACCTCCAACATCGGCCATAAAACCTACAGTTACTATTGGAGCATTATTGTCTTGATGTAAAATAACATGTAATCCATTGTCTAGATCGAATTCTTCAAATTCTACATTTTGAGCATTTAATACCGATCCGATAACTATTAACAAAGCCAAAGAACTTAACCTTTTTTTCATTTTTAAGTTTTTATATTAATTTGTTTCATTTGATGCAATTTAATCCATTTTGTTACGGTTTCACAAAATAATTAGTATTCAAATTATTTTAATACACAATTTTTCACGAAATTTAATAGCAAATTAAAAGCAAAAATGAAAAATTTAACACTTCCCGTACGGTTTGGTTTAGTCACTAGTGCTGTATTAGTAGCCTATTTTTTAATGCTAGCACTTTTTCATAAGCACACCAATCCAGTCTTTAGTTTTCTTAATGCTTTAATCACAGGATTTGGAATTTATGAAACCATCAAAATATATAAAATAGAGCAAGGTAAAGCTTTTACCTATACTGATGGTTTTAGAGCAGGTTTTATAACCGGTTTTATAGCTACATTAGTTTTTACGGTATTCTTCTTAATTTACATCACCGAAGTCAATAGTAATTTCATTACAGAAATGCTTCAAATAGTTCATAATGGCGGCTTCGATATTACGGTAGGTATGCTAACCTTTATAGTAGGTATTATGGGACTTGCAACTACGGTTGTTGCAACCTTTACGGTGATGCAACTTTTTAAGAACAGTACAAAATTCACCCAAAACAAATAAAACGTTTGTAGTTTAATTAATTAGCAGTATATTTGCACTCATTTTTTGAACAAATTAATTAATAAAAACGTTACGCTATGTACGCAATTGTAGAGATAGCAGGGCATCAATTTAAAGTTGAAAAAGACCAAAAAGTTTTTGTTAACCGTTTAGCAACAGAAGAAGGTAAGAAAGTTTCTTTCGATAATGTTCTTTTAATTGACGATGGTAGCAATGTAACAGTAGGCGCCCCAGCTATAGGCGGAGCTCAAGTAGGAGCAAAAGTCTTAAAACACCTTAAAGGTGATAAAGTTATAGTTTTCAAAAAGAAAAGACGTAAAGGTTATCGTGTAAAAAACGGTCACAGACAAGCCTTAACTGAAATTCAAATTGAGAGTATTGTAGCTTCAGGAGCTAAACCAGCTTCCAAAGCAGAAAAAGCTGCTCCAGAAAAAGAAACTAAAAAAGTTGAATCAAAAGCCGCTGCTCCAAAGGCAGAAGCTAAATCAGCTAAAAAAGAAGAATCAACTCAAGATTTAAGCAAATTGACTGTTGCTGAATTAAAAGAGATAGCTAAAGCAAAAGGAATTACAGGATATTCTTCATTGAAGAAAGCCGAATTAATTGCTGCTTTAAGTTAATTGTAATAAAATAAAATCGAAATAAAATGGCACATAAAAAAGGAGTCGGAAGTTCGAAAAACGGTAGAGAATCAGAATCGAAACGATTAGGCGTTAAGATTTTTGGTGGTCAAGCTGCAGTAGCAGGAAATATTATCGTGAGACAAAGAGGTACAACTCATCATCCAGGTGAAAACGTATACGCTGGAAAGGATCATACATTACATGCACAAGTTGATGGCATTGTAAAGTTTTCAAAGAAAAAAGATAACAAGTCTTATGTTTCTATAGAGCCTTTTGAAGCGTAAGAAATAAACTTTTTTTAGATATATTAAAAAACCCTTTCTGAAAATAGAAAGGGTTTTTTAATATAAGTTATAAATGAAGAGATAATTTTATAACCCCAACTCTTTTAAAAAGGCTTCATTGTTTGGTTCTCGACCTAGAAACTCTTTTACTAGTTCCAATTCATCCTTACTGCCTCCATTAGCCAATATAATGTCTCTATAACGTATGCCCGTTTCTTTGTCTAATATACCATTTTCTGCAAACACAGAAAACATATCCTGCGCATAAACTTTAGACCACATATAACCATAGTAACTAGAAGCATAATGCCTTAAATGACCAAAGGCTGCTTGAAAATTAGTACCTTCTTCAAAAGGAATTAATCTCACAGCATTGTGCACTTCTTTTAAAATATCTGTTGTTGTTTTGTCCCCAAAAGGATCATACTTGTCATGAAGCGTCATATCATACATGCCAAGAAAAACCTGACGTGTTTCAGATAATCCAGAACCTACATTTTTTGCAGCAAGCATTTTATCAAATAACTCTTTTGGTAAAACCTCTCTTGTATTATAATGTTTAGCAAAGAGTTTTAAAGCATCATAATTCCATATCCAATTTTCAAATATTTGAGATGGTGCTTCAACAAAATCACGAGAAACACTAGTTCCCGATTGAGACATTAAATCTGCTGTGCTTACCATGTGATGTAAAACATGTCCAAATTCATGAAAAAATGTGCTTACTTGACTATGTGGCATTAATGAAGGTTTACCAGGTGTTGGTTCAGGGAAGTTACAAAGTAAAGTGGCCGTAGGTATTTGATAGCCGTTTGGTGTGCTCTTTCCTTTTTTTATTCCGAAACAGGCTGCATGCTTATATTTATTATCTCGTGGAAATAAATCGAGATAGAAACGACCTTTTAGTTTACCCTCTTTGTAAACTTCAAATAATCTTACATCTTTGTGCCAAACAGAAGGGTTTTCAACTTCTTTATATTCTAAATCAAATATGGTTTGAGTAATTTTAAATAGACCATCAAGAACATCATCCAATGCAAAATATTCTTTTACCAATTCACCATCTAGTTGATACTTCTCACGCAAAAGAATATCTTTATAAAAACTTGATTCCCAACTATTAACCGATGTCGCTTCTGGAATTATTGAACGTTTTGCTTCTAAAATTTCATTATAATCTGCTTCTGCTTTTTGTTTAAGGTCATTTTTTAGATTATTTTCAAAGTTCCAAACAGCTTCTGGAGTTTTAGCCATTCTGTCTTCAAGGCGATATTCAGAATATGTAGAATAGCCCAAAAGCTCTGCCATTTCTTTTCTCTTTTTCAGTAAGTCTTGTAGTACCTGCAAGTTATCAGGAGTAGCGCGATTCTGATATTTAAAGTATAAACCTTTTCTGGCAGAATTTGAAGTACTATACTTCATAAATGGACGATAAGAAGGATAGCTTAAATCTACTTTATAAGTACCATCTTCTTGCCTTCTGGCGTCTTTAAAGTCTTCAGATAAGCCATCCATATCTTCTTCACTTACTAATAAAAAATCTTTATAACTAGCAATATTTTGAGCAAACTCGTTTCCTAGTTCAGAAATCTCGTCGTTTATGGCTTTTAATTTATCTCTATCTTCTTCTCCTAAAGCAAATCCGTTTCTTTCATAACCTTCAATAGTTTCTTTTAAAAATTTAGCTTTATAACCTTTAAGTGTTTTTGCTTCGTCACATTCTGAATATGCTTTGACGGCTTTATATAAATCTTCATTTAACGACAAATTATTACCATATTGACCCAAAATCACATTTGATTTCAATGCATTAGCTCTGATTATAGAGTCTGGATGAGCATTTGACATTAGATATATTACTGAACTAACACCGCTAAACTTATTATACAAATCATCAATTGCTAGCATAGTATTATCAAAGGTTCTTTCGGCATTATCAATAGCTAATATTTCAGCTAAATCTTCGTCTATAAGTTCTTGGATTTTTTCAGTAGCTTCGGTAACATCTTCTCCATCAATTGTAGCAAAATCAATAGTTTCATTAAAGGGGTTGAAGAAAGGATTATCTTCATTGTTTTGAGATTCCAGAGTTTGGCTTGTAATAGACATAAAAGCCAGTAAAATTAAATAGTATTTCATCATTGTTTTTGTTTGAAAAAGTTCATACAAAAAAACCCTTACACGAATGCAAGGGTTATAAGTATATTAAAATTTAATAGCGATAATATTCTGGCTTAAAAGGCCCTTCAACATTAACTCCAATGTAGTCAGCTTGATCCTGCCTTAGTTCTGTAAGTTCTACTCCAATTTTAGCTAAATGAAGTTGAGCTACTTTTTCATCTAAATGTTTAGGTAACATATAAACCTTATTTTCGTAAGCATCTCTATTAGTCCAAAGTTCTATTTGTGCTAAAGTTTGGTTAGTAAACGAATTACTCATTACAAAACTTGGATGTCCCGTAGCACAACCTAAATTCACCAAACGACCTTCGGCTAGAATAATGATATCTTTCCCGTTGATAGTATATTTGTCTACTTGAGGTTTGATTTCAACTTTTGTATGACCGTGAGTTTTGTTTAACCAAGCCATGTCAATTTCATTATCAAAATGACCAATATTACAAATAATGGTTTTGTCTTTCACAGCTTCAAAGTGCGGACTTTGAACAATGTCTTTATTACCAGTGGTGGTAATTATAATATCTGCGTTTTGAGCAACAGTTTCTAATTTTTTTACCTCAAAACCATCCATAGCTGCTTGAAGTGCACAAATAGGGTCTATTTCTGTTACTGTTACTATTGCTCCAGCACCTTTAAACGAAGCAGCAGTGCCTTTACCAACATCACCATAACCACAAACAACGACTCGTTTTCCTGCAATCATGATATCAGTGGCACGTTTTATTGCATCAACTGCACTTTCACGGCAACCATATTTGTTGTCGAATTTACTTTTGGTTACAGAATCGTTAACATTTATTGCTGGCATTGGTAGTGTTCCAGCTTTCATCCTATCATATAATCTATGAACACCTGTAGTTGTTTCTTCAGACAAACCATTAATACCAGATACTAATTCTGGATAACGGTCTAAAACCATGTTGGTCAAATCACCTCCATCGTCAAGAATTAAGTTTAATGGCTTTCGTTCTTCACCAAAAAATAAGGTTTGCTCTATGCACCAATCAAATTCCTCTTCAGTCATGCCTTTCCATGCATACACTGGAATACCAGCATCAGCAATTGCCGCAGCAGCTTGATCTTGAGTAGAAAATATATTACAAGAACTCCAAGTGACTTCTGCGCCTAAAGCCTTTAACGTTTCAATTAAAACAGCAGTTTGAATAGTCATGTGTAAGCAACCTGCAATACGTGCGCCTTTTAGAGGTTGAGAATCTTTGTATTCATCACGAAGACTCATCAATCCAGGCATTTCAGCTTCTGCCAATTCTATTTCTTTTCTTCCCCAAGCGGCAAGCGACATATCCTTTACTTTATACGGTACATAAGGAATTGTTTTTGTATTCATAGTTGTATATTTGTTTCTAAATTTTGTGACTGCAAAGTTACATAATAAGTCTGAAATATATAAATGCCGATTTATAAAACCATTGCCCATAATTCACAAACTTCTGTTAAAATATGGAAGATTACAGAGTCTTATGAAGATTTGCTGAAACCACTAGATTTAAAACCTAAAAATTTAACACGTGTTTTAGGTATGAAAAGTGAATTGCATCAACGCGGATTTTTAAGTATTAGACATTTGTTGAGAGAGTTTGGTTATACAGACCAAGATTTATTTTACGACGGAAACGGGAAACCGCATTTAAAAGATGGGAAACATATTTCTATTACTCATTCTTTTACATTTTCTGCAGTAGTTGTTAGCGAGGATTTTGTTGGAATAGATATAGAAAAGCAGCGTGATAAAATAGCCGTAATAGCACATAAATTTGTGGATTATGAATTGGACTATTTAAATAAAATAGCAGAGAATTATGTCAATGATTTAACAAAAATATGGTGTGTTAAAGAATCATTATACAAGATGTTTGCCACAAATGGATTAAGCTTTAAAGAGCATTGTTTGGTTATTCCTTTTGCTAAAAAAGAAGAATCAACAGTAGCATGGATTGATTACAAAGACAAAAAGTTTAGATATAATGCTCAATTTTTAGAATTTGAAGGATTTACATGCGCTTATACTTTGCCTTCTTAAATGAGCACGATGTATTATGACATATTAAACAGTATTTCTCAAAACAAGAAACTCTTGGCTGTTTTAATAGATCCAGACAAAATGACATTGAATAACATATCTGCCTTTATTGATACAGTAAATAAATCAAAAGTTACTCATATTTTTATTGGAGGAAGTACTGTTAACAAAAATTCAACTGAAGAATTGGTTTCAGAAATTAAGAAACACACAAAACTCCCTTTAATCTTGTTTCCAGGAGATGTTACTCAAATCACTAAAAAAGCAGATGCACTGTTGTTTTTATCTTTAATTTCAGGGCGAAATCCAGAATACTTAATAGGAAAACAAGTTGAGGCTGTTTCAAAATTGAGAGAAACAACATTAGAAGTTATATCAACTGGATATATTTTAATTGAAAATGGAAAAGAAACTTCTGTTCAAAAGGTAACAGGTACTTTACCCATGTCAAGAAATAACATTCAAGATATAATAAATACTGCAAAAGCTGGTGAACTTCTCGGCATGAAACTTATATATCTTGAAGCAGGAAGTGGTGCAAGTAAGGCAATAACATCTGAAATTATTTCTTCCGTGAAAAAGGAATTAAATATTCCTTTAATTGTTGGTGGAGGTATTCGTAGTAAGGAACAGCTAGATTTGGCTTTTGATTCTGGAGCGGATTTGGTTGTTATTGGAACTGCTTTTGAAGAAGATGAATCATTTTTTGAAGAATTAAAATGAATGATATTTTAGATTTTTTTATTGCAGCTTATAGAGGCTCTCCAACATATTTAGTATGTCTTGAAGCCATTGCCTTTGTTTTTGGAATCTTAAGTGTTTGGTACGCAAAAAAGGAAAACATTTTAGTCTATCCTACAGGAATAATCTGTACTGGAATTACAGTTTACATTTTAAATGTAAATGAATATTATGGAGATATGATGATGAACTTTTACTATACCATCATGAGTGTTTACGGTTGGTGGAATTGGTCAAGAAAAAAAGATAACAAATATGTAGTGCCGATATCCAGAACCAACACCAAAGAAAAACTCATAGGAGTATTACTTTTTGTGCTAACTATCTTTGTAACATATTTAGTTTACAAAGTTTATGATTATGATATTAAAACGGCTAATTATATAGATATTTTAACTTCAGGGATTTTCTTTACTGCGATGTGGTATATGGCGAATAAGAAATTAGAAAACTGGACGTTATGGATAATTGCTGACATTATAACAATTCCATTGTATGCTCATAGAGGATTAGGAATGTTATCTTTACAATATTTAATTTTTACAATATTAGCCATACAAGGATATATTGAATGGAAGAAAACCTTAAACAACAATCTGCAAACTGCATAAAAGTAGTTTTGTTTGGTCCTGAATCTACTGGAAAAACAACGTTGTCAAGACAATTGGCACGCCATTACAATTCGGTATGGGTTCCAGAACATGCAAGAGAATATCTTCAAGATAAATGGAACAATGAACGTAAAACTTGTGAACCCCAAGATTTATTGCCAATTGCAGTAGGGCAAATGATGTTAGAAAACAAACTGGCAAAAAAAACAGACACAGTATTAATATGTGATACAGATCTGCTTGAGACCAAAGTATATTCTGAAGCATATTATGTTGGTGCGTGTGACCCAATTCTTGAAAAATATGCATTGGAAAACAAATACGATTTATACTTTTTAACGTATATTGATACACCTTGGGAAGCTGATGATTTACGGGACAAACCAAATGAAAGATTGCGTATGTTTAAAGCTTTTGAGCAAGAATTAATTAAACAAAACAGACCTTATGTATTGTTAAAAGGGGATAAAAAAACAAGACTAAAAGAAGCTGTTAAACATATAGACAAACTTTTAAAGATAACAGAGTAAATGTTTTTAGAAAAAGACATAAAACAAATTGAAGCTAAAGGACTCACTTTAGAAAAGGTCAGTAACCAGATTGAAGTTTTTAAATCGGGAATTCCTCATGTTAATTTAGTATCTGCTGCTAGAATCAGTCAGGGAATTCTAAAATTTTCTGACGAAGAAAATAATGAGTTAATTAGTGTTTTTGAAAATGAGAAAAATAAAATATCCATTTTAAAATTTGTTCCAGCTTCAGGTGCAGCCACAAGAATGTTTAAATTTTTGTTTACGTTTTTAAACGATTACAATCCTGAACATGAAAGTATAAACTCTTATATTAATAATCAAAGCAATAAAGACCTTTATATCTTTTTTGTTGGTTTAGAAAAGTTTCCGTTTTACAAAGAAGTCATGACAAAAATTCATGAATTATACCTTAACTATAAGTCCTTAAATACTAATGTCAAGTCGCTACTCTTTGTAAAAACAATGCTAGATGAAAATTTGCTAAATTATGGAAATTCCCCTAAAGGATTATTGCCTTTTCATGAATATAAAAATAATGTGATATCTACGGCTTTTGAAGAGCATTTGTATGAATCTGCTTTATATTCCTCAACAGAATCCGATGCTAAATTACATTTCACAATTTCAGAAAAATATAAGAACAAGTTTAAGGAAGAATTTAATAGAATAGAAAACAAAGTTGCTATTAAAACAGGAACTCAATTCGACATTTCATTTTCCTATCAAAAGGAATCTACAGACACCATTGCTGTTACTCTGGATGATAAGCCTTTTAGAACTGAAGATGGCTCACTATTATTTAGACCATCAGGTCATGGAGCATTATTGGAAAATCTAAACGATCTTGAAGCCGATATCATTTTTATTAAAAATGTTGATAATGTTGTAGTCTATAAGTACAAAGATGAAGTGGCCAAATACAAGAAAGTTTTAGCTGGTATTTTAATTAAATTACAGCAGCAAATATTTAAATTTTTAGAAGCAATTGAGAATAATAAGATTGATGAAGATAAAATTATCAAGATATCTGATTTTCTATCCGACAAATTGAATGTTAAGATTTCTAACGATTTCAAAAAGTACAGAGAGAAATATCAAATTGAATATTTAAAAGAAAAGCTAAACAGACCAATAAGAGTTTGTGGTATGGTAAAAAATGAAGGGGAACCAGGTGGAGGTCCATTTTGGCTTAAAGATGAAAATGGTAACATATCATTACAGATCATTGAATCTGCCCAAATAAACACCAAGAATAAAAAACAGAAAGAGATTTTAAAAGAATCAACTCATTTTAACCCAGTGGATCTGGTTTGTGGTGTAAAAGATTATAAAGGCAACAAATTTGATCTTACAGAATTTGTAGATTTTAACGCTGCGTTTATAACTAAAAAAACACAATCAGGTGTAGAGATTAAAGCACTAGAACTTCCAGGGTTGTGGAATGGCAGCATGGCCAATTGGAATACCATTTTTGTTGAAGTGCCTCTTATTACTTTCAATCCGGTAAAAACAGTCAACGACTTATTGAAAGCACCTCATCAAATCAAAGACTAATGTTGGATGAAAATGCTTTAATTAGTGAATTATCGTTTAAGGCTATTAGAAGTTCCGGTGCTGGTGGTCAGCATGTAAATAAGGTGTCTTCAAAGGTTGAATTATCTTTTAATTTAAATGATGCCCTGTTTTTAGATGACGAACAAAAGAAATTACTTCATAAGAATTTAAAGAATAAACTTTCAAAAGAAGGCTTGCTTGTACTTCAATGTGATGAAAGCAGAAGTCAGCACAAGAATAAAACCATTGTTATAAATCGTTTTTTAGATGTAATAAAAGAAGGACTGATTGTTCCTAAAAAGAGAAAGAAGACAAAAGTTCCAAAGTCAGTTAAAAAAAAACGATTGGAAGACAAAAAGAAAATATCTGAAAAGAAGATCAATAGGAAATCTCCCAAAGTAGATTAAATTTCTTTTATTATTCATTGTTAATTGTACATTGTTAGCTACATTTGTATCGTTCTCAAAAGGGGTGCCTAATAGTGGCTGAGATCATACCCATTGAACCTAGAACAGGTAATGCTGTTTAGGAAATTAAAACACGATTTTGTGTTATTGTGTCATGTTGAGCTTGTCGAAATATCTCACAAATAAATCAATATTAACTAAAGAATAATTACCTCTTTTTATTCGATTAAATTTATTTTTTCGAATGAAATTTTTATTCAAATTTTTGCTATTCCTGCGTGCTATCTTGAGCTTTTTTAAAGATAACCAGAAATCTATTTTAATTCTATTGGTACTTTTTATCTTCTCATTTGTTGAGGCACAGGAAAAACAACAGGATTCAATCATTGTTGAAAAATTAGACGAAGTTCTCGTAAAAGCAATTCGTGTAGACGCTACTTCACCAATTACACATTCTAACATAGATAAAGAGAAAATTGAAAATAGAAACCTTGGACAAGATATCCCTGTACTACTAAATTATTTACCATCTGTAGTTACCACAAGTGATGCTGGTGCAGGAGTTGGTTATACTGGTATTAGAGTTAGAGGCGTTAACGCACAATCTACCAATATTACCATCAACGGAATCCCATACAACGATGCAGAGTCTTTAGGAACCTATTGGGTTAATCTAGGAGATTTTGCTTCTTCGGTAGAGAGTATGCAATTGCAAAGAGGTGTTGGTACATCAACCAACGGTTCAGGTGCGTTTGGAGCAAGTATTAATGTGCTAACAGACGCTATTTCAGAAAATGTAAATGCAGAAATCTCAAATTCATTCGGAAGTTATAATACTTGGAAACACACTCTAAAATTTAGTACAGGATTGCTCAACGAGCATTTTGAAATTGCCGGGCGTTTGTCAAAAATAAAATCAGATGGTTATATAGATAGAGCCTCTTCAGATTTAAAATCTTATTTTTTACAAGGGTCTTATGTTAATGATAATACCTTAATAAAAGCTATCACATTTGGCGGAAAAGAAGTTACATATCAAGCATGGAATGGTATTGATGCAGAAACTTTAAAAACCAACAGAACTTTCAATTCAGCTGGTATGTATACAGATAATCAAGGAAATATTCAATTTTATGATAATGAAGTAGATAATTACAATCAAGACCATTATCAATTGCATTGGAATCAACGTTACAATAACAATTGGTCAACAAACATTGGGTTAAATTATACCTATGGTCGTGGTTATTTTGAACAATACAAAGAAGATGAAGATTTTGCAGATTATAATTTAGAAGAAATAATTCTTGGAGCCGAAACCATCAATACTACAGATTTAATTAGACGCAGATGGTTAGATAATGTCTTCTATGTTTTTAATGCAAACACCAATTTTAAAAATGATGCTTTAAACATAACATTTGGAACATCATACAGTACTTATGTTGGCGACCATTTTGGCGAAATCATTTGGGCAGAATATGCAAGCAATAGTGAAGTAAGAGACCACTATTATGATGGAAACGGAAAGAAAAAAGATTTCAGTATATTCTCAAAAGCTACTTTTAAAATCAATGATAAGGTAAGTTTATATGGTGATTTGCAGTATAGAAATGTAGATTATAAAACTACTGGTGAAACATCAGATAGAATTCCTTTTAATGTTAACGAAAACTACAACTTCTTTAATCCCAAAGCTGGAATAACATATAAATTGAACAACAATAGCAATCTGTACTTTTCTTATGCAAGAGCTAACAGAGAACCAAACAGAGATGATTTTGAAAACAACGAAACAGTCAAGCCAGAACAACTCAATGATTTTGAATTAGGCTTTAGACATCTTTCAGAAAAATTCAGATTCAATGTTAATGCATATTATATGTTGTATAACGAACAACTAGTGCTAACAGGTCAAATTGATAATGTTGGCAATCCTATTAGAACAAATAGTGGTGAAAGTTATAGATTAGGGTTAGAAGTCGAGGCCACAATCGCACTCTCAAATAAATTTTCAGTTCAACCTAATTTTACTATAAGTTCCAATAAGAATAAGAAAACTGTTACATCGCTTGATGGAAATTTGGTAAATCTAGGCAAAACAAACATTTCATTTTCGCCAGAAATTGTGGCTGCCAATGCATTAGTATTTAAACCAAATGAAAACTTTCAAGCTTCATTTTTAAGTAAATATGTTGGAGAACAATATATGGGAAACACAGATTCTGAAGTTTCTAAATTAAAAACTTATTTTGTGAATGACCTTAATGTTACTTATAAAATACAAACGAACTCAATCTTTAAATCAATAGTTTTTTCTGGATTGATTAATAATATTTTTGGAGAAAAATATGCATCTAATGGGTACTATTTCACCTATGATGATACATGGTCAGATCCTAATCAAATCACAACCATAGAAGGTGCTGGATATTATCCACAGGCCAGTACAAATTTTCTGTTAGGAGCTACTTTAAAATTTTAATTAGAAATAAAAAGTGTATTACCACTTTGTTCAACACGATAGGCTTTTAAACCACAGCGTAAGGCAGAGTTATTTAAAGGCTGACCAGTAAACAAGCTGTATTGGTTTTGGTCATCACAACTGCAAGTGCCTTCAAGTCCAGATATGACTAAAGTTGAACATGTAGAAAGTACATGATTTGGGTCTGCAGCATCAAATGCTACAAATCCTGTGCCTGTATTTGTAACTATAATACCTCGAACACCTTCATCAGGAATAGGTACTGGATTACTTGGGAAGTTAAGCTGATTGTATTGAGGAAGATTTAATTCTATAGTACGATTCACACCAATATTAGGCAGGAAATTACAGTTGTTATTGGCATCATCACTATTACTACAAGATGTTAAAAAGAAGTAAGCAATTGTAATTAAAAAAATCTTTTTCATATCATTTTTTATAAGGTGCAATTTACAATAAAAAGTGCTTTCATATAAATATTTTGTATATTTGCATTACAATCTCGTGTTAGCGGGATTTTTTTATTCCGAACGCTTGTACTGAGTTTGTCTAAGTGAATTTCGGATTCTTTATTTAACTAAACGATGACGTTATGAGTAAAGTATCATATTACACAGCAGAAGGATTAAAAAAGTTAAGAGAAGAACTTAACCAGTTAAGAGATATAGAACGCCCTAAAGCATCTCAAGCCATTGCAGAGGCTAGAGATAAAGGAGACTTAAGCGAAAATGCAGAATACGATGCAGCAAAAGAAGCCCAAGGCATGTTAGAAATGAAAATTTCTAAATTGGAAGAAGTTTTGTCTAATGCAAGATTAATTGACGAATCTCAATTAGATAAGTCTAAAGTATTGGTGCTTTCTAAAGTTAAGATAAAGAACCAAACCAATGGAATGGAAATGAATTATACTTTAGTGGCAGATGGTGAAGCAGATTTAGCTTCTGGCAAAATATCTGTAAATTCACCCATTGGAAAAGGTTTACTTGGTAAGTCTGTTGGAGAAATTGCCGAAGTACAAGTACCAAATGGCGTTTTAAAATTTGAAATTTTAGAGATTTCTAGATAACCAATGGCTTCAATCTTTACAAGAATAGTAAATGGCGAAATTCCTTGCTACAAAGTAGCAGAGACAGATAATTTTTTAGCGTTTTTGGATGTAAACCCTAATGCTAAAGGACATACGCTCTGTATTCCAAAAAAGGAAATAGACAAAATCTTCGATTTAGACGAGATCACTTATAATGGTTTAATGAGTTTTTCAAGAAAAGTAGCAGTAGCCATTGAAAAAGCAATCCCTTGTAAAAGAGTTGGTATATCTGTTATTGGTCTTGAAGTGCCTCATACACATGTACATTTAATTCCCTTAAACTCCATGGAAGATGCTCGTTTTATCTCGAAGGTAAAAATGACTCCTGAAGAGTTTGAAGCTACTGCCCAAGCTATTCAAAATGAGCTTTAAATAGACATAACAGATAATACTATTACAGTAATAATGACTAGACTTATTATTGCAATAACAACCCAAGCTATTTTCTTTAGTTTTACTGAAGATGATTTGGGTTCAAATGCCTTTAGATGGTATTCAAAAACGCGCTCTATATCTTTTTTCCAACGTACAGGATAGATGGTAGTGTTGCATGTTTTACAAGTCATTTCATGACTTACTTCATTAGAAATAGATTTGTAAAAACGTGTTTCAATAAATTTCTGTTTGAATGTTAAATGCAGACCACTGTTGTTATAACATTCAGGACAGTTATTGTTCAGTTGTACTTCTTTTATGGTAATCCAATTTTCCGACATGGGATCGTTAAGATACTAATTTTAAAGAAATTTGAATAGTTGTCCCTTTTTTTACTTCAGAATGAAGCACTTTAATTTTACCGTTATGAAAGTCTTCAATGATACGTTTGGCAAGTGATAAACCCAAACCCCAACCTCTTTTTTTACTAGTATATCCAGGGTCAAAAATGGTATTAAACTTGTTTTTTTGAATCCCTTTTCCCGTATCAGCAACATTAATTTTTATATCAGAATTTGAAGGTATGATTTCAATCGTAATTTTACCCTTGCCCTTCATGGCATCAATAGCATTTTTCACCAAGTTTTCAATGGTCCAGCTATATAATTGAGAGTTTAAATTCACATAAATAGGATTCTCCGGAGATGTAATTTTAAATTCTATAAGTTTAGATGAACGGGATTTTAAATAATCTACCGAATCCAGTGTTTCAGCAACAATATCTGCTTTTTGTAATTTTGGAATAGAGCCAATTTTGCTAAATCTTTCAGTAATAGTTTGTAATCTATTGATATCTTTTTCAATTTCGGTAATATATTCAGGATTAATTTTTTCGCTCTTCAAAATTTCTGTCCATCCTACCAGTGAAGATAAAGGTGTTCCTATTTGATGTGCGGTTTCTTTTGCCATACCAGACCATAACTTGTTTTCGGTTGCATTTTTGGAACTTCTATAAAATAAATAAACAACTGTACCAAATAATAATATGATTAACAATAATGCTAAAGGATAATACTTTAGTTTATTAAGTAGTGGAGAATTGCCATAATATAAGGTCGCTAATACATCATCTTGAAAACGCATCTCAATAGGGTTGTTTTCATTAGAAAACTTAACAATCAATTTATTTATATATGCTGTGTCATTTGTCTTTTCAGTGTTAATATTATTGACCTGTATTTCTCCGTTTTGGTCTACCAAAATCATAGGTGTAGTGGTGTTGCTTCTAATAACTTGTAATGGTAATTCCCCAATATCACCTTCTAAATTGGATGCATTTAGTATATCCGTTTGTGCAAAAGACCAATTTTTCATTTTCAATCTTTCTTCTGCTTTAAAATTTTGAAAAAACACATAGGTGTTCCAGAGTATTAAAGAAACAATTGCAAATGATGCAACAACAATAAACCACCTGAAAAAGTTTCTATGCTTTGTAAAAATCATGAACACTAATTTATGTATGTAATATAATGTAAATCTGTTAATAATATTGTATTACAAGGTTTCAAATAGTTTTTAGTTCATTACTAGAATAATTACATTTGCCTAAATTATAAGCTTCATGATTTCAATAGATCCTAAAGATATATCTACTGCAAAATTGCATAGCTATTTGTTGAGCTCTGTGGCACCAAGACCGATAGCTTTTGCGAGTACCATTGATGGTCAAGGCAGACCAAATTTGTCTCCATTTAGCTTTTTTAATGTCTTCAGTGCTAATCCTCCAATTATGATCTTTTCACCTGCGCGTCGTGTGCGTGATAATTCGACCAAGCATACATTAGAAAATGTTCTTGAAACAAAAGAGGTCGTTATAAATGTCGTAAATTACGACTTGGTTCAACAAGCTTCACTTTCCAGTACAGAATATCCTGAAGGCATAAACGAGTTTGAAAAAGCAGGATTAAGTATGTTAAAATCTGATATTGTGAAACCATTTCGTGTTGCAGAATCTCCAGTCCAATTTGAATGTAAAGTGAATGACATTATCAAATTAGGTAATGAAGGTGGTGCTGGAAATTTAATTATTTGTGAAGTACTAAAATTACATATTTCAAAAGAAGTTTTAGAAGAAGATGAAACGATAAACCAAGTTAAGTTGGATTTGGTAGCCAGATCAGGCGGTAGCTTTTATACCAGAGCAAAGAAAGGTTTTTTTGAAATTCCCAAACCTATTTCAACGCTTGGAATTGGAGTTGATAACATGCCCGAAAAAGTAAGGAACAGCTACACACTTTCAGGAAATGATCTAGGGATGCTTGGTAACGTAGAAGCTTTACCAACTCAAAATGAAATAGATTTGTTTATAAAAGATGTTTCAGAGAATCATCCCAATATTAAAGAGTTGTCTATTAAAGAAAAACATAAATTAGCAAAAAACTATTTAAGTTTTGGAGATGTAAGTAGTGCATGGAAAATATTATTATCATAAACAGTAAATTAGATTAAATGGAAATACAAGGAAAAATTAAGGTTATCGGTGAAACCCAAGCGTTTGGCGCCAATGGATTTAGAAAAAGAGAAGTAGTTATCACTACAGAAGAGCAGTACCCACAACATATTATGGTGGAGTTTGTACAAGATAAAACCGATTTGTTAGACAGCTACCAAGTTGGGCAACAAGTAAAAATAAACATAAACTTAAGGGGGCGTGAATGGGTGAATCCTCAAGGAGAAACAAAATATTTCAATTCTATTCAAGGATGGAGAATAGAAAGTTTACAAAAGGATTCTACTAGTACAGATATGCCTCCTATTCCACCAGCTGATGCATTTGAGCCAGCAGGCGATTTGAACGAAGAAGACCACGACGATCTACCATTTTAACATACCAAAATGGTATCTTGAGCTTATCAAAGCAGCTATTATAATAAACCTTAATGATTTAATATGTCATTAAGGTTTATTAATTTTATAACATGCAATTTCTGACCAAAGAATTAAAGTTTCCTGATGTAACTTCTGCAAACAAATACGGATTGTTGGCTTTGGGTGGAGATTTGTCACCCGAACGCCTTTTAATGGCCTATCGCCATGGGATCTTTCCATGGTTCAACAAAGACGAAGTTATATTATGGTGGTCTCCAGATCCGAGATTTGTTCTATTTCCAGAAAAATTGAAGATTTCAAAAAGCATGAAGCAAGTATTGAGAAATAGTAATTATTCCATTACAATCAATAAGGCATTTCGTACCGTAATACATCAATGTGCTTCTGTAAAAAGAGAAGGGCAGCACAACACTTGGATAACAGACATTATGATAGAAGCTTATATAACTTTACATAAGTTAAACTATGCCAAATCTGTTGAAGTCTGGAAAGAAAAAAATCTAGTTGCTGGTTTCTATGGAATAGATTTAAATAATGGCGTATTTTGTGGGGAAAGTATGTTTACAATAGAGCCAAATGCAAGTAAAGTAGGTTTTATAAACTTCATTCAAAATAATAATTATAAACTTATCGACTGTCAAGTATATACAAAACATCTTGAAAGTTTAGGGGCTGAAAACATTTCGAGAGCAATGTTTTTAAATTTATTAAATTGATAATTGTCATGTTTATATATTAAAAAAAATAAGATATTGTTAACTAAAACTAAAAAGATGCTAACAGCAGAAGATTTTGAAAAGCATGAAAATAAAGAAGAGTTCATTTCGATTTTAAAATCTAAACTCGATCCAAGTCAACTGGAAGACATTTTATATACTGTAAATTACGAACAGCAGCTTCTAAAACTTCAGGCAGAGTTAGTAGATTTGCAGCAATGGGTTGCTAAAAATAATAAACGTGTATGCATTATCTTTGAAGGCCGAGATGCAGCAGGCAAAGGAGGAACGATTAGAAGATTTGTAGAGCATCTTAATCCTCGTTCCATGCGAATAGTTGCTCTTACAAAACCAACAGTTGTAGAAAAGGGTCAATGGTATTTTAGACGATATATTAAAGAACTGCCAAATCCTGGAGAAATTGTTTTCTTTGATAGAAGTTGGTATAATCGAGCAGTAGTGGAACCCGTTATGGGTTTCTGTAGTAAAGAGGAATACGACAAGTTTATGGTTCAAGTTCCAGAATTTGAACACATGCTCTATGAAGATGGGATTGATATTATAAAATTTTGGTTTTCAATTTCTAAAGAAGAACAATTAAATCGTTTTAATTCAAGATTAAAAAACCCTCTTAAACAATGGAAATTTAGTGTGGTTGACAAAGAAGGTCAGCGAAGATGGGATGATTACACATATTATAAAGAACAAATGTTTAGCAAATCGCACACCACATTTAGTCCTTGGATTATTGTTGAATCAAATGATAAAAGACAAGCAAGACTAGAAAGTATACGTTATGTGCTGTCCCATTTTGACTATGACGGAAAAGAATCTTCAGGATTAACCGTTTTTCCAGACCCAAACATTGTACAACGCTATCACAGACTGATAAAACATTTAGATTGATTATGAAACTTTCTCCAAAAGCATTGAAGAGTTTAAATAGAAAAAAAGGGATAAAGCAGTTTTTACTATATGAAAACGCGAGTGTTTCTAAGACGTTGCGTAATGTCAATTTTGAAGACCGATTAAAACAACTTCAAGTAGAACTCATTCATTTACAACAATGGGTTGTAGAAAATAATCAAAAAGTGGTCGTTATTTTTGAAGGTCGTGATGCTGCTGGAAAAGGTGGTGCTATTAGAAGAATAACAGAACATCTTAACCCAAGAGAATTTAGGGTTGTTGCATTACCCAAGCCTACAGAAGAAGAGAAAGGGCAATGGTATTTTCAGCGTTACATTAACCAATTACCACAAGAAGGTAAAATGGTTTTTTTTGATAGGAGTTGGTACAACAGAGCTGTAGTTGAGCCTGTAAACGGATTTTGTACTCAAGGAGAATATGATGTTTTTATGAATCAGGTTAATGAGTTTGAACGCATGATTATAGAATCTGGTATTCAGTTGATTAAATTCTATTTTTCTATTTCTAAAGCTGAACAAGCAAAACGATTTAGAGAAATAAAGGCTAGCCCACTAAAAAAATGGAAGTTCAGTAAGGTTGACCAAAAAGCACAATCGCTTTGGGATGAATATTCAAAATACAAAACTTTGATGTTTGAAAAAACTAACACTCAAATTGCCCCATGGATAATCATTAAAGCCAATAGAAAAACTCAAGCAAGAGTAGAGTCTATTAATCATGTTTTAAAAACAATACCTTATAAAAAGAAGGATTTAGATTTGTCGTTTCATTAATCTCCTAAACAGGAGAATTTAAGGTGCAGGATTTGGTATTTCGGCATGAATCACATTTATTTTTTTAAGTAATTCTTCACTTAATTCTACGTGAATACTATCTATATTTTCTTTAAGTTGAGTAAGATTGGTAGCTCCAATAATATTACTCGTTACAAATGGCTGTTGATTAATAAAAGCCAAAGCCATTTGAGTTAATGTCAGATTGTGATCTTCAGCAAGCTTTAAATATTGTTTAGTTGCATTGGTTGATTGTTGACTACTATATCTTGAAAATCTAGGAAAGAGATTTAATCGAGAATTTTTAGCTTCAATACCTTTTATGTATTTCCCGGTAAGCACACCACAACCTAAAGGCGAATACGCCAATAATCCAATATTCTCTCTAATTGCCAATTCGGCCATATCACCTTCAAACAACCTATTTAATAAAGAATATGCATTTTGAATGGTAGAAACTCTTGGTAAATTATGGGCTTTAGATTCTTCAAGATAACGCATAGTACCCCAAGCCTTTTCATTAGAAATTCCTATATGGTGAATCTTACCTGCTTTAATCAATCCATCTAAAGTTTCTAATATATCCTTAAAGTTGTCTTTCCATTCATCGTTTGGATTATGTTTATAATCTCTAACCCCAAATGTATTGGTATCCCGTTCAGGCCAATGTAGCTGGTATAAATCAATATAATCTGTTTGCAACCTTTTTAATTCTTTATGAACGGCTTCTTGGATAGCCTCTGGACTAAATCCGGTTTTACGAATATGAGATGTGTAATCTCCGTTTCCAGCAATTTTGGATGCAATTATAACTTTATCTCTTATCCGAGTTTTTTGAAGCCAAGTCCCAATAATTTCACTGGTTCTACCTTGGGTTTTAGCCTCGGCAGGAACAGGATATAACTCGGCAGTATCAATAAAGTTGACGCCGCGTTCAAAAGCATAATCAAGTTGTGCGTGACCTTCTGCTTCTGTATTTTGATTGCCCCAAGTCATGGAGCCTAAACAAATCTTACTAACTTTAATATTGGTGTTTGGAAGTGTTGTGTATTTCATTTAGATTATTTGACTGCTAGATTAATTATAGTTTTGACTGGTCTATAAAAGTAAAAACCTTTTAAACTCAAAATGCTAGTAGATTCTTGCCTTCGCGGGAATGACAAATTTATATGTCATTGAGCAATTTAGTAATTTCATCTAGCTTTGGTGTTAAGATAACTTCAATGCGTCTGTTCTTTGCTTTTCCTTCGGCGGTATCATTGGTTGCAATTGGTGAAAATTCTCCGCGTCCAGCCGCTGTTAAACTTTCAGGATTAATACTTGAATTTTCGCTCAAAATATTTACAATGGCTGTAGCTCTTTTTGTTGATAAATCCCAGTTACCACTTACTTGACCGTTTCCTTTGTATGGCACATTATCTGTATGACCTTCTATTAATACATTGATGTCTGGATTATCGGCCAACACAGTTCCTAACTGTTGCACTGCTCTCCTACCTTCTGTGCCAACTGCCCAACTTCCTGATTCAAATAGCAATTTGTTCTCCATTGAGACATATACTTTACCATCGCGCTGCTCAACCGTTAAGCCTTTACCTTCAAAATCGGTTAATGCTCTTGAAATAGCATCTTTTAATTGCGTCATAGCAGCGTCTTTAGCAGCAATAACACTTTCTAATTCTGACACACGATTGGAACGATCTTCAAGTTCCTTTTTAAGTTTCTCTAATCGTGCATTCTCGTCTGCAAGTGCTTGTTCTTTGGCTTCTAATTGTGCCAATAGCTCTCTGTTCTTTTTAGAATTTTCTGCAATTGCTGCTGAACTATTCTCTTCTAATGCGTCATAAGATGCTTTTAAATTATCGTAATTCACTTTAGTTGCATTGTAATCTGCTTGTAATTTGTCACGTTGTTGCAAGGTTTTGTCATAATCTGCTTGAAGTTTTTTTAATTCATTTTCATTTTTGGTTTTAGCAGCCAAAAGAGCATCATTTTCGTCTATGAGTTTTTTGTTCTCCTGTTTTAAATTATCATATTTAGCTTCTAAATCTTTATACACTTTTGGCGAAACGCACGACGTAATTAAAATTGAGACTAAAAGAATTGAGAGGTGTTTTTTCATTTTAAGTTTGTTTATGTTTGGGTTTATTTATCAATTTCTACCAGAATTGGACAATGGTCACTATGGTTTGCTTCGGATAATATAACGGCTCTTTTTATATTTTCTTGTAAAGGTTCAGCTACCATTGCGTAGTCCAATCGCCAGCCTTTATTATTGGCTCTGGCATTTGCGCGATAACTCCACCAGCTGTATTGTTGAGATTCTTTATTGAGGTAACGAAATGAATCTATGAAGCCACTGTTTATAAAGTTGCCTAGCCACTCGCGTTCTTCAGGGAGAAACCCTGACACGCCTTTCATTTTAGGATTATGAATATCTATTTCTTCATGGCAAATATTAAAATCACCACAAACAATTAAGTTTGGTATTTGGGTTCTTAAATCATTTAAATAGTCATGAATCATATCCATGTATTCAAACTTATGTAGTAAGCGCGCGTCATTGGTTCCTGATGGTAAATACATACTCATTACGGAAACGCCATTGAAGTCTGCCCGAAGATTACGCCCTTCATAATCCATAGATTTAATGCCAGTGCCATATTCTATATGGTTGGGTTCTATCTTACTTAAAATAGCAACTCCACTATATCCCTTTTTTTGTGCAGAGAACCAATAATGGTATTTGTAACCTGCTTCTTCAAAAACATCCAAATCTAATTGTTCTTTAAGTGCTTTGATTTCCTGTAAACAAATGACATCAGGATTTGCGCTTTTTAACCAATTCATAAAGCCTTTGTTTATTGCTGCACGAATTCCGTTTACGTTGTATGATATTATCTTCAATGTGCTTTTTAAGTATTTTTAGCTAAAATAAATAATAGGTTACTTTTACACTATTATTTTATGGGAGATTTAACGAAAACTATTAACAAAATAATTTAAGCTTATTGTAGTTTAATATCTAATGAAATTCCTACTGACACTATTTATTTCTTTAATTGGTTATTGTGCATTGTCACAAAACGAATTATCTAACTATAGAGCTAAAAAAGTAGCAGTTAAAGATTCTATCGTTATTGATAGTGTTAGTATAAATTCAAGTTCATTTTTAGTCAAAACGAAAGAGAATATAGTAATAGATTCTACTTTTTATTCTATTGATTTTGGTAAGGCGGTTTTGACTTTCAAAAAACCCATAACAACAGACTCCATAATTATAGATTATTTACGATATCCTGAATTTTTAACCAAGATCTATCAACAATTAGATGAAGATATTATTGTTGAAAGGACAAGTAATCAACAAAAATTATACAGACTTTCACAACCCAATACCAAACAAAATTACACCCCTTTTGATGGTTTAACAACTTCTGGAAGCATTTCTAGAGGTGTGACCATAGGTAACAATCAGAACTCTGTATTAAATAGCGAATTGGATTTACAGATTACTGGAAAACTAAATGAAAAAGTGTCATTAAGAGCTTCTATTCAAGATGCCAATATTCCATTACAGGAGAGCGGTTATTCGCAACGCCTGGATGAATTCGATCAAGTTTTTATAGAACTCTTTAGTGATGATTGGTCTATTAGAGCTGGAGACATTGATCTAGCAAATAACTTTTCGCATTTTGGTCAATTCTCTAAACGTGTTCAAGGTTTATCCATAAGTGCAAATTTAGGTGGCGACCATACAAAAAAAAATCTTTTCGCCTCTGGTTCTCTAGTTCGAGGTCAGTTCAGTCAAAGTCAGTTTACAGCACAAGAAGGCAATCAAGGACCATATAAACTACAAGGTGCAAATGGAGAACTTTATGTGTTAATTGTTTCTGGTAGTGAAACCGTCTATGTAAATGGTGTAGCTCTCGAACGAGGTGAAAACAATGATTATATTATCGATTACAATGCTGGAGAAATTATTTTCAATTCAACATTTCCAATTACATCGGAAATGCGAATTACAGTAGATTACCAGTATAGTGAACGCAATTATTCTAGGTTACTAGTTTATGGTGGTGGGCAATTTGAAAGCGAAAAGCTAAAAATAGGTGTTTCGGTATATTCAGAAAATGATGCTAAAAATCAGCCGTTACAACAAAATTTATCTGAAGAACAAGTAGAAATTCTTTCAAATGCTGGTGACGACAGAAGTCTAATGGTTGCTCCTTCGGGTACGCCAGAAGTCTACAATGAAAACCGAATTTTATACCGAAAAGAACTTATAAATGGTGTTGAAGCCTTCGTGTTCTCAAACAATCCAGATGACGAATTATACGCTGTTACTTTTACTCAAGTTGGTAACAATCAAGGTCATTATGTTTTAAGTAACATCAATGCTATCAACAATATCTTTGAATATGTAGAACCTGTTGGTGGTGTGCCGCAAGGAAACTATGAACCCATTATACAATTGGTTGCACCTACAAAACTCCAAATTGCCATTTTAAATGGACAATATCAGCCTACTCAAAAAACCAATATTAATTTTGAAATTGCTGGAAGTAAAAATGATTTAAATCTATTTTCTAATATTGATGATGATGATAATGATGGCTTTGCGGCTAAATTAAAAGTAGAGCAAGATATTATTAAAAAAGATAGTTTATGGAATTTAAATGCCTACTTTGACACAGATTTCATTCAGGAAAACTTTAGAAATATTCAAGGATTATATAATACAGAATTTAATCGTGATTGGAATTTGCAAGCTCCACCAGGAAATCAAATTATTGGTAATTTTGGAAATCAAACATTTTTAACTTCCGGTTTACAACTATTTCATCTCGAAAAGGGAATTGTTAAATATCAATTTGAACATCTTGATTTTTCACAAAATTTCAATGGCAGCAGACACGTCTTTTTGGCAAACTTGAATTTAAATAATTTTCAAATATTATCTAATTCGAGCATTTTAAACTCAAAATCAAACACAACCACTTCATCGTTCTTTAGAACATACAATCGTTTTGTTTACAACTTCAAAAAAGCATGGATTGGAACTAAACTTTCTGTTGAAGATAACGAAGAAAGAATCATTGCAACCAACGAAATTACTCCTTTAAGTCAACGTTTTAAATCTTATGAGGTATTTACAGGTGTTGGTGATAGCACGAAAGTATTTGCAGAAATTGGATATAAAAATAGAGTTAATGATAGTATTAAAAATAACCAATTACAGAAAGTTAACTCATCAAACACATTGTATTTAGATTCTCGAATTATTCAAAACAATCAAACCAATTTGTCTATTTATGTAAATTATAGAACTTTAAAATATGAAGATGAAACCATTGAGAATGAAAACTCATTAAACTCAAGATTAATATATTCACAGAACTTTTTCAATCAGATTTTACAATGGAATACTGTTTTTGAAACCAGTTCTGGGACATTGCCACAACAAGATTTTACCTACGTAGAAGTTGAACCAGGCCAAGGTGCCTATACATGGATAGATTACAACAACAATAATATTCAGGAACTTGAAGAATTTGAAATTGCCCAATTTCAGGATCAAGGCAAATACATAAGGGTTTTGTTGCCCAATCGTGTGTTTATAAAAACGCATCAAAACAAATTGAGCCAGATTATCACTATAAATCCTTCGCAATGGTCCGTAGAAGAAAACAAAGCAAAGAAATTCTGGTCTCACTTTTATAATCAAGCTTCATACTTAATTGATAGAAAAACAAAAAGAGATGGAGATAATTTTAATCTAAATCCCTTTAATGACGATGAAGAAAATCAGTTAGGTTTACAACTTAATTTTAGGAATGTACTTTTTTTTAATCGAGGTAAGCAACATTTTACAACCTCTTATACATATCTTAACAACCGATCAAGAAACCAGTTATCTATTGGATCTATTGAGAATAATTTAAAAAGTCATCAGATTCATTTTAACCACAAGCTTGCTACAAATTGGCTTATTAATTTGAAATCTGCATTGAATGTAAATGAAAGTATTAGCGAAAATTACACCTCGAAGAATTACACTATAGACGAAGTGAATTTTAATCCCAAGCTATCATATCTTTTAAATGACAATACTCGGTTTGATGTCTATTATCAAAATACCAGCAAAGACAATACCATTGGTAATATGGAAACATTAAAACAACAAAAGTATGGTGCTTCGTTTGCGTTCTCAAATAATCAAAAAGGTGCCATAAATGGTGAATTTAATTACTTTTCGAATGATTACGTTGGCAACCCAAACTCGCCAGTTGGTTACCAAATGATGGAAGGTTTACAGCCAGGTAAAAATTTTACTTGGAGCATATTAGCTCAAAAGAAAATAACCAAGTTTTTAGATTTAAACCTGTCTTATCTTGGACGAAAAACCGAAACCAGTAAAACCATTCATACAGGAACAGTTCAATTAAAAGCTTATTTCTGAAATTCAAAAGCCCAAACTTTATTAAGTCAGGGCTTCTATCTTGGCTTAAATTTGGAAATTATGCAGTCCATAACATAATCATATTTTACAGTGCTAATAATTTCCGTTCGAGGGATTTAAGGTAAATGTACAAGCTATTTATTATTTTTTGTTACGGAAAAACCGTAGTTTTTACTTTATTTTCATCAACCAATGTTTGACATCAACTTCTTGTTTGATGATGTCACGAAGATCATCAATTTTCACTCGATTTTGTTCCATGGTATCACGATAACGTATGGTTACCGTGTTGTCTTCTAATGTATCATGGTCAACCGTAATACAGAAAGGTGTTCCATTGGCGTCTTGTCTTCTGTAACGTCTTCCTACTGCATCTTTTTCATCATAATCTATATTAAAATCCCATTTAAGTTCTTCAACAATCTTACGTGCTATTTCTGGTAATCCATCCTTTTTAACCAATGGTAAAATGGCTGCTTTGGTTGGAGCTAAAACTGCTGGTAATTTTAAGACGGTACGTGTGGTATTGTTATCTAATTCTTCCTCTACTAATGAATTTGAAAATACAGCCAAAAACATTCTGTCTAAACCAATAGACGTTTCCAATACATAAGGTACGTAGCTTTTGTTTTCTTCTGGATCGAAATATTGTAATTTCTTTCCGGAATATTTTTCATGCTGACTTAAATCAAAATCAGTTCTTGAATGAATACCTTCTAACTCTTTAAATCCAAAAGGGAATTTAAATTCAATATCGCATGCCGCATCCGCATAATGTGCTAATTTATCGTGGTCATGAAAACGATAATTTTCGTCTCCCGAGCCAAGTGATTTGTGCCACTTTAAGCGAGTTTCTTTCCAATATTCATACCATTCGCCTTGCGTTCCTGGTTTAATGAAAAATTGCATTTCCATTTGCTCAAACTCTCGCATCCTGAATATGAATTGTCTGGCAACAATTTCGTTTCTAAAGGCTTTACCTGTTTGTGCAATACCAAAAGGAATTTTCATGCGTCCTGTTTTCTGCACATTTAAGAAATTAACGAAAATACCTTGAGCAGTTTCTGGGCGTAAATACAAATCCATAGCGCTTTCAGCAGAAGCTCCTAGCTTGGTGCCAAACATTAAGTTGAACTGTTTTACGTCTGTCCAATTTCGGCTTCCAGTCAACGGATCTGAAATTTCCAGTTCCTCAATAAGAGCTTTGACATCGGCTAAATCTTCATTCTCCAAAGACTTACCCATCCTTGCCAGTGTATTGTCTATTTTTTCTTGATAACCTAAAACTCTTTGATTAGTAGAAACAAATTCCTTTTCATTAAAAGTATCGCCAAAACGTTTTGCTGCTTTTGCAATTTCTTTATTGATCTTGGCTTCAATCTTTGCACAATAATCTTCGATTAAAACGTCTGCACGATACCGCTTTTTAGAATCTTTGTTGTCAATTAAAGGATCATTAAATGCGTCGACATGGCCTGAAGCTTTCCAAGTGGTTGGATGCATAAAGATAGCTGCATCTATACCAACTATATTGTCGTGCATTTGTACCATGGCTTTCCACCAATAATCTCGTATATTCTTTTTTAACTCGACCCCATTTTGTGCATAATCATAAACTGCACTCAAGCCGTCGTAAATTTCGCTGCTTTGAAATACATAACCATATTCCTTTGCATGAGAAATTACCTTCTTAAATTGATCATCATTATTTGCCATGCTGCAAAAATATAAAACCACTTCAAACAAATGGAGTGGATTAATAAATATTATTCATTTTTCTGATGTGGCTAAATTACCTATTTTTAGAACATTATTATTGATTAATATGTTACAAACAGCAAAAAATCTGATTGATTTATTCTTCCCAAAAGTTTGCTACTCTTGTAACACCCTTCTAACTGATAATGAAAAATATGTTTGTACCGATTGCAGGCACGATCTGCCAGTTACTAACTTTCACCATTCGGGAGATGATTTTGTCTTAAAGATTTTTTACGGGCGTGTAAAAATTGAGCAGGCAACAGCTTTATTGCGCTTTAGAAAAAAGGATATTGTTCAACAACTATTACATAATTTAAAATATAGAGGTTATGAAGATATTGGTATCTTTCTAGGAGATTGGCTAGGCGAAGAATTAAAAACTATTGAAAATTATAACTTTATAGAAGCTGTAATACCTGTGCCTTTACATAAAAAGAAGTTAAAAAAAAGAGGTTATAATCAAGTTGCTAAATTTGGTAAACATATTGCTGATGCTTTAAATTGCGAATATTTGGATAATGTGCTTATAAAAATTTCTGATACTGAATCTCAAGTATTTAAAGGTCGTTTTGCACGTTGGAGCAATAGTAATGAAGTTTTTAGCATTCAAAACAAACATCTTATTGGAGGTAAGCATATTCTTTTAGTTGATGATATTATTACCACAGGAGCTACAATTGAGTCTTGTGTTAATGTACTCAATCAAGCAAACGGTTTAAAAATAAGTGTTGCCTCTATGGCAATTGCGAATTAAGTTTTTCGTTAATAATAAATAAGTTGTTAATTTGCGAAAAATCATTCATCTTAAATGAATAAAGCCCTTTACAATTTTATTTTTATTGCTCTTATAAGCTTTGTGTTTATTAATTGTGCCAATCGTGGAACTCCACAAGGAGGTCCAAAAGATATTGAGCCTCCAAAAATTTTAAAATCGGAACCTGAAAACCTTTCTACCAACTTTACCGAACAAGAAATTAGGATATATTTTAATGAGTATATCAAAATTAAAGATTTGCAGAAACAACTTATTATTTCTCCACCAATGGATCCTAAACCAGAAATAACACCACTTGGAGGCGCAAATAAGTATATATCCATTAAAATAATAGATACGCTTGAAGCTAATACTACCTATGCTTTAAACTTTGGTAACAGTATTGTAGATAATAATGAAGAAAATCCTTATCCGTTTTACAGGTATGTGTTTTCAACAGGAGATTATATTGATTCATTAACTGTAAAAGGTCAGGTGTTTGATGCATTAGAAAAACAGCCTGATGATTTTGTTTCAGTGGTTTTGTATGAAGTAGATTCCACATTTACAGATTCCATTATTTACAAAAAAACACCAAAATATGTAACAAACACTCTTGATAGTCTTACAACATTCACAATAGAGAATGTAAAAGCTGGTCAATATATGCTGATAGCCCTAAAAGATGGAAATCAAGATTATAAATTTCAGCAAAAAACAGATAAGATTGGGTTTCATAAAAGTTTTATAAATGTTCCTACAGATTCTATCTACAACATTAAATTATTTAAAGAAGACATTGAATTTAATGCTACAAGGCCTAACTTGGTTTCAAATGAAAAAATTGCGTTTGGTTATGAAGGTGATTATAAAGGAATGAACATTAGTATTCTATCAGAAATACCTGAAGATTTTGAATACACTATTACAAAAGATGAAATAGCTGATACACTTTATTATTGGTACAAACCAAAACTTGAAGTAGATTCACTTGTATTTAATGTTACGAAGGATGATTTCACAAAAGATTTTACTTTAAAAATCAGATCTAAAGAACAAGATAGTTTAAAAATTAATCCTCAAACAACTGGAAATATTAATTTTAATGAACCTTATAAGATTTCTGCTAGCACTCCATTTAAGGCTTTTGATGAAACAAAAATTTCAATAATAGATAAAGATTCCTTGGCAATTGCTTTTAAATCCACATTTGATTCTATCTCTAATATTGTGGCATTAGATTTTGAAAAAACTGAAAGTAACAACTATAAAATTCAGATGTTGCCAAATAGTTTAACCGACTTTTATGGGCATTCTAACGATACTTTAAATTTTTCAATCAGAACAAAAGCATTTTCAGATTATGGTAATGTACGCGTATCTCTTAAAAATGCTAAATACCCTATTATTATTCAATTAACAGATGAAAAAGGTGAAGTTAAAGCAGAACAATTTTCTAATGAACCTAAATTTTTTGATTTCAGATATGTGAATCCAGGCAATTACCTTTTAAGAGTCATATTTGATAGCAACGGCAATAAAATTTTTGATTCTGGTAATTATTTAAAAAAACAACAACCAGAACGGGTAAGTTACTATCCTGAATCAATAGATGTTAGAGCTAATTGGGACGAAATCAGGGAGTTTATATTACTAGATTAAAGTTGTCTCTATCATTTAAAAATCGGAGTTTATTTCTGTAAAAACTTAAATGGCTTTTTTGTAAAGTAACCACTTCTACTTGTTCTTTATTGGGTTTAATAGAAGTCATACAATTACCCAAAACATCATATACCGCAGAATGGCCAATATATTTATTCTGTTCTTCATCAAACCCAATTCTATTCACTCCTATACAATAACTCATATTTTCTATAGCCCTTGCTTTAAGTAAAGTGTCCCAAGCATTAATTCTTGGTTTTGGCCAATTGGCAACATAAATTAGCACATCATAATCATCAATATTTCTTGCCCAAACAGGAAAGCGCAAATCATAACAGACTAAAGGACATAATTTCCATCCTTTGTAGTGAATAATCAGTCTGTCTGAACCAGAAGTAAAAACTTTGTCTTCTCCAGCATAAGTAAACGTGTGTCTTTTGTTATAGTATCCTAAAGTTCCATCTGGATGAGCAAAAATTAGTCGGTTGTAATATTTTTTGTTGTCTTCAATTATGATACTACCAACAACTGCAGCATCTTTTTCTTTTGCTCGATTCTGCATCCATTCCACAGTTTTACCATTCATGGTTTCAGAATTATCTTTGGCGTTCATTGTAAAACCTGTAGTGAACATTTCCGGCAGGATTATAATATCAACTGGTTGAATTATACTTTCGATTTTTTCCTTGAAGTTTTTTATGTTCTGTTTTCGATCTTCCCAAACTAAATCTGTTTGTATAAACGCTATTTTTAGGTCTTCTTGCATATGCTCCAATGTATTAAATTTTCTTTAGAATTTCAGTTGCTTTTTTTAAAGTATTATCTGTTTTTGCAAAACAAAATCGCAACACATTTTGATCTAAATTATTTTCATTAAAAACTGATAAAGGAATAGAGGCAATACCATGCTCAATAGTCAATCTTTCTGCAAAATCTGTATCCTTTTCCGTCGTTATATTTGAATAATCTAACAACATAAAATAAGTCCCTTGGGTCGGCAGTATCTTAAATCTCGATCCTTCTAGTAATTCTGTAAACAAATTACGTTTGTTTTGATAAAATTGCGATATCTTCAAATAATGATTTGGCTCCTGCAAATATTCTGCAAGTGCTATCTGTATAGGATGATTTACTGAAAACACTGTAAATTGATGTGCTTTTCTAAATTCTTCCATCAACACTTTTGGAGCACAGCAATAACCTATTTTCCAACCTGTGTTGTGAAAGGTTTTTCCAAAAGACGCTACTAGAAAACTTCTTGATTTCAAATCTGGGAACAAACATATACTCTGGTGTTTTTCGTTATCAAATATAATGTGTTCATAGACCTCATCACTTAAAACAATAATATCTGTTCCTTTTGTTATTTCTTGCAATTGCAACATGTCTTGTTTAGAAAAAATTGTTGCACTTGGGTTTTGAGGTGTGTTAATGATCATCATTTTTGTGTTATCATTAATTTGTTGTTGTACTAATTCCCAATTTATTTTATAGTTTGGAGCTTCCAACTGTATGGGCATAACTATTCCTCCATTTAATTGTGTTGTAGGTTCGTAACTATCATAAGCAGGTTTGAATATGATAACCTCATCATTTTGTTTTATAAACGCAGAAATGATGGAGTAAATAGCTTGTGTAGCTCCAGAGGTAATGGTAATTTCGGTATCTGAATTATACGTTGAATTATACAGGAATTCGAGCTTGTTGGCAATAGCTTCTCTTAATGCTAAAATACCTGGCATTGGTGCATATTGATTATAGCCAGATCTCATTGCATGAGAAACCAAATCAATAAGGGCAGAATCGCTTTTAAAATTTGGAAACCCTTGAGATAAGTTAATGGCTTTGTGCTTGTTAGCCAAAGCTGTCATTTTTGAGAATATAGAGAGTTGTACTTGTGGAAGCTTCGAAATGTGATTCATGCATTAAAGATAATCACTTCTCTATAAAGAGATTTAAAAATAGCATGATTTTAATTATCTTTTCATCTGCAAATCATCCACTTTTTCAAATACAGAAATAATAGATTTTACAGCTTCAATATAAAATTCGGGGTTTATATTCTCGTAGTCGTCAGTGGGTTTATGATAATCTTCATGGTCTACTACACCAAAATACAAAAATGGAATTCCTTTTTTGTGAAACGAAGCATGATCTGAAGAATATGTCCAATCATTTCTCCAATCTTTTTTATTATCGTGACCTGTAACCAGATTGATTTTTTTAGAATGTTTTGTTGTTAAGATGACCTCTTCAAGCGTTTTAGAATAGCTTGTTCCGACAGCAAATAATTTATTATCAGCGCTTCTACTAATCATATCTAAATTAAAATTGATCATTATATCTTTAATTGGTACAATAGAATTTTTGACGAAGTGTTTCGAACCCTTTAAACCAAGCTCTTCACCATCAAAAGCAGCCAGTATCACGGAATGTTTTGGTGGATTATTTTTAAAATATTCAGCCAAACTAAACAGTGCGCTTAATCCAGATGCATTATCATCTGCCCCATTATATATGACTCCTCTTTTAATACCCTCATGATCATAATGTGCACTGATCACGACATAGCTTTTAGGAAAAGTTGTCCCTTGAATAACACCTAAAACATTAACCGCATGATAGTATTTTCCTTTATCTAAAAATGAAAAAGTCTGCTCGTAATTTTTCCCTAGAGGTTTAACATCAAATGATTTAAAAGAATTAATAATGTACTTTTTGGTTTTAACTGCTCCGAGGGTTCCTGTTCTTCTACCTTCAAAACTGTCCGAAGAAATCGTTTTAATGTTGTGAAGTAAAATAGTCTCACTAAATAAATTTACTTTACTAACATGGTTTGATGATCCATTTTGTGCTGAAGAAACACTAAATACAAAAAGTAGTATTATAAAATAATAGATGTTACTAATAATCTGCATGTCTTAAAAACAAGGACGGCAAAGCTAAAAAAAATCTCAAGTAAATACTTGAGATTATAAATAAATTTTAATTGGCTCTGAATGATATAACTATTTTAAACTGGCTTTCATTAGCTCTCTATTCATTCGAGCAATATTATCTAACGAGATACCTTTAGGGCATTCTATCTCACAAGCTCCTGTATTAGTGCAATTACCAAAACCTTCTAAATCCATTTGGGCTACCATGTTCTTTACACGATCGGCTGCTTCAATTTGTCCTTGAGGCAATAACGCATATTGCGAAACTTTAGCTCCAACAAATAACATGGCTGACGAATTTTTACAAGTTGCAACACATGCGCCGCAACCAATACAAGTAGCGGCATCCATAGCGGTGTCAGCTGCATATTTCGAAATTAAAGTGCCATTAGCATCTTGTGTATTCCCAGAGGTATTTACGGATATAAAACCACCTGCTTGTTGTATACGGTCAAACGCACTTCTATCTACAATTAAATCTTTAATTACAGGAAAAGCTTTAGCACGCCATGGCTCTATATAAATCGTATCACCGTCTTTAAAACTACGCATATGTAATTGACAAACCGTAATGCTTCTATCTGGGCCATGAGCTCGTCCGCTTATATACATAGAGCACATCCCACAAATACCTTCACGGCAATCATGATCAAATGCTATAGGTTCTTCATCTTTATCTATCAGGTCTTGATTTAATACATCAAGCATTTCGAGAAAAGACATATCTGGAGAAACATCATCCATTTCATAATCAACCAGTTTTCCTTTATCGCTCGCGTTTTTTTGACGCCATATTTTTAATGTTAATTTCATAACCAATATGTTATTTATAACTTCTTTCTTTTACTTCAATATTTTCATACTCTAATTTTTCCTTGTGTAATAGGGCATCTTTAGGTTCTCCTTTATATTCCCAAGCCGATACAAATTGGTATTCTTTACGTCGCATCGCTTCACCTTCAGGTGTTTGATACTCTTCTCTAAAATGTCCGCCAGCCGACTCTTCTCTATGTAATGCGTCTTTTGCAAATAATTCTCCTAATTCTAAAAAATCTGCAACACGACCGGCTTTAGCAAGCTCTTCATTATATTCATCAGCTTTTCCGGGAATTTTAACATCTTTCCAGAATTCTGCTCTTAATTCAGCAATTTCTGAAATGGCTTCTTTTAAATCTTTTGCATTTCTTCCCATTCCACATTTATTCCACATAATTTTACCTAATTTTTTGTGGAAATGGTCAACAGAATACTTACCCTTATTATTTATTAATTTATCTAAATTTGACTTCACTTCTTTTTCAGCTTCATCAAATTCTTTCGAATCAGTTGGTATGGGCCCAGTACGAATATCATCAGCTAAATAATCTCCAATGGTATAAGGCAATACAAAATAGCCATCAGCTAATCCTTGCATTAGAGCTGAAGCACCAAGTCTATTTGCTCCATGATCGGAAAAATTAGCTTCTCCAATAGCGTATAATCCGGACACCGTTGTCATAAGATTATAATCTACCCAAATACCACCCATGGTATAGTGAACGGCAGGATAAATCATCATAGGTGTTTCATATGGATTCTGATCTACAATTTTTTCGTACATCTGGAATAGGTTACCGTATTTAGCTTTTATTATAGCCTTTCCTAATTTATCAACGAGTGCTTTATCATTTTCATCAAGACCTTTAACATGTGCTTGCTCCTTTCCGTAACGTTCTATGGCCGCTGCAAAATCTAAATAAACAGCTTCTCCTGTTTTATTCACTCCAAAACCTGCATCACAACGTTCTTTAGCAGCTCTTGATGCAACATCTCTCGGCACTAAATTACCAAATGCAGGATAACGACGCTCTAAATAATAATCGCGGTTTTCTTCCGCTATTTCTGTTGGTTTTAATTTACCTTCTCTAATAGCCAAAACATCTTCCATATTCTTTGGCACCCATATTCTACCATCATTTCTTAATGACTCAGACATCAAAGTTAATTTAGACTGATGATCACCAGAAACCGGGATACATGTTGGATGAATTTGCGTAAAACAAGGATTCGCAAAAAAGGCACCTCTTTTGTGTGCTTTCCAGGCAGCTGTTACATTACTACCCATAGCATAGGTTGATAAATAAAAGGCATTTCCATAACCACCACTTGCTAAAACAACCGCATGTGCAGAATGTCTTTCAATCTCACCCGTTACTAAATTACGCGCTATAATACCTCTTGCTTTGCCATCAACAATAACCACATCGAGCATTTCATGACGGTTGTACATTTTAATTTTACCGCGACCTATTTGGCGATTCATCGCAGAATAAGCACCTAATAATAATTGCTGACCGGTTTGTCCTTTAGCATAGAACGTTCTGGATACTAATACACCTCCAAACGAACGGTTATCTAATAATCCACCATAATCGCGCGCAAAAGGCACACCTTGGGCAACACACTGATCGATAATATTTGTTGACACTTCAGCTAAACGGTATACATTAGCTTCGCGAGAGCGATAATCACCGCCTTTTACAGTATCGTAAAACAATCTGTAGGTAGAATCGCCATCACCCTGATAATTCTTTGCGGCATTAATTCCTCCTTGAGCGGCAATAGAATGTGCTCGCCTTGGTGAGTCTTGAAAACAAAATGACTTTACATTATACCCTAACTCCGCTAACGTTGCTGCAGCGGATCCGCCTGCTAAACCTGTTCCCACTATGATAACATCAATAAGACGTTTATTAGCCGGGTTTACAAGATTGATTTTATCCTTATATGTTGTCCATTTATCTTTAATTGGACCCTTTGGTACTTTTGAATCTAAAGCCATAGTTTTATTTAGGATTAATGGATATGATTAAAATGATGGTAAAGCGCAATAACTATAAACCCAAATGGGATTAGTATTGAATAGGCTTTCCCTATATTCTGTAATGTCTTCTTTCTTCCAGCAGTTGAACCTATAGATTGAAAAGCAGAAGTAAATCCGTGTAAGAGGTGCAATGCCAGAAAAACAAATGCCAATACGTATGCACTCACTCTAGCAGGGCTTAAAAACTTTTCCTGCAACTCATGAAAATACCTAAACTCACCATCATGCATTCCAGACATATCTCCAACTATATATTTTGTGTTTATTTCAGGAAACCAGAAATCTATGAAGTGTAAAACAATAAAAGCTAGGATAACTGCTCCAGACCAAATCATATTTCTACTCATCCAAGTTGAGTTTGCGCTACCGGCATTTTTAACATAAGAAATATCTCGTGCTTTTTTATTTTTTATTTCTAATACAAAACCCATTACAAAGTGAAATATGACGCCAAAGATTAAAACTGGCTGTAATGCAAATTGCACTAATGGATTTGTTCCCATAAAATGGGATAATTCATTAAAAAGATTAGCACTGAAAATTGAAGTAATATTAACGGCTAAATGAATGATTAGAAAAAACATTAGAAAAAAAGCCGAAAGTGCCATGGCTATCTTTCTACCAATCGAAGATTTAAAAAATCCGCTCATTTTTGTGAAGTTAGTTTATATAACTACAAAAGTAAGGCGCAATTAAATTATAGCAAAAAGTAAAGAGACTAAAAATTTGAATTTAGAATGATTTTAAGTAAATACCTTTTTAATTACCCACATAGGGAATTAAACCACGTAATCCCATATCTACCAAAGTTTCACCAGCTGAAGACTCAAACTTTCCATCTGCATTAATTTCGATCCATTCAAAGCTATTATTAACTGAAAAATATAAAGTAACAACAACATCTTCGGTTTCATTTCCAGAAATGGTTAGTCCGTTTTCGAACTGTCCTGTAACCACACAAGAACCTTGAGGGATTGGCGAAGTATCAAATAACGGATTTGGAACTGTTACTGCTCCTTCTGGAGCCTGACCTTGAGTAGAAAACCCCAAAGCCTCAAACGCCCAAAAGCCTTGCAATCTATTTCCATTTACATCTATGGTGCTTCCGTTTAAATCAAAAGAAGTTATATACGTGTTATAACCTACAAAACTCCCAATAGTTCCAATAATGTCTGCGCTATTCAATAAAAATTCTATTTCACCTTCCTGATATGCCAAAGAAACTCTTACCCATTCATAGCTTCCTGCTGAAACATCACTCAAAGGCACTGTTATAAAAGTTTCATTATTGCCAGCAAAAATTGCATTTTGAAAATTTATTGCATTATCGCCGCCATCCGTTGTTTCATCTCCTGCAAAAATAATTTCTCCTTCTCCCAACAATGTAAATGCGTTTGGAGCAAATTCAATATAATTTGCACTCATTCTATTTACGCTTGGTGATTGAGCAGCATTACCATCAGGAATTGTTGAAGGTTGTCCAACATTATCTAATCTTTCTTGTGTAGGATCAAACTTGAACTTAATCACCAAGTTTGGAGATTCAGGATTGGCACAACAATCCTCATCATTTGAATTACAAGACAGAACAATTAGTGCTATAAACAGTAACAAATAGGTATTTAGGTTTTTCATAATCTTATATTTGTGTTTAAATAGATTTAGGATTACAACTATAACATTTTTTTTACCAAAATTATTATAGAAATGCCTTATTTTTGATGAAATTTCCTAGATATGAAGTACAACCTTATAGACAGCAACCTTTTTGTTAAAAACAGAAAGAACTTCGCCAAAAACATGAAATCTAACAGTCTGGCTGTTTTTAATTCCAACGATATATATCCAATAAGTGCGGATAGTACCATGCCTTTTGAACAGCATCGCGATATTTTTTATTTAAGTGGTGTTGATCAGGAAGAAAGCATTTTAGTCTTATTTCCAGATTGTCCAAAGGAGAAACATCGTGAAATTTTATTCTTGAAAGAAACCAATGAACATATAGCCATTTGGGAAGGTGAAAAGCTAACCAAGGAAAAAGCCTTTGAGACTTCTGGTGTAAAAACGGTATATTGGTTACAGGATTTTGAAAAAATAATGTTCGAGATCATGACCCAATGTGACACGGTTTATATAAACACTAATGAACATTATCGTGCTTCGGTTGAAACCGAAACTCGCGAAGACCGTTTTACTAAATGGTTAAAAGGTAAATATCCAGCTCATAGTGTTGCAAAAAGCAATCCTATTTTGCAACGTTTACGTTCTGTAAAAGATCAAATTGAATTAGATTTAATACAGCATGCCTGCAATATTACAGAAAAAGGCTTTAGAAGGATATTAGACTTTGTAAAACCCAATATTTGGGAATACGAAATAGAAGCAGAGTTTATGCACGAATTTTTACGAAACCGCTCGAAAGGGTTTGCCTATACACCTATTGTAGCTTCAGGTAACAATGCCAATGTATTGCATTATATAGAAAACAACCAACAATGCAAAGCAGGCGACTTAATACTCTTGGATGTTGGTGCAGAATACGCTAATTACAGTAGTGACATGACACGTACAATTCCTGTTTCAGGACAATTTACAGATAGGCAAAAAGCGGTATATAATGCCGTGTTAAGGGTAAAAAACGAGGCCACCAAAATGTTGGTTCCTGGAACTGATTGGGCAAACTACCATGTTGAAGTTGGTAAATTGATGACTTCGGAATTACTTGACTTAAAGTTACTAGATAAAGCAGATGTGCAAAACGAAAATCCAGACTGGCCAGCCTATAAAAAATACTTCATGCATGGCACAAGCCACCACATGGGGTTAGACACTCATGATTATGGTATTTTAACAGAACCAATGCAAGCTAATATGGTGTTTACCGTAGAGCCTGGCATTTATATTCCTAATGAAGGTTTTGGTATACGTCTTGAAGACGATGTAGTGATTCAAGACAAAGGTGAACCATTAAACCTTATGAAAAATATACCAATTGAAGTTGAAGAGATTGAGGAATTGATGCGCTAGCTATTTCTTTTTTCTTTTGTGAGAAAAATCTCTTTTTTCATACACTATCCATACATTAGCTATGCTTTAGCTATACACTAGGCATACTAGAGACATTGCTAATTTGTTGATGAGCTTTTTTGACATTGTCTATAGTGCAAGGGCAGTATATTATATTATAAAAGGACCATTAGGGTAAATTATTATAATATGACTTATACTTAAAAAGCTAATAGTTTGTATCTTTATTGCTACTTGATTATTAAAAATAATGAGCAATTTACCCATTATCACACTTACAAGAGCAAGACATAGAAATGACAACCAAATCTTTATAGGATTTAAGCATGACTGGTCTCTTTCTTTCTGCTTTTTTTTTGGATGGCTCTCGTTAAATGGTCATTTATCTAAAGTTCTAGAGTTTGCAACTTTTGCATTAGCGTATTTAAGCGTATTGGTCTGGCTAATGATGTATTGGAAAGTGTGGAAATTACAATTGAATAAGTAAGCTATACAAAAACAATTTAATCAACGCAACACAACAACGTGTATAATCTATGCTACTTCTCTACTTCAATTAAAAATTTTAACTTTATCACAACGTCTGATTTGCAACTGAATCTGACTTACGTCTGATTCCGTACAAATCATACACGAACACGATAGCACCAATTAAAAAATACAGAACAATGAAAAAGCAATCTCTACTATTTTTATTTCTATTATTCACAATATGTTCATTTGGTCAATTAAAACAAAGCCAAGCAATAGATAGTCTTTTTTTAGATTGGAACAAACCAGATGTGCCTGGTTGTGCTATAGGAATTATTGAGAATGGGGAACTAATCTACTCAAAAGGATATGGAATTGCTGATTTGGAACACGATGTACAAATTACACCAACATCTGTTTTTTATATTGGTTCTGTTTCTAAACAGTTTGTAACATTTAGTATTTTACTTCTTGAGGAGCAGGGAAAATTGAACCTTGATGATAAAATTCAAAAATATTTACCTGACTTCCCAGATTATGATTCTACCCTAACTATAAGAAATTTTATACACCATACTAGTGGTGTTAGAGACTATTTAACTTTGATGTATCTAAAGGGAAGAAACTATCTCGACAATACTGATGTAGATGAAGTCTACGAACTTATAAAAAACCAGAAAGAGCTGAATTTTAAACCTGGAGAGAAATATTTATATAGCAATTCTTGTTATTTCATGCTTGCAATGATAGTTGAAAAAGCCGCAGGTCAATCCTTAAAAGTTTTTGCTCATGAGAATATTTTTAAACCTTTAGGAATGAAAAATTCACTTTTTTATGATGATAACACAGATTTGATTAAAAATCGTGTTTTTAGTTATGAAAAGAAAAGTAATGAAGAAGGGTTTAATAATTTGATTAGCAGATTTGATCTAGTTGGTTCAGGTGGAGTATACTCTAGTATAGAAGATTTATATCTATGGGATCAGAATTTCTACAACAATAAACTTGGAAAAGGAGGACAAAGTATTATTGATAAAATGCACGAGGAAGGCCTTTTAAATAATGGTGAAAGTAGTGGTTATGCTTTTGCCTTAAATAACGGTGCTTACAAAGGATTAAAAACGGTAAGTCATGGAGGTTCACTTGCTGGTTATCGTTCACAATTAATGCGATTTCCAGATGAGAACTTTTCGGTGATTGTATTAGCTAACAGAGGAGATGCAAATCCAACACGTAAGTCTTTTCAAATAGCAGATATTGTTCTCAAAAATAAATTTATTGAAAAACCTAAAGAGAAAAAAACAGAAAAAGAAAAGACTACAAACCCTGAACAAAAGTTTACATTAAATCAATTGGAAGGGAACTATGAAATACAAGCTGGAGTCGTTTTAGAAATAACTTCAAAAAATGATTCTCTTCATGTTTTACAAACTTGGAATAAATCCTCATACAGCATTTTAAACACAACTGGAAATACATATGAAATTCCAAACAATTCTTCTATTCAGTTCGAATTTTCAGGATTAAAAAATGATTTAGCCCAAACACTTAAAGTTTTTCAAAATGGAAATAAAACCATTTGTAAAAGAAAAGAAAAATTAGACTTGTCTACCCTAAACATTGAAGACTATAATGGTAAATATTACAGCGAAGAGTTAGATGCAACATACTTACTCTTTTTAGAAGATGACAAATTGAAAATACAAATTGCTAATTATGACTCACAAGAATTGACCTATTATGATGTTGATTCTTTTACCACAGATGGAGGTTTAGTTCGATTTAAAAGATCAAACGGAGTAATAACTGGTTTTGAACTTGATGCAGGAAGAGTTACTAATTTAAAATTCGAAAAGGAATAAAAAAAACAGGTGCTAACAATGTATATAGCGCTTTAAACGCGCCATATACAAACCGTTGGCAAACATTCCCTGAGTTTGTGAGAATTCAATAATCTAGTGCAATAAATATTATTTTGTAATTTGTTGTATTGAGACAAAATCCATTATTATGATTAAAATGGCTTCGAAAATGAAATAGTATATTTATAGTATTAATAAATATTTAAAAATTGATAATTAGTGAGTATTTTTAACTTTTGTCGGAATAAAAATGATATAAGATGAACAATAATGGATATTTATTTCTTAAGAAATGGAAAAATATTTTAGCACTAACAATAATAGTATCATTATCTTTTTTAGATAAGATTATTCCTCCAGCAGGTATTCCTATTGCTGTAATTTGTATTTTTATTCTATTTCGATGGAAGAAAATATCTATTAAGTACCTTGGCATATTCAAACCCAAAAGCTGGTTAATAACAATTCTTATTGGTATTATAATGGGTTTTTTTATTCAAGCCTTTGGAATTTATGTAATATCACCAATTAGAGATTTGTTAGGTATTGTGCAGGAAATACCCTCTTCCTATGCAGATATTGAGGGGAACAATTCACAGCTTATCATATACTTGCTTGTATCTTGGACTACAGCAGGTTTTGGAGAAGAACTTATATATAGATCGTTCTTTTTAGGACAATTCGTATCGGTCTTTGAAAGGATAAAATACAAATGGACATTAACGCTAATTATTTCAAGTATTATTTTTGGTCTTTTGCATTTCAATAATGGTTTTGATGCAGTAATAGGAACAACTATTACCGGGTTTATTATAGGCTTAGTTTATTTAAAAACAAATCGAAATATTTGGGCTGCTTATGTTACTCATGCTGTAGCAGATACAGTTGGATTTTTAATTATTTATTCAGGCCTTTATAAAGATCTATTATAAAAAAGAATAATAACGTTTGCCAACAAAAAACATAGGTCATTGGGCGATGTTACTAAATTTGAAAGGTAAAAACAATTAATAAAGCATATAGTGGTTGAATAGGTTGGGTGCTTTAAAATGCCCAACGCCCCATATTCAAACCGTTAACCTTCATTGAATAAAATAAATTATTTAGAAAAAATACTAGAGTAGTATGAAAAAAACCACCGCCATTCTTTCTCTTTTCTTAACATTATTTATGAGTTGTCAAACAGGCAAGAAAGAAAAAGACACAGAAAACAAAACTATAACAGAAAATTTTATAACTAATGAATATTCAGATTTAGTTACTTTATTTAAAGAATGGAGAATATTTGAAAAACCACCGCTACTAGATGGAGCTCCCGACTATACTAAGGAAACCTTTGAAATGCGTTGGTCAAGATTTAAAGAATTACAATCAGAATTAAAGTCTATTGACACCACTAATTGGGCCTTAGAAAATAAAGTGGATTGGATGATTGTTTGGGCTGAAATGAATGGCTATGATTTTAACCATCGAATTTTAAAACCTTGGGCTCGCGATCCTGCTTTTTATAAATCTGTTTGGTCCAATAGAAGCGATGTACCAGCTCATGAGGGCCCAACTCATCATGGTATCACAGAGCTATGGACCTATACTTTTCCTCTATCAGATGAAGAAAGACCAAAATTCTTAAATGATCTAAAAAAAATTGTACCAATAAATGCCCAAGCAAAGAAAAATTTAATAGGAAATGCTAAGGACTTATGGGTCACAGGTATAAGAGACATTCAACATCAGAGTGTTGTGCTTAACAATCTAAAAAAGCAAGCTCATATTAAAGAAGATTTGGAATTAGTTACAGTTATTGATAAAGCAATTGCTTCAACTAATGAGCTTGTTTCTTGGCTTCAAGCTAAATCCAGTTCGAAAACAGGTCCATCAGGAATTGGAAAAGACAATTACACTTGGTACTTACAAAATGTGCACCTGGTGCCATTAACATGGGATAATGAAGTTATGATTTTAAAACGTGAACTCTCTCGTGCTTGGTCTTCGTTAAAATTAGAAGAGCACAGAAATAGAAATTTGCCAAAGCTTATGGATGTAAACTCTCCTGAAGCCTATGCTAAAATGGCCGATGAGGCTGCCGAAAGCTTGATTAATTTTTTAGACCAGCAAGACATCGTTACTGTAAAACCGTATTTCGATCCTGCTTTACGAAAGCATTTAGGTGATTATATACCTAAAGAAAAACGAAACTTCTTCGCGATTGGCCAGCATTATGATCCTAGACCTTTGTACTCACATTTTTATCATTGGTTTGAATTAGCACGTATGGATAATGAACCACACAAAAGTGAAATAAGAAAAGAACCATTATTGTATAACATTTTTGATTCAAGAAATGAAGGAACAGCTACTGCTGTCGAAGAAATGTTTATGCAAGCTGGTTTGTATGATGATAGTCCAAGAACCAAAGAGATTGTATATATAATGATTGCCCAGCGCGCTGCAAGAGGTTTAGGGTCGTTATATGCTCATGCTAATGAGATGACTATGGAGGAAGCAGGAGGAATTCATAGCGAATACACACCTCGGGGTTGGATGAAAACTGAAAAAGAGTTGCTGATTTTTGAACAACATTTATATTTACGACAACCAGGATATGGAACAAGTTATATCACTGGTAAATACTTACTAGAAAACACAATGGCAGATTATGCAAGAATACAAGAATTACAAAACAAGCCATTTGTTTTGAAAGATTTTTTTGATACCCTAAATAGTATTGGAAACATTCCTATCTCATTAGCTAATTGGCAAATAACAGGCTCAAATGATCATTTAAAAATCATTAACAATTAAAAAATAAAAACCATAATCAACGAAAGATTAACTGCCTGTATAATTCATTGGTAGTGCAAGCTTACTTACAAAAATCCTCGCGGATTTTCTGTTCGGTTTGTATTTGCTAATTTAGTTGCTGAAACACACATCGAAATCATGCGCAAGACCGTTGTTAGTAATTTAAAAAATGACAAATAAAGAGCATAAAATAGATATTGAATTTTTAGATCACGTAGCAATTCGAGTTGCTGATATGGAAGCTTCTGCAAAATGGTATGAAAAAGTATTGGGACTAAAACGATATCAATTACCTGAATGGGGAGACTTTCCAATCTTTTTACTTTCTGGAAAGTCAGGAATTGCATTGTTTCCTGCAAATACAACCGATATTAAACTTGAGCCAACTTCAAAAAATGTAAAAATTGATCATTTCGCATTTAATGTGACAAATGATAATTTTGAAAAAGCTAAAAAAAGATATACCGAATTGAATTTGGAATTTAATATCCAAGATCATCATTACTTTGATTCAATATACATAAAAGACCTCGATGGACATACAGTTGAATTAACCACAATTAAAGTTAATGAACGAGAATTTTATAAATAAAAAAAACTACACATATCACCGTATATAATAAATTGCTAGTTTTAGCTTAACCAATGATAACACTATTTTTTCAGGCAGCCTTAATCATTTTAACTCTTGTAACTCTACTATGGATATGGAGTATTTTTATAAAGAATGTAAGTATTGTAGACATTTTTTGGGGTGTTGGTTTTGTCCTTGTTAATGCGTATTACGTATTTATGTCTGGAGAACTAAATACTAGAAAAATATTGATTTTAACTTTAGTAAGTATTTGGGGACTTAGGCTTGCTATTTATCTTGCATATAGAAATATTGGCAAAGGAGAGGATTTCAGATATCAGGAATTTAGAAGAAATTATGGCGTCAAACGTTATTGGTGGTTTAGTTTTTTTCAAACTTTTTTATTACAGGGAGCCTTGATTATGATTATTTCTTTACCTCTTTTGGGTGTTAATTTAAGTGCCAGTACTGGAAAGCTTAATGTACTAGATTATATAGGAATTTTAGTGTGGCTTATTGGATTTACTTTTGAAGCTGGTGGCGATTGGCAATTGGCTCGTTTTAAAAGTGATTATAAAAATAAAGGAAAGGTCTTAAATACTGGCTTTTGGAAATACACTAGGCATCCAAATTATTTTGGCGATTCCGCAGTTTGGTGGGCATATGCCATTTTTAGCATAGCAGCCGGCAGTTACTGGCAAATAATAGGTTCTTTTGTAATGACTTTATTGATTATTAAAATATCTGGAGTGAGCTTGCTTGAAAAAACTTTAAAAGAGACAAAACCTCAATACAGAGATTACATTCAAAAAACAAATTCCTTTTTTCCGTGGTTTCCCAAAAAATAAATGATAATGGATTTTATCACTAAAAATATTTGGTTTATACTTTTTGTGGCTTGGGGTTTGCCATTAAGTTATTATAGAAGTAAATTTCGCAAAATAGTCTATCAAACTGATAGTTGGTTAATAAATATTAAACCTTTGTTTTTGAAAGAAATTAAAGGTCTTTTTGGAAATATCTATCCTGAAAATCTCCAATATAAAAAGTTTAGAAACTTTTACCTGTTCTATCTAACTATTTATTTCTTGTTATTTATTGCTTATCTGATTTTTGACACAAACTTCTAAAAAACAGTAAAAAAGCCTCGATAATTCGAAGCTTTCTTTTCATACAATTTAATTGTCAATTATTTAGGCATAACAACTGTATCTATTACATGTATCACACCATTGCTTCCATTTACATCTGTAGCAATGATTTCACTATAATTACCACTTGTATCTTTCAACCAAATTTTTCCATCTTTTTTCATTACAGTTAAGACTTGACCATTTAAGGCTTTTAATTCTACTGTACCATTTCCTTTCTTTAAAGCTGCTACAACGTCTGTTGCAGTTAACTTTCCAGATACTACATGATATGTTAAAATATTAGCTAATGCTTTTTGATTTTTAACTTCCAACAAGGAGTTTAATGTATTAGAATCAATTTTTGCGAAAGCATCATTTGTTGGAGCAAAAACGGTGAATGGTCCATCTCCTTGTAAAGCACCAACTAAATCAGCAGCTTTTAAAGCTGTAACTAAAGTTGAAAAATCGTCGTTTCCAACAGCGACATCTACTATTGTTTCTTGTGCAGTAGCAGTATTAGATAAGGCTAAAGTCATTGTAATCGTTAAAATAAAGGCTAACTTTTTCATAATTTACTATTTTATAGGTTTATATTTTTTTCAAATATACAATAAATATATTATTTTGTCTAACTTATTGTATTTTTTATTAGACAAATGTATAATCAACCACATAAAGCCCAATTACTACATAATATTTGAGATACAGGAACTCTTAAAAAGTAAAATGTTAAGTCAAATGGATAATAAATAACCAAAACATAACAACGTGTATAGCTCATACTAACATATAACCTTCAAATAAAATTGATATCTTTAAACTTGCGATTCGCAACGACTGAAAATCATGGGAATTATAAGCCACATAAACCATACACAAAAACGTTCCAAGCAATTTGAGAAAAACACTTTACATTTTAACTATCTTCCTGCTGACAATAAATGTTCAAGCTCAAAATGAAAAATCCGAATTTATTGGAACATATGGAGATATGATTCTAGCTAATGGAGAACTTGGAGGAACAGAATTGGAATTAAAAGCGGATTGGGACAATAACAAATTATTGTTTTCTTCCAAACTTGTATTTGACTGAGATGCGCCAAAACCTAATTTAATACTAATTAGGTCTGATGGAGACACGATTAAGATTTGGTAATTATATAAAATGACGTCAGCAAACAAAAATAAGAAATCAGTAGAATCGTTATGGAATGATTTCTTAAAGGATAATCCGAACAACTCCATCAAAAAACAACCTATTACTTATCATTTCTGTGATAATGAACATGATGCTAATGAATGTGTTGAACTGGTAGTTCAAGGCATTAAACAAGCCTCTGCAACTTCACTTTGGTGGTATCAAAAACACCAGGAGCCCTTGCCTAAAATTGGCGATCAGCATATTATAACCGATTGGAATGGACATGCGAGAGCAATTATTGAAATCACAAAAGTAACACCAAAACCGTATCAGGAAATAACCCATGAGTTTGCAGAAATAGAAGGAGAAGGCGATAAATCTTTAGAATACTGGAGACGAGTTCATGAAGCCTATTACACAAGAGAGATGCAGCCTTATGGGAAAAAATTCAACGAGGACATGATTATTGTTTGTGAATACTTTAAAACCATTTATAAACAGTAAAGAGATCAACTTTCTGTTCTTTTACTCAATAAATTGACAATTAAAAATGTTACTAAAGATGGTAAAACCCAACCCAAATTATGCTGTGCCAAAGGAATAATGTTTACAAAACTTTCTAATTGTTTCTGCGGAATTAAAAAGCTCAAAAAGTCTGGGATGCTAAACGCAAATGCTACCAAAACAACAGCTCTAAACACCCATTTACTAGCCAATCTTGCTGGAAGGATATTCAACAAGATTAATACGATCGTTAAAGGATAAATAAACATAAGCGCAGGAAGTGCGATGTCTATAATATATTTTACATTCATTTGTCCCACTACAATTCCAATTATAGAACAGATAATGGCAGTTGTTAAATAAGCATGTTTAGATTTTTTAAAAAGACCTTGAAAAAAGTCGGCAGTTCCAACTATAATACCAACAGCTGTTGTAAAACAAGCCAAAGCAACCAAAACACTCAAAAATGTACTACCAATATTTCCTAAAGTTTTTAATGACAATCCTGTTAATAATTCTGTCCTTGAAATATCTTCAGGGAACTGACTGTTATATTTACTACCAACAGCGATAAGACCAGCATAAATAATAAAAAGACCAGACATGGCTATGAGACCAGATTTGGCAATCATTCCTTTCTTCTCTTTAAAAGACATGTCTTTATTAAAGTTTTGCACCGAAATGACTAATATACCTCCTGTTAGGAGACCAGCAATAGCATCATAAGTTTGGTAACCTTCCAGCAATCCACTAATTAATGGAGCGTCAAAGATTGAAGGATTCATAACTGCTAATGGTGAGAAAATACCAATAAGAATAATAACAAGCAATATGACAACAATAATTGGTGTAAGGTATTTTCCTAAAATATCTAAAACATTATTCCTGTTCATTACAAATACAAACGCTAAAGCAAAATAAATGGAACTCGTTAGCAAAGAACTTGTTCCAAAAAAAGGTAAAATGGCCATTTCGTGTGTTACTGCAGCAGTACGTGGGCAAGGCAAGGCAACAGCAATGGTATAAACGCAAAGACTAAATATGAGACTAAATATTGGAGATACTTTATTGCCAAAATCTAACATTGTCCCTTGCAGTTTTGCATGCCCTAATAATGCCAATAACGGAATAATGGTCGCAGATGTGAGAAAGCCAATCATTACTAACCACCAATCTGGTCCTGAATTAAAACCCAAAAGTGGTGGTAAAATTAAGTTTCCTGCTCCAAAAAAAGCGGCAAAAATGGCAAAACCAAAAACAAAGGTTTCTTTGGTGTTTTTCATTGATTGGTTAATAGACTTCGAAAGATAGACAAAAAAAAATTGTGAACAATTAGATACAAATACTAGCTAATCAGATATAATATCTTGTATTTTTAAGAGTATTTTCCTACAAAAAAATGCATTTCATCGAATTTTTAATACATTTTATCTAATATTTTATTTTATTTTTATACTTTTATTAAGTCTCAAAAACAATTAACCATGAAAAAAAATACTTCTAAACCTGCATTACTACCTTCTTTGTACTGCAACGTGTTTGGTCACAGCTATGAAGTGACTAAAAAAGTAACCTATCATGTCAAGGAATATACTTGCAAACATTGTAAGAAAGAATTGACCACAAATGGTAACGGTCGACTTACTGAATTAACCCCAAAATTTAGAGAGATCAATTCAATTTTAGAGTACATTCACAACCGAAGAATGTTAAGATTAAGTCGTCAAAGAAGTTTTAATAACCAAACGGCTTTTTCAAAAGCAGATTTACAGATTTCTGCCTAAAGAAATATTAAAAGCTTTTCCAGCCCTGTGCCTTAAGTGGAATCTTCATTTCTGATCTGGTCACTAAATGCATGCCTTCCGCTTTTTCTTTCATATAGCCAATAACAGTAAAATTCGGATTTCCTTTTAATTTTGAATAATCTTTTTGAGACACTGTCATTAGCAATTCATAATCTTCTCCACCATTTAAAGCAATTGTAGTACTATCTATATTAAACTCTTCACAAGTAGAAATAACTTGAGGATCTAAAGGTATTTTGTTTTCATACAAATCACAACCTACTTCGCTTTGCTTACATATATGCATAATTTCTGAAGATAGGCCATCGCTTATATCGATCATAGACGTCGGTTTTACGTCTAAATCCTTTAATAATTTTATAATGTCTTTTCTTGCTTCAGGTTTTAATTGGCGTTCAATGATATAGGTGTATGAATCTAAATCTGGTTGATTGTTTGGGTTTACTTTAAAGACCTCCTTTTCTCTTTCTAATACTTGTAAACCCATATATGCACCACCCAAATCTCCTGATACTACCAACAGATCATTTGGCCTTGCACCATTTCTATAAACCTCATCACCATCTTTTATTTCTCCAATTGCAGTGACCGAAATTATTAATCCCGTAGTAGAAGAGGTAGTATCTCCTCCTATAACATCGATATTATAAATTTTTGCAGCTGTCTCAATACCTGAATATAATTCTTCTAAAGCCTCTAATGGAAATCGATTAGAAACAGCAATAGAAACTGTAACTTGGGTAGCACTGGCATTCATGGCATAAACATCAGAGAGATTGACTATAATAGCCTTATATCCTAAATGTTTTAAGGGCATATAGCTTAAATCAAAATGAACATTTTCAATAAGCAAATCTGTTGAAATAACTATTTCCTTATTCTTAAAACTTAAAATAGCCGCATCATCTCCAATACCTTTTATGGTTGATTTTTGTTTTATTTTAAAATCTCTGGTCAAATGATCTATTAGACCAAATTCGCCTAAATCACTCAATTCTGTTTTTTGTTGATTTTTATCTTCTATCATGCTGCAAAAATAAGAAGCTAATCAGTAATTATCTATATTAAAAGCATTAACTTTTAACATATTAAAAAGACGAAACACTTATATATTAAATAATAATCTATTAGATTTGTTTAATAGGAATTAGAGAAATCAATGTATAATCCAATTTACTTTGCAATATGTTGTAATCGTAATTCGTTTTGTATTAATTATTTGCCCCCAATAATTTAAAATTGCTAAAATGAAAAAGACAATACCTAACCTTAAGTTATTACAAATTCTATTCTTTATTGGTTTTTTAGCTTTTCAATTTCAAAGTTGTGATAACGAACCGGTAGACCCAATTGTAATTATTGATACCGATAATGATGGTATTGAGGATAATCTAGATAATTGCCCACTAAATTCTAATCCAGATCAAGCTGATGATGACAATGATGGCATAGGAAATATATGTGACAATGATGGAGACAATGATGGTGTTTCTGATGACAGTGATAATTGTCCTTTAGTTCCAAATCCAGATCAAAGTGATGAAGATAATGATGGGATAGGAAACGTATGTGACGAAGATTATCTTAACCCAAGTCCAGCTTTAGCTTTATGTGAGAATGGTTTTGCAGATATATACCCATGTCAAGGTTATGATTTAATGTCTCATATTCCTTTAAGTGTTTTTAACACACAAACCGGAAACGATATTTGGGGTTGGGTAGACTCTGAGACAGGAAAAGAATATGCTATTATGGGAGTTTTTAATGGTACTGTCTTTGTAGATGTAAGCGACCCTTTATCTCCTGTTTTTCTTGGTGGTTTAAGTTCACAAACCTATGGGAATATATGGAGAGATATTAAGATATATGAAAATTATGCTTTCATTGTGGCAGATAATGCCGGAGAACATGGGATGCAAGTATTTGATTTACGGCAATTGAGAAATGTTACAAATCCTCCTCAATCGTTTACATCCGATTTGCATTATTCTGGATTTGGCAGTGCTCATAATATTGTGGTCAACCAAGCTAATGGTTATGCCTACATCGTAGGAACTGACAGAGATGGTCCCTATGCAGGCGATACTATTATTATTGATATAGAAAATCCATTAGATCCAATTGAAGCTGGTACAATAAGTGGATATTCCCATGATGCTCAAGTGGTTATTTATAATGGACCAGATGCAGAACATTTTGGAAAGGAGATTTATATTGGCAGTAATGAAGATGAAGTTTTAATTGTAGATGTGACCAATAAAGGAAATCCAATAGTTTTGTCTAGTGTTAGCTATAGTAATACAGGCTATACGCATCAAGGCTGGTTTACTGAAGACATGAGATATTTTATTGTTGGAGACGAGCTTGATGAATTGACATTTGGAGGCAATACAAAAACTATTATTTTTGATTTAATAGATTTAGACAATCCATTATTTTCTTTTAACTACATTGGGGCAACAACTGCCATTGACCATAATGGTTATGTTAAAGGAAGTACATTTTATCTAGCTAATTATAGAGCTGGAGTAAGAATGATTGATGTTACAAATATTGAAAATTCTAGTATTTCAGAAATTGGATATTTTGATACCTATCCAGATAATGATGTTGCTTCTTTTGATGGAGCATGGAGTGTATATCCTTATCTGCCTAGTGGAAATATTCTAGTAAGCGATATTGATAGTGGCTTATTTGTAATTAGAGAAAGTGATTTATAAAGGCTTCTAAAATATGAAATGTAAAACACACATATCATTTGTTTGTTTTCTATTTTCATCATGGTGTTTTCTTAATTGCTCAAGTAATGAATCTGAAAACCCTAACCGAGAGAATTCTATCTCCATTAAAACATTTGGAGGCACAAACAATGAAGGGGCAAATTCTGTAATCAATACTACCGATGCAGGTTTCGCCGTTTTGGGCTACGCTCAAAGTACTGATGGCGATGTTTCAGGAAAAACTAACGCAAGTTACGATTATTGGGTTCTTAAGTTTGATGCCAATGCTAATTTACAATGGAACAAAACATTTGGCGGTAATGATAATGACCGTGGCAAAGATTTAGTCCAAACTTCTGATGGAGGTTATGCTGTTTTAGGTTTCAGTACAAGTTCTGATCTAGATGTTAGCGAAAATGCTGGAGCCCAAGATTATTGGATGGTTAAGCTTGATGCTTCTGGAAACATACTTTGGGAAAAATCTTTAGGATTTGCTGGTAATGACACTGGAATATCTCTATTACATACCAATGATAGTGGTTTTCTGTTAGCAGGAATTCTAGATGTAACAGCTTCAGGAGGTGAAGGAAATTACAACAGATCTGGTCGTCATGCAGGTGGTGATTATTGGATTATAAAATTAGATTCCAACGGAGACTTAATTTGGAGCAGATACTATGGTGGCACAAATACAGACACACCTTATGACGTTATAGAAACTCAAGATAACGGGTTTTTAATTGTAGGTTCATCAGATAGTAATGATGTTGATATTACTGCCAGTAAAGGATCTTATGATTTTTGGGTTATTAAAATTTCAAATTCTGGAGATTTACTTTGGGAAAAATCTTATGGAGGTTCAGAAATAGATGAAGCTAGAGCAATTGTAGAAACAGAAGATGGTAATTATCTTGTTGTTGGAGATACAAGAAGTTCCGATTTGGATGTATCTTTAAACAAAGGGGCAGCAGATTTGTGGCTCATTAAAATAACTCCATCTGGAGTTCTGCTTTGGGATAAAACATTTGGAGGAAGTAGTTTTGATGTTGCTCGCTCTATTGTAAGTACTCAAAATAATACTTTTTATTTAGCAGGAAGTTCAAGGAGTATTGATGGTGATCTCAAAGAAAATAAAGGACAAAATGATGCCTGGATACTTAAAATCAATGCCAATGCTGAATTAGATTGGCAGCAAACCATTGGAGGTTCTGAAGTCGATTTTGCTTATAGTATAACCCAACTAAATGATGGAACCGTCATTGCAGTTGGTGACTCTAGTAGTTCTGACGGTGATATCTCCGAAAATAATGGTTTTACAGATGTATTAATTTTACATATAAAATGAAAAAGATCATTAAAAATTTATGGTTAATAGAAATCTTTATGTTGTTATCCTGTTCAAATTCTGACAACAACAATGGTCCTATTGTTTCTCAAGATGCAAATTTTACTTTCAATTTTACACACCATTGGGATGGTACAAATATTACAAATTCAAATTTCAACTCCATACATTTCACCAACGCTAATGGAGAACAATTAAGCATTGAAAAATTGCGATATTTAATTTCAAAAATCACCTTTCAAAATTCAAATGGAACAACCGTGGTAGTAGATGGTTATAATTTGGTAGATGTAACAAACAATACCAACTTAAGCTACTCGCCAAACGTTCAAATACCAAAAGGTACGTATACAAATGTCTCTTTTACATTTGGTTTTGATAATGAAGATAACATTGACGGCGCTTATGCAGATTTAAATACTGAAATTTGGAATGTCCCAATCATGTTAGGCGGTGGTTATCATTTTATGCAGTTAGAAGGGAAATTTATTGATGACATGGCTACTGAAGTAGGTTATCAATATCATGCCATAAGAGCAGTCAATAATTCAGACCCAAATAATTTACAATTTCAAGATACATTTTTTACTGTAGATCTTGGAGGTGTTACTATTAATGACAATATTTCTTTTGAAATTAAAATGAATATTGCCGAATGGTTTAAAAACCCTATTCAATGGGATTTAAAGGAGTTTCACTCCATGCTAATGCCAAACTTTGGAGCACAAATTATGATGTATCAGAACGGCCAAAATGTATTTACTCTGGGTAATGTAATATAATAAAAATGAAGCATTGTATTTGGTTATATACTTTTATTGTTCCATTCATTTGCGCTTCATGTTCAAATGAAAAAGCAGAACAATATGTCAATATACCTACTCCTGCTCCATTAGACGTTCCTCAATTTTTTCAAGACAATATATTGCCTCCTTTAATACCTGTAAGCAACCCTCAAACCGTTGAAGGCATAGTTTTAGGGAAAAAATTGTTTTTTGATCCTGTGCTTTCGGCTGATAATACCCAAGCATGTGCTGACTGCCATTTGCCACAAAATAGCTTTTCGGACCCAGATAAATTTAGCGATGGTATTGATGGCCTTTTAGGTAATCGAAACTCCATGCCTCTCTTCAATTTAGCATGGAATTTTGACGAACGGTTTTTTTGGGATGGTCGAGTTTTTAGTTTAGAACATCAAGCTTTTGAGCCTGTAACTAACCCCATTGAAATGCATAATACATGGGAGAAAGTCGTTTCAGATTTACAACAAACTCCAGAATATCCATCTATGTTTGAAGCAGCATTTGCAACTACAATTATAGACTCAACTTTAGTTACTAAAGCCATTGCACAATTTGAAAGGACCCTTATATCAGGAAACTCAAAGTTTGATCGATATCTTCTAGGAGAAGAAACCTTAACACCTGAAGAATTAAATGGTGTTAATGTATTTATGGATGAAACCAAAGGCGATTGTTTTCATTGTCATGGCAACCCAAATAATCCGCTTTGGACGGACAACATTTTTCATAACAACGGATTGGATTCAGAATTTACAGATCTCGGCTTAGGAGCGGTTACAGGGGATCCTGCAGACCATGGAAAATTTAAAACACCTTCCTTACGTAACCTAGCCTACACGGCACCTTATATGCATGATGGTAGATTTGTTACTTTAGACGAAGTTATCGATCATTACAGTGAAGGCTTACAAAACTCCTCAACAATAGACCCATTAATGAAAAAAGTTGATCAAGGTGGCGTACAACTTACCCAGCAAGATAAAGCCGATCTTAAAGCATTTCTTCTTTCGCTTTCAGATCCATCATTTATTAACAATCCAAACTTCCAAAACCAATAACAAAAACCTATAAAACTATATGCTAATATAATGTTAGGTTATATGGTTTTACAGGACTTATATTGTATATTTGCTCTCTATTTAGACAAAATCTATATAACAAATGATAAAAGTATCTGAAACAGCTAAAAAGAAGGTTGTCGAATTAATGACTGAAGACGGTTATAATTCATCAACTGATTTTATACGCGTTGGTGTAAAAAGTGGTGGTTGTTCTGGTTTGTCTTACGATTTAAAATTTGATAAAGAACAACAAGAAGGTGATAAGGTTTTTGAAGACAATGGAGTTAAGATTATTGTTGATAAAAAAAGCTTTTTGTATCTTATAGGTACAACACTAGAATATTCTGGTGGTTTAAATGGTGCCGGTTTTGTTTTCAACAACCCAAATGCTAACAGAACTTGCGGATGTGGTGAATCATTTTCACTGTAATTTGAATAAAAAAATCAATGAGTAAATATACCGAAGACGATTTAAGAGAAGAACTTAAAACCAAAGAGTATGAATACGGTTTTTACACAGATATAAAATCTGACACATTTCCTATTGGTTTAAATGAAGATATAGTTCGTGCAATCTCTAAAAAGAAAGAAGAGCCTGAATGGATGACCAACTGGAGATTGGAATCTTTTCGCGCTTGGCAACAAATGATAGAACCAGAATGGGCAAATGTTCATTATAAAAAGCCAGACTTTCAAGCTATTTCTTATTATTCAGCTCCAAATAGTAAACCAAAATATAATAGTATAGACGAAGTTGATCCTGAATTATTAGCAACTTTTGAAAAATTAGGTATTTCTCTTGATGAACAAAAAAAATTGGCAGGTGTCGCTATGGATGTTGTAGTCGATTCGGTTTCTGTTGCAACTACGTTTAAAAAGACATTAGCTGAAAAAGGCATTATCTTCTGTTCTATTTCTGAAGCCATTCAAGAACATCCAGAACTTGTTAAAAAATATATTGGAACCGTTGTGCCTCAAAAAGACAACTTTTATGCGGCTTTAAATAGTGCAGTGTTTAGTGATGGTAGTTTTTGCTATATCCCAAAGGGTGTACGATGCCCAATGGAGCTTTCAACTTACTTTAGAATAAACCAAGCTGGTACAGGTCAATTTGAAAGAACACTAGTTATTGCTGACGAAGGTAGTTATGTCTCTTATCTGGAAGGTTGTACAGCACCAAGCCGAGATGAAAACCAATTGCATGCCGCGGTTGTTGAACTCATTGCTCTTGATAATGCTGAAATAAAATATTCTACAGTTCAAAACTGGTATCCTGGTAATGCTGAAGGTAAAGGTGGCGTTTTTAATTTTGTGACCAAACGAGGTCTTTGTGAAAAGAATGCCAAGATATCTTGGACACAGGTAGAAACTGGTAGTGCTGTAACTTGGAAGTATCCAAGTTGTATACTAAAAGGCGACAATTCTGTAGGTGAGTTTTATTCTATTGCTGTAACCAATAACTATCAGCAGGCAGATACGGGAACAAAAATGATTCATTTAGGCAAAAATACCAAGTCAACTATCATTTCAAAAGGTATTTCAGCTGGTAAATCTCAAAATTCTTATCGTGGATTGGTACAAATTAGTTCACGTGCGGACAATGCTCGTAACTTCTCACAATGTGATAGCTTGCTTATGGGTAATGAATGTGGAGCACATACTTTCCCCTATATTGAAGCAAAAAATAAAACAGCTCAAATAGAGCATGAAGCTACAACAAGTAAAATTGGAGAGGATCAAATTTTTTACTGTAATCAACGTGGTATAGACACTGAAAAAGCTATTGCGCTAATTGTTAATGGTTTTAGTAAAGAAGTATTGAATAAACTTCCTATGGAATTTGCTGTTGAGGCTCAAAAATTATTAGAAATAAGTTTAGAAGGATCAGTAGGTTAATATTTATTATGAAAAATTTAGTCTTAATTTTTTTAATAAGCTCATTGATGTTAGCTTGTAAAAATGACAAAAAAACAGAAACTCAAGAAACTGTTATTGAGTCTGAAGATGGTATAACAGCCAAACAAAAAGACGGTTTAACGCTCTTGAAAGGAGAATTTGTGTATTATGCAGATGCTGCTGTATTGCAAACGCATGCTGAAGTTTATGCCGTTGTTATTGATGCTAAAATGCATGAACTTGACAACCTTGTAAAAAAATACAAGCAAGATGCGACAGATATGATTCCTGTAGAAATAAGAGGAAAAATAACACCTAAACCAAAAGATGAGGAAGGTTGGCCTTATCGAGTTGAAATTAAAGAAATATTGAACGTTTATCAACCTGACCCAAAAGATAATAATGTCATAAAATTAGAAAATTAAGTTATGTTAAAGATAAATGACTTACACGCAAGTGTTGAAGACAAAACCATTTTAAGAGGTATTAACCTTGAAGTTAAAGCTGGAGAAGTCCATGCTATAATGGGACCAAATGGATCTGGCAAAAGTACTTTGGCATCTGTTATTGCAGGTAAAGAAGAATATGAAGTAGAAAAAGGAGAGATTCTTCTTGAAGGAGAAAATATAGATGAATTATCCGCTGAAGAAAGAGCACATAAAGGTGTCTTCATGTCTTTTCAATATCCAGTCGAAATTCCTGGTGTTTCTGTTACAAATTTTATGAAGACTGCCATTAATGAAACTCGTAAGGCTCAAGGGCTTGAAGAAATGCCGGCTAACAAAATGCTGAAACTTATTAGAGAAAAATCTGAGCTTTTGGATATTGATCGAAAGTTTTTGTCTCGATCTTTAAATGAAGGGTTCTCTGGTGGTGAGAAAAAACGAACTGAAATCTTTCAAATGGCAGTTTTAGAACCTAAATTAGCCATTCTTGATGAAACAGATTCTGGTCTTGATATTGATGCCCTTCGTATTGTTGCAAATGGTGTTAATAAACTTAAAGGCAAAGACAATGCTGTGATAATCATCACTCATTACCAACGTTTGTTAGACTATATCGTTCCAGATTATGTACATGTTTTACATAATGGTAAAATAGTCAAATCTGGTCCCAAAGAGTTAGCGCACCAACTTGAAGAAAAAGGCTACGACTGGATCAAAGAAGAAGTGAATGCATGATTAATGAGTAAAAATGTTTTAAATACAATTGATTTGTTTTCAGGTTGTGGTGGAATGTCGTTAGGCTTCAAATGGGCTGGTTACAACACACTACTAGCATCTGATATTGATGAAAATTGTAAAAAAACTTTCACTCAAAATTTTCCAGAAGTTCCTTTTATTTGTGGCGATTTGTCAAATCTAAAAAAAGAGGATTTTCAAGATCATATCACATCACAGGTTGATGTTATTATTGGTGGACCGCCTTGTCAAGGATTTAGTTTAGCTAATAAAAAGCGAAACAAAGTCACCGAAGACCCAAGAAACAATTTGTTCTTTGAATTTGTAAAAACCATCAATTGGTATAATCCTCAAGCATTTGTTATGGAAAATGTCAAGGGATTATTGTCTATGAAATCTGGTCAAGTCATTAAACAAATTATTGACGAATTTGAAAATGCAGGAGATTATGGTTATCAAGTTAGATATGAAGTTTTAAAAGCATCCGATTTTGGAGTACCTCAATCAAGAGAGCGTGTTATTATTATTGGATTTAGAAAAGATTTGGAATTGATTCCAGAATTCCCAAATAAAAAATACACAGAAGAAGTAAACGTAAATCAAGCCATTTCAGATTTGCCAATTATAGAAGCATGTGAAGGGGAAGAAGTTCAAGAATATAATCTTAAACCTCAAAATGCTTATCAGGAATTTATGCGAAAGAATTCTGATAAAGTTTACAATCATATTGCAATGAGGCATACCAAACGTTTGATAGAGCGATTTAAAGCCATTAAAAATGGTAAAGGGTTGCTTGATGTTTGGGAAACTCATGGTGCTGTGCAAAGAGGCAATCCATTAAAAAAATCAACTATAAAGTTTAGTCAGAACAATCAACGTTTGCATGGTGATAAACCTGCCCCAACAATAGCTGCATCATTTCAAAGTAATTTTATTCATCCTCAACTAGATAGAAATTTTACTGCTAGAGAAGGTGCGAGATTACAATCTTTTCCCGATGATTTTGTTTTTAAAGGAATGCGTACCAAAATGAGCTGGGAAAAAGGCTTAAGTCAATATCAGCAAATTGGTAATGCAGTTCCACCATTATTGGCTTACGAAATTGGTCTAAAAATAAGATCCCTTTTGGAAAAAGGGAAAATATCAAAAGACATAGAAGAAAATCAATATCAAAACTTTAATCAGCCTGAAATTTTGGCTTATTCATAAAACATGGATTTAAAAGAAAAATTAATATCATCCTTTTTAGCTTTCGAAAATGAAGTAGATGTCGACGCATATGTACATGACATACGTAGTGAAGCTATTAAAACCTTTGAGGAAAAGGGGTTTCCAACCAAAAAAGATGAGGCTTGGAAATACACTTCTTTAAATAAAATTTTAAAACACAATTATAGTGTGTTTCCACATCAGGATACGACTCTTGAATATCGTGATATCAAAAAATATTTTATTCATGATATTGATTCTTATAAAATAGTCTTTGTAGATGGCAGATACTCTTCTCATCTTTCACAGACCACGCATGAAGGGATGGATATCTGCTTGCTTTCAGCTGCGATTTCAAAGCCAAAATATCGTCTAGTTATTGAGAATTATTTTAACAAAGCCGCAACAAAAGATAGTTTGTCATCATTGAATACGGCCTTCTCAAGTGAAGGTGCGTACATTCATATTCCTAAAAATAAACTGGTTGAAAAACCTATTCAAATTATTCATTTTTCAACTGGTAATGAATCTGCTTTAATGTTGCAGCCTCGCAACCTCATTGTTACTGAAGAGAATTCACATGTACAAATTATTGAACGTCATCAAAGTTTAACTGAAAATCCTGTTCTTACAAATAGCGTTACAGAAATTTTTGCTAATAAAAGAGCTATAGTGGATTATTATAAGGTTCAAAATGACAATCATAATGCCTCTTTAATTGATAACACTTTCGTTAAACAGCAGCAACAAAGCCACTGTTATGTACATACTTTTGCGTTTGGCGGAAAATTAACACGTAATAATTTAAACTTCTTTCAACACGGAGAGCGTACAGATTCTACACTTAAGGGAGTAACCATTATTGGTGAAGGACAACATGTAGACCATAATACATTAGTACATCATACAAAACCAAATTGTGAAAGTCATCAGGATTATAAAGGTATCTTTGGAGATAATGCAATAGGTGTTTTTAACGGTAAAATTATTGTTGAAAAGGAAGCTCAAAAAACAAATGCTTTTCAGGCAAACAATAATATTCTTGTTAGTGATAAAGCAACAATTAATACAAAACCTCAATTAGAAATTTTTGCTGATGATGTAAAATGTTCTCATGGTTGCACTATTGGGCAAATTGATGAGAATGCTTTGTTTTACTTACGCACACGTGGTATTCCTGAAAAGGAAGCTAAAGCTTTATTAATGTATGCTTTTAGTAATAATGTATTGAATTCTGTAAAAATTCCTGAATTAAAACAACGCATTACTAAACTAATAGCACTTAAGCTGGGCGTAAGCATTGGATTTAATTTGTAACACCTTTCTAAAAACTAATGATGCCCTTTAATGTTGAAGAAATACGTAAAGATTTCCCTATACTATCTCGTAAAGTAAATGGTAATCCTTTAGTGTACTTCGACAACGCTGCCACATCACAAACTCCAAAACAAGTTATAGAAACCATTGTAGATTATTATTCAAATTACAATGCCAATATTCATCGTGGTGTACATTCCTTAAGTCAAGAAGCAACAGATGCTTATGAACTAGCTCGACAAAAAATTCAGAAGCATTTTAATGCAGAATACACGCACGAAATTATTTTAACATCTGGGACAACACATAGCATAAACTTGGTTGCTAATGGATTTTCATCAATATTAAAAGTAGGAGATGAAATCATTGTTTCGGCTTTAGAACATCATAGCAACATTGTGCCATGGCAAATGTTATGTGAAAAAACAGGTGCTACCCTTAAGGTAATACCAATGAATGATGAAGGTGAGTTGGTTATATCAGAATATGACAAACTCCTTTCAGATAAAACTAGGTTGGTTTTTGTAAATCATATTTCAAATGCTCTTGGAACAATTAATCCCATTGAAGACATTATTAAAAAAGCACGTCAAGCTGGTGCAGCTGTATTGATTGATGGAGCTCAAGCATGTCCACACATAAAACCAGATGTTCAGGAATTAGATGTCGATTTTTATGTGGCTTCAGCTCACAAAATGTGTGGGCCGACTGGTGTTGGTATGCTTTATGGAAAAGAAGCATGGCTTAAACAGTTACCACCTTACCAAGGTGGAGGAGAAATGATAACTGAAGTTACTTTTAAAAAAACAACATATGCTGATTTGCCACACAAATTTGAAGCAGGAACACCAAACGTTTGTGGAGGCATTGCTTTTGGTGCAGCAATAGATTATATGAACACTATTGGTTTTGATGCAATTGCAAATTATGAAAAAGAACTACTTGACTATGCTACACAAAGGCTATTAGAAATTGAAGGCTTAAAAATATATGGAACCTCACCTAAAAAGACATCGGTAATCTCTTTTAATTTAAAAGGCATACATCCTTACGATGTTGGAACGATTCTGGATAAAATGGGAATCGCCGTAAGAACAGGACATCATTGTGCACAACCGATTATGGACTATTTTAAAATTCCTGGTACGGTTCGAGCATCCTTATCATTCTACAACACAAACAAAGAAATTGACTTGCTCGTTGAAGGTGTTAAAAAGGCCAAAAGGATGTTGTCTTAAAACTTTGGCGTCTTTTTTGTATTATTATATTTAGAATCAATACCTTAAAGTAAATGAAATTTAGCTTATTACTATGTATTTTGTTTTCATTAAAATCATGTGGAAACACAAGTGCTATTACATCAATGCAAGAAAATACAATGCAGCAATTATCAGGGAATTATTCGGTAACCAAATTAATTAATAATGACACTCTAATGATTACTCCTGACATAAATTTTGACGCAAGCGATAATCGTGTTTCAGGTTTTTCAGGCTGTAATCGTTTTAATGGCTCATATACAATTGATGGAAACAATATAACATTTGGCCCTTTAGCATCTACTAAAATGATGTGTAGAGAAGAAGCTAATACAATTGAACACAATATGTTTGATACTTTATCACAAGTTAATTCCTTTTCATTACAAAATAATATACTTACCTTATTTAAAGATAAAGATGTGCTATTAACCGCAAAACAAGACAATTCGTATATTATAGAATATACAGCGGTTTCAAGAGGTGTATATCAGCAAGTTATTGTAAAAGATAGTATTGTTTCATTTCAAAAAAATAGAACCTCAAAACCTATTTCTAAAACATGTAATGAAAATGAATGGAACAAGATAACTGCAAATATTGAAACGATTCAGTTAAGTTCAATTTCAAAATTAGAAGCGCCTTCAAAAGCTCATCAATACGATGGCGCTGCTTTGGCGAATCTTAAAATAACCTATCAAGGAAAAGATTACCAAACTCAAACTTTCGACCATGGCAATCCACCAAATGAAATTGCACCTCTTGTTAAAGAAATCTTATCAATAGCTCAAAATATTGAATAGCAACATTACTTGTTGTATTTTTGTATAAAATAACTTAACAGTGACAATAAAAGAAATTCAAGAAGATATTATAGAAGAGTTTTCAATGTTTGATGATTGGGAAGAACGCTACCAATATATGATAGATCTTGGCAAAACGCTTCCATTAATTGACGAACAATACAAAACAGAATCTAATATAATAAAAGGTTGCCAAAGTAAAGTTTGGGTACATGCAGAAATGCATGATGAAAAAATAGTCTTTACGGCAGACAGTGATGCTATTATTACAAAAGGTATAATTGCCATTTTAATTAGAGTGTTTTCAAATCAGCATCCCAAAGATATTATTGAGGCTGAAACATCTTTTATAGATGAGATAGGATTGAAAGAACATTTATCACCAACTCGTGCAAATGGCCTTGTAAGTATGATTAAGCAATTAAAAATGTATGCTATAGCATACCAAACCCAATTAAATTAAAATGGAAACAACTATCGATACTAATGCCCTTGGAGAAAAAATTGTAACGGTTCTTAAAACTATATATGATCCAGAAATTCCAGTTGACATATACGAACTCGGATTAATTTATGATGTTTTTGTTAATGAAGATTATGATGTAAAGATCTTAATGACTCTAACAACACCTAATTGTCCTGTTGCCGAAACACTACCAATGGAAGTTGAAGAAAAAATTAAATCGCTTGATGAAGTCAAAAGTGCCGAAGTTGAAATTACTTTCGATCCTCCTTGGTCTCAAGACTTGATGAGCGAAGAAGCAAAATTGGAATTAGGAATGCTTTAATTCAATATGGCAGAAGAAATTGTAAATCGCGTTGCGAATAGTAAACTTGTTACTATAGATCTGGAAGATTACTATCCTGTCGGTAAACGTGTATTATTTGATATCAAGGATTGGCTTTTTCAAGAACTAGTAATTCGTGAAAAAGAATTTAGAGACTATGTAAAGCAACATGATTGGGTTCAGTACAAAGACTCTTATGTAGCCTTATCCTGTTCTGCAGATGCCATTATTCCCTCATGGGCCTATTTGCTTATTGCTTCGAAACTTTCCGCTTTTGCGAAAAAAATTATTGTAGGTAATTTAGTCGATTTAGAAAACTCAATTTATCAAGATATCATCTCAAATTTAGATTTATCAAATTATAAAGATAAGCCCATAATTATTAAAGGGTGCTCAAATAAGCCAATACCAGACACAGCATATACTCTTCTAATTTCTAAACTTATAAATATTTCAAAATCTATTATGTTTGGGGAAGCTTGTTCGACCGTACCATTGTATAAGAAAAAATAATTTGGTTATATTTGCTTCCCTTTTAAAAAAAAGATACTAACAAAATAGCTTTTGTATGTTTAATTTTTAAATCGTTATTATGAAAATATTACTATTGTTTTTTGTGTTTGTAATTTCACTAGTTTCACTAGAAGCTCAAACTTTAGATGAATTAAAAGCTGAAAAAGCTACAAAGCAAGATTCTATTAATGCTATTCAAAAAAGGGTTGATGCCATTCAAAAAGAGATTGACAATTATCCTGGTTGGCAACTTAAAGCATACGGAACGATAGGTGGAAGCCTGTCTGGTTTTAACAATTGGTATTCTCAAGGAACACCAAACAATTCATCGGGAAATATTGGCTTTACTGTAAATGCTGATGCCAATTATAAAGCCGAGAATTTTTTCTGGTTAAATTCACTAAAATTAAATTTAAATTGGGTAAAATTAGATGATAAAGACGATCCAACAGATGATGATGGGTTTCAACCTAGTGCAGATGTTTTCAATATATCATCTTTATATGGAAGAAAATTAAGTAAGTCTTGGGCTGCTTCTGCCTTAATGGAATACAGAACTACTATTTTAGATAATTTTAACGATCCAGGTTATTTAGATTTAGGTGTTGGTTTTACATGGACTCCTATTAATAATTTAGTTGTTGTAATTCATCCTTTAAACTACAATATTGTTTTTAGTAATGAAGACGCCATATTTGAATCTTCTTTAGGAACAAAAATAGTTGCTGATTATTCTCGAGACATTGGCAAAATAAACTTTAAAACGAACTTATCAATGTTCCAAAGTTATAAGAGTTCAGATTATTCCAATTGGACCTGGACAAATTCATTTAGCTACAAAGTATGGAAATCTTTAGGTTTAGGATTTGATTTTGCCTTGAGGAGCAATAAGCAAGAAGCACTTAACTATGCCATTAATACTTTAGGTGATACCACAGCCACATTTGATAATGTAGATAACGATTTACAATCTTATTGGATCTTTGGTTTAACTTATTCCTTTTAAGGAAAGTTATTCCATATTCTCATAATCTGGGTATAAAAAGTGATTGTATGGAAACCGCGTAATATGAATTTTCCGTACTTCAGTGTAAACTCGCTTTTTAAAATCTTCAAGATTCTGTTTGTTTAAAGCAGAAATGAATAATGCATTATTTCCAATTTTCGCCATCCATGTACGTTTCCATTCATCAAGAGAATAATTTGATTTGTTTCTTTCTATTGTTAAATCTGTTTCATCAAAAGGTTCTGGTTTGTAAGCGTCTATTTTGTTAAAAACCTTAATAATCGGTTTATCAGAACTGCCTATTTCGTCCAAAATTGTATTTACAGAATCAATGTGTTCTTCAAAATTAGGATGTGAAATATCTACAACATGAAGTAATAAATCTGCCTCACGAACCTCATCAAGTGTACTTTTAAAAGACTCTACCAATTGCGTAGGAAGCTTACGAATAAAACCTACAGTATCAGATAACAAAAAAGGAAGGTTTTGCACAACCACTTTTCTCACGGTTGTGTCTAAAGTTGCAAACAATTTGTTTTCTGCAAAAACTTCACTTTTACTAATTACATTCATTAAGGTTGATTTTCCAACGTTGGTATAACCTACCAAAGCAACTCTTACCATTTGACCTCGATTGCCTCTTTGAACAGCCATTTGCTTATCAATGGTTTTAATTTTTGCTTTTAGTAAGGCTATTTTATCTCGTACAATACGACGGTCTGTTTCTATTTCTGTTTCACCAGGACCACGCATTCCAATACCACCTTTTTGCCTTTCAAGATGTGTCCACATCCCTTTTAACCTAGGTAATAAATATTCACATTGTGCTAATTCAACTTGAGTTCTTGCATAGCTTGTTTGAGCTCTTTGAGCAAAAATATCCAATATTAAATTGGTTCTGTCTAATACTTTGCAATTCAAAATTTTACTAATGTTGCGCTCTTGAGCAGGAGATAATTCATCATCAAAAATTGCTGTCCCAATATCATTGTCTTTAATGAATTCCTGAACGTCCTGCATTTTTCCAGAGCCAATAAAAGTTTTAGGGTTTGGCATATCCATTTTTTGAGTAAACCTTTTCAATACTTCACCACCGGCTGTAAAGGTTAAAAACTCCAGTTCATCCATATATTCTTTGGCTTTTACCTCATCCTGTTCTCTGGTTATCAACCCTATCAAAACTGCTTTCTCTAAAGCTATGTCTCTATTTTCTAACATATATAATTTTAAAGTGCAAAGTTAAACAATTGTACTCATTTTAATTTTTATATTTTTAATGACAATTAATGCTTTTGGATGACAAATTATAGTGACAACTTAAAAGAAGAATCAACATATACAATAGCTTTTTATAACCTTGAAAACTTATTTGATATTTATGATGATGAATTGACAAATGATAATGATTTTTTGCCTTCATCAGATAAAAAATGGACTCAAAAACGGTATGATAATAAGTTAAGAAAGCTAGGTTTTTCTATTTCAAATATTGGTATGGAGGAAACACATAAGCCTCCTGTGTTAATTGGATTTGCAGAAGTGGAAAACCAAGGTGTTATAATAGATTTATTATTATCGAAACATTTGAAGGATTTAACATACGATTACGTACATTTTGATTCTCCAGATGAAAGAGGTATTGATGTTGCACTAATTTATAATACTACAATTTTTAAGGTGATATCTTCTGAAACTTTTCCCGTACTTATTATTGAAGAAGATGGTATTAGAGACTATACCAGAGACATATTACTTGTAAAGGGGTTATTTGTTGACGAACCAATATACATTATTGTAAATCATTGGCCTTCGAGACGTGAAGGCCCTGAAGCATCCGAATATAAACGTTTAATTGCTTCAGAAAAAGTAAGTGAAATTATTTTGCAAATAAAACATAATGAGCAAAATCCAAAAATTATTGTCATGGGCGATTTTAATGATGGCCCAAAATCTAACAGTATTAAAAATTTGCTAAATACCAACGATTTATACAACCCAATGTTAAACCTGCATACGATTGATAGAGGAACAACAAATTATGATTTCTCTTGGGATTTATTTGACCAAATACTATTCACTACAAATTTACTCGAAAAAAAATCTGAAGAAATTACTTATGGTAGCACCAATATTTTTGATGCAGAATTTTTAAAGCAGTTTCATGGCAAATATAAAGGGCAACCTTTTAGAACTTATGTGGGTAAAAAATATAAAGTCGGATATAGTGATCATTTTCCTGTATATATGACCATAAAAAAGCCTACTAAAATTTAGCAGGCTTTTTATGATAAAAATATTTTACTTATGGAACCGAAACAGTAACATTCTCTACATGCAATGTCATGTTTTGGTTACTTGTATCACTTCCTGTATATCTAAATGCAATATAAGCAGTTCCTGAATAACCAGAAATATCAATTTCGCCAGAATTAGTAAAATTATACCAATTACCAAAGTCAACAATATAACTTACATCAAAAGTTAGTTCTGTCCATGTTGCCGAAGAAATTCCACTTTCAGTTCCGTCAAAATCAGTAGAAATTAACACGCTTAACGGGTCATGACCTGAATCAGGATAAGCATGTTCCGTTTGGAAAGTTAATACTTCATCATCTTGAGCACTCAAATCTATGCCTGGCGTAATTAACCATGCTATATTTGAAGAATCTCCTGAACTAAATGGATTTAATTCTGCATAGCCATTACCCCTAAAAACTTGCTCTGTCCATACCACTGAACCAGCTTCGGCAAAGTTTATCCAACCTGGTAAATTAAGTATAGTATTATCTATAGCGGAGTTGAAAGATTCCTCAAAAACAGGGTCACAACGTGATTCATTAAAATCAATATCATCAGTTGTATTTAAAACTAACACTCTCGGCGAGCCTCCAAACCCTTGAGTTATGACACCAGAAATACTGCCTCGACCATCTGTTGGTAATGGTTCTTGTTTAAAATTAGCAAATGAGCTTGTCTCCATTTGTATAGAAGATCCATTAACACAACTAACCAAAGGATACCTAGTGTCAAAATCATTTGTTGGGCTATGAAAAGTCATACCATCATAAGCTAATGGAATTTGAACATTACTTAACGTTGCATAAATACCTAAATGTGAATCGTCAACCGCCGAAGGGTCTAGATTAACTGGAACTAATGGTATTGTTGTAGGAGATCTGAATACATGGGTCGAAATCTGATAAATTGTCATTTCATCCAAAAAATTTGCATCCACTTGTCCTCCAATAGAAACAACATCTGATGAATTTTCTCCAAGATATAAGCCTTTAAGTTTAATATAAACTTCTCTACCTTGATTAAATTGGTTGTAAGAATCAACTTGATTTAAAACAACTCCTATCCCTGCTGTAGGGTTCTCTGGTTTATCTTGCATATAAAATTCTTTATAGAAGTTCCCTGTTAAATCTGATGAAGATACATACCCTTTAACAACAATATCAGATTCAATTAATGCAGTTTGCCCAACAAATAGAGCTTTTAATTCTGCAATGGAAATCTCTGTTAAAGCTCCACTTGCAATATCATCCATAATTTGAGTCAAACCAGCATTCTCTTCATTTCCTAAACTAGTAGGAACTGTGTAATCATCGTCTTGTACACAAGATACTATAGCAAAACTAGTTGCTATAGTAAGTATTAATGTTAAAAATTTATTTGCTTTCATAATCTGTAAAATAATATTTTAATTAATTTTTCTTTTTCTTTTAAAATCTAAAGTTAAGGTTTACGAAATAAGTGGCTCCACGAGCATACCAATATTTTGAACCAAATACACGTTCAGGGTTATTGGCATCGTCTCTTAATTCTCTGTAGTTTGCATTTCTACCTTGTTCGAATCCACCTGTTTTATAAACTTCATCCATTAAATTATTAACGCTTGCGAATAGCCCAATATAATAATCATTTATTTTCCATGATTTTCCTCCAATTAAGTTTACAGTAAAATAATCTTTAAACTCTTCTTGTTTCAGCAATTCTTTAGCTATTTCAGGATCGTAATCATTAAATGGTAAGCCATCAGCATCTAGATAGAAATTACGCGTTCTTGTTAAAGGGCTAACATCTACATAAGTATTTGAAAAATAATTTACCGTTGCTCCAAACCACCAATAATCTGGGTCACGATATTCAAATCCTGCAGAATAAGCTCTTTGTGGACCGCCTGCAATTTTGTAGTCTTTTAGATTTGCTTGACCATAAGACACAGTTTGTTTATCTGCGGATAAATATAGATTTGGATTATTATCGTAAGTATATTGACCTACAGAAGCAACACCTTTTAATTTAATAGTAGGTGTAACTTGTGCTTCAATGCCTAGTTCAACTCCAATATGCCTTTTATCTATCCCTTGTAAGACTTCAGAAATAAATTCGTTCGTTACTTGAACACCATCATTTTCAAAACCAGTTACCCCATCGGCATAATAAAATGAAGTTTCATTAGCGTCTTCAATTTTTGTGTAATACCCCGTTAATTTAGCCTTTACAATTGGAGATCTGAAAATATAACTAACATCTGCTGATGTTATTTTTTCTTCGGTAATACGACTAACTTCTGAAATACTTTCACCATTACTTACACCTACATAATCATGATTAGACCTTGAATTTGTATAGGTATTTCTTAAAGTTGGTGCCTGTGTTAAATAACCTGTATTTATATCTACTAAATGTTTTCCAGTGATTTTAAAAGTAGCTCCGGCTTTGGCCCCAAAACCACTAAAAGTTAACTCTTCACCTTTTCCGTAAGAGTTATCTATTACAATATTTCCTTGGTCATCAAATTCAATGTTGGCCTCATTTTGAAATATTCCTTCTCTCTGATATTTTGAATTTGTTATGCTTCCAGCCAAATAAAAGTCGATAAAGTTATATTTAAACTGTGCTTGAGCATATCCAGAGATTACATCTGCGTATAACTTATAATTATATCTGTATTTATCTCCTTTGGTCAACACTTGGTCAGGGTTTCTGTAATCATATTGAAAATTATCGAACGAATCTACATTTAAATAACCTGTAGTGCTTCCAAATAAATCTAAGATTTCCCCAAAGTTTTCTGAATCCAATTTTTTATAATTTACAGATGCGTTAAATAAAATATTGTCATTAATTTCAGAACTTAAGATAGAGTTTATCGTTAGCTGTTTATCATCATTCCTATCCTCATATAAAGCATAAGCTGCATAATCTCCATTGATATTATTAGTGATATTAGCATCAAAAATTCTTTCCCAATCTATTTGCCCGTCATTTATAAAATTTTGTTGTGCTTGATAAGCCCCATCATAATTCGGCCCATCTGGATCTCCTAAAAAGTAACTTGGGAGCTTTTGATAATAAGCTGGACTTGGGTTGCCTCCTCCTGCAAAGTCTAATCGACTATTACCAATCTTCCCAAACTGGTATGCAACATTAGTATTTAACATTGTTTTACCAGTAATATCCCAATAATGGTTGAGCATGATTATCGGCTCTTCAATTTCTTTAATGCGTGAGTTTTTTTTATCTCCATTCAGCCAACCCCAATATTCATTATATTTTATATCTTTTAAATCATAAACTTCTTGTGTATTAGGTGATGATTTCCCTCTTCTATTTGGTGTATAAATTGAAGTAAAATTCAAACTATGTTTTTCACCCAATTTTTTTTCAACTGAAGCGAAAAATGAATTAGAATCATAAAGCGTTGCATCTTGATATCCTTCTTTTCCCCAACGTCTAGACACCATAAAAGAAAATGCCCATCCACCATCTAATAGTCCTGATGAGTAACTTCCCATTAATCTGTTTGTGTAGCTTCTGTTAGAAGATGAATATGTAATACGACCACCTTCTCTATATTGAGAAGCTCTAACATTTATATTAGTTGTTCCCAAAATACCTCCAAAATTATAGCTTGAAGGTTGTAATCCAGTGGTTAGCTCCTGGTTACGTATTACATCATTTAAACCTCCCCAATCACTCCATTGTGGTCTACCATCATATAGTTTATTCATTTCTATACCATTAATCAAAACTGAACCATTCTCTGAATTCAATCCTCTAACTCTAAAAAAAGAAGAACTAAACTCGAACGCTGCAGTACGCTGAAAAACATCTTGAGACGATTGTAATAATCCTGAAATGTTATCCAAACCACTTGTGTCATCATTAAGTTCATCATCTGAAAGAGAAATAGTGAACAAATCGGCAGATTCTACTATATCTATCTCAATTGTCATGTCAGTTATATTGACTGTTTGACCTTCATTTACTACAATAGGATATCTTTTTGTAGTATATCCATCTTTAGAAATTTTTAATACTTGTTCACCTAAAGGAACATTAGAAGAAAATTCAAATTCTCCTTGTTCGTTCGTTAATGTTGTTTGTTGAGTTTCTTCTATCGTTACAGTGACTTCTGATATAGGTTCAAAAGAAACAGCTAGCTTCACACTTCCTTTTATTAAGGTCTGTTGAGCACTTGATGGTAACATTGAAAAAACTCCGAATATAAAAATTAGAAAAAATTGTTTCATATTTGAATTTATTGTTGATATTTAATTTCCTTAAAAATTAATCATTTAAGGCTCGCAAATTTACATTATTTATAATAAATATTTTAATTTGGCGCAACAATTGATTCTTATATAACATAATTTCCAATAAATGATAAAATCAAGAATTCTTATCCAAATTTTCTTAATACTGATCTTTTTTATTAGCAATGCGCAAGAGAAAAAGATTTTTAAAGTTCATACTATTGCATTTTATAATTTAGAAAATTTATTTGATACAATTAATGATACTACTAAATTTGATGAAGCAAGTCCAATAATGGAAATGAAGGGTGATATACAAGAGGTGTATAAAAAGAAAGTACATAATATGGCTCGTGTAATTTCTGATATTGGATACGATACCAGTAAAAATTCACCTGCAATTATTGGGGTTTCAGAAGTTGAGAATAGAGAAGTACTTGAAGATCTGATTAATGACCCACTTTTATTAGACAAAGATTATGGAATTGTACATTATCATTCTCCAGATGCCAGAGGCATAGATGTAGCATTATTATATCAAAAAAAAATATTCACCCCATTATATACCAGTAGTCATGAACTGAAAATCTATGACGATATTACAAGGGAAAGAGTTTATACTAGAGACCAATTGTTGGTGAGCGGCAAACTTGATGGAGAAATGATACACTTAATAGTAAACCATTGGCCATCAAGAAGTGGTGGAGAAGCTAGAAGCAGACCGAAAAGAATGGCTGCAGCTAAATTGTCAAAGCATTTAGTAGATTCAGTACAGGTTAAAGACCCTTATGCGAAAATTTTTATCATGGGTGATTTAAATGATGACCCGACCAATGGAAGTGTAAAAGATATTTTAAAAGCACAAAGTGATCGCGAAGATGTAGGATTAAAAGGAATATATAATCCGTATGAAAATTACTTCAAAGATGGAATTGGTTCAAATGCTTATAGAGATGCCTGGAGTTTATTCGATCAGATAATGATAACCAAACCTCTGCTTGAAAAGGATTATTCTTCATATCGTTTTTATAAAGCTGCCATATATAACAAAAACTACCTAATAAACAAACGTGGTCGATGGAAAGGCTATCCTAAACGTAGTTTTGCTGATGGCGGATTTACAGATGGATTTAGTGATCATTTCCCTGTTTACGTTCATGTCATAAAAGAAGTGACTCCTTAAAGTCTTTCTAATTTGGCCAGACATCCCAAGGTATTCTAGACAAGAATAAGATTACTGCTAGAGTGTAAAACACAGCAATTGTTTTAAACTTTGGCTTTGAGGTTAGTTTCTTTTTATGTTTTGAATAACCAATAGTTATTAATACCACTGCTAAAATATTAATAACAGGATGCTCAACCAAATAAAGTCTGTTAACAGCATCTTTCATTACTTCTCCCATACCAAGCTCACTAAATAAGCTTAATCGTGGTGACACAAAATATAATAGCAATCCTATTAATAGTTGAATATGTGATACTATAAGTGTAAACAAATTAATTCTAAAATCTTTAGCTTCAAATTCTTTCTTGGCAAAGAATTTATACAATGCATTAACAGTTGCCAATATTAAAACCAACAAAACAAGATAGGCCCAATACGAATGTAGTATTTTTATAGTCGAGTACATGAATACGAATTAAGAAATTATAAAAACAAATGTAATGAATTTAGAACATAAAAAAACCATGCTATTTTATAAGCATGGTTTTTTTGTTTATAAATTAAAATTAGTCTATTGATAAACCCAAACGCCGCCTGTCTTAATGACACTCTTGGTTTCATTCGTCGTAGATCCATTATAGATCACATAGGTTAACACATACTTTTGCTCTTCAGCAGTAACAAAATTACCATTTTCTAAAAGCGCATTAAAGGCTTCTAATAGCATTTCATCAGTCCAGTAGTTTGAACTTGAAGGTCTCCTGTCAAAACTACCAAAGAAACCAACATTATCTGCTGGTCCAGGATAAATGTCAATAAATGCATTAGAAATAAATGTAATGTCTGTACCTGTCAACATATATCGTATTGTATTATCTGGCACCCATGTTGAACCATCATTACCAAATTGTAAGGACGTACTTATCACACTCATGTGAGGTGTCCATTCACCATCTATTATGGTATATCTATTTCCTCTTGTTTGTGTACAACTACATGAACTGGAAAAATACTTGTAAATAACTATTAATTCATCTTCTTCTTGAGCATAAGCAAATGGATCGTTTAATGATAAAAATGTAGGTATATAGTTATCCGCAGGAACAGAACTACTAAAATTATTGAATCTTCCTGGTTGACCAGAGCCTTCCCCCATAGAATCATAATCATCAGTGCTTAAATAATAAACTCCATCTATAGCTTCCCATTCACCACCTGAATACATGAAATAATCGCCTTTTGAATTGGTAGCACCGGTTGCCCCAACGGTTTTAATTGCTAAAGCTCCAACTCTCCAACGTCCAGCGTCAGTATCTGATGATACATATTTAAATGCAATGGTAATCGTCATATCATCATAGGCTGAAAAATCATAATCTTCTGAAGCTGTCATACTACCAAAGGCTGTCTTATCAAAAGCAAAAGTATCCCAAGTTGCTGCACCAGGATCTCCAGCATAATCAGTAGAAATCAATATATCTATTTGATCAGGTACACTCAAAAAATCAATCTCTTGAGTTATTTGAAATTTAAGACCACTTTCACCTGATAAATCAATCGAAGGAGATATTAACCATTCTTCATTAGCAACTGCTCCTCCAAAATAACCGTTCCCTTGGACATATCCAGATTGAGATGTCCAAACATCATCAGAACCAATACCTCCCTCTACAATTGTCCATCCTTCAAAACTTCCAGCAAAATTATATGATACTAAATTAGCTAACCCCACAGTTGGTGTTTCTGTATACTGATCATAACTGGCTAAAATCATTTCTCCTTCAGTCGGGCTTGCTATTCGAGCATCTAGAACATCAGGTATATAATCTGTAGGGTCTACATTTGGGTAAAATCCAAAGGCATCACTACCTGCTAAAGCATAATCAGCATTAGTGAATTGGTAAGCGTCCGCACCTGTAAAATCACTAACCCCTTCAGCATTACCAATATATAAATCATAATTCACCAATACAGAAGATCCTTCTCCCCAAAATGGATACATTTCGGCTATAAATGGAGGTAACATTGTTTTGGCATCCTCTTCTGAACTAAAATTTGGAAAATCAAGACCTAAACCTCCATCTTCAACATCATCAGTATAATCTTCACTCGTTAATGTATAAGTAGCTGAACCGACTATTGGGTCTTCTACTGAATCTATATCATTATAGATATCTTCAATAGGGTCACAACCTGTAAAGATTATCCCTAAAATTGCTAAACAATAAATTATTCTTTTCATTTTCATGTTTTTTTAAAAATTAAGTTTTGCACCAATACTAAAGGTTCTACCATAACCAAAATACACTAATGCTGTATCTGTAGTTGATCCAGAACCGTCTTGCGCATCAGAAATATACTCTGTATCAAACACATTGTTCATCCTTGCTGTTAAAGTGGCATCGAAAGGGCCAAACTCAAAACCATGAGTCATAGCTACATCAAACAAGCCGTAATCTGGCATTTTCCACGCATCTGGAGCACCTTGTGTACCACGATCACTAGGATCAAAATCAGCATATATATTATCATAATAATTATAATCAATAATCAGTCTAGTTTTTGGTGAAAATTTATAATTTATCCCTAAAGCAAAAGTTGTTTGGGCAGCATCTCCTACATGCAAGTCTTTAATGAAAAGGTCAACTGTTTCTACAACGTTTTGATCCTCATCAAGGATATCAACATCTGTAACATCACTATCCCATCTCCAATCACCAAAAGAGGCCATACCTGTTATGTCCAATTTCTCTGTAGCCCTGTATATAAAGTCTAATTCCACACCTTGGTGAATTGCATTAACCCCTAGAATATTAGCAGCTGCATTTGTTCCATCTGGTTGTTGAAATGAAACTGTTTCAGTTCTATCATCCCATCTTGTACTGTAAAGGTTCACATTTGCCGATAGTTTATCTCCTCTAAAACCATATCCCAATTCAAAACTCGATATTTTTTGGTTTGGTGCATCTTCATTAATGTTATCATTGGAGAAATTTAAGAATACAGAATCGAAACCTGGTGCTTTTTCAAAATACCCAAGGTTTGCAAAAATATTATGGTTAGCATCTATTCTATAATTGGCGCCACCTTTTGCGCTAAATCCAAAGAAATTGTAGCGATCGGTTTCTTGTAAAGGGTCTGAATCTAAATAATTAAAATAGTCAACTCTTTTATAGGATGTATTTGAAGCTGCTAAAGATATAAATGTGTTAAACTTTTCGTTAACATCATATTCTAATTGAGCAAATGCTCCTAACCAGCCAACTAAACCATCGTTATAATAATCTCTTTTATCGCCAACTTGAAGTGCAGCATTTGGGTTGTTAACATCTCCATTGTCGATAGCAAATTCAGCACCTAATAAATCTGTTACTTCAGAAAAATGGATTCCTTTATAGTATCTCCAATCTAATCCGGCTAATAACACCAAATCGTCATTTATATTCGTTTTTAGCGTAGAAAGCACTCCATACCAATTATGATCATTACGTGATGCTCTCAAATATGTCTCTGCGCCATTTGCACCAGCCGCAATGTTCTCATCAACAATTTTATCAAAGTCAATTGGTCCGAAAGCTCCAATTCTGTAATCGCCTTGACCTGTAGAACTATCAAATCCAAACTTATACTCTCCAGCAGTACCACCTCCACCTCCAGATCCAAATGATGCATATACAGAAGTGTTGATTGAGGTATTATCATTTAAATTCCAATAATGATTTAAGGACATTTGAGGCTTATTATAAAAGTTGTCTTCTTGGAATGTTACCTGACCATTTTTGTATCCCCAATCTGCATTAAATTTTCTTCCTCTTTCAGCTTTTCTAAACGTTTCAATCAATTGCCTGTTTTGTCTTTGACCATGGCGTTGCTTGGCTCCAAAAGCCGAAAACGATAGTTTATGAGCATCGTTTATTTCTTTAGAGATATTAACAAAGTATGATACACCTGAAAATTCCGTTCCATCAACATATCCATCACCTTCAGTTTTAGCGGCAGAAACTGTTGCGGCAAAACCATTTTCCATTAATCCAGTTGAGTAAGTTAAGCCATATTTAAAATAACCGTCATTACCAACTGAAGTTATCACATTTCCTCCAGCTTCCACGTCTGTTGTATTTGTAACTATATTAATTGTACCACCAATAGAAGGGACAGCAATTTTAGCAGCTCCTAAACCCCTTTGTACCTGCATTTGGCTTGTAACATCTCCAAGTCCAGCCCAGTTACTCCAATAGACTCTTCCATTTTCCATATCGTTAACCGGAATACCATTAATCATTACAGCGACATTTTCAGAATTAAAGCCTCTTAAATTAATTCTACCATCTCCATAACCACCTCCAGCTTTGGTTGCATAAACTCCTGGCGTTGATTTTAAAATTTCTGGGAATTCTTGAGTTCCTAGTTTTAACTCAATGTCAGCTGATTTAACAGTTGAAACTGCAACTGGTGTTTTTCTATCAACAGCAACAGAAGCAATAATTTGAACTTCTTGCAACCCAAATTGGCTAGGTTGCATTGATACTTCTCCAAGATCTGTGTCACCCGAAATTGAGATTTCTTGAGTTAAAAACCCAACATACGAAACCAAAATAACCGCATCAGATGTAGTTGTTGTAAGCGTAAAATTTCCGTCAAAGTCTGACGATACCCCATTTGTTGTTCCTTTTTCAACAATGTTTACTCCTGGTAAGGGAGTGCCTAATTCAGGATCCATAGTTGTTCCTGTTACCGTGCTTTGAGCAAAGGCAGTATTGAAACTTACCATTACCAAAGCAAAAAATAAAAATCTAGTAATGTTTCTCATTTTTTTATATTAAGATTGGTTTTAAATTTTGTGCAAAGATTAACATATTGATAAAACTTAAGTTTAAGTTAATGTTAACAAATCACTACTATGCAAATTAAGAAAAATAATGTATAAAATAACTTTATTGAGGATGATATTTATACAATTTTACCTATTTGTTTTTAGTTATTTGATAATAATCGATGAGGTTTCTTGTTGAGGAGTCATGAATTTTTCTAGTGTTTCCTTTAAGTTCAGATAAAATTGTATTTGCTAATTGTTTCCCTAATTCTACGCCAAATTGATCATAACTAAAAATATTCCAAATGACACCTTGTACAAAAATTTTATGTTCATACACAGCTATTAGTTTTCCTAAAGATTCTGGCGAAAGTTTATGAATGAAAATAGTGTTTGTTGGTTTATTGCCAGTAAATACTTTAAAAGGGATTAAAGTCTCCAAATTTCCTTCGGCAATCACTTCTTCTTCAGTCTTTCCATTTAATAAAGCTTCCGTTTGTGCTAAAAAATTAGAGATAAGTTTATCTTGATGATCCTGATTCCCATGCAATGATTGACTAAATCCTATGAAGTCTGCTGGTATTAGTTTAGTGCCTTGGTGAATCAATTGAAAAAAAGCATGTTGAGAATTAGTGCCTGGTTCTCCCCAAATTATAGTTCCAGTTTGATAATCTGTAGGCTTACCATTTCTATCTACACTTTTACCATTACTTTCCATAATACCTTGTTGCAAATATGTAGCAAACTGATTTAGATATTGAGAATACGGAATTATAGCTTCTGTTTCAGCTTTGAAAAAATTATTATACCATATACTTAATAATGCTAATACCACTGGAATATTTCTATTGAATGCTTCACTTTTAAAATGAAGATCCATTTTGTGAGCCCCTTTTAAGAGTTGATTAAAGTTGTTGTAACCAACAGCCAAGCTAATAGTCAAACCTACGGCACTCCAAAGAGAAAAACGGCCACCAACCCAATCCCACATTGGGAAAATATTACTTCCATCTATTCCGAAGGTTTTAACTTTTTCAACATTGGTTGAAACGGCTACAAAATGTTTTGCAATCGCTTCTTCTGGAGCTGACTTTAAAAACCAATCTCTAATAGTATTAGCATTAGAAAGAGTTTCTTGAGTCGTAAATGTTTTGGAAACAATTACAAAAAGAGTTGTTTCGGGATTTATTTTTTTGATAACTTCATTAACATGGTCGCCATCTACATTGCTTACAAAATGAGTGTTTAAATGATTTGTATAATATTGCAGTGCTTCAACTACCATTGCAGGCCCTAGATCTGAACCGCCAATTCCTATATTCACTATATCTGTGAATGCTTTGCCTGTAAATCCTTTTCTTTCAGCATTTATAATCTCATTTGAAAATACTTCAATCTTTTTCTTTACTTGATAAATTTCAGGAATAATATTTTTTCCATCAACTAAAATGGTATCTGTTTCAGGAGCCCTCAAAGCTGTATGTAGAACTGCTCTGCCTTCAGTTTTATTTATAATTTCACCTGAAAACTGGCTTTTAATAGCATCTTTCAACTTAACTTCTTCAGCTAATTCTAATAAATACTGGAAAGTTTCTTCTGTAATTCTGTTTTTTGAAAAATCAACATAAAAATCATTCCACTTTATTGAGAACTTATTTGCTCTCTCTTGGTCTTGAGAAAACAAATCTTTCATCTGAACATTTTTTATGTTATTAAAATGTGCCTGTAAATTTTTCCAAGCATTTGTACTAATAGGATTATTCTTTGGTAATGCCATATTATGAATTTCCTTGGGTAATTACTGGTTGTTCCAGTAGTTCCTCCTCTATTATTTCTGGTTGAAAGAAAATATTATCTAACCTATACTTTATAGGTTGTATATATTCTAAAAATTTTACTTTTAGTGAATCAGAAATAGGCTCGGCTTCTGGCAATTTTTGTTTAAACGGATCTACTTGTTTTCCATTTTTCCAAAAACGATAACATACATGTGGCCCGCCAGTATTTCCTGTCATACCAACCCAACCTATAACATCGCCTTGTTTTACAAAATCTCCAACTTTGGCTTTGCGTTTGCTCATGTGTAAATATTGTGTGGAATATGTGGAATTGTGTCTTATTTTCACATAATTTCCGTTCCCTCCTTTACGTCTAGATTCTATAACTGTTCCATTGGCAGTTGCCAATATTGGAGTGCCAACACTTGCTGCAAAGTCTGTACCTTTATGTGGTCTTACTTTATTGCCGTAATAGGCAATTCTTCGTTTTAAGTTGTATCTTGAGGACACTCTACTAAATTGAACAGGTGCTTTTAAGAAAGCGCGTCTTAAATTTTCAGCCTCTTCATTAAAATAATCAACAATTCCCTTTACGCTGTCTGTTTCAAACTCAAAAGCATAAAATGGCTCTTTTTTATGTTCGAAATAAGCTGCTTTAATATCGCCAATTCCTGCATAGATTGTATCGTCTATATACTTGTCTGAATAGATGACCTTAAACCTATCTCCTTTTTGTAGTCGGTTAAAATCTATGGTCCAAGCATAAATATTATCTGACATTTTATAAGCTAGAATAACGCTTATGCCTTGTTGGTCCAATGCATCAGATATATTCGTGGAAATAACACCTGTTGCAATTTTTTCAACATATTTTATAGGTTTTCTATTTGTATATGCATGAATTGAATCTTGAAAGTTTATAACTACGTATTCCTCTTTGTTTGGTTGATAAATAAAGCATTTAGGTTCTTGAAGTGAATCTTTTGAACAAAGTAATGTATAAGGTTTACCTACTTGAAGTCGTCTAATATCAAAACTGTCTTTAGCTTTTTCTGCAATATGATAGATTTTAGGATATCCTATACTATTACGCTCAAGAATTTGACCAAAGCTGTCGCCTTTTTTAATAGTATCGCGTTTTACAATGTAATCGTCTAAACAAAAACCGAATTCATAAACATCTTTTGGTTCGGCTATTGCAATTTCTTCAATTATTGGTTCTTTGGGGTCATCTTTACAGCTAACAATACTTAAAAACACTAATAAGATTGTTAAACATTCTTTCCCCAATCTTTTAATTCTTGGTCGGTCCATAAATCTGGAAAAAATATTCTTCGTTGGTATTTTGGGTGCATATATTTTACCCATTCACTTCCTCCTGTTGCTTCGGCAGTCTCACCTCCAATATTTAAATAGTGATTTGCCGTATTGTAATGTGCCATTACCCAAGTAATATTTACTGTGTAATCATAATGACGCATTGCTTTAATTAAATTTTTATCCTTTTTCACTACCTCTGGAAGTTCCTTAAATTTACTCCAAAGGTTGTGTGTGTTATAAAATTTGGTAAATCTAATAAATTCTTCTTTGTATTTTTCTTCAAAAGTTGTTAATAAATAACTTTTTTTGCCAGTTTTATAATCTTTGCCAGCAGCTTGCCAATACAAATGGTCAAAAGCATGTTCGTATGGCGTGTTTCTGTCTATGGTCTTTCTAAATCTATTATCAATTAAATTAATGAGTTCAGTAGAAGCAAATTCAATTTTCCTGTATTGAGCACTTTGAAACCCGCTACCAGGAGTTAAAGTTGTTCTAAATTTATTGTATTGTTCAACTTCCATTCCTTCTCGCATAATATTGAAAGATGATGTCAACATGTCAAAATAACGACTAATTCTCATCAGTTTAGATGTAAAAAAATCTGCTTCAATATTCTCTTTTCTTGCTACTTGATCAATTTCCCAGAGTATCATTTTGAAAAGTAACTCATTAATCTGATGATACATAATAAATACCATCTCGTCTGGAATTGTAGTTCTTTGTATTTGAAGGTTTAAGAGAGAATCCGTATGGATATAATCCCAGTAATTCATGGGTTTGCTATAAAGCAATCCTTCTAAATGGGTGTCTAGATCCTGTCCTAATCTATCATATTTTTCTTTAAGCTGGTTGGTAATGTTCTTTTTAGAATCCATTAATCGTCTACAACAATTTTAAACGGGTGTTTTAATCCTTTGAATGCTTCAAGATCTGCTCGTAACGATCCTACAGCAAGATCTGCTTTTACGCGCAAAGGTACTCTATTTTTATCTTTAGAAACCCACAGCGTTAAACTTTCTTCTTCTTTAAAAACTCTTCCTGCCATAACATAAGGCCTAAATTTTAACGCCTCAATATTTCCAAATTCTGTATTTATTATTTCTTCTCCTAAATATTTTAATTTGAACCCATAATTTTCTTCGTCAAAAAACATATCTACCATTATCTCATCACCCAGCTTCAGTTTAGTTACATCTAACTTGTTTCGTAAATAGTAAAAAGTAGAAACCATATCCTGTATGTTAGGTTTTGTATCAAAAACCTTGTTAGTCTTATGCTTTTTATTATTTACATAAGCTTTTTGATTGGTTTGGTCAAATTCTATTTCTATGTCTTTGGTATGCCCTCCTTCATTTATATCTCTTATAAATTTATATGGAATCAACTTTTCCTTATCAAAGTAGCTTTCATATCTATCTTTAACTTTAAAGAACCATTTTATTGCTCCTGTTGTCCAACCCTTACCAACAACATGATAGACTGGCTTGCTATCTAAAGATTCTTCTTTGATGGATAATGTTGCATTGCCTGCTTTGAGAAAACCACTATAACTCATTTCGAACCTAAACCATTCACCATCTTGGAATGCAGGAGTATTTTGTGAAAAGACATTGCATGCCAACAACAGGGACAATATAAGTAGTGTTTTATTCATTTTTGTGTGCAATTGTAATTTAACTCTTTAACCCAATTATTATTGTTTATGCTATTGGAATTACAATTACTGTTCCAAAAGTATTAAAACAAAAAAACTCCATCTATAAGAATGATGGAGTTTTTAAAGAATTAATACTCAATTAATATTAAAGTGTCCCTCTATTTGCTTGTTCTCTTTCAATAGATTCAAAAAGAGCCTTGAAATTTCCTGCTCCAAAACCTTTGGCTCCCATCCGTTGAATTATTTCAAAAAACAAAGTTGGTCTGTCTTCTACAGGTTTTGTGAATATTTGAAGCAAATATCCTTCTTCATCTGCATCGATCATAATGCCAAGACTTTTTAGAGTTTCAATATCTTCTCTTAATTCATGACTGTATTCTTCTAACCTTCCAGGTACAGCTCTATAATATTCTTCTGGCGGTGTTGATAAAAATTCAACTCCTCTAGCTTTTAATTTACTTACTGTTGTAATAATATCGTCTGTAGCTACGGCTAAATGTTGTACGCCTGGCCCTTCATAAAAATCTAAATATTCTTCTATTTGTGATCTTTTTATTCCTTCTGCAGGTTCGTTAATTGGAAATTTTACTCGGCCATTACCATTACTCATGACTTTACTCATGAGTGCAGAATATTCTGTATGAATTTGTTTATCATCAAACGATAGGAAGTTTTCAAATCCCATAACCTCTTCATACCATTTTACCCAAGTATTCATTTCTCCCCAACCTACATTACCAACCATGTGATCTATATATTTCAGACCTGTTGGTTCTGGATTGTAATCTGATTTTTGTGCAACAAACCCAGGCAAAAAAGTTCCATTGTAGTTTTTACGTTCAACAAACAAATGAACAGTTTCTCCATAAGTATATATTCCTGAACGAACAACTTCACCAAATTCATCTTTTTCAACGGTTGGTTCCATATACGATTTTGCACCGCGATTTGTAGTTTCTTCATGGGCTTTTCTAGCGTCTTCAACCCATAGTGCTATAACTTTTACTCCATCTCCATGCTTAACGATATGCTCATTTATAGGAGATTTACTGTTAAGAGGTGTTGTTAATACCAATTTTATTTTGTCTTGTTTTAGAACATAACTCACACTATCACGTGAGCCCGTTTCCAAGCCTTTATATGCATAAGACTGAAAACCAAATGCTGTTTTGTAAAAATGTGCTGCTTGTTTTGCATTACCTACATAAAACTCTACATAGTCTGTTCCTAAAAGTGGAAGAAAATCTTCTGCTCCTTCAAATATTTTTTCAAGTCCGTAATCAACTGATTTTATTTCTTTACTCATTGTATTTAAGTTTTTTTGTTGGATTATTCCAACCATGATTTATGGTAATCTTCGTCTGCTATTTTCATAGCTTCTTCTGTAACCATCAAAGGTTTAAATGTATCAACCATGACAGCTAGTTCGTCTGTTTTGGTCTTACCTATACTTCTTTCGGTTGCTCCTGGATGTGGCCCATGAGGAATTCCAGCAGGATGCAATGATATGTGTCCTTCCTCAACATCATTTCTACTCATAAAATCTCCATCTACATAATACAAAACCTCGTCACTATCTATATTGCTATGATTGTAAGGTGCCGGTATGCTTTGTGGATGATAGTCGTACAAACGAGGCACAAAACTACAAACTACAAATGCATCTGTTTCAAAAGTTTGATGTACAGGAGGTGGTTGGTGAATGCGCCCTGTTATTGGTTCAAAATCATGAATTGAAAATGCATAAGGATAATTATAGCCGTCATAACCAACAACATCAAACGGGTGAGAAGCATAAACCATTTCAATAATATCGCCTTGTTTTTTTACTTTAATTAAAAAATCTCCCTTTTCGTTATATGTTTCAAGTTCTTCTGGTCTTCTTATATCACGTTCGCAAAAAGGTGAATGTTCTAAAAGTTGTCCGAACCAATTCCTGTATCGTTTTGGCGTATAAATTGGTCTATGGGATTCTACAATAAATAATCGATTATCTTCAGAATCAAAATCTATTTTATAAATAATCCCTCTGGGAATTAATAGATAATCACCATATTTAAAATCGAGATTTCCAAACATGGTTCTTAATTTACCGCTGCCTTTGTGTACAAAAATTAATTCGTCTGCATCGGTATTTTTATAAAAATATTCTGAAGTTGATTGTTTTGGTGCAGAAAGAATAATGCTACAATCATTATTCGTTAAAATAGTCTTCCTACTCACTAAATAATCATTTTCAGGCTTTACTTGAAACCCTTTAAACCTGTAAGATTTGATATTATTTGACTTGGCTATTTTTGGAGCAACGCTATATTGTTTTGATATAGCTTTTACCTGTGTTGGGCGTTGCTCATGGTAACTGTTTGTTGACATTCCGTCAAAACCAATGGTGCCAAACAGCTGCTCGCTATACAAAATACCATCTGGTTTTCTAAATTGTGTGTGTCGTTTATGGGGTATTTTTCCTAATTTATGATAAAAAGGCATTGTTCTAATTTTAAAAGTTAAAAATAAAAGCTAAAAGCAATTAGGCCTTTATACTTTTTAAATTACATAAAGATACAATAATGCCAACTCATTCAGGATTTCTCTTGATGAGGAAGTGGAGTAGTAATAATAAATCTGCCCAAAACAGTTTCATAATGGCACAAATATCGTGAAAATTTATGAATTTTTAAACTTAAAGTTATTGATAATCACTAAAACCAAAATCCTAGATTAAAAAACCAAATACTTTCTTTCAATTCTGGGGACCAAGTGCATTTAGCTTCTAAAGGGCCTAGAAATGTTTCAATAGAATAGCCTAAAGTATATCCTGTATATTCTGGGTTTGTTAACCAATCTCCTGTTTCAAATAGATTGTCTTCTACATTAGCAAAATTACCTGCCAAACTGATATGATGCTTTTTGAATATCTCGTAGTCAAAATTTAATGTGGCTTTTACAAAACTATTCCCTGAAATAGTTATAAAATCATATCCATAGAAGGATTTAAAATTATTAATAAAATCGTTACCGTATCCACCTAATACAAAATCTAGATACGGTATTGAGTTATCGCCAATTTTAAAACCTCCTTCTGTTGTGAGTGTTGCTGTTAAGCGTTTTGAAAAACTTTGGGCATACCCAATTTTGGCCTGTGCGATTGAATATTCTGAAAAAGAATTGTTAAAATCGGAAGAATATAAATATAAATGAAAATCACCATCAAATAAAAAACCTTCATTTGGAAAATGTTTATTATCAAAGGTGTCAAACTTAATTCTGCCAAAAACACTAAAATAATCACTGTTTTCGAAAATTTTCTCTTTTTCGTTTGGATCATCGAGAATAGTTTCAGAATTTATTTTTAAATGTTTCAATTCTGCTCCAAGTATTAATGCAAAATCCTTTCTAAATAATGTTTGTAAATAAAATTGATTTGTAAAATCCGATAAATCTGTATCTATTTTATTAACACCAAGAGCTTCAGCTTCTTCTGACGTTAATAATGCTTCTGCATTTACATTTCTATTAAATTGATTAAATCGGGATTTGAACCCAATACTCCAATAAAAGCCTCTATCTATAAAATATTCAAAATTGTACCTTAAGTTATCACCTAAAATTAAATCTAAAGACATGACATCATTCTTTACAAACAACTTCTTTTTTGTTAAGTTAACCAGCAAAGCGCTTTTATAAAGATCATCATAATGAAGTCCAAACTTTATAAAAGCAGTCTCTTGAGACTCTTGAACTGAAGCATACAAGTTATATCCTTCATCATATTGAGTATGTTTAAGCTCGTATTGAAAGCTATCAAAATTATTGGTTGCAATTAAGTTATTGATACCATCATTAAAAGCATTATAACTAATCTTCTCATTAGATTTGATTTTAAGTTTCCCTAAAATGTAGGCCCGTGTGTAATTGTTATTACCAATTACTTCAATTTCGTTAATCTGCAAACTGTCTTGAAGAGTTATTTTAATGGGTAATAGTTTTTTTGTTGATTGCTTAAATACAATATCTTTCAACTGTTCTTCGGCTTGCTTTGCTGCAAAAATTCCTCTAGCTATAATTTCTTGCCCTTGATCAAACGAAACTACAGAGTAATCCTTAATATCTGGTTTTATATAGACATCTGTTTTTTTAGATTTTAACTTCATGTCTTTAACCGTTCTAAAATTATTTATTTGGAGTAAAATATCTGTGGCCGCAGTTAAGCCATCTCTATCCCTTAAATCATCTTGTACGTCAACACCAATAATTATATCAACATCTTTTTCTTTGAGCTCATCAATTGGATAATTGTTCACAACGCCACCATCAATTAGTACTTTATCATCTATGGTTACTGGCTGAAATAACGAAGGAAGAGCACCACTAGCCATTACCGCTTGTGCTAGATTACCTTTGTCCAAAACAACTTGCTCTCCTGTTTCAATATTAGTGGCTATACAAAAAAATGGGATTGGTAAATCTTTAAAATCCTTGATATCTCCAACATGAATGGTTATTTTAGAAATTAAATTATATGCATTTTGTCCACTGGATAAAGCGGAAGGTAATTTAAGTTTAAATTTTTCTAAAGGTAGAGTGATAGCATATTTTTCAGAATTCTCTTTTTCATAAAAGGTTTTTGCTGCTCTAGGTAAATAATCACTTAATATTTCGTCAAAATTTACTCGTTTAAAAAGTGAGTCTATTTGTTTACCTGAATATCCAGAAGCATAAAGTGAACCTACAATGGCTCCCATGCTTGTACCAGCCACATAATCTACGCGTAATCCTAAACTATCAATCACTTTAAGGACTCCAATGTGAGCTAATCCTTTAGCACCACCACCGCTTAACACTAAACCAACTTTTAGGTCATCTTCATGGATAGTTTCTTGTGCAAAAGTGCATATGCTTAGAAGAATTAATATGAAAAATAGTTTATATCTCATTTATTATTATAATAATTGAAAATAATTTTTGCTTTAGACTTGCCAATTACTGGTTCAAGCTCATTAATGCTTAAACTAGTTAGACGTTTTACAGACTTGAAATGTTTTAATAATGTTACGATTGTTTTTTCACCAATACCTGGGATGGTTTCCAACTCCGTATTTAACGCACTTTTGCTTCGCTTATTTCTATGATGTTCTATCCCAAAGCGATGTGCTTCATTTCTTAACTGCTGTATGATTTTTAACGTTTCACTTTTTTTATCTAAATATAAGGGAATTGGATCATCTGGATAAAATAATTCTTCTAAACGTTTAGCAATTCCGATTATGGTCATTTTCCCTCTTAAATTTAATTTATCAATACTCTTTAATGATGACGACAATTGACCTTTACCTCCATCAATAATTACAAGTTGAGGTAAGTTTTGACCTTCATCTAACAAACGTTTATAACGTCTGTACACCACTTCTTCCATTGAAGCAAAGTCGTCTGGGCCTTCAACCGTTTTGATATTATAATGTCTATAATCTTTTTTACTTGGCTTTCCATTCTTAAAAACAACACAGGCTGCAACTGGGTTTGTGCCTTGAATGTTGGAATTATCAAAACATTCTATATGTCTAGGTTCTTCTATTAACCTCAAATCGATCTTCATTTGAGCCATTATTCTGTTTCTATGCCTATCTGGATCTGTAATTTTAATTTGCTTAAACCGCTCCATTCGATAATATTTAGCATTTCTTAATGACAAATCCAGAATATGCTTTTTATCACCAAGTTTCGGAATCGTTACTTTAATGTTTTCTCCAAGATCCACCTTAAACGGAACATAAATTTCGTTTGAATTTGAATTGAATCTTTGTCTTATTTCAGTAATTGCTAATCCTAATAACTCCTTATCTGTTTCGGCTAATTTCTTTTTAATTTCTAAAGTATGGGACCTGATAATTGACCCATAGGAAAGTTGCAGAAAATTAATGTACCCATAGCTTTCATCACTAACTATTGTAAAAACATCTACATTACTGATTTTAGGGTTTACAATAGTAGATTTGGCTTGATAGTTTTGCAAAACCTCAATTTTCTCTTTAATTTTTTGTGCTTCTTCAAAATGCATGTCTAATGCAAGCTGTTTCATTTGTTTTTTAAACTGCGAAAGAGAATCTTTAAAATTCCCTTTTAAAATTTCACGAATGGCTTTTACATTTTCATGATATTCTTTTTCAGTTTCAAGACCTTCACATGGCCCTTTACAGTTTCCTAAATGGTACTCCAAACACACTTTATATTTACCAGCTCTTATCTTACTTTCAGATAGGTCGTAATTACAGGTGCGCAATTGATATAATCCTTTGATTAATTCCAATAAAGTTGACACTGTTTTCATACTAGTGTATGGTCCGAAATACTCACTGCCATCTTTAAAAACCCTTCGTGTAGAAAATACTCTTGGAAAACGTTCATTCTTAATACAAATCCAAGGATAAGACTTGTCATCCTTAAGCATGACATTATATCTTGGTTGATGTTTCTTAATTAAATTGTTTTCAAGGAGAAGAGCATCAGTTTCGGTTTCAACAACAATGTGCTTTATTGCTGCTATTTTTTTTACAAGTACTCGAGTTTTTCCATTCTCATGGGTTTTTGTAAAATATGAGCTTACTCTTTTTTTTAAATTTTTGGCTTTCCCAACATATAGAATTACTCCTTTATCATCGAAATATTGATATACTCCAGGTGCATTTGGTAATGTCTTCAATTGTATTTCTAAAGTAGATTTGCTCATTGATTCAAAAGTAACATTTCAAAATTAACGGTTATTTTATATCTTCAATAATTTAGATTAAAAAAGATAGTTTTTGAATTATCTTTATTGTTACTTTTGCGCGCTTTCAAAATATAAAATGAACAAACAAATTATTGGTAGAGTTGATATTTTAGATTTTCCTGAATTAGGCCTTTCTAAGATTGATGTTAAGATTGATACTGGTGCCTATACATCGGCTATTCATTGCTCTAAAATTACAGAGAAAAACAATGTGCTTTTATGTACTTTCTTTAGTGAAGGCCATCCCAATTTTAGCAATAAAACAGTCCTTTTTACTAATTTTTCAAAAACCGATGTAAAAAGCAGTAATGGTTTTAAAGAAAACAGATATAAAATAAAATCTGAAGTTGTATTTTTTGGCAAGACTTATAAAATATACTTAACTTTAAGTACTCGAGATGATATGAAATTTCCAGTTCTTATTGGCAGGCAGTTTTTAAAAGATAAATTTTTAGTAGATGTTAATCAAAAACATGTATCATATAATCACAATATTTTGAATAAAAATTTGATTACCAATTCTTATCCACAATCAAAAGAAACTATTCAATTTCCTGTTGAATTTAAAAACATTATAAGCCTTAACTAATGAATATTGTTATTCTTTCTAGAAACGGTAATTTATATTCAACAAAAAGACTTGTTGAAGAAGGTGAAAAACGTAATCATGTTGTTGAGGTAATCGATCCGCTTAAATGCGATATTATTATTGAAAAAGAAAAACCCACAATATATTACAAAGACCGTTATCTTGATTATGTAGATGCTATTATACCACGAATAGGAGCCACCGTCACTTTTTATGGCTGTGCTGTAGTGAGACAGTTCGAGATGATGAACATATTTACCACTGTAACATCAGACGCTATTGTACGGTCGAGAGACAAATTAAGAAGCTTGCAACGCCTAAGTAAAGCAGGCATTGGAATGCCTAAAACAGTTTTCACAAATTATTCTCGTGATGTTGAAGAGGTTATCGAGCATGTCGGTGGAACGCCTGTAATTATAAAGCTTCTAGAAGGTACACAAGGTCTAGGAGTTGTACTTGCCGAAACTAAAAGTGCGGCAGAATCGGTACTTGAAGCTTTTAATGGCTTACAAGCAAGAGTCATAGTTCAGGAATTTATCAAAGAAGCCAAAGGTGCAGATTTAAGGGCGCTTGTTGTCGATGGACATGTGGTTGGCGCTATGAAACGACAAGGTAAAGATGGCGAATTTCGTTCAAATTTACATAGAGGCGGTACTGCTGAAATTGTTAAGCTTAATGAGGCAGAATTAAAATTAGCTATGAAAGCTTCTCGTGCATTAAAACTTCCTGTTTGTGGTGTTGATATGTTGCAATCTGCTAGAGGACCTTTACTTTTGGAAGTAAATTCCACTCCAGGACTTGAAGGTATTGAAAGTGCAACTGGAAAAAATATAGCCAGAGCCATTATAACATTTATTGAAAGAAATAGAAGCTAATGACCTATAAGCAACGTAAAACAATAACAGTTTTAGGAGAACAAATAAGCCTTGGTGAAAGCTGTGAATTGAGTTTTGATGTTGCTAATTTACATACCTCTTCGAGTGTTGATGTCCCTGTTATTGTAGAACGCTCAAAAAAACCTGGACCAATTGTCTTATTTACAGCTGGTATACACGGTGATGAAGTTAACGGTGTAGAGATTGTAAGACAGATTATAGCTAAAGGGATCAACAAACCGAAATGTGGGACCATTATTTGTATTCCAGTTATCAATGTTTTTGGATTTATAAATTTAAACAGAGAATTCCCTGATGGAAGGGATTTAAATAGAGTTTTTCCAGGAAAAAAAACAGGGTCTTTGGCTAGTAGAGTTGCTTATAAATTAATTAATGAAATTATCCCAGATGTTGATGTTATTATGGATTTTCATACGGGAAGTGCAGGTCGATTTAATTCACCTCAAATTAGAATAGTCAAAAATAATTCTAGCCTTGATAAACTTGCTAGAATTTTCAACGCTCCTTTTATTCTCTATTCTAAAGACATTAAAAAATCCTTTAGAAATACTAGCAATAAATTAGGGAAATTGATGTTACTTTTTGAAGGCGGAAAATCTTTTCATATTGATAAAACAGTCACTAACACTGGTGTTAATGGAGCAAAACGCGTGTTGGCTCATTTAGGAATGCTTCCTACAAAGTTTAAGGTATCGAAGCCTAAAAAAACGCCCGTTTCTATATTGGAAAGCAGATGGCAAAGAGCTAATTTTTCTGGAATGTTTAAGGCTTCGATCGCCATAAATTCTAAAGTTGATAAAGGCGATATTCTTGGAAACATTACAGATCCTTACGGAAAATTCAATCATTTTGTAAAAGCTTCACATTCTGGATATATCATCAATGTCAACGAATCTCCTATTGTTTATCAGGGCGATGCTTTATTCCATATTTCCACCAAATTCAAATAACTTCTTTCTCAAGTGATTAAATCTGAAATCAGGAAAAAATATAAAACACTTCGAAATAAGCTATCTGAAATTGAGGTAGATGATTTGAGTTTTCAAATTGCAAATTCGGTTTTAAAACTTCCTATATGGCAATATTCTTATTATCATATTTTTTTGACTATCGAAGAGAAAAAAGAAATAATAACTAATTATATATTAAGCATTTTGTCTGGAAAGGATAAAAACATTGTGGTTCCTAAAAGTGATTTCTCAACTGGTGTAATGACCAATTTTCTTCTCACAGACAATACAACACTCAAAAAGAACGCATTAGATATTCCTGAACCTGTTGACGGTATTGAAGTTGCCAATCATTTAATTGAAGTAGTTTTTATTCCTCTTCTAGGGTTTGATAAACTAGGCAATCGTGTTGGATATGGCAAGGGTTTTTATGATAAATTTTTAGCTTCCTGTAAGCCAGAAACTATTAAAATTGGTTTGTCTTTTTTTGAAGCTGAAGATAGTATTTCAGAAATTTCGACTCAAGACGAAAAACTTGATTTTTGTGTTACTCCTAAAACAATATATACGTTTTAGTGTGTAATACAGTTTTCGCAGTAGGTGTTTCTTAAGTATTCATCTTCTAAAAGTTGAAACGTCACGCCACCTTCTCCAAATGGATTAAACAATTTACAATACCGCTCTTGGTTCATATTAAAAGCATTAAGCATTATTGCTCTATATTCTGTTGTATTAGTGAGTTTTGTATTAATTATTGTAAGGTTTAAGTAGTAAAACAAAAGATCTTCATCTACGTCAATGGTGTTTACTTTATCTTTTAATAATTCAACAGATAAATCGGTGTTGGCATAATAACTAAAAAATTGTGCCAGACTTAAATAGTCAAAATCTGAAAATGTAAATTTTGAATAATTATTGTCTATATAAGTGACAGAGATGTCCTTGTTTTTATAATCTCTCTTACGCATATCATTCTCTGCTTTTATAATATGGTAATTTACCATCATTCTTGAGATAAGGGAATTGTCTACCTTATAATTTTTAAGCACATAAATTTGGTTTTTTAATGCTGTTTCATCAATATCAATTGCTTTGTGTCTCCAAAGTTTAAGCTTAAGTGCAACGATATTGTACTTAACCTTCATGTCTTTTGGGACTATTTTTTCAAGCTCTAATAATTCATTATAAACTATCAATGCTTGGAGTCCATCCGCCAAATACTTAAACGAAGAATTTTTATTCATGAAGTTTGCATATTTAGCTTGATTTGGGATTGTCATTTTTCTTAACACCTCTGGAGAAGCTTCCTGACCTTTAATTTTCTCAAAAATTGAATTTTGAATTTTTATTGCTTCATCTAATTGTTCGTTTTGCAAAGCAGAATTAAAATTAATTACTAACTGTTCTGTAGTCATATTTTTATACTTGTCTTTTCTTTCAAGCTCTAATTGTACAACAGCTTTTCTATGTTCTCTTAAAATTGGCTCAAGGCCTTGAGATGTTGAACCAACTAATTTTGCTTTTATATCAGATTTACTTAAGGTTTGAAAGTTTTTAAACCGTGTGTTTTTGATGTCATTTAAAAATTCTACCCAATTTTCTGATGATGAAATATGCGTTATAATGGTTGGCTTTTGGAATTTCTGCAACGCATTGGCTATACTATTTGCTCTTTGGTTTTGCAGTTCTATATTACGCTCTAAAAAACCTTCGACAGAAGAGTAAGCTCTAATGTCAATTGATTTTATATTAAAATCTGTTAATCTTAATGAATCGTAAAGTGGTTTAATGTCTTTTTGTGAGTATTCAGACTTATTCTTCTCAAAAGGAATGATAAATTTCAAAGATTTTGTTTTGATTGTATATCCTTCCTCTTCAATTGGTTTTATCTTTCTTGTGTTATAGGTTAATGAATCTAAATACATTCCCATATCCAAAAGATCCCATGGGTAAGCTTCAAGATCATAAACAACATAATATTGGCAAAGGCTTTGGTTGCTTAAAAATAAAATGTTGAATTCCAAATCATCGTTCAAAAGGCCTTGTGGAATTCTTCCAACCAAAACCCTATACTTATTTCCAACTTTTTTTATTCCGTTTTTTAATTCTTGAGTATAAACAGGTTCTAAAAGAAAGCCTTTTATTTGAGTGTCAATAACAGCTTCTAAACCACAATTATATCTGTCTTTAGGAACAATATCTATTGCCAAACCATCATCATTAGATGTTAACAAGCTTTTAAACCAATTTTCATCATTGGTCTCAAAAAACAAACTTGCGTTTACTTTAACTATTGAAAAACGAACCTCTCTAGGTCTTTGAAGAAAAGCCTGATTAAATTTTTGGCAAATTTGATTTCTTTCACTTCCGAGAAATTTAATACCATGAAGGTTTTGTGAATGATTAGAATAACTCGTAAAAAGAAGGATAATTGTTAAGGCAATCTTGAAAGACTTCATTTTTTATTTCGGATTAATAATCTGAAATATATTAATTTATTCTTTAGTCTTACTTATAAATTATTTAGAAAACGCTCTTTTATTAAAAACAATAAGTAAAAGAAAGCCAGTACTTATAGCCACATCTGCCACATTAAAAACTGGTTCAAAAAATGTAAAATAATCTCCTCCTACAAAAGGAAGCCATTCGGGTAAATAGCCTTTCCAAATTGGAAAATAAAGCATGTCTACTACGCTACCATGCAATAAAGTGTCATAGCCACCTCCTTTAGATAAAAATGTAGCGATCTCTCCATGACTGTCACTAAAAAGAATTCCATAAAAAACAGAATCTATGATGTTACCCAATGCTCCAGCAAAAATCAAAGCAATAGCAATAATAAGTAATTTAGAGCTTTTCTTTTTTGTAGAATCATAAAGCCAATAGCCTATTCCAAAAATAGCCACTATCCTAAAAAGCGTTAAAAGCACCTTTGCAGTTCTATCCGAAATGAAAGACACAAAATCGCTAATCTTGGTTCCCCAAGCCATGCCACTATTCTCTACAAAATATATTTTGAACCAATCAAAAACTCTAATGCTTTCTTGAAGTGTAAAATGCGTCTTTATATAAATTTTACTTATTTGGTCAATAAGCAAAATCATTATAATAAGTAAAACGGCCTTTTTTAACGACATTTTTTTGCTGCTTCTTAAAAATAAAAACGCCTCAAAAAAGAGGCGCCTTTTGTGTTTTAATCTTTAAATTATTGTTGCATATTCTTTGCTTCAATACTCAATGTTGCATGCGGCACAAGTTTTAGACGTTCTTTGTTAATTAGCTTTCCAGTAACTCTGCATACACCATAGGTTTTATTTTCAATCCTAATCAATGCGTTCTTTAAATCACGAATAAACTTTTCTTGTCGTATGGCTAACTGCGAATTAGACTCTTTACTCATGACTTCACTACCTTCATCAAACGCTTTGAATGTTGGCGAAGTATCATCCGTACCATTGTTATGATCATTCATATAAGCACTTTTAATCAACTCTAAATCGTGTTGTGCTTTCTTTATTTTTTCTTGAATTAATTCTTTAAATTCTGCTAATTCTTTATCAGAATATCTAATGTTTGTTCCTGCTCCCATAATCTTAATGTTTTTTAATAAACAATCTGGTATTTATCTCATCAAATGCTATTTCAATACCATTGTTTACTTTGTCCATAATCTCTATTTCTTCGGTTAGCGTTTCTGCTTTTATGTATTCTAAATTTTGCCTAATGGCGTTTACCATATCATCATCTTTCTGTAACTTAACATCAATTCTGTCGGTTACTTCAAATCCTGAATCTTTTCGTAAATTCTGAATCCTGTTTACAAGTTCTCTTGCAATGCCTTCTCTACGTAATTCATCAGTAATTGTAACATCTAATGCAACTGTCAGTATTCCTTCATTTGCAACAAGCCATCCTTCAATGTCTTGGGATGTTATTTCAAAATCAATGAGGTCTAAAGTAACAATTTTTCCATTAATGTCAACGTCTAAACTACCACTTTGCTCGATTTTTTTGATGTCTTCTGAAGTTAATTCACTTATTGTATTGGCTATCAACTTCATATCTTTACCAAAACGTGGTCCTAAAGTTTTAAAATTAGGCTTTATTTGTTTCACCAAAATATCCGACGCATCATCTAAAAGCTCAATTTCCTTAACATTCACTTCATGCTTTATCAAGTTCGCAACGGCCAATATTTCTTCCTTTTGTTGTTTGCTATCAATAGGAATCATAATCTTCTGCAAAGGCTGTCTAACCTTGATCTTTACTTTAGCTCTTAACGACAATACTAAAGATGATATTGTTTGGGCGCTTTCCATTTTTCTTTCAAGAGTCTTATCAACAAAAGACTTATCAAACTCTGGGAATTTAGCCAAATGAACACTTTCAAAAGCTTCTTTTTGTGTAGCTAAATTCAAGTCTAGATACAATCTGTCCATAAAGAATGGTGCAATTGGCGCCCCTAACTTTGCTATGGTCACCATACAAGTGTAAAGTGTTTGGTATGCCGAAATCTTATCTTGTTGGTAATCGCCTTTCCAAAAACGCCTTCTACTTAATCTTACAAACCAGTTACTTAAGTAATCTTGAGTAAAATCTGAAATAGCTCGCGCTGCTTTTGTAGGTTCATAATCTGCATAATACTCATCAATTTTTTGAATAAGCGTATGTAATTCAGAAAGAATCCAACGATCTAATTCAGGTCTTTCAGCTAATGGAATATCTGTTTCTGAATAATTAAAACTATCCAGATTAGAATACAATGAAAAGAATGAATAGGTATTATAAAGTGTTCCAAAGAATTTACGCTTTACTTCTTCAATACCTTCTACGTCAAACTTTAAATTATCCCAAGGATTGGCATTACTTATCATATACCATCGTGTGGCATCTGCTCCATAAGTTGATAAAGTTTCAAAAGGATCGGCAGCATTACCCAAACGCTTTGACATTTTTTGCCCGTTTTTATCTAATACTAATCCGTTAGACACCACATTTTTATAAGCTACAGAATCAAAAACCATAGTCCCAATAGCATGTAATGTATAAAACCATCCTCGAGTTTGGTCGACACCTTCAGCAATAAAATTGGCAGGGAAAAATTTATGCTCATCAATCAATTCTTTATTTTCAAAAGGATAATGCCATTGTGCATAAGGCATAGAGCCAGAATCGAACCAAACATCAATCAAATCACTTTCGCGCTTCATTGGTTGTCCTGATGGCGATATTAACACAATCTCATCGACAATGTTTTTATGTAAGTCTATTTTAGCATAATTCTCCTCAGAGTTGTTCCCAATTTCAAAACTTTCAAAAATATCTTTAGCCAAAACATCTGCTGAAACAGCTTTTTCCATTTCAGCCTTTAATTCCTCAACTGAACCTATGCAGATTTCTTCTTTACCATCTTCGGTTCTCCAAATTGGTAGCGGAATGCCCCAATAACGAGAACGTGATAAGTTCCAATCGTTAGCATTTGCCAACCAGTTTCCAAAACGACCCGTTCCGGTAGCTTTTGGTTTCCAGTTGATGGTTTCGTTGAGTTCAAACATTCTATCACGAACATCAGTCACTTTAATGAACCAAGAATCCAAAGGATAGTATAAGATTGGTTTGTCAGTTCTCCAACAGTTTGGATAGCTATGCTTATATTTTTCAACCTTAAAAGCTTTATTTTCTTCTTTTAGTTTAATGGCCAATTCCACATCTACCGAACGTTCTGGAGCTTTACCATCTTCATAATATTCATTCTTAACATACTTACCGGCAAATTCTCCCATTTCTGGTCTAAAACGTCCTTGTAAATCCACTAATGGTACCAAATTACCGTTCTCATCTTTCACCAACATTGGTGGTACTTCGGGCATGGCTTGTTTGGCTACCATGGCATCGTCAGCTCCAAAAGTTGGAGCGGTATGAACGATTCCTGTGCCATCTTCAGTAGTTACAAAATCTCCGGAAATGACTCTAAAGGCGTTATCAGGATTATCATTTGGTAAAGCATAAGGCAACAGTTGTTCGTACATTATGCCCACCAAATCTTTTCCCTTGAATTCTTTGACAACATAAAATGGAATCTTTTTATCTACTGAATTATAAGCTAAAAGTTCAGGTTTATTTTCAACTTGGTTGAACTTCCCTGAAAACTGATAGTTGACTAATTTTTTAGCTAAAACTACATTAATTGACTTGAATGTGTATTGGTTGTAAGTCTCGACTAAAACATAATCAATTTTTGGTCCAACCGTTAATGCTGTATTACTAGGTAAGGTCCAAGGTGTTGTTGTCCAAGCCAAGAAATAGATATCGCCTTCATCCTTTAGAAAGCTAGGTAAAGATTCTGGTTTAGCTTTAAACTGCGCTACAACGGTAGTATCGGTAATATCTTGATAGGTTCCTGGTTGGTTTAACTCATGCGAACTTAAACCTGTTCCTGCTTTTGGAGAATAGGGTTGAATGGTATATCCTTTATACAGTAGATTCTTGTTGTAAATCTGTTTTAATAACCACCAAACCGATTCCATATATTTAGGCTCGTAAGTGATGTATGGGTCGTCCATATCTACCCAGTAACCCATTTTTTGAGTCAAATCATTCCAAACATCTGTGTACCGCATAACAGCTTTTCTGCATGCTGCATTATAATCTTCAACCGAAATGGTTTTACCAATATCTTCTTTAGTGATGCCTAGTTCTTTTTCAACACCAAGTTCTATAGGTAATCCATGCGTATCCCAGCCAGCTTTACGTTTTACCTGGAATCCTTTCATGGTTTTATAACGCGGAAAAATATCTTTGATAGCACGTGCTAGAACGTGGTGTACTCCAGGCAATCCATTAGCAGATGGAGGACCTTCGTAAAACACGTAAGGTTCATTGCCTTCTCTGGTTGAAACACTTTTTTCAAAGATGTTGCTTTCTTGCCAATAGCTGAGAATGTCTTCTGCTACTTTTGGTAAGTCAAGTCCTTTATATTCAGGAAATTTAGCCGCCATTTATTCAAATTTCATTTCGAGGTGCGAAATTAATGAATTTTAGGAAAATAAAAAGATTGAAAATAAGTTAATTAAACAATAAAATTCACCAAGTCCTCAATCTTGGAAATGAGTTGAATTTTAATCATTGTGTTTTTAAGTGAAATCTTATTGTATTTAGACACAAATATGGTTGAGAATCCTAATTTTTCAGCTTCTAAAATACGTTGTTCTACACGTTGTACAGGACGTATTTCTCCAGACAATCCAACCTCTGCCGCAAAGCAATAATCTTTTTGCAAGGCTGCATCTTCATTTGATGACAAAATAGCTGCTACGACTGCCAGATCAATTGCTGGATCATCTACTGTAATGCCTCCTGTAATATTTAGAAAAACATCTTTTGCTCCTAGTCTAAAACCTGCTCGTTTTTCTAAAACGGCTAAAAGCATATTCAATCTCTTTGCATTAAATCCGGTAGCACTACGTTGAGGCGTACCATAAACTGCTGTACTTACTAAAGCTTGAACTTCTATCATTAAAGGGCGCATGCCTTCTAAAGTTGCTGCAATGGCATTTCCTGACAACTCTTCGTCTTTTTTTGAGATTAAGATTTCGGAAGGGTTAGTTACTTCTCTTAAACCAGAACCTTGCATTTCGTAGATACCCAATTCGTTGGTAGAGCCAAAACGGTTTTTGTTGGCACGAAGAATTCTAAATACATGATTTCTGTCTCCTTCAAACTGTAAAACTGTATCGACCATATGCTCCAAAATTTTTGGGCCAGCAATATTACCATCTTTGGTAATATGGCCAATTAAGATGACAGGTGTTTCCGTTTCTTTAGCAAATTTGATGAGTTCGGTTGTGCATTCTTTAATTTGCGAAATGCTTCCGGAAGACGACTCGATATAATCACTGTGCAAGGTTTGTATGGAATCGACCACTACAATATCAGGTTCTAATGCTTCAATCTGTTTAAAGATATTTTGTGTTTTGGTTTCAGTAAGAATATAGCAGTTACTACTATTTGGATTAATGCGTTTGGCACGCATTTTTATTTGCTTCTGGCTTTCTTCGCCGGAAACATACAAGATTTTATATTCTAATTTTAACGCAATTTGAAGTAAAAGTGTACTCTTGCCAATGCCAGGTTCACCTCCTAAAAGAATTAAAGACCCTGGAACGATTCCACCACCAAGCACTCTATTAAACTCATTGTCATTAGTGATTAAACGAGCTTCATCTGATGCATCAATATCATTAATTTTTAAAGGCTTTGAAATTCGTTTTACAGAAGATGTTGATGATTTCCAATCACTTTTTTCTGCTTTCTGAATGACCTCTTCAACAATGGTATTCCAATCTTTACATGCAGTACATTGCCCTTGCCATTTGGCAAATTGGCTTCCACAGTTCTGACAAAAAAAGGTAGTTTTTACTTTAGCCATTTAATATCCGAAATCTGCTTTGATAGTGTCTGCTCTTTCAAGCATTTCATCTTTGGTTATTCCAGCAATTTCATCCAATATATATGCAGATTGGTATGTTCTCATTGCTTTTTTTGGTTCGCCTGTCTCCTCATAAAAACGTCCTAAATAATAGTGCCCTAATAAAGAATCTGGATACGCTTTTCGAGCAAGTTTACTTAAGTCTTCATAGTATTGAAACTCTTCTTTCTTTTCGATTGCAGCCGAAATAGCTTTAAAATCATTAATTAGAATTTGTTTATCAATTCCAAATAAGTCATATATAGTCTTATATTTTTCCTGAAGATATTCCACAGGAGAGCTTTGAAGTTTAAGAATCTTATCAGAATATTCTTCTTTACTTATAGGTTGAAACACGTAAAAAATACTTTCTAAAGCTTTTGGAATTGCATGCGCCGGTAGTGAATAATGCGTAGGACCGTCAAATTTATCGTAATTATACAGGATTTCCTTGTTGTCAATGTTCTCAATGTTCTTGTTTAAAGCTTCCGTTTTTTTAAAAATAGACTTATTATCATTTGATGAGGTTGCTAAATAATAAAATATCTTTTTGTCTTTAATAGCTGTTAAACGCTCCGTTAAATATGTCGTAATATCTGTTGCTAAATCTGGGCTTATAGCAACATATCCTTGAAAAAGTGGATCTCCTTTTAAAAGATAATAATTAATGAAATTTGCTGTTTCACCATGACCTACAGCAACTCTAAAGTTTTCTGTTCTATAGTTACTAATCATATGCGGAATTAATTCCATACTTATAAACTCAAAAAAACTTGCTCCACTTTCAATAGGCAATGAATTTTGTTCTGAATACATGCAGTCGTCATAGCGTTTCTCTATTTGATTAATTCCGACAACAATGGCATCTGGCATATCTTCCCAATAGGAATAATAATCGACATTTCCGGCCACAACTTCAAACATATAGTCGCCATCTAAAACTATGAATAATGGATAGTTTTTGTCATCACTATCATATCCTCTAGGGAGTTGTATTTTAATTTGTCTGATTTCTCCAAGTTTTTGAGAATCGAATTCTTCATAAATGACTTGAGCACAAAGGCTATTGAATGCAAAGACTAAAATGAGTGTGTAGATTAGTTTCTTCATTTTTTTAAGATTTGAGAATTATGTATTGTAATGGCAATTTACAAATTATTTTGTTCTGTTGTAAATTGGTAAAAACACAAAAGATAATATTCCACAAAAAATGATCATGATGGTTTGAGAAGTCCAGATAATCCAACCAAAAGCAATACTAGGTTCTTTTTCTAAACCAAAAAGAGAAAATGCAGCATAAACAGCTAACGGATAGAAAAATATGCCTCCATTGGTTGCCGCAATAGTGAAACTAGCAGATATAAAAGCTATAACTACAGCAATAAAAGGAATATCATGCAGTTCTGGAACAGCAAAAGTTGTTATATAAAACATCAAAACATACATAAGCCAAATAAACAATGTATGAAATATAAAAGCCCACTTTTGCTTCATTTTAAAAATGCTAGTCACACCTTCAATCAAACCTTTGACGAAGGCTTTAATTTTATTTGCAAATTTTGATTCAGCTTTCCTGACATAAAAAATAAATAATACGATTACCACTAAAACCAGAGTTATACCAACAATTATTTTAGTTGGGTTAAAATTTTCTGACAAAAGATTAAAAATAAAATCGAATTGAAAAAAGAGTGTAGTGAGAATAATTAAACCCATAACAACAAGGTCTGCAATACGTTCTCCTACTATGGTTCCAAAGCTTTTCTCAAAAGGTACTTTTTCATAGTTTGTGGCTACAGCCGCCCGTAAAACTTCTCCAGATCTAGGAATACCATAATTGGCAAAATAAGCTATAAAAACAGCCATAATACTATTAGGGTATTTAATCGAGTAACCCATAGGACTTAGCATAAATTGCCACCTGTAAGCACGAGATAAGTGACTCAAAAACCCAAGGAAAATACCAAGAGAAATCCACCAATAGTTGGCGTTTTTGAAATAAGGAACAATATCTTCTACAGATATTTTTGTAAATGTGTACCACCCAAAAAATACTGCCAAAAGAATTGGAAATAATAGTTTTACAATTTTAGAGTGGCCTTTTTTCAATTGAAATTTATTTTAACAAATTGGTGTTCTCGTCAGGGAAGACAATTGATGGTTTAAATACTCTGGCTTCATTCATTGTCATAAATGCATATGTCATTAATATTAATGTGTCTCCAACTGAAACTTTTCTAGCAGCAGCACCATTTAAAATAATTTCCCCGCTTTCGCGAGCTCCAGGAATAACGTAAGTTTCTAAACGTTCACCATTATCATTATTAACCACTTGGATTTTTTCGCCTTCCACAATATTGGCAGCATCCATTAGGTCTTCATCAATTGTAATGCTACCAATATAATTAAGGTCTGCTCCGGTAACTTTAACTCTATGTATTTTAGATTTTACAACTTGAATTTGCATCATATAAATGTACTTAATTAAGTGCAATGTTATCAATAAGTCTCACATCATCAGCATACACAGCTATAAAAGCGCGATATTTATTTTGAGAAGATTTTCTCTTTACCATTTTTAATGTTTCAATGTCTGCAATAACAAAATATTCAAGCTTTAATAACTTATTGTTTAAGAACTGATTTTCTACCCACTTTTTTGTGCTATTTGCACTTTCTGTTTTAAACATTTTCTTTGCTTTCATTAATGTTTTATATATAAATGGTGCTTCGTTTTTGTATGCTAATTTTAATCGCTCATTTCTCGAACTCATTGCAAGACCATTATCTTCTCTATATATCTTACACCCAACAATATTTACGGGAATGTTATACTTTTCAACTAGTTTTTTTATTATCATTAATTGTTGGAAATCCTTTTCTCCAAAATAAGCATTGTCTGGTTTCACAATTTCTAGAAGTCTTTTGACAACTGTTCCTACTCCATCAAAATGACCTTCTCTAAACATGCCTTCCATTTCAGATTCCAGACCATCAAAATCAAAATGTTGTGATTTGGTGTTGCCCTGATAAATGTCTTCAATTGAAGGCGCATAAATTAAGATGTTTTCAGATTGTGATTTTAAAAGTTCTTTATCTCTTTCTAAAGTTCGAGGGTAATTTTTTAGGTCTTCTAAGTTGTTGAATTGTGTTGGATTTACAAAAATACTTACCACAATCCAATCGTTTTCTTTAAACGCTCGGTTCACCAAAGACATGTGCCCATAGTGTAATGCTCCCATAGTAGGAACCATTCCGACTGTATTCCCTTTTGTTTTTAATTGGGCAATAAAGGTTTGAATTGATTTGTTTTCTGTGAATACCTTCACTTTTAATAAAAAATTAACAGCGTGCAAACTTAAGATTTTACTAGCAATCTGCATAAATTTTTGTAATTTTGCGTGTTTTTTATTTTGAATTTTCAAAAGCAACACATTTTATGAAAGATAAGAGGATATTATATGTATCATCTGAAGTAGTTCCTTATTTGCCTGAAACCGAAATTTCTTCCATGTCTTTTGAGGCTCCTAGAATGGTTAACCAACTTGGTGGCCAGATAAGAATTTTTATGCCTAGGTATGGAAATATTAATGAGAGAAGGCATCAATTGCATGAAGTTATTCGTTTATCTGGTATTAATTTAGTTATAAATGATTTGGATATGCCATTAATCATTAAAGTAGCTTCTATCCCAAAAGAACGTATCCAGGTATATTTTATTGATAATGACGAATATTTTAAAAGAAAGGCCACATTAACTAATGAAAATGGTGAATTGTTTCCTGATAATGACGAGCGTGCCATTTTCTTTGCTAAAGGAGTTATAGAAACTGTTAAAAAACTAAACTGGTCACCAGATATTATACATGTTCATGGTTGGCTGGCTTCTTTGTTGCCGCTTTATCTCAAGGAATATTATAAGGATGAACCTTTATTTAATGAAAGTAAAATAATTACTTCTATATACAATCAAAGTTTTGAAGGGACGTTAAATACGGATATGCTATCTAAAATTAAGTTTGATAATATTGATGAAGAGAGTTTCAAAATTCTTGAAAACCCAACTTACCAAAACTTAATGAAAGTAGCTATAGACCAATCTGATGCATTAATTATTGGGTCTGAAGAAATCCCAGACGAATTAAATGCATATTTAAAAAATTCAAAGAAACCTGTTTTAAACTACATAAATAAAGATGAATTTGGAGATGCTTACACACAATTCTGTTCAGAGCAAATTTTGAGTTAGTCTATCATTAGTTTATATATATGAAAAAGAATCTAAACGCCCTAAAATTAATCTTTGTCGTATTAATAGTTACGTTAAGTTTTATAGCTTGCGATAAAGATTACAATACAATAGGAAGTGACATAATTGGTGACAAAAACTTTGTAACATCAAGTGCAATTTTCAGTGCAACTTCTTACAATAAAAAATTAAATCCTGTACAAACTAATAATTTACCATCTAATCTATTAGGCTTCCATAATGATCCCGTTTATGGTAATACTACTGCAAATATTGTTACTCAATTATTACCTCAAGTTTATTCTGTAGATTTTGGAGAAAACACATTGGTGGATTCAGTAATATTGTCTATTCCATATTATAGTAAAGTATCTGCTGATTCTCCAGACGAAAATGGTAATACTTTGTATTCAATTAGTGATTCATTATATGGAGACTCTCCTATTAAATTGTCTGTTTATCGTACAGATTATTTTTTAAGAAATTTTGACCCACAATCCGAATTTAATGATCCTCAATACTATTATTCTGATGCTAATTCTACAATAAATTTTGATAATCATATTACAGATCTTCTATATGAAAACCCATTATTCACACCTAGTAGTGACGCAATCCCTATTTTTGAGATTAATGAGTCAACGGGTGTTTATGAAGAAAAAGAAAGGTTAGCACCTGCATTAAGAGTTCATTTAGATGCTGATTATTGGAAAGAAGTAATTATAGATAAACAAGATGATACAGAGTTAAGTAATCAAAACAATTTTATCAACTATTTTAGAAGTCTTTATTTTAAGGCTGAAGCAATATCTACTGAAGGAAATATAATTATGTTAAATATGGCTTCTACTTCGGCTAATATAACTATTTATTATTCTAAAGATTCTGTGGTTACAGAAGGGGAAAGGGATCCTGGAACGTATACAATGACCTTTGGTGGAATTCGTTTTAACACTCTAGAAAATAATTTTAATCTTACATTAGAAGATGGTGATAGTGATTTAGGTGATGAAAAATTATACCTTAAAGGAGGTGAAGGTTCCATGGCTGTTATTGATCTTTTTGGTAATACAGACCTTGATGGCAATGATATTCCAGACGAACTGGAAGAATTTAAAAGTCACAAAGATGATTGGTTAATAAATGAAGCCAATTTAGTTTTCTACGAAGATGAAGATATGTATACTCCTGAAGATGACTATCATAAATATGATCGTGTTTATTTATATGATGCAAAAAATAATAATCCCGTAATAGATTATTTTATTGATCCAACCATAAATGAAATCAATCCTATTAACTCAAGAGTTGTTCATTTGGGACAAAGGTTCAATGATGATGATGGTACTCCTTACAGGTTTAAAATTAGAATTACTGAATATATCAATAGCATTCTTTTAAAAGATTCTACCAATACAAGATTAGGTTTAGTATTATCTACCAACGTCAATACAATTCAAAATGGTAAAATCAAAGGATCTGAAGATCAAAATGTTACTGTAGTTCCATCTGCATCCGTTTTGACTCCAAAAGGCACTATTTTGTATGGCAGCAATAACAATGTCCCTGAAAACAAAAGAGTATATTTAGAAATCTTTTACACTGAACCTGCAAATTAAAAAATTATGTGCGGCATTGTCGGATATATAGGACACAGAGAAGCCTATCCAATTGTTATTGACGGCTTAAAACGACTCGAATACAGAGGTTATGACAGTGCTGGAATTGCCTTATTTGATGGTCAACATCTTAAAATTTCTAAAACCAAAGGGAAAGTTGCAGATTTAGAAAAAAAAGTAGAAAATGAAATCTCTAAAGAAGGTAACTTGGCTATTGGTCATACGCGATGGGCTACTCATGGCGCTCCTAATGACATTAATGCACATCCTCACTTTTCAAATTCTGGGGATTTAGTTATTATTCATAACGGTATCATAGAAAACTACGGAGCTCTTAAAAAAGAACTTATTAAAAGAGGATATACTTTTAAATCAGATACAGATACTGAAGTTTTAATAAATCTAATAGAAGATGTAAAAATTAAAGAAGATGTTAAACTTGGTAAAGCTGTTCAAATTGCTTTAAACCAAGTTGTTGGCGCATATTCTGTAGCTGTTTTTGATAAAAATAAACCTGACGAAATTGTTGTAGCAAGGCTTGGTAGTCCATTAGCCATTGGTATAGGCAAAAACGAATTTTTTATTGCTAGCGATGCATCACCTTTTTTAGAATATACAAAGAATGCCATTTATTTAGAAGATGAAGAAATGGCTATTGTTAGGCTTGGAAAAGAAGTAAAAGTTAGAAAAATTAAGGATGACTCTCTTGTTGATCCTTACATTCAGGAACTCCAACTTAATCTTGAGCAAATTGAAAAAGGTGGTTATGACCACTTCATGCTCAAAGAAATATATGAGCAACCAAATGCAATTAAAGATACTTATAGAGGTCGTCTTGGTGTTAAGAATGGTATAATTAAAATGTCTGGCATTGATGATAATATTGAAAAATTTTTAAATGCTAACAGAATAATTGTTGTTGCCTGCGGTACCTCATGGCATGCCGGTCTCGTTGCAGAATATATATTTGAAGATCTGGCAAGAATTCCTGTTGAGGTTGAATATGCTTCAGAATTTAGGTATCGAAATCCTGTTATCACAGAAAAAGATGTTGTTATTGCTATTTCGCAATCAGGGGAAACTGCGGATACACTTGCTGCTATTAAACTGGCAAAATCTAAAGGTGCTTTCGTTTTTGGCGTGTGTAATGTGGTAGGTTCTTCTATAGCAAGAGAAACTCATGCCGGTGCATATACTCATGCTGGTCCTGAAATTGGTGTCGCCTCAACAAAAGCGTTTACGACACAAATAACTGTTTTAACTCTTATTGCATTAAAACTTGCTAAAGAAACTGGAAAAATAAACAATACAGATTACAGGTATCATCTTCAGGAATTGGATTTAATACCTCAAAAAGTAGTTGAATCATTAAAATCTGATTCACATATTCAGATGATTGCGGATACCTATAAAAATGCTCGTAATTTTCTGTATCTAGGAAGAGGTTATAATTTCCCTGTTGCTTTAGAAGGTGCTTTGAAGCTCAAAGAAATTTCATACATACATGCTGAAGGATATCCTGCCGCAGAAATGAAGCATGGACCTATTGCTTTAATAGATGAACAAATGCCAGTTGTAGTTATAGCAACTAAAAAAGGCCACTATGATAAAATAGTAAGCAACATTCAAGAAATTAAATCAAGAAAAGGGCGTATTATTGGTGTAGTAACAGAAGGAGACACATCCGTAAAAGAGCTTGTTGATCATATTATTGAAGTTCCTGAAACATTAGAATCTCTAACTCCTTTATTAACAACGATTCCGCTGCAATTACTTTCTTATCATATCGCGGTGATGTTGAATAAAAATGTTGATCAGCCAAGAAATTTAGCAAAATCTGTTACTGTAGAATAGCTAAATTATTAATTTTCTTTTTTTAAGAGCGTTATAAACTATATCTGTTTTTCTCAAAAGATCTTTATTACAATCTGATATATCAATGTTTTTTGGGTTTACAAAGGGTTTTATATGCAAAAAGTTAAACTGTGTTTTTAAGTCTTTTTCTACAGCTTGTAATACCTCTTTTGGATGTTTTAAATAATCTTCATATTCAATAAAGATCGTATTGTTGTCAATAATGTTAACCAAATAACTATAATAATTTAACCATACTTCTAACCAATAATTCAATGAGTTTTTATCAAATGTAATATTAGGAGCTTCTTCAGTTAACTTAAATACTTTTTGATTATTTCCAAACTCGTGATGCCCAAGCCAGTTCATATAAGTGAGTACAAAATCATTTTCATTTTGCAAGTTGGTGAATCTTTTATGTTGATTTAAAAGTGAATAAGCATGCTCGACTGGTTTTCTAAAAAGGAATATGGTCTTGAAATCTTTATTTAAATTTCTCAAAGAACGATACCTTAAGATTAGATTGTTGTTTTTTGATATATACATGGCATCAGACTTCTTCTTGATCAATGCTTGATACTTCAAATAATTTTCGTAAACCTCTTGGTCAATTTTGTGTTCTATTAAATATTCATCAGAAATAAAACTGTCATTCAAAAAAACTTTGAAAAAATATTCTTCAAGCGCTTCAATAGTATTCACTCCAAAAAGTATTTTATCTCCATGCTTTCGTTCTTTTAACTTTGCTTTTTTAGGGTTATATAATTTCTCCCAAAGATTGGGTGCTAGTAGTAATGGCATGTTAGAATAATCTAATGAACTAAAATTACCTGCCTTAAAAATTTGTTCTGTAAGGCTTGTTGTCCCAGCTCTAGCTAGCCCAGAAACTATTAAAAAATTGGAATCCTGTTTTATATTCTTGTTCTTTTTGAACTTATGGTCGATAGAAAATAAAAATTTAGAAAGAAAATAATTATTTAAAATGAGTTTATGTAGAAGCTTGGATGCTTCCGAATAGTCTTCATTTTTCTTTTTCTTGTTAAAAACAAATGGGAGAATACTTCCAATAGATAGAAACAAAACAAAACCAACAGAATTAAAATCTAGATACCCATAAGGTATCTTATTAATTTTTGCGAAAAGAGCAATAGGTAAAGTTGTTACAAAAATTACAAGCCCAATAATAACTAATGAAAAGATTAATGAAATCAACATTTTTTTTAATGCCTGTATTAATCGTTTCTGCTTTACTAATTCTACTTCATCAGAAAGTACAGCATTAGATAATGCCAGTGTTGTTTCTAACGTTTTGAAAAAATGCCTTCTGAAATATATAAGCAATGCAGAAAAAATTACACCTGAAATTCCTGCAAGCAAAAAGTAAGTCATTACTGTTTTTTGAAAATTCTTCTAAATAAACGTTTAATCGGAATCCAAAGCACAACGCCAAAAGAAAATATAACTAATAGAATGATAAATAGAATAATTAAAAGTGTTCCAACACCTAATCCAGGGCCAATATATAATAACATAACTAAAGGTTTAAGGTTTCATTTGTATAAGTTGTTGTCCAATTGGGTAAATAATGGTAGCCTTCTATGTCGCTTTTAAGAGTTGTTTTCAACACGACACCATCTTTATTTACAACCCATAAAATTCCAGGTCCTTGTTCTTCAAAAAACAAATCTCCATTGGGCAACAAATTATATAATCCTTCGGCATCGGTAAAAATTCCATTCTTAATGAATATATCTTCGTACAAAGGCTTAAAGCTACCTTCTTCAAAGTTATAAATAAGTACATTCGAATGGTTTATTTTTCGCTCAAAAGTTTGATTTGTTGGTTTAAATTCAAAATCATATCCTTTACTCTGGTGCGCAATTGTATTATTATTTAATAAAGCAATAGAATTGTTGGAAATAATATCTACATCATGCTGAAACAGAAATGGTCCTTCAATAATTCTAACAACATTATTAGTTGAAGGTCTAAATTGCATGATCATAGACAGATGTCTAAAACTTAAGAACAAATCGCCTTCATTAAAATAATCTGATGTGATTGTTGCAGGTTGTATATCATTTAAATGAAAAGGGTCTATTGGATAAGCACTTTTGTTTATCTCATCTTCCAATCCGTTTTCCATAAAAATTTCTGTAAGAGATTTATAGTACATTGTTTCTCCTGAAGTTGCGTTTACCTTAACTATTAGATCGTCCCTATAATAATGTTTATGGCTATCTATTGAAAGTAAGTTTGGTGTAATAATTCCTTGATCATGTTTTGCCGCTGGAATCCAAATATTACCAACACTATCAAGGTTTATAGCGTGATGAAAAATAAAATCATTATTGTACCATTTTTGAGTAGATGTTGAATCAAGACGAATAAGCCCAGGTTGTTCGTCACAAGATACAATAATGTCCAAATTTTTTAGTAGAGACACAGGATACAATCTGTCGTTTTGATTCATATTATAATGTTTTAATAAGTCCTTAACCTCAACTTTCCAAGTATGTTTTATGTTATCATCCTTAAAATTTTTTAATTCTATTTTAAATTTGTCCCCACTTCTGTAGGAATAAATTCCATACAAATCGTAAGTAAGTTTATTAATCTCTTTCAAATCTGCTTCACTAGTCTTTAAATAATAACTTGGTGCTACCAAATAATGAGTAAACGCCATTTTCATATCTGAAAGCATTTCTGAAAAAGATTTTATCGGCTTAACTAAAACGCCTAATGTTTGTTCTCCTAAAGTAACATTTCTAACGATGCCACTCCATACCATAAGAAAAAACAGAGCAATAATAGTTAGGGCTATTTTTTTTAAAATTTTCAATAATAATTGTTTATATACTTTTTAAAGGATTAAAAGTAATTCAAAATTAGTTTTTATACCAAAAAAACAAAGCTCAATTGTAATTAGTATAATTTTTAAATAAAACTATATAGGATAATATTAAAGATGTCCTAAATTATACAAACTAGATGTTTTTGGATATCTTTTATATGTTTTCGGACATCTGTTAAATACAGATAAGTATCTTTAACCTAGATTAAAAAATGTTAAAAAAATATTGGTTTAATTTATCAATTTTACAATTATTGATTCTCAATTCATTAATAATTTATTATTTTATAATTTAATATTATTTTATTATGCGTGCATACTTTTAATATTTCTTATATTGTATAAACATTTTTAATTTTTATATTGCTCAAAATAATTAACTTAATTTATTCTAATGAAAAAATATCTTTCTATTTTCATGGCTCTTATTTGTGGGTTAACTTACTCACAGACAACCATTTCAGGAAGTGTAGTTGATGATAGTGGCCAACCTCTACCTGGTGCAAATATTATTGTGTTAGGAACATCTTCAGGCACGGTAACAGATTTTGACGGAAATTTCACATTAACGTATGGCCAAAACCCTCCTTTTACGGTTCAAGCTAGTAGCGTGGGATTTGAAAGTGCAAGTGTAGAAGTAACTTCAAATGGTCAGGTTATAAATTTTATTTTAGCCGAAGGAACTTCATTGGATGAAGTCGTCATTTCTGCATCCAGAACACCTGAACGTATTTTTGAATCTCCTGTAACAGTAGAAAGATTTGGCTTGAAAGAAATAAAAAATACAGCATCTGCAGATTTTTATGACGGTTTAGAAAGTTTGAAAGGTGTAGATATTAATGTGAACAGTTTAACATTCAAAGCCATTAATACAAGAGGGTTTGCAACCTTTGCCAATAATCGTTTTATGCAATTGGTAGATGGCATGGATAATTCAACTCCAGCATTGAACTTCCCTATAGGAAATTTGGTAGGTATGATAGAAACCGATGTTCAAAGTGTTGAGCTATTACCTGGTGCTGCATCTGCACTTTATGGCGCCAATGCTTTTAATGGTATATTGTTCATGCGAAGTAAAAATCCTTTTGATCATTCAGGAGTTAGTGCTCACTATAAACAAGGTCTAACCTCTCAAGAATTTCAAGGCGATAATACCTACACCGATTTTGGTCTCAGAATGGCTTATAAATTCAGTGAAAAATTCGCTGCAAAAGTTAATTTTGGATATTTAAAAGGAACCGATTGGGGTGCTAATGATTATAGAGGAAAGCCAGGAACAGGACCAACTGGTACAAGAGCAGATGTAGGATATGATGGTATAAATGTTTATGGTGATGATTTTAACGCTAATATAAGAGCAGAATCTGGTGGTTTAGGTATCATCCCTGATGTATTAGTGACAAGAACAGGTTATAATGAAGAAGATCTTACAGACTATAATGCAGAAAGTGTCAAAGCAGATTGGGCATTACATTATAGGCCTTGGGCGACAGACTTTGAAATCATTTATCAAGGAAAGATTGGTAAAGGAACTACAATATATCAAGGATCTAACAGATATAATATTGATAATTTTACCCAAAATCAGCATAAGTTAGAATTTAAAAGTGATAATTTCTTTTTAAGAGGTTATGTGGTATCTGATGACGCTGGAGATTCCTATGATATGTTGTTGACTGGAATCCAAATTCTGAATTCTTGGAAACCTCATGAGCAATGGTTTGGAGAATATATTACCACATATGCTACAGCCACTTTGGGTGGCGCAACAGATCCCGAGGCCCATGCAGCAGCAAGGGCTCAAGCCGAAACAGGAAGATATGAGCCTGGTACACCAGAATTTGAAGCAGCATTTAATAGGACTATCAACGACCCAAGTCTAATTACAGGTTCTAAATTTCAAGATGCATCCAAATATTACCATGGAGATGCGAATTATAATTTTAGTCACTTAATAGATTGGGCTGAAATTCAGGTTGGTGGATCATACAGAAAATATGATTTAAATTCTTTCGGCACAATTTATACAGATGCTAGTGGATCTATCAAATACTCTGAATTTGGTTTGTATACACAAATTCAAAAATCATTTTTAGATGATCGCTTGAAATTTACAGGTTCTATACGTTATGATAAGTCTGAATTATTTGATGCCTTCTTTTCTCCAAGAGTTTCTTTCATGTATTTTGTTGGAGATGATGATGATCATAATATAAGAGCTTCGGTACAAACAGGGTTTAGAAATCCTTCTACACAAGATTTATACATAGGTCTTGATGCTGGTCCATATGTATTAATTGGGGCTTCACCAGATAATTTAGACAGATATTCTAAAAGCCAATCTGTTTCTGCAGCAGGACAAGCTTTGGGAGCACCAGCTACTGTTAATCAGTCAGGAGGTGCTGCTTATACAAATTCTTATCAGCTATCATCTGTTCAAGCATTTGGTGAAAGTGGTAACCCTGCAGATTTAGAAATTGGTAATTCTCCTTTAATTCAGCCCGAAAAAATTACGTCTTATGAAGTTGGTTATCGTGGAAAATTTGATCAATTAATTATTGATTTGAGTGTGTACTACAATCAATATAAAGATTTTAGCGCTAACGAACGAGTTGTCGCACCATACTATGGTGAAGTAGGCGATAATTCTTTGTCATTGGCAGCCATAGCCAATGGAGATTATCAGGTTTTTCAAACCTATACAAACTCTGAAGTACCTGTAAACTCCTATGGAGGATCAATAGGAGCTTCAATAAAAGTTTTAGGTGGTTTTGATTTAGGTGCAAATTATACCTATGCAAAAGAAGATTTCGATGCAAAGAAATATCCAAATTTCAGAACCAATTTCAATACACCAGAGCACAAAGTGAAAGCCTCTTTTGGAAACACTGATTTATTTGAAAACTTTGGCTTTAATGTCTCATGGAGATGGAGTGATAATTACTACTGGCAAAATGCCTTTGCCGATGGCCCTATTCCAGCATATCATGTGATAGATGCGCAAATAAATTTAAAAGTTCCTAGCCTTAAATCAACGTTTAAAGTAGGTGCTACGAATGTTTTAGGAGATGAATATACTTCTGCTACGGGAACTGGGTTTGTAGGATCAATGTATTACGCTTCTTTGACAATTAATAATTTATAATATCATGAAAAAGATTAATATAAACACAAAATATATATGGTTACTTGCTGTTCTTTTAACATTTACAGCTTGTGAAAGTGACGACGATTCTACTGATGGCGGTATGGTTGATCCATTACCAGCATTAATTGCTGGATCTGCCAATTTTTCTAACTATGTCGCTTTAGGAGATTCTAATACTTCAGGAATGACCGATGGCGCTTTATTTGTTGCTGGACAGCAAAATTCTTTTCCTAATTTGTTGTCGCAAAAATTTGCTTTGATAGGTGGAGGAAGCTTTGCGCAACCTTTAATGAACGATAATACAGGTGGGCTTTTATTAGGAGGTAATCAAATTGCCCCTAACCGATTAGTAGTAACTGGATTTGACGCGCCAATACGTCTTGAAGAAGCGATTGGACCCGTTACTCCAACTACCGATTTATTAGTGAATAATCCAACAGGCCCTTTTAATAACATGGGAATCCCTTTAGCAAAAAGTTTTCATCTTTTAGCGCCTGGTTATGGCAATTTAGGTGGTTTATTTACCAGTCCTGCTACAGCAAATCCATATTTTGTGAGAATGACAGGTACTACACCAGATGCAACTGTATTAGAATTAGCAATGGGACAAAACCCTTCTTTCTTTTCATTATGGATTGGGTCTAATGATGCTTTAGGTTATGCAACCAGTGGAGGAGATGGATCAAGCCCACTAACCGATCCAGCACTTTTTGATACAGTTTACAATGGTCTGGTTGCGACATTAACCTCTGGTGGCGCTCAAGGTGTCGTGGCTAATATCCCCTACGTTACAGAGCTTCCACATTTTACGGCTGTTACTCATGATCCATTAGATCCTTCAGATCCTAATTTTGGACCTTTAATTCCTACTCTGAATACTCTATTTGGAGCATTAAATCAGGTGTTTACTATTTTAGATAGACCAGATAGGTACATGCAATTTTCAACAACTGCAAATAGTGCAGTGGTCATTAAAGATGAGACATTAGATGATTTATCTGCTCAAATTACTGCTGTGTTAAATGCAAATCCAGATTTTCCTGCATTTCTTGCTCAATTTGGAGTTCCTGCAGTAGCAGCTCCAGCAGTTGCAAATTTGTTAGGAATTATGTATGGCCAAGCAAGAAAGGCGAAGTCTTCCGATTTATTAACTTTATCAAGTGGTTCAATAATTGGAACTGTAAATGCTGATTTTTTCGCATTTCTTCAGTCACAAGGATTATCTCCAGAAGTAGCAGGTCAATTTTCTGTCGAGGGAATAACTTTTCCTTTAGGTGACACATGGGTATTAATACCTAGTGAACAAGATGAAATAAAAACAATGATTGATAATTATAATACTACTATCTCAAGTGTAGCAACAGCCGCTGGCCTAGCCTTTGTTGATGTTAAATCCATTGTTCAGGAAATGGCTGAGTCTGGCTATGCTTCCGATGATTTTATTTTTACAGCAGAACTAGTTTCTGGTGGCGCCATCTCTGCAGATGGTCTTCATGGAACGGCAAGAGGTAATGTTATTGTTGCCAATGAGATTATGAAAGCAATAGATGCTACTTATGGATCTAATTTTGAAGCTGCTGGTGAATTATTAGATGTTGGTGATTATCCAACAAATTATTCTCCTTTACTTCCATAGCAAAATTTATAATATATAATTAAAAACGTCTTCAATATGGAGACGTTTTTTTATATCTAAAAAAGCCAAAAAACAGCTTTAATTTTAAATTAAAAAATATATCTTTGCAGCCGAAAACAAAAAGGCGTTTTCTTTAAATTAAATCGCATAATATTAAATACATAAGTAATGTCAAAAGTTACAGGTAAAGTTGCACAAATAGTAGGTCCAGTTATTGATGTTGAATTCGGAGCTGGTGCTGAACTTCCAAAAATTTATGATTCGTTAGAAATTAAAAGACCTGATGGTTCTATTTTAGTACTTGAGGTACAATCTCATATTGGTGAAGATACTGTACGTACAGTAGCAATGGACTCTTCTGATGGTTTAAGTAGAGGAACAGAGGTTGTTGCAACTGGTGCTCCAATTCAAATGCCAATTGGAGAAGACGTTTACGGGCGACTATTTAATGTGATTGGAGATGCTATTGATGGTATTGGCGATTTACCTAAAGCTGGAGACGCTGGATTACCAATACATAGAGCAGCTCCAAAATTTGAAGATTTATCGACCTCTACAGAAGTTTTATTTACAGGTATTAAAGTAATCGACCTTATAGAACCTTATGCAAAAGGTGGTAAGATTGGATTATTTGGTGGTGCTGGTGTAGGTAAAACAGTATTAATTCAGGAGTTAATTAACAACATTGCCAAAGGTCATGGTGGTTTATCAGTTTTTGCTGGTGTTGGTGAAAGAACTCGTGAAGGAAATGACCTTTTAAGAGAGATGTTGGAATCTGGAATTATCAAATATGGTGATGATTTCATGCACTCTATGGAAGAAGGTGGATGGGATTTGACTAAAGTAGATAAATCTAAAATGAAAGAGTCTAAAGCTACTTTTGTATTTGGACAAATGAATGAGCCTCCAGGAGCACGTGCTCGTGTGGCTCTATCTGGTTTAACTATTGCTGAATATTTTAGAGATGGTGCTGGAGATGGACAAGGTAAAGATGTCTTATTTTTCGTAGATAATATCTTCCGTTTTACACAAGCTGGTTCAGAAGTGTCAGCACTTCTTGGTCGAATGCCTTCTGCGGTAGGTTACCAACCTACATTAGCAACCGAAATGGGTGCGATGCAAGAGCGTATTACTTCAACTAAAAGAGGTTCTATTACTTCAGTACAAGCGGTTTATGTGCCTGCGGATGATTTAACTGATCCAGCTCCTGCTACTACCTTTGCGCATTTGGATGCTACAACAGTATTGTCTCGTAAAATTGCAGAGTTAGGTATTTATCCTGCGGTTGATCCATTAGATTCAACTTCAAGGATTCTTACTGCTGATATTTTAGGTGCAGAGCATTATGATTGTGCTCAAAGAGTTAAAGAGTTGTTACAACATTATAAAGAATTACAAGATATTATTGCTATTCTTGGTATGGAAGAGCTTTCTGAAGAAGATAAACTTGCTGTTGGTCGTGCTCGTCGTGTACAACGTTTCTTATCTCAACCTTTCCATGTAGCAGAACAATTTACTGGAATACCAGGAGTATTAGTAGATATTAAAGAAACTATAAAAGGTTTCAACATGATCATGGATGGCGAATTAGACCACTTACCTGAAGCAGCATTCAACCTTAAAGGTACGATTGAAGAAGCTATTGAAGCTGGTGAGAAAATGTTAGCCGAAGCGTAAAATTAATAAATTATGTATTTAGAAATTGTAACACCTGAAGCTACAATGTTTAGCGGAGAAGTAGAGTCTGTATCAGTACCAGGAGTTAATGGTGAATTTGAAATGTTAAGAAATCACGCGCCAATTGTATCTATTCTAAAACAAGGTTATGTTAAGATTTTTGGTGACAATGTACAGTTTGATGAAGAAGTAGCTGATAAATTTATTAAAGGCGAAAAAAGAGGACGATGGTTGTCTATAGACTCTGGAACGATTGAATTAAAGGATAATAAAGTAATCGTTCTAGCTGACTAAAGCTATCACATAAAATTAAAAAAAGCCAAACTAAAGTTTGGCTTTTTTTATACTATTTATTGTAACATAATGTATAATAATGCTGCGATAACTCCACCTGCAATTGGTCCAAAAACTGGAACCCAAGAGTAACTCCAATCACTATCTCTTTTCATTTTCATTGGGAGTAACGTATGAACTATTCTAGGACCCAAATCTCTTGCTGGATTAATGGCGTACCCTGTTGTTCCACCCAAACACAGACCAATAACCCAAACTATAAAAGCCACAGGAATAGCGCCTAATGATCCCAAACCAAAATTAACATTTTGGCTTTCAATACTTAACTCTGGAGCAACAATATAAAGCACTGCAAAAACCAAAACAAAAGTACCAACCGCTTCACTCAAAAAATTAATTGGTATATTTCTTATCGCTGGAGAAGTACAAAATGTAGCCATGACCAGATTTTTGTCTTCAGTTATTTTGTAATGGTTAATATGCACTATCCAAACCGCAAAAGTTCCAAACATAGCACCAATAAACTGAGCTATTATATACGAAGCTACTAGAGACCATTCGAACAGACCACTTACGGCCAATGAAATTGTAACTGCTGGATTTAAATGAGCTCCACTATAAGGTCCAGCAACAAGTACTCCGGTATAAACGGCAAGAGCCCAACCTGTAGTAATTACAATCCAACCTGAACCATGACCTTTAGTTTGCTTTAAAACAACGTTAGCTACAGCACCATTCCCTAATAATATCAATAAAAAAGTACCTAAAATTTCTGCAATAAATGGAGTCATAAATTCTGATTTTAGTTATTCTTCGATCCAATTTTTTGATCTTGAAACGGCTTTATGCCATTGATTAATAAGACTCATAACTTCTACTTCTTCGATATTAGGCTCAAAAACTTTATCAACAGACCACTGGTTTTTAAGATCTTCTACACTATCCCAAAAACCAACAGCCAATCCTGCCAGGTATGCAGCTCCTAAAGCTGTAGTTTCTAAAAAATTGGGCCTAATTACTGGAAATTGAAAAATGTTTGCTTGAAATTGTAATAACAAATTATTAGCTGTTGCACCACCATCTACTCTCAATTCAGTTCCCTTTGCATTGGCATCTGCTTCCATCGCCTTAACAATGTCATAAACCTGATAAGCTATACCTTCAATTGCTGCTCTAGCAAGATGTGATTTATTGCTTCCTCTTGTGATTCCAACTATTGTTCCTCTAGCATAAGAATCCCAATATGGTGCTCCCAAACCTGTTAAAGCAGGTACAAAATAAACGCCTCCGTTGTCTTCAACTTTATTCGCCAGTTCCTCAATTTCTGCTGCATCATCAATCAAGTTTAAACCATCTCTTATCCATTGTACAACTGCTCCTCCAACAAAAACACTGCCTTCCAAAGCATAGTTCGTTTTGCCATTAATTGTCCAAGCAATTGTTGTTAGTAAATTATTATTAGAGTAAACTGGTTTTTCTCCAGTATTCATTAATAAAAAGCAGCCCGTGCCATACGTATTTTTTACCATTCCCTTTTCGGTACATAATTGTCCGAAAAGTGCTGCCTGCTGGTCTCCAGCTATTCCTGCTATTGGAATCTTTACATTAAAAATACTTTCATCTGTAAAACCATAAACTTCACTACTTTGTTTTACATCTGGTAAAATACTTTTAGGGATATCAAATAATTCTAGAAGTTCGTCATCCCAAGATAATGTCTTGATATTAAATAACATGGTTCTACTTGCATTTGAAACATCAGTCACAAATACCGTCCCATTGGTAAGTTTCCAAATGAGCCAAGTATCTACTGTACCAAAACATAATTTATTAGATTTTGCTTTGTCCCTTGCACCATCAACATTATCCAGTATCCATTTCAGTTTTGTTGCAGAGAAATAAGCATCTATTATTAATCCTGTTTTCTTTTTTATTTTATCAAGGAACCCTTTTTGCTTAAGTGAATCACAATATTTGGCAGTTCTTCTGTCTTGCCAAACAATGGCATTATAAATAGGATCTCCTGTCTCTCTATCCCAAACAACAGTAGTTTCTCGCTGATTGGTAATACCAATTCCAGCAATATCTTTAAACTCAACATTTGTTTGCTTGTTAATGTTAAGAGCAGATTGTATTTGTGAATCCCAAATATCTTTTGGATTGTGTTCTACCCAGCCTGGTTTTGGAAATAATTGTTTAAAATCTTGTTGTGTAGTGGTAATATTTTTACCTGAATGATCAAATAAAATAGCTCTTGATGAAGTTGTGCCTTGATCTAATGCTAAAATAAAGTTTTTACTCATAATAATAGTCTATGACATATTTTTCAGCAACTTTTTTAAATTCTTCATTTTGTTCATCAATCCAAGTTGCGTCTTTATTAAGTTCCTTTGCCATGACTTTGGCAACAAAACGTGATGATTCAATAGCTGCTTTAGCATCCAAAAACAAGAGTCTCACTCTGCGTGCTAAAACATCTTCTAACGTCCTTGCCAATTCATATCGTACAGCCCATACAATTTGTCCGGCTGTAAAAGGGTAATTTACATGAATTTTTTTAGAATATAAAATATTAGATTCTTCAAATTCTTTTATGTATTTAGCATCGGAACCATAGACATTTAGGCGCTTTTCTTTAAATGTTTGTGTTTCCTTAACATTACCATGAATCGGAAGATTTTTGGTTCTTGATCTGACATTTTTATAATTATGCAGTAGAATAGATTTATCAACTACTTCTTCAGCCATTTTTCTATAGGTTGTCCATTTACCTCCAACAATACTAACAAGGTTGCTATCTGAAACTATTATTTTATGGTTTCTAGACACTTCTTTGGTTTTTGTTTCATTTTTTCTTGGTGCTGCAAGCGGTCTTAAGCCTGCAAAAACAGAAAGAATATCTTCCTTTTTTGGAGGCCTTTGAAAATATTGAGCCCCATTTTGAAGGATAAAGTTTATTTCTGACTTTGAAGCAACAGGATCTAAAGTTTTCTTTTTAACTGGCGTGTCTGTTGTACCCACCAAAACTTTATCATGCCAAGGAATAATAAATAAAACCCTTCCATCTGTAGTTTTGGGTATCATAATGGCATAATTGCTATTCAAAAGAGATTTATCAAACACCAAATGAATTCCACGACTAGGCACTACTGTTTTTTTATGTGTTGGATCGTTTATTTTTAGAATCCTATCTGTAAAAATTCCTGTTGCATTGATAATACATTTAGACTTTATATGATATTTTTCACCGGTTTCGTCATCAATAACTATGACTCCTTCATTTTTACCATGCTTATCTTTTAAAATATCAATGACTTTAAAATAATTAAGTATTGTAGCTCCTTGTTCAATTGCGGTTTGTGCAAGATTGATTGCGAGTCTGGAATCATCAAACTGACCATCATGATAGACAACACCATTTGAAAGATTCGCTTTTTTTAGATTTGGGAGAATATTTATGACTTTTGAGCCTCTAATTAGTTCAGATTTTCCCAAACTTAAATTTCTGGACAGTAAATCATATATCTTAAGCCCAATGGCGTAATAATATCCTTTCCACCGATTATAATTTGGAATGACGAAGGATTGATTCCTGAATAGGTGTTTGGCATTTTCTGCTAGAATACCTCTTTCTTGAAGTGCTTCAACAACTAAACCAATATGGCCTTGTGACATGTATCTAACGCCTCCATGAACTAATTTTGTGCTTTTACTTGACGTACCTTTCGCAAAATCATTTCCTTCAAACAATACTGTTTTAAAACCTCTACTGGCAGCATCAACTGCTATTCCCAAACCACTTGCTCCACCACCAATGATTATACAATCCCAGTTTTCGGTTGCCTTTATTTTAAGAATTTGTTCTTCTCTTGAAATCATACTATACAATTGGCGAAATACTTCAACAAAAAATCCTGTTCTAAATCTTTAGTTTGCAGGTATCAATTAAATAAACATGTTACCAATGGATTACACTTTAATGAATATTTTTTTTCTATACAAAGCATACCCAAGAGCCAAATAAAATGTTACAACAAATAACGCATATAAGAATGATGCCATTTTATCTGTTAGAAAAGATTGCATTGCCACATTTTTGTATAACCAATAATGAATACTTGACCCTCCAATTTTTACTAATCCAAAGGTTTTGGCAATAAAACTTGACATAAAAAAAATAGTAATGGCATTCATGCCAACATATTTAAAAATAGTGCCAACTGCTATCTTTTTTACATCAGTAAAATAATAAATAACTGCCAAAATCAAAGTTGCCCAACCACTGGTTACCAAAACAAAACTACTGCTCCAAAGTGCTTTATTAATAGGAAACCATATGTCGAACACATATCCTGAAGCCAATAATAAAATTGAAGCCCCAAACAACCATCGTACATCTTTCAAGTTATGCAGTAGTCGCCCAATAAGGATTCCCGAAATGCAGGTAGCAATGGCTGGCAATGTGCTTAAAAGACCTTCTGGATCGTAATCTTGTTTCCACATATGTTCACCTAAAATATGAAAATCGACAAACATCGTCCAATTATTTGGTGCTCTATCAAACGTTGGCATTGTCCCATCGGGCATCGGAACAAACCCAAGAAGCATCCAATAGCCAATTAAAATCAAAAACCCAATTCCAAAAAGAGTTTTAAAATTGACATTCAAAAAAAGTATTGTAGAAATTAAAAATACAATGCCAATGCGCTGTAAAACACCAGGAATTCGCAGTGCTTCAAATTCTTTTAAAAAGGGAGTATAGGGTAAGAATGCATTTAAAAACAACCCCAACCCTATAAGCTTAAAACTCCTTATTAAAATCTTTTTATAGGTTGCTTTAGTTGATGATTTGTTTTTGTATGAAAAGTAAATGGAGATCCCTACAATAAATAAGAAAAAAGGGAAAATCAAATCCGTTGGTGTAAGTCCATGCCATTCTGCATGTAGTAAAGGCGAATATACACTACCCCAAGAACCTGGATTATTGACCAAAATCATTGCTGCAATGGTAAAGCCACGCAGTATATCGACAGACTCTATTCGGTTTACCATAAATACCGTGCTACTTTTTTAAACCCAATTTATGGCCTGAAATGGCATAGTACAGAATGATTATATAACAAGGAAGTAAAATCCAATAACTCTTTGTCGAAGCACTTGCCGCTGCTTCCATTTGGTTAAGCCCTTCTGCAATGAGTTCGTGCTTTGAATTATCTACCAGTCTTCCATATAATGGTGGAATAATGGCGCCTCCCGATATTGCCATAATCAATAAAGCAGAAGCTGTTTTGGTAAACTTTCCTAGTCCAGCTAATGTTAAGGGCCAAACAGCTGGCCAAACTAAAGCATTTGCAATACCAAGTGCTGCCACGAAAAGAACCGAAGTGAACCCGGTGGTAAATAAAATACACACGGTAAAAATAATTCCCAATACAGCGCTAATCCTTAACGCCTTTCCTTGGCTCAAGAATTTTGGGATTAAGTAAACACCTAACGCATAGGTGGCTACCATGGCCATTAGTGTAAAGGTCGTGAAAAATTTGGCGTCTTCGGCAGGAAAACCCAAAGAAATACCATAAGCGATAATAGTATCTCCTGCAATAACTTCGGCGCCGACATAGACAAATAAAGTCAATACGCCTAACCATAAATGTGGAAATTGAAAAATACTCGTTTTGGCAATTTCTCCCTCTTTGGGCGCTTCTATAGGTGTTTCTTCAACATGGGGCAATGGCGCTTTTCTAATTAATATTCCCAATAAGACAAGTACTACTGCCATAACTATGTAAGGGGTAACTACGCTGTCTGCCATAGTATCCAATAATTGAGTTTTTTCTTCGGTAGATACCGTACTTAATTTTTCCTTTATTCCATCGATACCAGAAAGTAAGATGGCGCCAAAAATCAAAGAGCCTAAAGAACCCGCAACTTTATTTGCAATTCCCATAATGGCTATTCGCTTAGCGCCACTTTCTATAGGTCCCAAAATTGTGATGTACGGATTTGCCGCCGTTTGCAATAAGGTCATGCCCATACCTTGAACAAAAATACCACTTAAAAACACCCAATATGTTCTGGCTTCAGCTGCTGGAATAAAGATCAATGCTCCTATAGCCATAACAATCAAACCTAATGACATGCCTTTTCGATAACCTATCCGTTTTAAGATATACGATGCCGGTAAAGCCATTGCAACAAAGGATATATAAGATGCTGTCGCAACTAAATAGGATTGAGCATCAGTCAATTCGTTTATGGTCTTCATAAACGGAATAAGTGCTCCGTTGATCCATGTTACAAAACCGAAAATAAAAAAGAGTCCCGCGATGATCATGATAGGGACTAACGTGGTGTTCTTTGTTGACGACGATTTTGTTCGGTTTTTAGACATGGTAGTTAGCTATTATTATTTTATTAATTGGCTTTTAGGTAAGCGAAAGATAAAATAATTTTAACTCCAATCCCAAAAAATCAATACCCAATCTTGATTGTTGGAACTGTAAAAACATAATGGCTTAAAGCCTACTGCATAATGTGCATGTAACGAGCGACTATTTGCAACATCAACTTCAGTAATTACCATATCAAATTTTGATCTTAATTGTTGTTTCATTTCATTGTACAGCCCTCTAAATATGCCCTGCTTTCTATAACTTTTATCTATACATATTTGTCCCATGACAATATATGCTTGATTAGATTTTAAACAGTTTTCTATTTGTTGAAACATGGGTTTTAAAACCTCTATCTTATTTTTAAACGCTTTGAGCATACAAAGAGCATAGCCTACAACTTTTTTGTTATGCATTGCTAATATATGAGGGCATTTATCATTCATCCTCTTAAGCAAATTGAAATCATGCCTTACGGTAACAAATCCTTCTTTAATTCGATCTTCTTCAGAAACAGAAGTTAAGTAATTTGCACTTTGGAGTAAAAGAATTTCATGTAGTTCTTGATCTGAATTGGCTCTTTTATAAATAATATCCTTTAACAAAATTTATATCTAAATTTTTATAGATTTTAACTCGACCTTTAAATCTTGAAACATACTGATAATACTACTCATTTTTAATTCATTTTCATCATATTCTTGAGTATTAATACAACATGTAAACTCCCATAATTCAAGAATGTTTTCAATTTCAACCTCATAAGGCTTATAAGTCTTATTGTCGCTGCTTAATAATAACGTATTATTCTCTTTAATAAGATTATAAATACGTTTATATACCAACCCATCGTCCTTTGTTAAGACAATATAAGTTTTTCCATTTTTTACATCACTGATACTTTCTAAAAATTTTCCGACTACAAAGGCTCCATCCTTTACGGGCAACATAGAATCTCCTTTAATGGGAAAGGCGCGATGTGTACCGGTTGGAAGAAAGGGAAGTTTTATTTTTTGGAGTTTTTCTATATATTCTGGATCGTCATAACCACTCAAATATCCTGCTGAAGCTTTTGCGGGAATAATTTCAATAAGATCTTCATTACTCTCATTAACTGTTATTGGAAACAATACACGCTTATTTCCTACCTCTATAAACGAAGTATCTTTAGCCAATCGTAAATCATGCTTAACCAAAATATCAATAGGAATATTAAAATAATTAGATAAGTCTATTAATCTATCTATTGGTGGTTCTGACCTTCCTTCCTCATATGATCCTATCATAGATCGGGACCAACCCAGTTCTTCAGCAAAACGCTCTTGAGATATTTTCTTGAGAGTTCTCAAATGCTTTATATTTCCTTGAATAGGTTTCATAATTTAACATTAATTACTACAAATATAAGCAATAATAACTACATATTGTAGCTTATATTTGTAAAAGTTATGTATCTAAATTGTCACTCATATTACAGCTTACGCTATGGCACTATAAAGCCCGAAAGACTGCTTGCTGTTGCTTCAAAAAATGGAATACAAACATTGGCATTGACCGACATTAATACAACCTCTGCATGTTTAGATTTTGTACGTATTTCATCCAAATATAAAATCAAACCTATTTTGGGTGTAGACTTTAGAAGTGGTGCTAAACAACATTTTATTCTTATCGCAAAAAACAATAATGGATTTTATAATATCAATCAATTCCTTTCTGTATTTCTACATAATGCAGATTTAAAAATCCCAAATGAAGCTCCAGTACTTGAAGATACTTTTGTAATATATCCTTACGAGCATGATAAACTGTATAGCTTAAGAACAAATGAGTTTGTAGGTATTAAACCACATGATCTAAATAAACTAAAATTTTCTAAATGGAATATCTTTCGTAGTAAATTGGTGATCTTACAAACAGTTTCATTTGAAAACAAAAAAGGATATAATATTCATCGTTTATTACGCGCCATTGATAACAATTCACTGTTAAGTAAACTTCCAAAAAGTGAACAAGGCCAAGAAACAGATATTATGCTTCCTTATGATGAACTATGTAAAACATATCAAGAGTTTCCAGAGCTTTTGAAAAACACAAAATCACTTTTAGACGACTGTTTTATTGAGTTTGATTTTTCACAAGAAACACCAAGCAATCAAAGGACATTTACTTCAAATGAAGATTCAGATTATGGGTTATTGGAAAAACTGACTTATGAAGGTATAGCATATCGTTATCAAAACCCTGATAAAACAATTTATAAGCGAATTGAAAAAGAGTTGCAAATTATCAAAGAAAAAAGCTTTGTGTCTTACTTTCTTATTAATTGGCATGTCTTGGTATATGCGCGTAGTAAAGGTTATTTTTATGTGGGCCGTGGTAGCGGAGCTAATAGTATTGTCGCCTATTTGTTACGTATTACTGATGTTGACCCTATTGAGTTAGATCTCTATTTTGAACGTTTTATAAACCTGTTTCGAAAAAATCCTCCAGATTTTGATATTGATTTTTCATGGACAGATCGTGATGATATTACCCAATTTATTTTTAATAATTTTAAAAATACTGCACTTCTCACCGTTTACAATACTTTTAAATTTAGAGCTTCTGTTAGAGAGCTAGGAAAAGTATTTGGTCTGCCAAAAGCCGAAATAGATATACTTGTTAGAGGAAAATACGATATTAAAAATTTAGACAAATTATCACAATTGGTAATAAAGTACAGTGCCTATATTCAAGGATTTCCAAACTATTTAGGCATTCATGCTAGTGGTATTATTATTTCAGAAAAACCCATTCACTATTACACAGCAACATTTATACCTCCTAAAGGGTTTCCAACAACGCAGTTCGACATGGTGGTAGCCGAAGATATTGGTCTTTATAAGTTTGATATTTTAAGCCAACGTGGATTGGGGAAAATTAAGGATACTCTAAAAGTAATAAAATATAACTACCCAAAAAAAATACCAATAGACATCCATGACATCAAACAATTTAAACGGGATAAGCGTATCAAATACCTATTGAGAAATGCCAAGGCTATTGGTTGCTTTTATGTAGAATCTCCTGCTATGCGAATGCTTTTAAAAAAGCTACAAGTAGATAATTATTTAGGTTTGGTAGCTGCCAGTTCGGTTATTCGTCCTGGTGTCGCTAAATCTGGTATGATGCGCGAGTATATACTACGATATCGCTATCCTGAACGTAGAAAAGACGCACATTCTGTATTGCTAAACATTATGCCAGAAACTTTTGGAGTTATGGTCTATCAAGAGGATGTGATTAAAGTAGCTCATCTTTTTGGAGGCTTAACTCTAGGAGAAGCCGATAGATTACGTCGAGGCATGTCAGGCAAATTTCGATCAAGAGATGAATTTTTAATCGTGAAGCAGCAGTTTTTTAATAACTGTAAAAATAGTGGGAAACCGGAAAAACTTACTGCAGAGATTTGGAGACAGATCGAGAGTTTTGCTGGATATGCATTTGCTAAAGGTCATTCGGCTTCTTATGCGGTAGAAAGTTATCAATGCTTGTTTTTAAAAGCCTATTTTCCTTTAGAATATATGGTAGCCACTATCAACAATTTTGGAGGGTTTTACCGAACCGAACTCTATGTACACGAAGCCAGAATACATGGTGGTATCATTGAGCCTCCTTGTATAAACAAAAGTTTTGATGTAACAGTCATCTATGACAAAACTATTTATTTGGGATTTATGTTCTTACAATCGCTAGAGTCAAAAACCATAAAAAAGATAATTACAGAGCGACAAAAAAATGGAATGTATAAAAGCTTGGATGATTTTATTGAACGCATCGCTATTTCTGTTGAACAAATCTCCATATTAATAAAGATTAATGCTTTTCGATTTACTGGAGTCAACAAACGCGAGCTGCTTTGGGAAGCACACCTCAAAATCAGTAAAACACTTCCTGAAGAACACACAGCAACATTATTTCAAACAAATCGAATCAACTATAAAACACCAGAATTACCAAGCACTTCTTTGGAAAATGCTTTTGATGAAATGGAACTATTAGGGTTTCCACTTTGTAGTCCTTTTAAATTATTAGCAAAACCACAAGGAAGCCCTTTAAGGGCCAAAGAACTTGTATGGTATAAAAATAAGATCGTTACTATAGAAGGTTATTTAATTACCAGAAAAAACACATTAACAAAAAATAAAGAAGCCATGCATTTTGGAACCTTCTTGGATTACGATGGAGATTTTATAGATACCGTTCATTTTCCTCCAGTTGCCACTAAATTTCCATTTAGAGGGCCAGGAGTTTATAAGATTACCGGAAAGGTTATTGAGGAATTTGACTGCGTCAATATAGAAGTCATCTCCATGTATAAATTGGCAGTTATTGAGGACCCAAGGTATACTGATGTAAGTAAAGCCGTTGAGGTATGATTTTGGAAGACAGGGCTATTGTACATATGGATTTAGACACTTTTTTCGTGTCCTGCGAGCGGTTAATTGATAGTCGACTTATTGGCAAACCAGTACTTATTGGAGGTACGAGTGATCGTGGCGTGGTAGCCTCGTGTAGCTATGAAGCTCGTAAGTTTGGAATACACTCTGCTATGCCCATGCGAATGGCAAAAATACTTTGCCCCGAAGCTATAGTCCTTCGAGGAAATTCTGGAGTTTATACCAATTTTTCAAAAGACGTTACTGAAGTTATTAAAGAAAGTGTGCCCCTATATGAAAAAACTTCTATTGACGAATTTTACATTGATCTTACAGGAATGGATAAATTTTTTGGATGTCATAAATTAGCTTCTGAATTGAGACAGCGCATCATTAAAGAAATAGGATTGCCCATTTCATTTGGGCTTTCCGTTAACAAAACAGTATCTAAAGTTGCGACTGGAGAAGCCAAACCTAATAATCAACTACAGATTATAAAAGGTGCTGAAAAACCTTTTTTGGCTCCATTATCAGTTCGAAAAATCCCTATGGTTGGCAAAGTTACCTATAAATCACTATGCGATTTGGGAATAAAGCAAATTCAGACCATACAAGAGATGCCTATGGATTTAATGCACAGGGTTCTTGGAAAAAACGGATTAACTATTTGGAAAAAAGCGAATGGTATCGACAATAGTCCTGTAATCCAATACCATGAACGTAAATCAATTTCTACAGAACGCACATTTGACAAAGATACTACCGACGTTGTCAAACTAAAAGGAATAATCATTGCTATCGCAGAAAATTTAGCATATCAATTACGTCGTGGCAACAAATTAACAGCCTGTATTACTTTTAAAATAAGGTATTCAGATTTTCAAACCTATACACAACAACAGCGTATTCCATATAGTGCTTTAGATCATAATATTATTCCAGTAGTGTTAGAATTATTTCAAAAACTTTATAATAGAAGATTACTCGTGCGCTTAATTGGTGTTAAATTTAGTCACCTTGTTGAAGGAGGGCATCAAATTAATTTATTTGAAGATAATGAAAAGCTCCTTTATCTATCTCAAGCTATTGATAAAATGCGTGAACGATATGGTGACCGTTCTGTTATATGCGCCGCTGGAATACACGCAAAAAGCATCAGCAGGTGGAATCCATTTACCGGAGAACCTCCACCACTATTAGCTAACAGGCGACAATAAAGTACTTGCTCAAATACCACTAAAAAGGTGATTGCATTTAAAGTATTTTTCTACTTTTGCTCACATATGGTAAAACACATGCAACTTAAGTCAGTAACTATTTTAGTTGGATTATTCATTTTAACAAAAGCATATTCACAAGAGATAACAAAACAGCAAGAACTAGATTCGATTGTAATAACATCTAGTAGAATTGACTTACCTTTTAAAGAAAATTCAAGAACCATAACTGTTATTACTTCAGAAGACATTAAGCAAAGTACAGCAACTAATGTTGCCGATTTGCTGCAACAAGTTGCTGGTATTGATGTAAGACGACGAGGTGTTAATGGTATGCAGTCAGACCTGTATATTCGAGGCGGAAGTTTTGATCAGACTCTTTTGCTCATAGATGGCATTAAGGCCGAAGACCCGCAAACGGGCCATCATACCATGAATATGATTTTACCCATAGAAGTTATTGAACGAATCGAAATTATAAAAGGCCCAGCTGCTCGTGTATTTGGCCAAAATGCGTTTACTGGAGCTATAAATATTGTTACCAAAACGAATGCAGATAAAGTGAATGAAGTTGGATTTCAAACTGGTTCATACGACCAGCAAAACTTTAATGCTACGTTAGGAAAAGATTTTAAAAGCAGTTCACTTATTGCTCATACATCTATAAACAGCTCCGATGGCTACAGATATAATACAGATTTTGAAAACCAGAATTATTTCTTAAAAAGCAGCTTCAACAAAAACAAATTGCCGATAAGTATTTTAGGTTATTTTACCCAACGTAAATTTGGTGCTAATGGATTCTATGCTTCACCAACAGCAATAAATCAGTACGAAGAAACACAAAGCAGTTTGGTTGGCGTGTCGACAATTTATAAAACCAAAAGCCTCACCTTAAAACCACGACTATATTGGAAACGGAATCAGGATATGTACTTGTTTGTAAGAAATAGACCTTCTATTTACAGAAATTTACACATTTCAAATAAAGTTGGTGCTGAAGTGAATGCGTCCTTAATTTCTAAAGCAGGTATTACAGGATTTGGGATAGATATAGCCAAAGTATATTTGTCAAGTAACAATCTTGGAGGTAGAAATCGTGATATGATAACCATGTTTTTGGAACATCGCTTAAAACTTATAGATGAAAAACTTGACGTTACTCCAGGAATAGCCGCAACCTATTTTTCTGATTTTAAGTTTCATGCCTTTCCGGGAATTGATGTAGGGTATAGAATAAATGACACATTTAAAGTCTATGCCAATGCAGGATATACCTACAGAATTCCAACATATACAGATTTGTATTATAGTGACCCAACAACGCTGGGTAATGAAGATTTAGAACCAGAAGAAGCCATTACAGAAGAAATTGGGCTTAAATACTCAAACAACAGCATTAATGGATATGTGGCTATTTTCAATAGAAGCTCAAGAAATCTTATTGATTATGTGAAAGAAAATGAAGACGACCTTTGGCAAGCCACTAATATTCAAGATATAAATTCCTTCGGATTTGAAACCAGCCTGTCATACAATTTCAAAATGTCTGACCATAATCAGACTCTTAATTTTGGATATAGCTATTTAGATGAAAATTTAAAAGATATAAATAAAAGCTTTTCAAGATATTCTATAAATTCATTAAAACATCACTTTACAACAACATATCATTCACGGTTTTTCCGACATATCTCTCAAGACATTACCTATAAATATGCAAAACGTACCACTGGCGAAAGTTATGGAATCGTAGATGTAAAGGCTACTTTGTCTATTGAGTCCTTTAAATTTTCAGTTATTGGGAACAATATTTTTAACACAGAATACACCGAAACCAATTTAGTGCCAATGCCCAAAAGGAATATACTATTGGATTTAAAGTACATTTTTTAGCTATGAGTTTTTAGTTGTGAAATCTCACAACAATTAAAATTTAGTAACTATTTCTTAACTTTAGCTCCTTTATAAAAAACAGACGATATTGAAATTAAATCTTCAAGAGATTCCTCGATTAAAGACTATAACCAAAGAGGATTTTATTAAGCATTATTTCAAACCACAAAAACCTGTGGTTATTGAGCGCTTTATTGAAGACTGGCCAGCCTATTCTAAATGGAACCTGGATTATATGAAGGCCATAGCAGGTGATAAAATTGTGCCACTTTATGACGACAGACCTGTAGATTATAACGACGGATTCAATGAACCTCATGTCACAATGAAAATGAGCGATTATGTGGATCTTCTTAAAAAAGAACCCACACGATATCGTATTTTTCTTTGGAATATTTTAAAGGAAATCCCTGAACTTCAGCAAGATTTTAAATTTCCAGATTTTGGCTTAAAACTTATGAAAGGATTACCAATGCTGTTTTTTGGAGGTGAAAACTCATATACTTTTATGCACTACGACATTGATTTGGCCAATATTTTTCATTTTCATTTTCAAGGTAAAAAGCAAATAATCTTGTTTGATCAAAAACAGAATAATTTTTTATATAAAGTGCCTCACTCTCTAATAACCAGAGAAGATATAGATTTTTCCAATCCAGATTTTACAAAATGGCCAGCCTTAAAAAAGGCAAGAGGTTATACTACCCAACTAAACCACGGTGAGGTCTTATATATGCCTGAAGGTTTTTGGCATTATATGCGCTATGTCACACCAGGTATTTCTATGAGTTTAAGAGCTATAGCTAGAAAACCCAAAAACCTGGCTCAAGCCATTTATAATATTTTTATTATGAGGCATTTTGATAATACCATGCGCAGTATAAAAGGGCAACAATGGATAGATTGGAAAAATGAGCAGGCCATTGTGAGAACTCACAATAATCACAATAAATAGTTAAGGTATTAATTCATTGACTTTATTATAAACCAAAAAAGATTCCCAACCTCTGTACAAAAGATAATCTACAAGTTTCTTTTTCCGCTTTAATTTATTGGGCTCTTTAAGTTGATTTATTCTTTTTTCGACAAGTTTCTCAAAAATGTCGTTATACTCCTGCTCATTAATTTCATCAAGTGCTGATTTTATATTATGTTTGGAAACATCTCTTTTCTTTAATTCCAAAGTGAGGCGATTCTTACCCCAATATTTTTGCCTTAACTTTCCGCGTACATATGCTTTGGAAAAACGTTCCTCGTTAAGATAGTTATGTTTAATAAGGTGACCCATAGTTTGGTCTATAGCTTCAGGTATCATGTGCATGCTCTGAAGTTTTTGCCTAACGTCTTGATGACATCGTTCTTGATAGGCGCAGTAGTTTTCGAGTTTTTTTTTAGCTTCTTCTACAGTATATGACTTATGTTTGAGCATGTGTAAAAATAATAACAAAATGTTAATAATAGCAGAAATGCAAGCCCTTGATTTTTAAGTAAATTGAATTATATTTGCTAGATTTTATAAAAAATTGAATTCATTACTCCTTATGATCAAGAAACAAACCCTCATTGTTTTAATCTTCTTATGCATTAATTTTTCGGGGTTTGGGCAAGTAATATTTTCCAATCTAATAACTGGTAACAATCCAAATAATTTTGACCCTTATATTAATGGGCAAATAATTGACCCAAATATTACTGTTTCAGGTATAGGCAGGGGAACTGGAATCAATGGTTTCAATGGTAACGATAGGTATAATGCAAGAGATTGGAATTTATCTGCATTAGATATTGATGATTATTTTTATTTCACCATTACACCTAACACTGGTTATGAGATTGATTTTATAAGTTTTGAATATACAGGTCAAAGCTCTCAACAAGGTCCAGTAAATATTGCTGTCAGAAGTAGTTTGGATGGCTATACAAATAATATTGGAACTGGAATAATAGCTGGTGCAGTTATTGATCTTTCTGCTCCCGCTTTTCAAAACATAAATTCAACGATAACTTTTAGAGTTTATGCTTGGGGTGGAATGAATAATAATGGTACGTTTAGTATTAATGATTTTGCTTTTAATGGGAGATTAAATACTTTTTGTAGCTCAACATCTACTTGGGATGGAGCTTCTTGGAGCTTGCCTCCAAGCTTATCTACACATGTAATTATAAATGGAGATTATAATACTACTACAAATGGAAGTTTTAGTTCATGCAGTTTAATTGTAAATTCTGGTTCAACTTTAATTGTTGATGATGGTAGTTATGTTCTGGTTGAAAATGATGTGACCATTTATGGCGATATTATTGTAAGAACTTCAGGCTCTTTAGTACAAGTGAACGATTCAGGAACTTTTACGCTTGATCCAAGTGGCAATGCAACTGTAGAAAAAGAAACAGCAGAAATGAAACAGTGGTACGAGTATACTTATTGGAGTTCTCCTACAGAAACTGAAACGGTTGGTGCAGGTTTATCAGATGCTCAATCAAATAGGCGATTTGGTTTTAATGGAGCTAACTATTTAGATAGCCAAAAGGAAATTGGAAACAGTAACAGCTACACTCCAGGTCAAGATGATATAGATGACAATAATAATGATTGGTTCATTTTGTCTGATTCAGACCCAATGGTTCCTGGAATGGGTTATGCGTCTACACATAATCAGGTAATATTTAATAGCTCTCCTTGTTATACTGATAATAATCCAACTACACCATGTCAATTTACCTATACTTTTGAAGGCGCTTTTAATACAGGAATTATTAGTGTTCCTGTTTATAGAAATGACTCTGAACTCAATGACAATAACTGGAATTTTATTGGCAACCCTTATCCTTCAGCTATTGATGCGAACTTATTTTTAGCTGCCAATTCTGTAATTGATACGGTTGACCAAGGAGGTATTGATGGTGTTATTTATTTTTGGTCACAAACAACACCGCCTTCAAGATCAAATAACGGTAACCAGGTTGAGAATTTTTCTCAAGCAGATTATGCGATTATTAATGCAAGTGGTGAAAATCCTGGTGGAGATAATGTCACACCAGATAGATTTATACCGTCTGGACAAGGATTTTTTGTTGCTTATTCAAATTCTGGAGCTGTTGATTCCACAAATGGTAGTATTAAACAAGGTACTGTAACTTTTAATAACGCAATGAGAGTTAATGGAAATAATACTCAATTTTTTAGAAATTCAAACTCAAAGGAAAATTCAGAACCTAATAAACTATCCATAAAACTGACGTCTGATAATGGAGTTTTCAATCAGATTTTAGTTGCCTATGTAAATGGTGCTTCAGATGATTTTGATGGCCTAACTTATGATGCGCCTAGAAACCTTTCTACAGGAGCTTACTCTATTTTGTATTCTATTATTGAAAATAATGATAAGAAGTTCGCTATCCAAGGTAAAGATCCTAATAGTCTGGATTTGGATGAAACCATTGCTATAGGCTTTGATACTTCTATTGATGTTGCCACATTATATACTTTATCTATAGCACAAATAGAGGGCAACTTCTTTAACAATAATACGGTTTACTTAAAAGATTATGACATGAATACCATACATAATCTTTCCGATTCTGATTATACGTTTACCTCTGAAGTTGGCGAGTTTAAAGATCGTTTTGAAATTGTATTCAATGATGCCTCTTTAGGTATTAATCAAAATGATATAGAGGCTAATACTGTTACAATTATTGAATTAGATGCTGACCATGTAAAGTTTAAGGCTTCAAATAATCTGAATATTTTAAATGTACAATTGTTTGATGTTTTGGGCAGACAACTCTACAATTTTAAAGGGAACAATAATGTTGAAATTTATAATCTGTCTTCATTAAGTCAAGCCACTTATATTGCAAAAATAGAATTATCTAACGGCGCCATTGTTACCAAAAAAGCTGTTAAAAAATAATGACTTTTTAAAGTTCAACTTTTAAAGCTAATATTAAATTTCTCCCTGCTGCTGCTATTCCAGACGAATATGTTTTATATCGTTGGTTTGTTATATTCTCAAGATTTGCGGTAAGTGTAATTGATGGATTAATTGAGTATTGTGTTCTTAAGTTTAAGGTGTACCACGATGGTGAATACGGATTTCCATTTTCATCCAAAGCGTAGATATAATCCTTTTCAATTTCAGAAGGCGCTAACTGATTGAAAGATAATTCCTGATTGTAGTTTGCAAAGACATCAATTTTAAAATTATTAAAACTCCAAATTAAATGCGTGTTTCCAAAATTTGGTGCTACGTGCCTAATAGGCACTTCTATATCATGATCTTCTTCTGTGCCTCCGATGGCATTATATTGTGATGTTAACTTAAGATGTTCACTAAAGTTTATTTCCATTCCGAACTCAAAGCCATAAATCCATGCCTTTGATGCATTCTGTATCGCCTGAACATTACTTAATTCGCCATCATAAATAATTTCTGTTTCGCCATTTATCATATAATCTCTTCGTACCAATGCATTGTCTAAATATGTATAATACGTACTAAAATCTAAAATAACTTTATTACTGAAGTTGAATTTTAGCCCTAGTTCACCACCGTAAGCATATTCTGGTCTTAAATTTTCATTTGGAACAACAACAGATCCAGGTTCAGAATCAAAGACTTTACCTATGTCATCAATGTTTGGAGCTCTAAAGGCAGATGATGCATTTAATTTCCATTGTAGAATGGCATTAGGAGACCAACTTATTCCAGCTGTTCCAGTTAATGCTCCTGCATTAATTTTGGAAGATTCAAATGGCAAGTTCAAATAGACATTATTTTCTTTAAAACTAGCTTTTGAAGAGACATGATTAAATCTTAAACCCGACTGAAAAACAAATCTTGGGTTGGGTTTGTACTTAATACTTGAATATATTGCGGCCGATTGCCAATTGGCTCCATTAGGATATCTTGAAATTGTTGGAAAGAGCGTATTTGATGTTATGTTCTTTTCATTTCCAACAGACTTTATGTAATTATATACATATTCTACACCATAAAAAAATTCTGTCTTTGTTGAAAGGTTTTTTTCAAAATCCATATTAAAAGAATACATATCAACAGCTTCTTCTCTAATATTTCTTATTTCAGATTGATAATCTCTATCTATCCTACTTTCTTGGAAATTTTGATATGCGACAGATACTTTAAAAGAATCGTATAAATTAGATCTGCTACTTAACCTGCTGATGTTTGCATTAGCCATAAACCAGCGTTGAGGTCCGTAATACCATTCGGCAGATCGTAAATTATCGCCTCTATAGCGTATAAGTCTATCATATCTTGGGTAATCTGAAGTTGTTGTATAATACAAACCCAAATCCAAACTTAAATTATCATAAGGTTCATACTTTATTTTTTGCATTAAATTAATTTGATTATATCCCGAAGGTACTTGAGTTCTTGGGTCCTTATTTTCAACAATACTGTCTACATTATTTATTGTTGTTACATATTCGGGCCTTAAGTATTCTTTAGGACCATATTTACCCATTCTTAAATCATTAAAAGCGTTAAAGCTAATACTTGACAAAAACGCTATTTTTTTCATTCCAAAACTAAAATCTAAATGGCCCGTTTTTTCGTCACTTGCAGAAGCATATCTACCTATAGCATCTGCTTTAAATGCTATGGAGTCTTTGTACGAAAGTTTTGGTTGTTTAGTGTAAAAACTCATAACACCTCCAACAGCATCACTTCCATAGATTACTGAACCTGCTCCTAAAGTTATTTCGGTGTTTTGAACGGAAAATGGGTCTATAGAAATAATATTTTGAAGATTTCCTCCTCTAAAAATAGCATTGTTCATTCTAACTCCATCTACCGTTATTAACAATCTATTGGTTGAAAAACCTCTGATCATCGGACTACCTCCTCCAAATTGGCTTTTTTGTATGTACACGTTCCCTGTGTTTTCCAATAAATCTGCACTGGTTTGTGGGTTTATAAACTCAATGGTTCTAGAGCTGATACTAACTATTTTTTGTGGAATATCTTTTTTGCTTTGCTCAAACTTTGAAGCGGATAAGACAATTTCTTCTAAATCTTCAACCTTCTGTTCTAAATAGATTACATTATTATTAGCTCTAATTTGCTGTTTATTCAACTTTATATTCACATGAAGGATATGTTCAAAATAAATGTCTTCAGTATCAGAAAATCGGTCTAAATTAGCAATTCCATTAATGTTGGTTATGGTATAAATATTTTGTTCAGAATTATAGATCGCAACATTTGAAATGGGAGTATTTGCAATTTTTACAATGACCTTAACTTCCTGTGACCACAAGGATAAGGAAAAGCTAAGCATGTAAAAAAATACTGTAATTTTCATCAAGGTTGGTTAAGGGTTGTTAGTTGAATACTTGGTAAAAAAGCTGTAATGATTTAGGTTCTTTAAAACCAGATAAATGTAAATCAAAATACAATAACATTATTTTTAAAAAAGATTGTCTTTGTTTTGAGTTCAGTTTTATAGTATTTAACTCATCAAAATTTATGCCTAACAGACGTTTTAAAAGTACTAAATTTTGTCCTGAAATTGTATACAACCCTGTTTCTGAGTCTTCAAATTTGCCTTCAATGAGATTGAAAAAATCAAAATCAATATTTGTTGTATCCGGATAGAACCCTAAATACCGCGATAATTTTAATAAAAACAGTAGGTGAAAGTTTGAGAGATTATCATGCTGATCCAACCATAAAAAAGCAGTTTCAATGTAATTATACAGTGTTCTATTCTTTTCTTCTTCAATCAAACAACTTGAAAGAACTTCAGCCAAAAACATTACAATTGTACTCTTTAAAACATTGGTGTGCAAACTTACATACATATGATTCATCCTTAAGTCTTTGATACTTTGAAAGGATCTGTTCGCTCTATGTATAGTCTCTATATCTAATTGAGATAATAATTGAAAATATGCTGTTTTTACCTTCCCTTTTTTGCTTTTTAAAACTCCTTTAAGCATGTAGCTCACCATACCCAACTCTTGAGTGTAGCATTTTACAATAAGGTCACTATCTCCATATTTGATTTTTGAAATTACAATGGCCTTTGTAGAAATAACCATTATCTAACTACCATTATTTTTAAAACTTTGGTCTCAAATGTATCCAGATCGGACAACATGACCAAATAAACTCCAGAAGCCACTATATTGTTTGCGAGATTTTTCCCATTCCAATAAGCTGTTCCGCCAGCTATTTCAAGATTAAAACCATTGTATCTTAAGTTTGTTCTTGATTGAGCTTCTGCTACAAGATTGCCTTCAATATCCGTGATTTTAATATTTACATTATCTGATATTCCACTTATTTTAACTTTTTCATCAACAATATTAAAACCAGGCCTAACAGGGTTAGGATAGACATAGGCGTTTTCTAAATCATCAGATACGCTAGATCCTCCTGCTCTAAATGATACTAATCCTCTTTCGGTTGCTATATAAACAACTCCTTGGGATGAATCTATTGACACGTCAGAAATATTATCTGAAGGCAATGGTGAGTTGTCTTGTGTAAAATGAAATATTGTTTCTTGACCATCTGACGAAAAATAAAACAATCCTGCTCCTATAGTTCCTACCCATTTGTTATTAGATCCATCTACTTCAATATCTGAAACAAATTGTTGAAATAAAAGTTCTTTTGCCGTGCCATCTTCAAGAATTATTATCTCTTCTACCTGTACATTATCATCAGTGAAAAAATTGGATGTATTGTATAATACTCTCAAACCTCTAAAAGTACCAATCCAAAGCCTGTTTCTATTATCTATTGCTAAAGCTGTCGTGTAGTTAGATGGAAAATTATTTGCTTCATCTTTTAGTTTTTTTAATGCCATCCCATTATTTTCATTAAAGCCAATTATACCTTGTTCATAACTAGCAATCCACTTTGTTCCATCACTACCAATTACCATATCTCCAAATCCCAAATTATCGTCTAAACCACTAGGGATAATGTCTGTAAAGCTGTATGATTGCCATTGATTTGCACTTGGGTTATAAGATTTTAGAGGACTATCTACTCTGCTCGTTACAGTCCACAACAAACCATTTCTATCAAAAACAGAAGGCCCTACTCTTATATCTACGTAATTAGGGTTATTTGGGAAAATTAATGATTCTAAACTGCTGTTTGTTTGATTATAAAGTATAGTAGGTATCTCATCATTTACCTCTAATAAGCCGCTAAAAAATGAACTGATAAATACTTGATTATTGTTGAATGGATTTATAGCGATATCATTTAAGGATACCGCTCCAAAAACATCTTCAAAAGGTGTGTTAATCCAATCTTCATCATTCAAGTGGCTAAAGCCTCTTCTATTTAGAGGATAAGGGTTGTAAAACAAATCATATTCTCCAAAAGAAACCCATACATTGTTATTTTGCGCTTCTAGTGAAAAAGAATTATTTAATAATGGCCCTTGTGGATGAATCTCTTCAAAAGTAGTAGGGTTATTAATTGGTGTTTTTAAAACTCCCAGAGTTTCTGTCCCAATATAAATATATTCAGAATCTATGGTTGCCGAGGTAAATTTTGTTTGAAATTCTGAAGTAGGAGATACTTGAGAAAGTAAATTAAAATTTGAATCATAAACAAACACATTATCTGCTATTGTAACTATTAAAAAGCCATTTACTCCACTAACATTTACTGGTAGTGTATTGTAATTAATTAATGATATAAAACTGTCATTAATTACACTATAAATATTTCTATTGCCTCTTACGGCATATAGTTTATCATTCACAGACTCAATAGCACTCCAATTGCCACCAATTAAGGTCTGCCATTGCTGATAGTCTATTAAATTGTTACTCGTAGACAATGCTTTTTTAACACCACTAGCACCAAAACAAGCAGCATAGATAAAGTCTTGATAAATAGCTGTTTGTCTAACAGGTATTTGGCTCCCGAAATCACCAATAAAATAAGTGTCTCCAAACTCTAACCTCTCTAAATCGTAAACTGAAATACCATAATTTGTAGAAATATAAATCAAACCATTATATTCATTAAAATGATTGATCTTTTTAAGATCTGGTGAGATTGTGGCTTTCTCTAATATATCTACAACAGACAAAACATTATCATCAGAATTAAAAACTATTTCCATTAATCCATTTTCATAACCAATAACCAACAATCCGTAGGTTTCGCTATAATGAATAGTGGAAATAATCTCTCCTGAAAGCCCTTGAACTGTTGTTATTTCTTCTATTTCATTTGTCGTAGTATCAAACACAAAAATCGCATTTTCAGCAGCAGCAAAAATTTTATTATCTCCTTGTGAAGTGTCTTTGATATTATAATAAGAAAAATGTCCTTCCCAAAGTGCAGAAAAATCTTGTCCACTGTGAATTAACGGAAACAAGCAAAATAAATAAAGTATTATTCTTTTTATCATGCGTTTTTAAAACTTTCAAATATATTTATAACAAACGAGTTTTACTTTAAAATAATATATTTAAAACAAAAAGCTTTCTGATTTTCAGAAAGCTTTTTTAAAATTTTGATTCAAGTAAAATTAAACTACACCTTGAGCTAGCATTGCATCTGCTACTTTAACAAATCCAGCTATATTGGCGCCTTTCACATAATTTACATAATCTCCTTCTTTACCGTATTCGATACATGAATCATGAATATCCTCCATAATACCTTTAAGTTTATTATCAACCTCATCTCTTGTCCAACTTATTCTTAACGAATTTTGTGACATTTCTAATCCTGAAGTTGCTACTCCACCAGCATTTGAAGCTTTCCCAGGAGCAAATAGAATTTTTGCATCATGAAAAGCATGAATGGCTTCCGGTGTTGATGGCATATTAGCTCCTTCTGCGACACAAATGCATCCATTATTTATAAGCATTTTTGCATCATTCCCATCAAGTTCATTTTGGGTTGCACAAGGTAAAGCAATATCACATGCTACAGACCATGGTCTTTCTTCTTCAAAAAATTGTGCTGAAGGATATTTTTCTAAATATTCAGATATACGCACTCTTTTTTCATTCTTTAAATACATAATATGAGCTAGTTTTTCGGCATCTATTCCATCTTTATCATATATATATCCTGAAGAGTCTGAAAGTGTAATCACTTTCCCTCCTAATTGGGTTGCTTTTTGGGTGGCATATTGAGCAACATTTCCAGAACCAGAAATTGTAACTGTTTTACCTTCAAAATTTTTGCCTTTTGTTTCTAACATACTTTGGGCAAAATATACAGTTCCATATCCTGTGGCCTCTGGTCGAATTAAAGATCCTCCCCAAGAAAGACCTTTGCCTGTGAGCACTCCAGTAAACTCATTCCTCATTTTCTTGTACATACCGAACAAAAACCCAATCTCACGTGCCCCAACTCCAATATCTCCAGCTGGAACATCTGTAAATGGCCCGATGTGTCGGCATAATTCTGCCATAAATGCATGGCAAAACCTCATAATCTCACCATCACTTTTCCCTTTTGGATCAAAATCAGATCCTCCTTTACCTCCACCCATTGGAAGTGTTGTTAATGAGTTTTTAAATACTTGCTCAAAAGCCAAGAACTTTAAAATACTCATATTAACAGAAGGATGAAAACGTAAACCTCCTTTATAAGGACCTATTGCAGAATTCATCTGGATTCTGTAACCTCTATTTACTTGAATTTCTCCTTGATCATCTACCCAGCAAACTCTAAAAGTTATAACCCTTTCTGGCTCTACCATTCTTAACAAAATGTTTTTGCCATGATAAATATCGTGCTGAACGATATATGGAAGTACGGTTTCAGCTACCTCCTCAACTGCTTGTAAAAATTCAGGTTCGTTACCATTTCTCTCTCTTACCAGATCAAGAAATCCTTCAATGATGTCTTTCATTTATAAAAAATTATGATACTATTATTAATGTTATAATTTTAAAGCACAAATATACGTTATCTTTAAAAATTACTATGTTTTTTTTACAATTTCGCAATATTAATTTTTTTTAAAAGAACCTATTGAACTTTTTGTTAAATTACATTTGTTTGCATCTTAAATCTGTTTTCATATATTTGTTAGCAATAATGCCTCAAAAAATAACACCTTGATTATGCTTAACTTTAAACATTTAGCTTTAGTCTTATGTTTTTTAGTAGTTAATCCGGCTACTTTTGCTCAATTAGGCTTTTCTCACGAAATTGGTGTTATAGTTGGTCCTGTAGAATTTAGATCTGACTTCGGGAATAGATATGATGAGCCTACAAACCTTGGAAACTCTGGTATAGGTATTGGTATTATTCATTATATCAATTTTTCTTATCGTGCAGATTGTAATTGCTACTCTACCGACACCTATTTTAATGACCATTTTAAACTGCGTAACGAGGTATCCTGGAATTACACAGACCTTGACCACTTTGGAAGATGGGTTGCACCTAACAAAACAAGTACAAATGCTGATAAGTTAAGAGCTCATCATGGCGTTGCAGAAAATTTTGATATTGGTACTCAATTGGAGTACTTCCCAAAAAGTATTAGATCATTTCAAGGGTTTGCTTATAGATTTGCACCATTTGTGAGTTTGGGCATTCACTATACTTCATATTCTCCGCAAGCCAGTACAGATTATGGTGATAAAAATGTTTACAATCCAAATAATATCTATTCTTATTGGTATGCAGACGATCGATTTCTACCACCTGTGCCTGCTGGTGAAACTAGAAAATATCCAATTGATTTAGACAAAGGAGACAGTTGGTCTATGGTAACGAGTGTTGGTGTAAGATATAAACTCGGCCCTCTTTCAGATTTAATGCTCGATTTAAGATGGCAACTTTATTTTAGTGACTGGGTTGATGGCTTTAATCACGAATTAAAAGATTTTAATAAATACAACGATTGGTTAATCTGGTTGAATTTTGGTTATATTTATTATTTGGATTAATTGTTTTTAACCTATTGCTTGCCTAAGATCGGCAATTAAATCGTCAATATCTTCTATACCTACACTTAACCTGATTAAAGAATCCACAACCCCTGTTTTTTCTCTTTCTTCTTTAGGAATACTAGCATGTGTCATGCTCGCTGGATGACCTGCAAGCGACTCTACTCCTCCAAGAGACTCCGCCAAAGTAAATACTTTGAGATTTTCAACTATTCTAATAGCATCTTGGTAGTTATTACCTTTAGTAACAAAAGACACCATGCCTCCAAAATCTTTCATTTGTGATTTTGCAATTTCATGATTTGGGTGACTTTCAAAACCTGGCCAATATACTTTTTCAATCTTCGGATGAGAATTTAAATATTCTGCTACAGTTTTCCCGTTTTCACAATGGCGTTGCATTCTTATATGCAATGTTTTTATACCTCTTAAAACCAAAAAGCTGTCTTGTGGCCCACAAACTGCTCCGCTAGCATTCTGAATAAAATAAAGCTTGTCTGCTAATTCTTTGTCATTAACCACTAAAGCACCCATAACAACATCGCTATGTCCTCCAAGATATTTGGTTGCTGAATGCATAATAATATCTGCTCCTAAATCTAAAGGTCTTTGTAGATAAGGTGTAGCAAAGGTGTTGTCAACCGCTAAAAGGATATCATGTTTTTTTGCAATTTTTACTGTTGCTTTTATATCAATGATGTTCATCATTGGATTTGTAGGTGTTTCAACCCAAATAAGTTTTGTTTTACTATTTACAAAATCTTCAATATTTGTGGCATTTTGCATTCCGATAAAGTGGAACTTAATTCCAAATTCTGAATAAATTTTTGTGAACAGTCTGTAAGAGCCTCCGTATAAATCATTGGTAGAAATCACTTCATCTCCAGGTTTTAATAATTTTATGATGGCGTCAATTGATGCCAGTCCTGAACCAAAAGCTAATCCATAATTCCCATTTTCAATACTTGCAAAAGCTTTCTCAAGAGCATGTCTTGTTGGATTTTGTGATCTTGAATATTCGTATCCTTTATGTCCACCCGGTGTACTTTGAGCATAGGTTGATGTTTGATAAATAGGAGGCATAACTGAGCCATAAGCTATGTCATGTTCTTGACCTCCATGTATAGTTTTGGTATTGAATTTCATCTTATAGATATTTGGAACAAAAATAGCCTTTAATTCGGTGTATTCAAATGCAATATTTACCTTTATGCCATCTTTAACATAAATCTATGAAGTTTTATTTATTTTCTTTTTTATTGGGTGTTTTTTTAATTCTTACCTCCTGTGTTGAAGAAAGTAAAATCACATTTAATGAGATTGAAATTTCTGCTGAAGGTAATTCTATAGTAAGTATTAATATTCCTAAAGCTGAAGGAGACAACATCATTTCAGATAATATAAACACTACAATTTACTATACAATATCGCAAAGCTTAAGTTTTGGAGAGGAACATGTAAATTCAGAAAAAAGTCTTGAAGAACAAATTTTAGAATTCAATACTGAATATAATTCTTTTAAAAAAGACTTTCCAAATAGCGCTCAAGAATGGGAGGCGCAAATTGACGGAGATTTAATTTATCAATCAGAAGAAATTATTAGTATTGCCATTTCATCTTATTTAGATACAGGTGGTGCACACGGTATTCTCACCATAAGATTCCTGAATTTTGATCCAGAAACTGGTTTAAAAATAGAAAATGATAAACTTTTCAATGACATTAAAGCTATAAAATCGATTGCTAAATCTTATTTCGAAGAGTTTATAGCCGAAAATGAATCGGAAATATTTGATACTGATGAGTTTTTACTTGCTCAAAATATTGGCCTTGAATATGAAGGCGTTGTAATACTCTATAATGTTTATGAAGTTGCACCTTATGCCACGGGAATTATTCAATTTACAATTCCTTACAACGAAATTTCATCTTATTTAAATTACAACTAAATGAAAAAAGTTTACTATTTAAAAACATGCAGCACCTGCATTAGAATTTTAAGAGAACTTAATGTTCCTTCAGACTATCTAATGCAAGACATTAAAACTGAAGAAATAACAGTTCAACAATTAAAGCAAATGAAAGATCTTGCTGGGAGTTATGAAGCTTTATTTAGTCGTAAAGCAAAGCTTTATAAAGACATGGATTTGAAAAACGCATCTTTAACAGAAAAAGATTATAAACACTACATTTTACATCATTACACATTTTTAAAACGCCCTGTTATTATATGTAATAATTCAATATTTATTGGAAATAGCAAAGACGTTATTAAGTCGGCAAAATTATGCATTAATGAGCAATAGAACACTTGCTTTTCTTGCTGCTCTAGTGGCTACAACCATATATGGATTAAATCATACCATTGCGAAAGGCCTAATGCCAACTTACATTAAACCTTTCGGGTTAATTCTTGTGAGAGTTATTGGTGCATCAATATTATTCTGGTCAATTTCTCTATTTGGACCAAAAGAAAAAATAGCTGTTGGACATTGGAAACGTATTTTTATATGTGCGTTTTTTGGTATGGGAATAAATATGCTCGCCTTTTTTAAGGGCTTAAGTCTTTCTACTCCTGTAAATAGTTCTATAATAATTACAGTGTCACCTATTTTAGTGTTTTTAATGTCTGCTTTTATTGTAAAAGAGAAAATTACTTTAATACGATATTTTGGAATAGCATTAGGGTTTAGTGGTGCTCTAGCATTAATCTTTTTCAGTAATGAAACACAACTCAATGCTCCTAATATTCCTGTTGGTAATATGCTGTTTGTTGTGAATAGTGCAACTTACGGGCTTTATCTCATTTTGGTAAAACCACTGACTAACAAATATCATCCATTCACCATTATGAAATGGCTTTTTTTAATTGGTATTTTTATAAATTTTCCAATAGCTATATCAGAATTTATAGAAATAGAATGGTCTTCACTACCTTTTGAAGCCATTTGGAAAATATGCTTTGTAGTTGTTGGAACAACGTTTTTAACGTATTTGCTAAATATATATGCGCTCAAAGAATTGAAAGCTTCTACACTTAGTGTGTTTATTTATTTACAGCCCATTATTGGCATCCTATATGCAATAATAATTGGTGCAGACTCTTTAAATTCATTAAAGATTATAACCGCCTTGTTTATTTTTGCTGGAGTTTATTTGGTAAGCAAAAAACCTAAACTAAAGGTTTAATTTTTAACTTTGTACAACTTTTAAAATAGGTTTATGATATATTCTATGACAGGTTACGGTAAATCTGTGTTACAATTACCAACAAAAAAAATCACTATCGAAATCAAATCGCTTAACAGCAAGAATCTTGATTTAAACGTGAGAATGCCATCTATATACAGAGAAAAAGAGCTTGACATTAGAAAATTAATTGCTGAAAATCTAGTTCGTGGTAAGGTAGATTTATCGATATATGTTGAAATTACTGGTGAAGAAACTTCAACACAGATCAATGCTCCTGTGGTAAGGCAATATATTAAAGACCTCAAAAAAATTGTTGATGGAGATGATACAGAGTTGCTTAAAATGGCTGTTAGATTTCCTGATGCATTAAATACAGAAAAATCTGAAATTGATGAAAACGAATGGAACTCTATTAAAAGTGAAATAGATTCTGCTTTAGAAAGTATCACCAAATACAGATTGGATGAAGGTAAAGTTCTAGAGCAAGATTTTAAGATAAGAGTGGAAAATATTGACAAGCTTCTTGAAGATGTAATTGCAATGGACCCTGAAAGAGTTGAAGGTGTGAGAGAGCGATTGCGCAAAGGCATTGAAGAGCTAAAAGAGAAATATGATGAAAACAGGTTTGAGCAGGAACTCCTTTACTACATAGAAAAGTTTGACATCACAGAAGAAAAAGTTCGTTTAAAAAACCATTTGGATTATTTTATAAAATCTATAGATTCGGTTGATTCTAATGGTAAAAAATTAGGTTTTATTTGTCAAGAAATAGGACGGGAAATTAATACTATTGGATCTAAAAGCAATTATGCACCAATGCAAAAACTGGTTGTTCAGATGAAAGATGAACTTGAAAAAATTAAAGAACAACTCTTAAATGTTTTATAATGAGTGGAGGTAAACTAATTGTATTTTCTGCGCCTTCTGGCTCTGGTAAAACAACAATTGTAAGACATTTATTAAGCATTGAAAAATTAAATCTTGCTTTTTCAATCTCTGCGACATCGCGTGAAAGAAGAGGTGAAGAAGTTGATGGAAAAGATTATTATTTCCTGTCTTCAAAAGAATTCAAACAAAAAATTAAAAATGGAGAATTTCTAGAATGGGAAGAAGTTTATAGAGACAATTTTTATGGCACTTTAAAAAGTGAAGTTGAACGAATATGGGCTTTAGGTAAACACGTTATTTTTGACATTGATGTTTCTGGAGGTTTAAGAATAAAAAGAAAATTCCCTGAACAAACTTTGGCTGTTTTTGTAAAACCGCCAAGTATAGACGAGCTTAAAATCCGATTAAAGAAAAGACAAACAGAAAGCAATGACAAAATCAATATGAGAATAGCCAAAGCCTCTGCAGAGCTTGCTACAGCTCCTTTATTTGATGTTATTGTTGAAAATGGCAATTTAGATATTGCTTTAACTGAAGCTGAATCTTTAGTCTCGAATTTTCTAAATATTGATTGAGAAAATAGATATGAAAGTTGGTTTATACTTTGGCACATTCAACCCTATTCATGTAGGTCATCTGGTCATTGCAAATCATATTGTAGAGTATAGCGATTTAGATCAAGTTTGGCTTGTTGTTACACCTCATAGCCCTTTTAAAAAAAAATCATCTTTATTAGACAATAATCATCGTTACCAAATGGTCGATCGCGCTTTAGAGAGTTATGACAAATTGCGAGTTAGTGATATTGAGTTCAAATTACCCCAACCTAATTACACCATAAATACATTAACCTATTTAGAAGAAAAATATCCAGACTATAATTTTTCCATTATCATGGGTGAAGACAATTTAAAGAGTTTTCATAAATGGAAAAACTATAATATCATTTTGGAGAACCATGATATTTATGTCTATCCTAGAATTTCAAAAGGTAAAGTAGAATCAGAACTTGTTGACCATAAAAATATTCATTTTATTAATTCTCCTATCATGGAGATTTCTTCAACGTTTATAAGAAAGGCAATTAAGGAAGGCAAGAATATTCGTCCGTTATTACCAGAAAATGTATGGCAGTATTTGGACGAAATGAACTTTTATAAAAAATAAAGGCGATGTAAATATCGCCTTCATTGATTAACATAAGTAAAGTGCTTAATCTAAAGTAGGGATTCTTAATACTTGCCCAGGATAAATTAAGTCTGGGTTTTTAAGCATAGGCTTATTAGCTTCAAATATTACTGGATATTTCATAGCATTGCCGTAATAGGTCTTTGCGATTTTACCTAAAGTATCACCACTTACTACTGTATGAAATTGAGCTTCAGGTTGAACGTGCTCAACAGTCATTTGGTCATCAACTATTGCAATGCCATTAGAATTTCCAACCACTAATACAACTTTTTCTTTTGTTGCTTGATCATAGGCTGCTCCTGTAATTGTTGCTCTATCGTCATCAATATGGACATTTAAGTTTTCAACTTGTAACTGCAAGTCATTGATTGTTTCCTCAAGTTTAGCAGCAGCTTGTGCTTCTGCTTTAAGTTTTGCCGCAGATGCTTCAGATGCTTCTTCAGCATCTGTTTTTCCTATGCCAAAAATTTTAGCTCCTGCATTTTTAATAAATGAAAATACTCCCATTGTGTTTTGTTTTAATTATTAAGATTAATGTTAACTAACTTTTCAAATTTAATGATTTACTGTGAGTCTGTCGTTAATAAATTGTTATACTAATTAGACACAGTGAAAGCAAAAAGTCACAGAAAAAAAGAAACTGTTCAAAAAAGGATTCCTGAACAGTTTCTAAACTAACTAACCAACCAAAATTTTTATTGTTCTCTTGTGTTTTCTCTAATGTTTTCTTTTTTAGGTGTTCTTTGTTTACGTTTTTTTAGAACATTAGATTGAGTTTCTGTTTTGTCTTTTGTATTTGCACTTCTTAAGTACTCAATATAACCTCTTCCGGTAAACTCATAAGCAGTACCAGAATCTGGATGGTACAACTCAATTTTACCATCATTAATAATATCTAATTCAAAATATTCATTTGCAAAATAATCATAATCTAGTGTCAACGTTTTTAAATACATGTTATTAGCTATATCTCCTACACCATAAATTCCTGTGTAATCCCAATAGATATTCCCAATTGATGTTCCTGGTAAATCTTGCGAACTTCTAAATGTAATATCATCTCCTCCTGCTAAAAACTGTAAAAAGTTTTCGTTATCAAATTCATTCAGTGCCCCATAATTACTGGTATATATTTTTTCCCAAGCTTCATATTCTTGTAAGAAATAATGAATATTATCATAAAAAACATAGTCATAATCAAAATTACTACGCTGGTAACCGTCTAAAAAGTATGACGTGTCTTCATAAGGATTGTAAAGCTCAATAGTGTTGCTATCTATTTGATATATGTCAAATGTTTGGAAGCCATCAATATCATGGTTTACATCAAGAATCATATCATACGCATCATAAACACCAACAGGAATTCCAAAACCATTACCTTGACTACCAATACCAACTAAATTATTATTTGCATATAAGACACCGTTTCTGAAAGATAATGTGAAAGCTATTTCCATAAATGGCGTACTGCCATAACCGGAAGTCTGATTAATGTCTATATACCAAAGTTCATAAGAATTCAAAAGTTGATTTAATGTAATTGCAGGAGGATTGTTGGGGTAATCATCATAATACTCATCAACAACAACTTCTGTATAACAAGAAGTAAAAAGTGTAGCTATTAAAGCAAATCCTGTAAGTAATTTTATCGTTTTCATATGCCAAAGTTTTATCATTTATTATGTTCTTTTCAAAACACGTGCCAAAAATGGATTCGTTAAATTTTATAAGGCCTTTTGTCTTTTAATATTTTATGTACTTTTGAGTGGTATAATTCCATTTTATGAACACTGATTTAAAGTATGCCGTTTTTGGTGCTGGTAGTTGGGCAACAGCCATAGTTAAGATGCTCTGTGAAAACCTGGATGAAGTTGGATGGTATATGCGAAGTGTTTATACCAAAGAACATTTGCTTAAAGAACAACATAATCCTAATTATTTGAGTTCTGTTGAATTTAATTTGAAACAATTAAAGTTAAGCAATGACATTAATGAGATGGCCAATTATGCTGATGTCTTGATTTTTGTAATCCCTTCAGCGTTTATGCATTCTGAATTAGAAAAACTAATGGTAAATATTTCAAAAAAAATAATTGTTTCTGCGGTAAAAGGCATCATGCCAGAATCGGGATTGCTAGTAGGCGAACATTTTCATGACATATACCATGTCCCTTTCGAAAACATTGCGGTTATAGCAGGACCATGTCATGCCGAAGAAGTCGCGTTAGAGCGTCTGTCTTATTTAACTATATCATGCGCTGACGCCGAAAAAGCAAAAGCCATAGCAAATAATTTATCAAGCGATTATATTAAAACCAAAATTAGTGATGATATTATTGGAACAGAATATGCAGTTATGTTGAAAAATATCTATGCTATTGCTGCAGGTATAGCTCACGGCTTGGGTTATGGAGACAACTTTCAGAGTGTACTTATGAGTAATGCGATACGTGAAATGAAGCGTTTTATTAAAAAAATGCATAAAATGAAGCGCAACATTAACAACTCTGCGTATTTAGGTGATTTGTTGGTCACAGGATATTCTACATTTTCCAGAAACCGAATGTTTGGCAACATGATAGGCAAAGGCTACACTGTAAAAAGTGCTATGATGGAAATGAATATGGTTGCTGAAGGTTATTATGCAACCAAAAGCGCAAAACAACTTAATGAAAAGAACAAAAAGAAAACCCGCTTGCCAATCATCAATGCTGTTTATGACATTTTGTATGAAGGTAAAGATGCTAAAAAAACCTTTAAAAAACTGACTGAACAATTGGATTAAACAATTGTTCGTCGATGTATTTTATTTTACAAATTTGTATATTTAAAATAGCTTTAATTACTTAAACTAATCATCTACTGCAATTTCAAATAGAATCATGCGATTGTTTATCTGTTATATATCAGCAATTTTTTTATTTAGTTGCACAACTGTTGATCTGATAGATCCTTCGGGAATAAATGTACACATTGATGCTGATGATATACGTTTCGCTGCTTTTGGCGATTATGGAGATGGTAGTAATAATGAAGCCAAGGTTGCCGAATTAGTGCATTCTTTAAGTCCTGATTTTGTTATTACACTAGGTGACAATAATTACCCAAATGGAAGTACTTATACTCTAAACGAGCATATTGGAAAATTTTACTGTGATTATATTTATAATTTCGATGCGTCAATTGAACAGCAATGTAAAGGTCAGGCATTTGAAGAACGCCTTAATCGATTCTTTCCTAGTTTAGGAAACCATGATTATGAGAATACCACTAATCGAATTCCATATCTTAATTATTTTACATTGCCAGGAAACGAAATTTATTATGATTTTATTTGGGGGCCAGTTCATTTTTATGCCATCGACAGTAATTACGATTTAGAATCACAACGTATTTGGTTAACAAAAAAAATAGCTGAAGCCGTAGAACCATTTAATGTAGTATTTTTTCATCATCCTCCATATTCGAGCGGTAATCATGGAAATAATGTACGCATGCAATGGGATTTTGAAGGTGTAGATCTTGTGTTAAATGGCCACGATCATATTTATGAACGTAACATAAGTATAACAAAGCCATTACCAGTGTATATTATAAGTGGTCTTGGTGGTAAGAGCAAACGTTTATGTTATAAAAACTCTAAAAACCAAAACACCTTTAACAGCATTTGTTACGACGAAAATTATGGAACTCTAATTGTTGAAGCATCGCAAGATGTAATGGATATTAAATTTATTTCTGTTGAAAATGAAATGATTGATCATTATATAATTGAAAAGTAAAAAATTAAGTGAAACTGTCAATATCAGAAGGCAGATTTAAACTGCTTTAAAAAACGTACATCGTTTTCACTCAATAATCGAATATCACTTATTTGGTGCAATAATAACGCTATTCTGTCTATGCCCATACCAAATGCGAAACCAGAATATTCTTTAGAGTCAATACCACAATTTTCTAACACATTAGGATCTACCATTCCGCAACCCATAATTTCCAGCCAACCTGTGCCTTTGGTCATTTTGTAATCGGTTTCGGTTTCTAGACCCCAATATACATCGACTTCAGCACTTGGTTCTGTAAATGGGAAATACGATGGGCGCAGACGAATTTTTGATTTACCAAACATCTCGGTTGTGAAATATTGTAATGTTTGCTTAAGGTCTGCAAAGCTTACGTCCTTATCTATGTATAATCCTTCTACTTGGTGAAAAAAACAATGTGATCTTGCCGATATTGCTTCGTTTCTATAAACTCTACCTGGCGAAATGGTTCTAATTGGTGGCTTGTTGTTTTCCATATAACGTACTTGTACAGAACTTGTATGCGTGCGTAATAAAATATCAGGATTGGTTTGAATAAAAAACGTATCCTGCATATCTCGAGCTGGATGATGTTCTGGTAAATTTAAAGCTGTAAAGTTGTGCCAATCGTCTTCAATTTCTGGGCCTTCACTGACATTAAAACCAATTCTGGAAAAAATATCTATAATCTGATTTTTTACAATAGAAACTGGATGTCTTGCGCCAATCTCTATAGGTTCTCCAGGCCTTGATAAATCACCATAAATACCTGCTGATGCGTGGTTACTTTCTAATTCTGCTTTTAGTGAATTAACTTTGTCTTCAGCAATTTTCTTAAGCTGATTTATGGTTTGCCCAAATTCCTTTTTCTGATCGTTTGCTATGTTTTTAAACTCCTTGAAATAATCATTCAGCAAACCTTTTTTACCTAAATATTTTATTCTGAAAGCCTCAACTTCTTCTTGAGATTGGGCCTTAAATTCTTCTGCTTCAGTTATTAATTCTTTTAACTTATCTATCATGATATATCTTCAAAATATTGGGCAAATTTAACAAAAGTTATTCTATAAATTCGGTTTCAACAAAATAGTTTACTATGGCTTCTTTCATGAGAACACTTTGCTCTCCAGCCTTTAAGAAAGGTAATTGTTCCTTTACTTTATAATGTGGCCAGCCATCTTCATCAACAAAATCGAACTCATAATAACCATAAGGTGTTAAGAGTTTACAAATGGCGACATGCATTAAGTCTAACTTCTGATCTTTTTTGTATGGTCTGTGCAACTGACCTAACTCTTGCACACCAATTAAGTAGATAATGGCATCAAGGTCTAAACTATCTCCATCTGCAAATTGCTGCGATAATTTTCCTACTACCAAATCCCAACGTTCCTTTAATTGCTTATCTCTTGACATAATAATTTTAAAGTTGTAAAGTTAATAAACATAGTAGTGACTATTATTATTTTATATTTGATAAATTTCAAGCACGAATGAATGTTTTAGACATTATTTTAGGGTCGTTAATTCTCTTGGGTCTTATAAGAGGTTTGATGAGAGGTCTTTTTGTTGAGCTGGCTTCTATAACTGCTTTGATAGTTGGTGTTTATGGGGCTATTCATTTTAGCGATTATGCTGCAGCTTTTCTTGAAAATAGGGTGGCTTGGGAAGAAAAATATATTAACATTATCGCTTTTGCCATAACCTTTGTGATACTTGTTTTAGCTATTGCTTTGGCTGGAAAAGCTTTGACAAAACTTGCCGATTTTGCAGCTCTTGGAATTATAAACAAATTGCTTGGAGCGCTATTTGGTGCATTAAAAATTGGTTTTATTTTGAGTATCGTCTTAATCATTTTTAATAGAATGAATAAAACCATCCCTTTTTTAGATGATAATACATTGGAAAGTTCTGTTCTCTATGCTCCTATTAAATCTTTAGTACCCATGATTTTTCCTAGTATCGAAGATATAGAAGAAGAAATGGAAGAAGAAAATGTTATTATTTAAATTTCTTTCCTAATCTAGATGATAGATTTCCATGATGTTCTAGCTAATGAAATAAAATTAGCAATGATTAATCGAAGTTAATTAAAGTTCTTTAATGTCATCGTTAGATATCCATCCAGATTTGCCGTCGGCGAGTTTGACTTTCTTCCAATTGTTTACGGTGTCTAGAATTTGAACTTTAGTGCCTTCATGAAGCTTAAAAGCTTCAGAGCTTCTTAAATTAGGTTCACTTTTAACTTGCGCCTCTTTTGCAAAAACAATGGCTGGTCTATTGCTTTTATCTAGATTGAATTTCTTAAAAGCCAAAGTCACTGTCACAATCACTAAAAAAAGTGATAGAAAACTTCCAACAAATGCCAACCTTTTCTTATTTCCTGCATAAGTGAAATAGTAAATTAGAAACAGAATGACGAAAAGAATGACAAATACAATTGAAAATTTTGCCCAATTTTCAAAGCTAGTGAGATTAGTAATGTTATTTATGATTTTTGAAAACCCAGCTTCTGGTATGACATCAATAGCATCGATGGTCATATTTTGTGCAAATGCAATATTATTTTTTATCTCTTTATCATTTGGAGAAAGTTGAAGTGCCTTCTCGTAATAATAAATACTTGGTGCAATATTATTTAATTTGTAATGAGAGTTTCCCAAATTAAAATATAAAGCAGCCGAATGTTGACCAGAATCTAAAATTGTTGTGTATTTATCTATTGCATCCTGATATTTACCTTCATTATATAAAGCATTAGCCTCTTTAAATAATGCTTCATTTTGAGCCATCAATATCGAGCTCAATAAGATAACTAAAATGTATATGGTGTTTTTAAAAAAAGTCTTCATTGTATTTAAAACAATTTTATCTTATTTCTTTGTCAATTACTGAAATTGTTTTGGCAGCTTTATCATAATCATTTTGCATTTCAACTTGCGTAATTGGAGTATACCTTGCCAACTCACAGTTTTTTAATAAGCCCATAAACTCACTAATCGTTTCCTTATTAATCTGTTTTTCAGTTAAAAGATTAACTATTTTTTCTTTACTAAAATCTGTAGTTTCAATGTGCAACTTTGCTTTTAAATAATTATGTAATGCTTTTTCCAAAGCAACATAAAAAGCTTCTTTTTGACCTAGTGCTTTTTTTGCATTACCTAAATATTTTCTTGCTAATTTATTTGCTTTTCTAATTCTATTTCCAAATACATCAGCATCCATTTCAGCTTTTTTCTTTCGAATAACAATAGCCAAAGGAATTGCCAAAAGTGGTAAAAGTAATGCGCTCCAAAATAAGTTAGTATTAAAAAAATAAGATGGTTTAATACTTACTAGATTAGCATTGGTTTTAATAAACGCAAACTGATCATTGCTCAAAACAACTCTTTGTTTACCATTATTAGAAGATGCTAAACTGTTATCCTGAACGGCATTATTAATTGGGCCTTCAAACACATCTATAACAATTTCATCAGAGGTTAATCTTTTATAGCTTTCGGTTTTTAAATCGAAATAAGAGAATGAAATACTTGGGATAGGATATTTTCCCTTGAACTGTGGAACAATAGTATAGCTTTCACTTCGTGAGCCTTTCATTCCTTCTAAAGTTGTTGTGATATTTTCATTCTTTTCAGGTTCATATACTTCAAGTGAGCTTGGTACATTAAGCTCTGGAAGTTCAAATAATTTTAAGTTTCCATTACCTTGAACTTCAATTTTGGCAAGTAAAGATTCTGTTGCTTTTAAAACTTTTTTAGAAGTTGTTACTTTAAAATCAAAACTTCCAACTGCTCCCGTAAAATCGATAGGTTTTCCTTTTTCGGGAAGAGGTTTTACATTAATACTTCTGTTTCCTGCTGATACTGTTTTATGAACTTGAGTCATTAATCTACCTCCAAAAATATCTCTTCTATTAGTAGGAACATCTACAGTAATATCAAGACTTAATGGTTCGATATCTAATTTTCCCGTTTTTTGAGGATATAAGACTGTTTTTCTTAAAACAACATAACGATAATCTTCTCCCTTATAGGTTCCGTTTAAAACTTTAAGCCCTTTAATATCTATGTTTTGACTCCAAAAATCATTAAAACGAGGTGTGTTAATTTCTCTCCAATTACTTACTCCGGTATTGGGAGAAACGTAAAGTTTATATACTACAGTAATGGCTTCATTTAAATACGGATTGGTTTTAGAAACTTCTGCAACCAGATGAATGTTTTCGTCAGCAATATAATCTACATTATTGGGGTCGTTTGGTCTATCCACTGCTGCAGTAACAGTAACTGTTACGACTTGAGTTTTATATACTTCTCCATCAATTTCTATAGTAGCTTGTTTTATGGAGAAATTTCCTTGCTTTTTTGGAGCTAAAAAATAACTGTAGGTTTTTTTATACGAACGAACTCCATTGACCCAAGAATTGCTTACGGATGTATTTGGACCACCTACCACTGTAAAATTTTGAAAATCTGGTGGATTAAAATTATCTCCATCTTTGTTCATTTCAAAATCAACACGAAGGCGTTCATTCACCCCAAGTTTATTCTTACTCACTTTAGTTTCGAATGTAATCTGTCCAAAAGTGAGTTGTGAAGCAAACAGTAATAAAGCTATTATATAAGCCTTTCTCTTCATTACCAATCTTTATCTGTTTCTAATTTAACCCCTTTTACTTTTTCGGCATTCATTTTCTCTTGAACCTTTTGTTCTTGATTGTTCATTGCCTCTAAAAGGTTCTTTATTTGTTGGGGTGACATTTGACCTGGTTGTTGTTTTGGTTGTTGTTGTTCTTTTTTCTCCTGATCTTTTTTACCTTCTTCATTTTTTTCGTCTTTTGGTTTTCCGTCTTCATCTTTCTTGTCGTCACCTTCCTTTTTATCTTGATCCTGATTTTCCTGATCTTGATTGTCCTTATTGTCCTTGTTCTCGTCTTGGTTGTCTTTTTGATCCTGGTTTTCCTTATTCTGATCTTGATCTTGACTGTCCTGGTTTTGATCGTCTTGATTTTCGTCTTTCTGCTGTTCAGCACATTCTTTCGCTAAAGCTAAATTATAACGTGTTTCATTATCTGTTGGATCATTACGCAATGCACTTTTAAAAGCTTCAACAGCTTCCTTACACTTTTTATTTTGCATCAGTATATTGCCAATATTATGATACGCTTTGTGCTTTTCAGACTTATCTGTTGCGTTTTGAGCAGCTTGCTCATGACGATATAGGGCTTCATTGTAATTGCCTTTCGCATAATATGCATTCCCTAAATTATAAGCTCCTGCAACATTATTATTTTGCTCCGAAATAGCTTTTCTATATTCCATTTCAGCTGAAATAAATTCATCATCATTCAACTTTTCATTTCCTTCATAAACAAAATCGTTGGCTTTTTTTAACGCCAATTGTTCTTCTTTGTCCTTTTCTTGAGAAAACAGAGAGAATGTTGTTAAAGTCAATAAAAGAAATACTAGATTCTTCATTTTACACCATTGAAAACTAACGAATATTACTAAATTTTTGTCTTTTTTTGTCATAAGTTTTCGTTAAATAAGTTCAACTTCTTTAACCATTCTGTCTTACGCTCCAAAAGGAAAATATCTATAAATAAAAAGAAAATAGCAAAAGCCAAGAACCATTGAAACTGATCTTTAAAATCTGCAAACTGTTTCGCTTCAAATTCCTTTTTATCCATTTGGTTTAAAATATCACGAATATTCTCAACTACATCATTGGTGATTTTTCCATTGATATAAGCTCCATTTGCTTCTTTTGCTATGTTTTGTAAGGTTTCTTCATTAAGCTTGGTGATAACGGTTTCGCCATCTTTATCTTTTTTATAATTCATTACAACACCATTATATTTTAAAGGAATTGGCCCTCCTTTTACATCACCTACTCCTATAGTAAAAATACGTATCCCTTCTTCATGAGCTTCTTTGGCTACCTCGGCTGCTTCTTCGCTATGGTCCTCACCATCAGAAATAATGATTAAAACACGATTTGTTTGTTCTTCATCATTATAATAGGTTTTAGCAAGTTTTATAGCCTCATTTATTGCTGTACCTTGTGAAGATAACATATCTGTATTCATGTTCTGAAGAAACATTTTAGCTGAAGCGTAATCTGTTGTAATTGGAAGTTGAGGAAATGCCTTTCCGGCATATGCAATAATTCCTATACGATCACTTGCTAAATTGTTGATAATTTGAGTAACCAACTGTTTTGCCTTTTCTAGCCTATTTGGAGCGATGTCTTCAGCCAACATGCTTTTAGAGACATCTACAGCAAAAACTATATCAACGCCTTCGCGCTTTACAGTTTCTAGTTTTGTGCCAATTTTTGGATTAACTAATGCTATAGACAAGCTGGCAAAAGCCAAACTTAGAACAGCTATTTTTAATACTGCTTTAAATAAGGAGCGATTAGGACTTAATTTATTTAGTATTTGTTTGTTTGCAAATTTGTTTTGTGTTTTATATTTCCAAACTTGTAATATGAAGAAGAACATTATTATTACTGGAATAATAAGTAAAACCCAAAACCATATTTTTTCTTCTAATTGATACATCTTTATATAAAACTTCTAAAAATTGTTATTCTGCCCAATAACTCTATAAGTAAAAGTAATCCTGCAAGTAACACAAGAGGTCTGTACTTTTCTTCATAATTATAGAACTTAAACTCTTCTATATCTGTTTTTTCAAGCTTATTTATTTCATCATAAATTTCTGCCAGCTTTTTATTGTTTGTTGCTCTAAAATATTTGCCTCCTGTTACTGAAGCTATTTCTTTCAACAAATCTTCATCTATTTCAACTGGAACTCTTGCGTATTGAAAGTTCCCATTAGGTAAAATATTGATTGGAGATAATGCCATTCCATTGGTGCCTATTCCTATGGTATACGTCTTAATTCCATATTCTACAGCCAACTCGCTTGCAATTTTAGGGTCTATAAATCCAGAATTGTTTACACCATCTGTAAGTAAGATAATAACCTTGCTTTTTGCTTTGCTGTCTTTCAATCTGTTTACAGATGTGGCAAGTCCCATGCCAATGGCAGTGCCTCCTTCTATTATAGTATTGTATTTTATATCTTTTAAGGAGCGTAAAACAATAGCTTTGTCACTTGTAATTGGTGTTTTTGTATAGCTTTCTCCTGCATATTCTACCAAACCAATTCTATCATTTGGTCTGCCTTTTATAAACTCTGACGCCACATCTTTTAACGCTTCGAGTCTATTAGGTGCTAAATCTTTTGCCAACATACTTGCAGATACATCTATTGCCATGACAATATCAATTCCTTTGGTGGTTTTGGTCTTTGTAGAAACATCAACAGTTCTTGGCCTTGCCAACGCTGTGATTAATAATGCTAAAGCCAATAAACGTAATACAAATAAGAAATGCTTAATTTTTGGAAGCCAAGAGTTGCTAATTTTAAAGCCTTTAAGACTTGATATTTTTAATTCAGCGGTTTGCTTTTTGTACTTAAATACATACCAAAGTATTGCTACCGGCAGCAACATCATGAACCAAAATAATTCTTTATTTAAAAATTCAATTCCTTCTAACATTATTCTTGTGCTGGTTTTAATTCAATGGAATTTAAAATACGTTCAACTATTTGGTTAGCGTAAACATCATTATTTCTCCATGTTAATGATATCTGTTGTATAATATTCTTGGCATTAAATATTAAAAACGTGTATTCGCCTTCAATTAATTTATCAGAACCTTCAGACAATGGCATGCTTAAAGTACCAAATACTTTTATCCCTTCGGCCCCATTTGGTGTGACAAACTTTTCGTTTTTGGTAATAATATTTTGAGCTCCAGCCTTTTCAAGTGTCTGTAAATTACCTTCTATAGCTTGATTGATATCTGGTTCTGCTTGGCCTTCGGGTAACAGTGTTGTAGAAACCGCAATAGTCAGATTTTTCTTTTCCTCAAAACCAAAAGCTGTCATTTTAATTTTATCTTTTAGCTCTTCTGGTAAAGGAACATCTTGCCTTTTTAAAACCACTGGTGTTGAAATCGTAATTGGTGGAAAACCATATTCACTCCTTACCCAATCACCTTCTAAAAGTTCTTTGCTTTCATGACCAATAATGGTGTCTTTGACATAACTGAATCCATACTTAATTGAGAATGCTCCAATAATCAACATAATTAAAAAGAGTGTTGCGGCTATAGAAATGATTATTTTTTTGCGTTTCTTTTTACGCTCTTGTTCTTCTTTATATTGTTGGTCAAGAAGTTTTTCTTCTTCTGAAGGTTCGGGTAAAATCTCTTTAACATGATCTATTTCTGATGAAACAGTATTCATATCAAGTTCTGCCAATGCCACATCTGGTTTGGACTTTGCAAATTTTACCAAATCTGCTCTCTTTAATATGGTTTCTAGATTCTTAATAGTTTCATTACTTAAATCAATCTGATTGCCATCTTTAAGTAATTTCAACCTGTCTATTAGTTCTTCGGTGGTACTTTCAAGAGAATGGTCATATACTTTCTCATCCAGATATTTTCTAACAATTAGTGTTAGCTCTGAATAATATTCTTTTAACTCTGAATGTTTTAAATAATCGCTTTCCTCTAATTTTTTCAAAGCCAATTTGGCACGTTGATATGGAGGAAGTAAAGCAATTTGCTCTTCTTCCGTTAGTGGTTTTTTTCGCCAAACAAACCAATACAATAAAAACCCAACAACACTTAATATAAGTAATATGACTAATACATATTTCCACCAATTACTTGAACTTTTTTCAACTTCAATAATTGGTTTAATATCATACAAACCTTGCTTTGTGGTATCAACTTCAATGTTGTTTACTTCTACTTTTAAAGAATCTGTGAAAAACGTTTTATCCCCAATTATAATTTTTTGTCTTGGAATAGTATAAGCGCCAGAATCAAATTGAGTTAATCCGTATTTTTTAATCAATTGAAGTTTGTCATCCAGTTTTGTCGTATCTATCTCATACGACTCTATCATTTCTAAAGGCATGAACGTTTGTCCTTCAGGAAAAACTACCAAATTGGTTGTGTCTGATTCGACTTGAATCTTATATGTGATTTGTTCGCCTATTTTGATTGAAGTAGAATCTATAGAAGATGTTACTTGTGCAACTAAAAATAAAGGAAAGACTAAAAAGCATAAAGACAAAAAGACCGAAGTCTTTTGAAAATTTGCATTATTTATTCTTGATATATCTCTTAAGCTACCCAACATTTTTAATTTCTTCTTTTAAAATATCCTAAAAGCTTTTTAACATAACTGTCATCAACTCGACAATCAATAACACCTGCTCCTGATTTAGTAAAACTATCTTTGTAATAGGCTACTTTATCACGATAAAATTTAGAATAATTTCGTCTTACCTTTTTTGAAGTTGTATTGACTAACATTAACTCTCCTGTTTCTTCGTCTTGCATCTGCACAACTCCAAGATTTGGTATTTCTTCCTCATGCTTGTCATAAACACGAATGCCAGTAACATCATGCTTTCCAGATGCAATTTTTAAAGTGTGCTGGTAATCATCAGTAATAAAATCTGACAATACAAATACAATAGCCTTTTTCTTCATGACGTTTTGCATGAATTTTAAGGCTTCGGCTAAATTGGTTTGCTTGCTTTCTGGCTCAAATTCAATTAATTCTCTAATAATTCGAAGTACATGAGAGCGTCCTTTTTTTGGAGGAATATATAATTCTACCTTATCTGAAAATAATATTAACCCAATTTTGTCATTATTTTGAGTAGCAGAAAATGCTAAAGTTGCTGCTATTTCTGTAATAACTTCATTCTTAAATTGTGTTTCTGTTCCAAAAAGCTCTGAACCAGAAATATCTACCATCAACATCATTGTAAGTTCTCGCTCTTCTTCAAAAACCTTTATAAATGGTTCATGATAGCGTGCTGTAACATTCCAATCTATGTTTCTAACATCATCACCATATTGATATTGACGCACTTCACTAAAGGTCATACCTCGTCCTTTGAATGTAGAGTGATACTCACCTCCAAAAATATGATCAGACAGCCTGCGTGTCTTAATCTCAATTTTTCGAACTTTTTTCAGTAATTCTTTAGTATCCATTTTTTCAGTCGACAGTAATCTATATTCAGTTAACAGTAAATGGGAAACTTTAAGGTACTTCTATTTCGTTTACGATTTTATTAATGATGTCTTCTGAAGTCACGTTTTCAGCTTCTGCTTCATAGGTTATTCCTATTCTATGACGAAGCACATCATGCACAACAGCTCGAACATCTTCTGGAATGACATAACCTCTTCGTTTAATAAAAGCATAACATTTTGAAGCCATAGCCAAATTGATACTTCCACGAGGAGAAGCTCCAAACGAAATGAGTGGTTTTAAATCGGCTAGTTTATATTTTTCTGGGTAGCGTGTGGCAAAGACAATGTCTAAAAGATACTTTTCTATTTTTTCATCCATATAGACATCTCTAACGGCTTTTTGAGCATCCAGTATTTGCTTTATAGAAACTACAGGATTAACCTTTTCAAAGCCATCCTTTAGATTAGAACGTACTATTAGTTGTTCTTCTTGCATTTTTGGATAATCTATAACGGTCTTCAACATAAAACGATCCACTTGTGCTTCAGGTAATGGATATGTACCTTCTTGCTCCACAGGGTTTTGAGTAGCCATGACTAAAAATGGTTTGTCTAATATAAACGTCTCGTCACCAATGGTTACTTGTTTTTCCTGCATGGCTTCTAGTAGGGCAGATTGTACTTTTGCCGGAGCTCTATTAATTTCGTCAGCAAGAACAAAATTGGCAAAAATTGGTCCTTTTTTAATTGAGAAATCATTCTCTTTAATGTTGTAGATAAGGGTTCCTACTACATCCGCAGGCAACAAATCTGGTGTGAACTGAATTCTACTAAAGCTACCATCTACAGCTTGAGATAATGTATTAATGGCCAAAGTTTTTGCCAATCCTGGAACACCTTCTAAAAGAATATGACCTTGTCCTAACAAGCCTATAAGTAGTCTTTCGACCATATGCTTTTGTCCAATAATTACTTTATTTATTTCAAGTGTCAATAAATCTACAAAAGCACTTTCCTTTTCAATTTTTTCATTAATGGTCTTAATATCAATTGTACCTGTTTCTTCCATCATTTTTATTTTTTTAAACCTCGAATATACTGTCCTTATTTGAGCATTGCAAGTTGTTAAATTATTTTATGCAATGCTGTTAACAATTGGTTAAAAAAATAAAGCGTGATATCAGTAATATCACGCTTTAAACAAATATTATTTATGAGAGTTTACTCTATGGTAATTTCTCCTAATTCTGTTGTTTGGTTTGCCATAACTTCAACATCCATTATTTCTAATGGAGATAATCCTGAACCCGTATCTGGAGTTAAAGTAACTGTATATGTGCCAACTGGTAGGTTCTCTAATACGAAAATTCCTGAAGCGTCTGTACTAGCAGTAACTTCAACTCCATCAACCATAACAGAAGCTTCAACTGCCAAACCTTCATTTAAAATTGTTCCGGTGATTGATCCTGGTAAGAGCTCCAATTCTATAGTACCAACATTAGTAATTTGGCCATTTACAACATCAACGCTAATAACTTGACCAGCATAATTTGATGTAGGGTCTGGAGTAATAGTCATATCGTAGGTGCCTTCTGGAACACCATAAATCATAAATACACCTGCATTTTCTGGGGTTGCATAGCTGGTAATTGTTTGATCACCTACCATCACTGAAATTTCGGTCTCAAAATCACTTGGACTTATAGTGCCTTCAATAATTCCTGAAGCAGCTTCTAAACTTGCATTGATGACTGGTTTTAAAATAATATTCCCTGAATTTCCTGCATCAACAATAGATTCGGCAACATTAAAATCTAACACAAAGCTATAATAATAACCTCCTTCAACTTCTTGGTTAATTTTTAATTTTAACCCAGATTGTTGCGCACTTGGAGTTTTTAGTTCAAATTCCTCATCGCCTTTTACAACATAATTGTTTTCGCCTAGAACTAATCTGATTTGGCTCAATTCGCCTTCCAACACTTCATAATCATCAACTAATACAGCACTTTCGCCACCTGTTAATTCTAAAAGATCATATTGTCCTGCATTCGTAGGAACACTTACCCATCCGTCTTCTCCATCACTATCATCATCCATTTTAATTCTAATGTCAATAACATCAACAACAACCTTATCATAATCGCCTGGCGCATCGACAAGTTTTATTGAAAAACGAGCCATTTCCGAATCATTCATTGAAGTGGAATTGGAATCATTATTACAGTTAAAGAATAATATTAAGAGAGGTAGAAGAATTAATGATTTGAATTTTTTTAATGCTTTCATAGAATATTATAGTTTTTATGTTTGTAATTTTATATACGCGGAATACTTAAAAAAAGACTTTATAATTTCCCTTTATCCTTAAAGTCTTATTTTAAAATATTTATATTCAGGAATTAAACAATAAATCTTTTTTAAGATCCAAGATTAAAGATACGTGATTAGATGTCTTTTATGTATTTTTATGTTTGAATTGCAAGAAAACATCTATAAACTGCACCTTTTATTTTTTGATAATCTACAAATGCCTCAATAATATCGATGATTAACAAACGTCTCCTAATAAAGAACCTCCTATCACATAATGATGAAAACAGTTTTTATGACAAAAAGCGTAAAATTGATATCAGCCAAAAAGAAGGGAAAGCAAAATTTTTAAAACACATTTGTGCTCTTTCTAACAGCAATCCAAAAAACAACTCATATATTGTTATTGGTGTTGAAGATGAGGATAATAAGATTGTAGGAGTTGATTTTTTTGATGATAGTAAAATTCAAAACCTTATAAATGCCTATCTAACAAATCCACCAATTGTACAATATGAAAATATTCCTTTTCCTCATTTACAAGACGATAGAGTTGTTGGACTTGTGACCATTCGACCTATTAACCAAATCACCTCATTAAGGAAAAATATTTGGAAATATTACGGCGGTTCTGTTTTTTTTAGAGACGGAAGTATGAGTATGCCTAAAGTATTCGATATTGAATTAAAGGATGTAAACTCAAAAATTGTAGCAGCCATAGAAAATCATGCTCAAAATAATATTGAGCATACTCTTGATGGTGTCTTTTCTTTTTTAAATAAGCGACAAGATTTCAATCCTCAATACAAGGTTTTTAAGGAATATTTTGTGCTCTGTTGGGCAGGACAAAAAAAGGAAATAAAAGATGAGTTTTTCTTTTCAAGAGTGGACATAGAATTGATTAATGAGCAAGTGCGTTTGTTTTATTCAGATCTGGATGAAGTTTCTATTGAATATGATGACAATAGATTTAAAATTGTTGAGTATGTGCATTTAGGATTACAAAATTCATACAAATACTACAAGTTGGAAGAAACATTAATAAAATTTGAAGATAATGCTAATTATACCATTAACACTAAATTACTATTTGAGCCTCCAGAATTCGATAAAAAAGTCTTGTTTCACATCTACAATTCAAATAACGCTTTATTGGAAAAATTAAAGAAAGGGTTAAGCTTAAACAAAAACGAACAGCATGACATAAAGAATTTGCCTGCTACTTATCTTATTTGTTATTTGAATTTATTTCATGAAGCTATTGATAAGCTTAATGAAGCAAAGCCGTATTTGAAAGACTACAGTGATGAGGTTTACAATCTTTATAAAGAATCATTAAGAATACTTAGAAAGGTTAAGTATAGTTAGTTAGGTTGCAAAAAAAACTCTAAAGATTTTGGTATGACATGACACTCGTCTGATCCAACCAATATTGTTTCTGAAATATAGGTTTGATAATTATCTGATGTCACTATAATAATATAACTACCTGGTCTTTCTCCAGCTCCAAAAAAAGAGTCATTCCCTTCAATATTCATTAAAGATTCTTCATAATCGCCATCTCTTATAGTTACGATAATATTTTCTGTGATTACATTATTGGTATTAGCATCTTTTACAATTACATTCAAACCATAGACGAATTGTTCTGTGCAAAAAACTTGATCGTTGTCATCATTAGTATTACACATTGCTAAAAACAACACTAATGAGAATAAAACATATTTCATTTTCTAGCCTTTTATTTATAGATGATTTAAATTATAAATGGTTGCTTAAATACACATAAAAAGTCACATTAAAAATGTGACTTTTTAACTAAAATAAATTATTTAAAATTCTATAAATCAAACTTAATTCCTTGCGCAAGAGGTAATTCTGTAGTATAATTAATGGTGTTGGTTTGACGTCTCATATAAACTTTCCAAGCGTCAGAACCAGATTCACGACCACCTCCAGTTTCCTTTTCACCGCCAAAAGCACCTCCTATTTCTGCTCCGGAAGTGCCAATATTAACATTTGCAATTCCGCAGTCTGAACCAGCAACGGACAGGAATTTTTCAGCTTCGCGTAAGTTATTTGTCATAATAGCTGAAGACAATCCTTGAGCTACCTGATTTTGAATATTAATGGCATTTTCAACATTTCCAGAATATTTTAATAAATACAAAACTGGTGCAAATGTTTCATGCTGTACAATTTTAAATTCTGGTCTTGCTTCGGCAATGGCCGGCTTTACATAACAGCCAGATTCGTATCCTTCGCCTGAAAGCACATCTCCTTCAACCACAATATTGCCTCCTTCTTCAACCACTTGAGCTAATGCTCTTTCATACATTTTTACTGCATCAATATCAATTAAAGGTCCAACATGATTGTTCTCATCTAATGGGTTTCCTATTCTTAATTGACTATAAGCATCAACAATAGCGTTCTTTACTTGGTCATAAATGTCCTCATGAATAATTAAACGACGCGTTGAAGTACAACGTTGTCCGCAAGTCCCAACCGCACCAAAAACAGCACCAATAACAGTCATTTTTATATCGGCATCAGGAGTAACAATTATAGCGTTGTTCCCTCCAAGTTCAAGCAACGATTTTCCTAAACGTGCTGCAACTTCTTGAGCAACTATTTTACCCATTCTGGTTGAACCTGTTGCAGAAATCAAAGGAATTCTTGAATCTTTTGTCATGAATGCTCCAACTTTGTAATCGCCGTTTATTAAGCACGAAATACCTTCTGGTAGATTATTAGCTCTAAAAACTTCAGAAGCTATGTTTTGACATGCAATACCACACAAAGGTGTTTTTTCACTAGGCTTCCAAACACATACATCACCGCAAATCCATGCCAATGCTGTATTCCATGCCCAGACAGCAACAGGAAAATTAAACGCAGATATGATACCAACAACTCCTAGTGGATGGTACTGCTCATACATTCTGTGTCCTGGACGCTCGCTGTGCATAGTTAAACCATGCAGTTGTCTTGAGAGTCCAACAGCAAAATCACAGATATCGATCATTTCTTGAACCTCTCCCAAACCTTCTTGATAACTTTTGCCCATTTCATAAGAAACTAATTTCCCAAGAGCTTCCTTTTTCTCGCGCAACTTATCTCCAAACTGGCGTACAATTTCTCCTCGCTGTGGTGCCGGCATTATTCGCCAAGTTTTAAAAGCTTTTGTTGCCGCATCCATGACCTTTTCATAATCTTCTCTTGTAGTTGATTTTACTTTACCTATTAATCTACCATCAACCGGTGAAATAGATTCTATAATCGCACCATTGGAAAAATTATTTGATCCAGTTGATGACCCATCATTTATATCTTTAACACCAAGTTCTTTTAAAGCTTCATTTATTCCGAAATCTGTAACAACGGCTTTCATATTTGCATGTTTTTTACGAATTATTAAATATTATGCGAAGATACTAATAAAATGTTGGTTAAGCTTTAAAGTTCAATTCTAAATAATGTAACTTTATTGTAATAAATAACACTTATTTTTATGAGATACTTTTTCTGTTTTTTTCTTCTGTTTTTATCAATTATTAGTTGTATGAATAAAGCCGAGTTAAAGGCTCTATCAGAAAAGAATAAGACTCATAAAGACTCCTTAACTACAACTGAACTCCGAATCAAAAAAGCGGAATTTGCCATTGTTATTCATGGTGGGGCAGGAACTATTTTAAAAGAGAATATGACGCCAGAAAAAGAAGCTGCCTACAAAACAAAATTGGAAGAAGCTATTCTTATTGGTCATCATATATTAAAAAATGGAGGAAGTAGTCTGGATGCTGTTCAAAAAACTATTAACGTTTTAGAAGATTCACCTCTATTCAATGCTGGAAAAGGAGCTGTATTCACTAGTGCCGAAACCAACGAACTTGATGCATCAATTATGGATGGTAAATCCCTAAATGCTGGCGCTTTATCTGGTACTAAAACGGTCAAAAACCCTATTAATTTGGCAAGGGTTATCATGGAAAATTCACCTCATGTTATGCTATCTGGTAAAGGTGCTGAAACCTTTGCGCAAGAGCAAGGTCTTGAAATAGTTGATTCTAGTTATTTCTTTACAGAAAGTAGATATGAAGCTCTAAAAAGAACAAAAGAAAATGAAAAGAAAAAAGATCTCGACAAAATAGCATCCCTTAATTCTTCTTTAATAAATTCGAAGTTTGGTACTGTAGGCTGTGTTGCATTAGACAAAAATGGAAATCTGGCTTCAGGAACTTCTACTGGTGGAACTACCAATAAACGTTGGGGACGCATTGGTGATTCTCCAATTATAGGGGCAGGAACTTATGCCAACAACAGCACCTGTGCGGTCTCATGTACAGGTTCAGGTGAATTTTTTATTAGAAGTGTTGTTGCTCACGATATTTCAGCTCTGATGGAATATAAAGGTTTATCATTACAAGAAGCTAGTAAAAAAGTGGTTCAAAAAAAGCTATCAGAACTTGGTGGCGATGGCGGCATTATTGCAATTGACAAACTTGGTAATATTGTTATGGAATTCAATACAGCAGGTATGTATCGTGCTTCTATGGATGATAAAGGTAAATTGTTTATTGGAATTTATAAAGATTAGATTAAATGAATAAAGTTTTCAAACCGTATTACGCTGTTATTTTTACTTCTACACAAAGTGAGTATATTGAAGGCTATTCTGAAATGGCAGGGAAAATGGAATCTCTAGCTAAAGAGCAAGATGGTTTTTTAGGCATTGATAGTGCTAGAAACGCCATTGGAATAACGGTAAGTTATTGGCAAGATATTGAATCTATAAAAAAGTGGAAACAAAATTCTGAACATTTAATTGCACAACAAAAAGGCAGAAATCAATGGTACAGTTGGTACAATGTTAGAATTTGCAAAGTTGAGAAAGAATATGAGCATTCATTACCTTAACGGAAACCCTTTTGCTGCCCACCAAGGATGGACTTCAATGACCAGTCTGCCTGCTTTTACCATAGGGTCTGAATTAGCCAAACTATCTGCCATTTCGATGGTTGGAACATTATAAATTGTAATCCCTCGTATCTCTCCATTGTCGCCAAAAGGTCCAGAAATATCTGCATAACCTAATTCGTACATTTTGCTTAAGTGTGCTAAATGTTCCTTTTGCAATCTTGCAGCTTCTTCTTCATTTTGAGAACGAATAGGTCCTGATTTTAAAAATGCCATAAAGTACTGTTGCATTATAATAGTGTCTTGAGTCTTTTCGTCTACATAATCAAATGTTTTAAAGCCTTTAGCATTAAGTTCTTCTTTTATCTCTCGAGTTGATTTTTCAATAGTAGTTGATTCTTTATCAACCTTTTCTCCAATATCTTCTAAAGGCTTTTCTATAACTTCTGTATCTGGACCTTCTAATTCGGAAGTAACTTCTGTTTGCTCTTTTTTACACGCAACAAAAAGTATTGCCGCAAAAAGGAATAGGAATATTTTATTCATTTCTCCCAAGTATTATAAGGGTTTATGCCTAGCTGTGAGTTATAATATTTAATCTCTCCTGTAACTTCTTTCCCTAACCATTCTGGTTTAGAAAATTTTTCATCTTCAGTATTTAATTCAACTTCAGCAATAATTAACCCTTGGTTATCTTTTAAAAACTCGTCTATTTCAAATATATGATTTCCAGCCTTTACTTCAAACCTAGTTTTCTCAATTAACCCTTTTTCACATAAGTTTAACAGGGATCTAGCTTCTTTTAAAGAAATTTCTGTTTCCCATTCAAAACGAGACAGCCCTTCTTCAGAAGAAATTCCTTTTACAGTTAAAAACCCTTTATTTCCATGAATCCTAACTCTAACGGTTCGTTCTGGATGTGTGTTTAAAAATCCTTGAATAATCGTCGTTTTCTTAAAGGCTTCTTCTTTAAAAGCTTCAGAAAGCACTAAAAATTTACGTTCTATTTCAGTCATCTCTATTTCCTATGAAAATGGCAATCTTTAAATGTTCTCGATACATTTTCATTTTAAAAAATGAAAACACTCGAACTCACGTTAGTATTAATGTCATAAATTTACGGTATGCCAAACGATTTACCAATACGGAAAATTATTCATGTAGATATGGATGCCTTTTATGCCTCTGTAGAGCAAATGGATGATCCTGAATTAAAGGGTAAGCCTCTTGCTGTTGGCGGAAGTAGTAAACGAGGTGTAGTAAGTGCTGCAAGTTATGAAGCCAGAAAATTTGGTGTAAAAAGTGCCATGAGTGGTGTGAAGGCTCGTATCTTATGTCCTGAACTTATTTTTGTAAAACCTCGTTTTGACAGATATCATGAAATTTCTAGAATAATTAGAAAAATCTTTTTTGATTATACAGATTTGGTGGAACCTCTTTCGCTCGATGAAGCTTATTTGGATGTTACAGAAAACAAAAAGGGAAATCCTAGCGCTACTCTTATTGCCAAAGACATAAGGAATCGCATTTTTAAAGACGTTGGATTAACGGCTTCGGCAGGCATTTCCATTAATAAATTTGTAGCCAAAGTCGCTAGCGACTATAACAAGCCTAACGGGCAAAAAACTGTAACTCCTGAAGAGGTTTTGGGGTTTTTAGAGGCGTTGGATATCCGAAAATTTTATGGTGTTGGTAAGGTTACTGCAGAACGAATGTATCAACTAGGTATTTTTACAGGAAAAGACTTAAAGTCTAAATCTTTAGAATATCTTGATGAGCACTTTGGTAAATCTGGCAGATATTACTATCATGTGGTTAGAGGTGTTCACAATAGTGAAGTAAAGCCTAACAGAACACGAAAATCTTTGGCTGCAGAACGCACTTTTAATGAAAATTTATCTTCAGAAATCTTTATGCTTGAAAAATTAGATCATATTGCTGAAGAGGTTTCTAGACGATTAAAAAACAGTAAAGTTACCGGAAAAACGGTCACCTTAAAAATAAAGTATAGCGACTTTACATTGCAAACAAGAAGTAAAACATTATCATATTACATAAGTGATAAAAGTATGGTTTTAGAAACTGCAAAAGGATTATTGTATCAAGACTCGTTGAGTAATTCTGTGCGTTTGCTAGGTATTTCTCTTTCCAACCTCAACACCGAAACCACAAAAGAACCTGAACAAAAAACAGTAAGTGTGCAATTAAAGTTTGATTTTTAAGTAATTTGCTTTAATCCAGAAAATAGTCGAACTTCGTTTAACTAGGGCTAATAACAACCTGTATTGAGCGAAGTCGAAATATAAAACACTGATTAGCCTAACATTGTACGCAAGCATAAAACCTCAAACAAAGAAATAAACATGAAAAGTTCAATTTTAGCCCTGTTTGTATTAGTCCCTTTACTTTTATTTGCTCAAAATTCTGATTATTCCGTTTCCTCTTATCTGGATGAAGGTTCGAAGGCACCAAATACTCGATACCTAGGTGAGGCCTGGTTGAATGCTCTTATTCATGATGATGCTGAATTGGGCTATAACATAACTAAAGCGACCTTCAAAGCTAATTCTACCTTAGATTGGCATAAACATGCGTCGGTCCAGGTTTTGATCATTGTAGATGGCCAAGCCTATTATCAAGAAAGAGGAAAAGACACAGTTATACTTAAACAAGGAGATGTGATTAGATGTCCTAAAGATACCGAACATTGGCATTCATCAACCAAAGTTAGTGATGTAACATATTTGGCTTTATATAGTGGAGGACAACCTACAACTTGGACTGAAGTAGTGACTCTGGAATATTACGATGAAGTTGCCGAAAAGTTGAAAAGCAACTGATTATTTTAAAAATCAGGTAAACTGGAATAAGTATGCCAGCGTACAACACCGCGTATAATCCATTGCTCCCTTAGTCGTTTATATGAAACTTTGTATTTTAGTGAAGTGTCGATTCCTACTTCGAAATCATCAATGATTTCTCGCAACGGAATCATACACGTAACACGTTAAACGAAACCCTAAAAACTACAGCTTGTAATTTCAGTAACTCGTAAAGTATTTACCATACCTTTTTCCTGTATTGGCATAGCTGCCAAACTCACGAGCATATCGCCAGTTTCCAAATAGCCTTTTTTACAGGCAATGGCATTTACGTCTTCTATGGTTTCGTCAGTACTTACAAACTTATCATAATAGAAGGCCTTAACACCCCAAAGTAAATTAAGTTGTGTTAAAATTCGTTTGTTTGATGTAAACACCAGAATATGTGCACTAGGTCGCCAAGCCGAAATCTGAAAGGCTGTATAACCACTGTTGGTTAAGGTTGAAATGGCTTTGGCTTTTATCTCATTTGCCATATTGGCTGCATGATAGCATATAGATTTTGTAATATATCGTTTGGTGCGAATATGCGGTGGTGATTGGGGTACTTGAATAAGTGGTGAATCTTCAACACTTCTTATAATGTTAGACATTTGTCTGATTACTTGAACAGGATAAGTCCCAACAGAAGTTTCTCCAGATAGCATCACTGCATCTGCTCCATCCATAACCGAATTAGCCACATCATTGACTTCTGCACGGGTTGGAGTTAAGCTGGAAATCATGGTCTCCATCATTTGAGTTGCAATAATCACAGGTATTCTGGCGCGTTTTGCTCTTAAGACCAATTGTTTTTGAATAAGCGGAACTTCTTGAGCTGGAATTTCGACACCTAAATCGCCTCTGGCAACCATCAAACCATCACAATAGGCTACAATTTTATCAATATTTTCTACTGCTTCAGGCTTTTCAATTTTAGCAATAATCGGAATTTTGTGGTCGCTGTGTTCTCTTATAAGCTCTTCCAGTTGCATCAAATCTTCAGCATGCCTCACAAAAGACAATGCAATCCAATCTACCTTTTGTTGAATAGCAAAAATGGCATCCTCAATATCCTTTTCGGTAAGAGCTGGTTGAGAAATATTAGTATTAGGAAGATTAACCCCTTTTTTTGACTTCAATGGCCCACCTTGGATAACTCGAGCTTTTACTTCGTTTTTTTGATTGGTTGTAACTACTTCAAATATGAGTTTACCATCATCCAATAAAATTCGTTCACCTGATTTTGCGTCCTGCGGAAACCTATCATAAGTCATGTAAACACGATCTTTTGTGCCTTCAAATTTTTCGCCTGTAGCAAAAATTATTTCATCTCCTTCATTTACCACAACTTCTTCTTTCATAACGCCAACACGAAGTTTGGGACCTTGCAAATCACCTAATATAGCAGCATTGTAACCATACTCATCATTGAGTTCTCGAATTATTTTAATACGTTCTTCAACATCTGAATAATTTGCATGAGAGAAATTAATTCTAAAAACATCAACTCCTTCCTCCAACATCGCTTTTAATATTTCTTTTGAGCTTGAAGCTGGCCCTAGAGTTGCTACTATTTTTGTCTTTTTTATTTTTGGCATTAATTAAAAATTAAATTGTCTTTAGATTTTAGTTCATTTGCATCAATGCTATAAACAGTTGCAATCTGCTGTATGTCCTGAATATCATCAATAATTTTCTTTTCACTTATTTGATAATTTTCATTATTGATTTTAAGCAAATAATTTACTTTTTTATATTCTGGAATCAAGTTGTGCGTCCTAATAATTTTCTCTTTTCCGTTAAATAGTCCTCCAGAGCTTGAAAGGCTATCTTCTTCTTTTCTACAAATATTAGAAACTAAATTCCAAGTGACCTGTTGATTGGTATTTTCCCATTCATAAATAGAATATGAAGCAGAAGTATATTTATAGTCCAAATTGTGTGGTTTTCTTTTAAGATTAATTTTTAATTGCTTATTTAAAAGATAGGCTACTCGATAATCTTCTAAAGTGCAATGTATTGCTAACAACAAAAATGAATCTTCGTCAAAATCTTCTACAAATAATTTATGCAACGCCATTTTTGGAAATTATGAATTGTAAATATAATATTTAAAACATTTAATGATTACTTGTTTTCGTTAATCTTGATAGATATTACTACGAAAACGTTTGAGAAATATAAATAATAGGGAGAAAAAATTATATCATTTTAGAAATCTTGTTCTGAAACACAAAAAACGCACGCTTAGACACTTTTTCTTCTGCTTTCTTTTTTGAGGTCGCTCTTGCTTTTGCTATGACCTTTTTATCTATTGAAAGTTTGACCGCAAAATGTATAACGTCATCATTGCCTGTATCTTCGTAAACATGGTAGTTGAAAGTTTTTTTCTCTTTTTGACACCATTCTATAAGCAAACTTTTGTAGCTAATAACTTTTCCTTCCAGCTTTTCTATATCAACATATGGAATAATGACACGTTTGTAAATAAATTTTTTACAGTACTTATATCCTCTATCCAAGTATATTGCTCCTATTAATGCTTCAAATAAATTACCGTGTATATTGTCACCAAATTGACCACTTGGGATTTTACTCTCAACCAAATCAATCAATTCTAGTTCCTTTCCAAGTTCATTTAAATGTTCTCGGCTAACTACTTTAGAACGCATTTTTGTTAAATAGCCTTCATCTCCACTTGGAACTTCTAGATATAAATGAGTTGCAATTACAGCGCCTAGCATGGCATCGCCAAGAAATTCTAATCTTTCATAATTAATAGCATTGCCTTCATCATCTTTTATGTTCATAGACCGATGGGTAAAGGCGGTCTGATAATACTTGGTTTTCTTGGGTTTAAAGCCTAATATTTTAGTTAATTTCACAAAAAAATTCCCGTTACCTTTTGAACGGGAATTCAATATGTTGCGAATGTTTTTCATTCAATAAATTCAGTCTATTTTTTTAAATAATACACATGCATTATGACCTCCAAATCCAAATGTATTACTCATCGCGACTTTAATATCTCTTTTTTGGGCTTTGTTTAATGTTAAATTTAACTCCGGATCTATATTTTCATCAACAGTTGTATGATTAATAGTTGGAGGAACCACTCCATGTTCCATGGCCAGTATAGATGCTATCGCCTCTATAGCTCCTGCCGCACCCAAAAGGTGACCCGTCATGGATTTCGTTGAATTGATATTAATATTTTTAGCATGACTACCAAAAACTTCACTTATAGCTTTAAGTTCAGCCACATCACCTAAAGGCGTAGATGTTCCATGTGTATTGATGTGATCAACATCTTCAGGTTTTAATCCAGCATTTTCTAAACAGTTTCGCATCACCGAAATAACACCTATACCATCTGGATGCGGTGCTGTCATGTGATATGCATCGGAAGACAAGCCTCCACCCAATACTTCGGCATAAATTTTTGCGCCTCTAGCTTTAGCATGTTCATAATCCTCAAGAATCAATGCTCCTGCTCCTTCTCCCAAAACAAATCCATCTCTATTAGCATCAAAAGGTCTTGATGCTGTTTCTGGACTATCATTTCTGGTAGATAGTGCATGCATGGCATTAAAACCACCCATTCCAGCAATAGTAACTGCTGCTTCACTTCCTCCAGTAACAATAACGTCACAATGCCCTAAACGAATATAGTTTAAAGCATCAATCATTGAATTAGCAGATGAAGCACAGGCTGATACCGTTGTGTAATTTGGCCCCATAAAGCCATGCTTAATTGAGATATTGCCTGGTGCAATATCTGCAATCATTTTAGGAATAAAAAAGGGGTTGAATCTTGGAGTCCCATCACCAGCAGCAAAGTTCAATACTTCGTCCTGAAATGTTTCTAACCCTCCAATACCGGCTCCCCAAATAACACCAACTCGTAATTTATTTATTTTGTCAAGGTCTAGTTTAGAATCTGCAATTGCTTCATCTGAAGCAACCATTGCATATTGGGTAAACCTATCCATTTTACGAGCTTCTTTTCTATCAAGAAAATCTGTTGCGTTAAAATTTTTTAATTCACAAGCGAATTTTGTCTTGAACTTTTCAGTATCAAAATACGTTATTGGTGCAGCACCACTTTTACCACTAATTAAGCTATTCCAATAATCTTCTTTGGAATTCCCAATTGGTGTTAAAGCGCCTAGACCTGTAACTACAACTCGCCTTAATTCCATAAATCTTATCGCTTATTTTGCAGCTTCTATATATGATATAGCTTGACCAACTGTCGCAATGTTTTCAGCTTGATCATCTGGAATCTGAATATCAAATTCTTTTTCAAATTCCATAATTAATTCTACCGTGTCTAAAGAATCCGCTCCTAAATCGTTAGTGAAGCTAGCTTCTGAAACCACTTCGTTTTCATCAACACCTAATTTGTCTACGATAATCGCTTTTACTCTTGATGCAATGTCTGACATAATCTTTTAATTTTAAGTTTTAATTAGGAGGCAAAAATAAAAAACTTTATTTTAATACACACCTTTAGTTTGAAAAGTGTTGGTAATTTAATAAAAATACATTGAAGTATTTCCTTTTAAGCCTTCTAATTGTTAATAATTATTCTTTTTTTTGTCCAATAATTTTAACATTATTGTCTGTAAATGAAACGTGTTGTAATTTTTGCTTCCGGAAGTGGAACTAATGCTGAAAATTTAATTAAGTTTTTTCACAACAGAGATAATGTATCTGTTATTCATGTGCTTACCAACAATCCTCGTGCTAAAGTTTTACAACGTTGTTTGCGTTTTGGTGTAAATACAACTGTTTTTAATAAGGAAGATTTTATTGAAAATCATAAAGTGCTCAAGGTTTTAAAATCATTGAACCCAGATTTAATTGTTCTAGCTGGGTTTTTATGGAAAATTCCTGAAGACATTTTAAAGAAGTTTCCAAATAAAATCATAAATATCCATCCTTCTCTTTTACCAAAATATGGCGGGAAAGGTATGTACGGCAAGTATGTACACGAAGCTGTATTAAGAAATAAAGAAGTAAGAACAGGTATTACTGTTCATTATGTGAACGAAAATTATGATGATGGCGCAATTATTTTTCAAACTCATTGCTATATTGACTCACTGGATAATGAAGAGGATATCGCGAAAAAAATACATGTTTTAGAAATGGAGCATTTTCCAAAAGTTGTCGAATCTGTTTTATTTCCAAATGGCTAAAAAGAAAAAATACTATACTGTTTGGAAAGGTCATCATATTGGTGTTTTTGAGTCTTGGGATGACTGTAAGGCCCAAATAAAAGATTTTAATGGGGCTCAATATAAATCTTTCAATACTTTTGAAGCAGCCAAAACTGCGCTAAAGGGCAATTATAAGGATTACATTGGAAAATCTAAAAAGTTTAAAAGTGAATTATCTGAAGCTCAACTAAAAAAAATTGGACAACCTAATTACAATTCCATTGCTGTAGATGCTGCTGTAAGTGGCAATCCTGGGAAAATGGAATATCGTGGTGTTGATACAAAAACTAAAAGAGAAATTTTTAAACAAGGCCCATTTGAAGAAGGCACCAATAACATAGGAGAATTTTTAGCCATTGTACACGGATTAGCACTTCTCAAAAAGAAGAATAGCAATTGTATTATTTATACGGACTCCAAAACGGCTATGAGTTGGGTTAAGAAGAAAACTTGCAATACCAAGCTTGAAAAAAGGGACAAAAACAAAACTCTTTTTGAATTGGTAGATCGCGCTGTTGAATGGCTTAAAAATAATACTTATAAAACAACTATAGCAAAATGGGAAACAAAAGCATGGGGAGAAATCCCAGCCGATTTTGGACGAAAATAAATTGCCCAGAACAGGTTGTGGAATTGCTTTTATTAGGCAGAAATTTTACGTAAGTTTGCACAGAATTTTCAAACCTCTTTATGAGTAAATTAGTCATTGTAGGTACAGTTGCGTTTGACGCTATTGAAACCCCTTTCGGAAAAACCGATAAAATACTTGGTGGAGCAGCAACTTTTATTGGTTTGGCTGCTGCACAATTTCATGTTAATGCTTCAATCGTATCAATTGTTGGTGGTGATTTCCCTCAAGAATATTTAGACTTACTATCAAATAAGGGTATAGATGTTTCTGGTGTTGAAATTGTAGAAAATGAAAAAACTTTCTTCTGGAGTGGTAAATACCATAACGACATGAATACTAGAGATACGTTGGCAACCGAACTTAATGTGCTTGCCGATTTCAAACCTATAGTCCCTAAAGATTACATAGATTCTGAAGTTGTTATGCTTGGCAATTTACATCCATTAACTCAAATGAGCGTTTTGGATCAGATGATTAATAAACCAAAGTTAGTTGTATTAGACACCATGAATTTTTGGATGAATAATGCGCTTAAGGATTTACTAGAAGTGATAAAACGAATAGATGTTATAACTATAAACGATGAAGAAGCTAGGCAGTTAACAGGAGAATATTCTTTGGTCGTTGCCGCAAGAAAAATTCATGAAATGGGACCAAAATATGTTGTCATTAAAAAAGGAGAACATGGTGCCTTATTGTTTCATGATGATAATGTATTTTTTGCTCCAGCATTACCTTTAGAAGAAGTATTTGATCCTACAGGGGCAGGAGATACTTTTGCCGGAGGTTTTACAGGCTATTTAGCTAAAACAGGGGATTTTTCTTTTGAGAATATGAAAAAAGCAATTATATATGGATCAACTCTTGCTTCATTTTGTGTAGAAAAATTTGGCACATTAAGAATGGAGAACCTGACAAATCATGAGGTACATAATCGATTACAGCAATTCAAAACTTTAACACAATTCGAAATAGAATTAACATAAACAAACGCGCCTAAATTTAGGCGCGTTTTAATTTATTATAATATTAAAAATGAGTGATGCTATTAAACATGAGTGTGGGATTGCCCTAATAAGACTGCTTAAACCATTAGAGTATTACAAAGAAAAGTATGGTACCGCGTTTTATGGTGTAAATAAAATGTACCTCATGATGGAAAAACAGCACAACAGAGGACAAGATGGTGCTGGTTTTGCAAGTATTAAGCTTAACACTAATCCTGGAGAACGGTATATTAGTAGAATTCGTTCTGTACAACAACAACCTATTCAAGATGTTTTTTCACAGATCAATGAAAGAGTTTCAAAGGAATTATCCTTACATCCTGAATATATTAATGACGTTGCTCTTCAAAAAAAACACATTCCTTATCTTGGAGAATTATTGTTAGGTCATGTGCGATATGGAACATTTGGGAAGAACAGTGCAGAGAGTGTTCATCCTTTTTTAAGGCAAAATAATTGGATGCATAGAAACTTAATTGTTGCTGGTAATTTTAACATGACCAACGTTAAGGAGTTATTTAATAATCTTGTTGAGCTAGGGCAACATCCAAAGGAATATACTGACACTATTACCATTATGGAAAAAATAGGTCATTTTCTTGATGATGCAGTTAGTAAAATCTACAAAAAATTAAAAAACGAAGGTTATAATAAAAATGAATGCTCTCCATTAATAGCCGAAAGATTAAACGTTGCTAAAATATTAAAACGGGCTGCAAAAAATTGGGATGGTGGTTATGCCATGGCTGGACTTTTAGGTCATGGAGACTCATTTGTTCTTCGAGATCCAGCTGGAATAAGACCAGCATATTTTTATAAAGACGATGAGGTAGTGGTTGTGGCATCTGAAAGACCAGTAATACAAACGGTATTTAATGTTGAATTTAAAAATGTTATAGAATTAAAGCCAGGTCATGCTATCATAACAAAAAAATCTGGAGAAGTTTCAATTAAAAAAATATTAGAGCCTTTAGAGCGAAAGGCTTGCTCTTTTGAACGCATTTATTTTTCTAGAGGTAGTGATGCCGAAATTTATAAAGAACGTAAAATGCTCGGAAAACTACTTATGCCTAAAGTTCTTGAAGCTATTGATAATGACACAAAAAACACCGTATTTTCATATATACCAAATACTGCGGAAACTTCATTCTATGGTATGATAGAAACAGCTGAAGCCTATTTAAATAGTAAAAAAACAAAGGCTATATTGAGGGGAAAGAGAAGCATCTCGGCAGAAAAAGTTACGGATATTTTATCTGAAAGATTAAGAATTGAAAAAATTGCGATCAAAGACGTCAAACTTCGAACTTTTATAACGGAAGATAGTAGTAGAGACGACCTAGTCGCCCATGTTTATGATATTACTTATGGCGTTATAAAACCATCTGATAATCTTGTAATAATTGATGATAGTATAGTAAGAGGAACAACCTTAAAAAAGAGCATTATAAAAATGATGGATAGATTACATCCTAAAAAAATTATTGTAATATCAACTGCGCCGCAAATAAGGTATCCCGATTGCTATGGAATTGATATGGCTAATTTAGAAAGCTTGATTGCCTTTAAAGCGACTTTAGCACTACTAAAAGAAACAGATCAATATCATATTGTAGAAGATGTTTATAAAAGATGCAAAGAGCAGGTTGATATAAACGATAAAGATGTTAAGAACTTTGTAAAAGAAATATACGAGCCATTTACTAATGAGGAAATTTCCAATAAAATTTCTGAATTGTTGAGCGATGATGATGTAAATGCTGAAGTAAAAATAATTTTTCAAACAGTTGAAAATCTCAACAAAGCTTGTCCTAAAAATTTAGGAGATTGGTATTTTACAGGCAACTATCCAACCCTTGGAGGCAACCGTGTTGTCAACAAGGCATTTATAAATTTTTATGAAGGAAATAATGAAAGAGCTTACTAGCGCAAAAATTTAAGTTTTTAGCACTTTATCCAATAAAATCTACATTTAATCTTAAAAATATGCATTTAATCTAAAACTTTATTGCTTACGCAAAAATAAATTTACATTAGTACCACCATAACATAAGTAGGTTAAGTTCATGGTAGATTTGGGGCAAAAAAAGGTGAACTCTCGTTCGCCTTTTTTTATTTAATTAACTCAAATTTCTAGTGAAGAAAACAAGTGAAACACTTTTTTTTGCTTTTTGTCTATTTTATTTTCTATTCAATCTATAACTAATGTATATTAGTTGCTACCGTAACATAAGTAGGTTAAGTTTATGGTAGATTTGGGGCAAAAAAAGGTGAACTTCCGTTCACCTTTTTTATTTTAACCTAAAAACAAACTACTTAAAAATTCTTTTTAATCTAATATTTAAGTAGTTGGACTAATAAATTTCATCTTAACTCTCTATCCTTTATATATTCGCACTTACCATAACGTAAGTAGGTTAAGTTTATGGTAGATTTGGGGCAAAAAGGTGAGCGTTCTTCGCTCACCTTTTTCATTTCATAAAAAAAAGCAAACTGTTTTAGTTTGCTTTTTAAAATATCTAGTGATAAAGTTATTTTGCTTCGGCATAACGACGCTCAACTTCATTCCAATTAATTACATTAAAAAAGGCACTTATATAATCAGGTCGTCTGTTTTGATAGTTTAAATAATAAGCATGCTCCCATACATCCAAACCTAAAATTGGAGTTCCACCACAACCAACACCTGGCATTAAAGGATTGTCTTGATTTGGTGTAGAGCAAACTTCAACTTTTCCTCCTTGGTGTACACAAAGCCAAGCCCATCCAGAACCAAATCTAGTCGCAGCAGCCTTACTGAAGGCATCCTTAAAAGCATCTACTGTGCCAAATTTGGCTAAAATAGCATCTTTAAGTTCTCCTGATAAATATCCTTTCCCTTCAGGATTCATAACATCCCAAAACAATGAATGATTGTAAAATCCTCCACCATTATTTCTAACAGCCATATTGTTCATGTCAAGATTTATCAAAATGTTTTCTATTGTCTTTCCTTCCAAATCTGTCCCAGAAATTGCATTATTGAGATTATTGGTATATCCGTTATGATGCTTTGTATGATGTATCTCCATTGTACGAGCGTCTATATGTGGTTCTAGTGCGTCGTAAGCATATTTTAATTTTGGTAATTCAAAAGCCATAATATTTTTATTTATATGTTAATATTTAATTCACACCAAATTTACGCATTAAACAGCGCATTTAAAAATAATATATAGTTATGAAATCATCGATAGTTTCTATATTGTATTAAAATAAATCGCATGCAAAAAAATAATTCTTTTACTATTTATAATGCATCTGCTGGAAGTGGTAAAACATTCACTTTAGTAAAAGAATATTTAATGCTTTTATTGGGCAAAAAAAGTAATGATGCTTTTAAAAATATTTTAGCAGTCACCTTTACTAATAAGGCTGTTGGTGAAATGAAAGAACGCATTATTGAGGCATTAAAGAAATTTTCTTCAAAAACTATTTTAGAAAATCCGAATGATATGTTTCAAATGATAGTGAAAGAACTTGAGATAAGCCCAGAAGACCTCCAGCAAAAAGCTAAAGCTGTTTTAACATCAATTTTATATAATTATTCTGCCTTTAATATTTCAACAATCGATGGATTTACCCATAAACTCATTCAAACTTTTGCGCACGATTTAAAAGTGCCTTTAAATTTTGAAGTGGAACTTGATCAGGATGCGCTTATTAATGACGCTGTAAATAAATTAATAAATAAAGCTGGAACAGATAAAGCCCTTACTAAAATTCTTGTGGAATTTGCTTTAGAAAAAACCGATGATGATAAAAGTTGGGATGTTGCTTACGATTTCAATAAGATAGCAAAGCTACTCGTAAACGAAAACGACATTAAGTTTATTGAAACTTTAAAAGACAAATCTGTTGAAGATTTTATTGCACTTAAAATCAAATTAAAAGATCAGATTAAGTTTTTAGAGGATTCCATTACAAAAATCGCACAAAGTGTTTTAACCCTCATTGAAGAAAGTGGATTAGAGCATGGTGACTTTTCAAGAAAAACTTTACCCAATCATTTTATAAAAGCTTCAAATCTGGAGCTTGATAGATTGTATGATAATCAATTACAAATAAATATTTCTGAAAATAAAAACATTTACACTAAAACGTTGGATGGTAATTTAGCTGCAATAATAGATTCTATTTTACCAGAAATAGAAACTAACTATCTTGATCTAAAAACAAAAGTTTACGAGCATAAGTTCTTAAAAGCTGTTTATAAAAACATAACTCCACTTTCTGTTTTAAATGCAATAAATCAAGAATTAAATGCTATTAAAGAAGAACAAAACAAGATGCTGATTTCTGAATTCAATAGTATTATAAGTAAGGAAATAAAAGGTCAGCCAACACCATTTATTTATGAACGGCTTGGAGAAAAATTTCGTCATTATTTTATTGATGAGTTTCAGGACACATCCATTCTTCAATGGGAAAACTTAATTCCGCTTATAGATAACTCTCTTTCTTCAGAAAACGGTACTACTATGCTTGTTGGAGATGCTAAACAAGCCATTTACAGGTGGAGAGGTGGAGAGGCCGAACAATTTATTGGACTATTTAACGATAAAAATCCGTTTCATGTTGAAAAAGAAGTTTTTAATCTTCCAACTAATTACAGAAGTTACGAGGAGATTATAAATTTCAACAATCCGTTTTTTAAATATTTATCTAGTAATGTTTTTAGTAATAGTGCTTATCAAGAGTTGTATGGCAATGCCAAACAAGAAACAGTTTTGGAAAACAAAGGTTATGTGTCTCTTCACTTTTTAGATATTAATCAAGGCGATAATAAGGACGAATTTTACACGCAAGAGGTTTATAATGCAATCCAAAAATGTTTAGAAAATAATTTCCAGCTAAAAGACATTTGTGTCCTAGTGAGAAAAAAGAAAGAAGGTGTTGCTATTGCAAATTTTTTAAACGAAAAAGAAATCCCTGTTATTTCGTCAGAAACTTTATTGATAAACAATTCTCCAAAGGTGGTTTTTGTAAATAATGTTTTAAAACTTTTGCTCAACTCCAATGACCTGCAAATCAAGGTCCAAGTTTTGAATTTTTTGGCAGTAAAACATAACATAAATGATAAGCATAATTTCTTTGAAAGTTTTATATATCTAAAGCTTTCAGAATTTTTTAAAAACCTCTCTCAATTAGATATATATTTTGATGAAACAATGGCTTTACAAATGCCTCTTTATGATTTGGTTGAATACATCATTAGGGCATTTAAAATTATCGAAAAATCTGACGCTTATATACAGTTCTATCTAGATGCGGTTTTAGATTTTTCTCAAAAAGAATTTTCAGACATAGAAAGTTTTGTAGACTATTTTGAAGATAAAAAAGAAACCTTAAGTATCATTACACCTCATGGACAAGATGCTGTACAAATCATGACCATTCATAAAGCAAAGGGGTTAGAGTTTCCTATTGTAATATTCCCATATGCCGATTTAAATATTTACGCTGAAAAGGACCCTAAAGAATGGTTTCCACATCAAAAGAATAACTTTAATGGTATTTCTTATACCTTATTAAATTTTAACAGGGATTTTGAAAATTTTGGAGAAACCGGTAGTGCAATATATAATGAGCGCCGTTCCAAACTAGAATTAGACAATATAAATTTGCTTTATGTTGCACTTACCCGACCTATTGAGCAATTGTATATTATTTCTAAAAAAGAAAAAGAAGCTGCTTTTAAAACATATTCTGGAATGTTCATAAATTACCTTCAAAGTATTGGAAAATGGAATGAATCTCAATCTTTCTACGAATTTGGTTCAATTGATAAAAACTCCGAAAAAGAAAGTTCTGAAGAAAAAATTATAAATAATCCAGAATTTATTACTACTGCAAAAGAAAGTCACAATATCAATATTGTTACAAATTCAGGATATTTATGGGACACCGAACAACAAAATGCGATTGAAAAAGGAAATTTAATTCATAATATAATGGCACAAATCAAAACTAAAAACGATATTGATTTTGTTTTTAATGATTTTTTGAGCTTGTCAATTATAAACAAAACTCAAGCTGAAGAACTGAAAAAGGTAGTCTATAAAATTATAGAACATTCAAAAATCGAAGAATATTTTTTGTCAAACTATATAATTTATAACGAAAAAGAAATTCTAACCAATCAAGGGAAAATATTGCGCCCAGATAGACTTGTTATCAATTCAAAAAAAGAAGTTGTGATTATAGATTATAAAACTGGAGAAGAGAAAACCAGTCATATATTACAATTAGATTCATATGAAGATATACTCAATACAATGAGTTATAAAGTCAACAAAAAAATTCTTGTTTACATAAATGATAAAATTGAAATAAAAGAAATTTAACTTTGTAAAAAAAAATCATGTACGGTAAAATTCAACAACATTTACATTCAGAATTACAAAACATAAAAGAAAGTGGTCTTTATAAAGAAGAGCGAATAATTACATCTGCTCAAGGTGCAGAAATAACATTAAATACGGGAGAAACTGTCTTGAATTTTTGTGCTAACAATTATTTAGGTCTTTCGTCACATCCAGATGTGGTACAAGCAGCAAAAGACACTATGGATACACATGGATTCGGAATGTCTTCAGTGCGTTTTATATGTGGCACCCAAGATATCCATAAAGTTCTTGAAAAAAAGATTGCAGATTTTTACGGTACCGAAGACACCATTTTATATGCAGCTGCATTTGATGCAAATGGAGGCGTCTTTGAACCCTTGTTTGGTCCAGAAGATGCAATCATTTCAGACTCTTTAAACCATGCCTCTATAATAGATGGTGTTCGTTTGTGTAAAGCATCAAGATATAGATATGAAAATAGTAATATGGTTGATTTGGAAAAACAGCTTATAGAAAGTACTAAAAATAATGTGCGTTTTAAAATTATTGTAACCGATGGTGTATTTTCTATGGATGGTGTTGTCGCTCCACTAGATAAGATTTGTGATCTAGCGGAAAAATATGACGCATTGGTTATGATTGATGAATGTCATGCAACAGGTTTTATTGGAGAATCAGGAATTGGGACACTTGAGAAAAAAGGAGTCATGGGAAGAGTAGATATTATCACTGGTACATTAGGCAAGGCACTTGGAGGCGCTATGGGTGGTTATACTACAGGTAAAAAGGAAATAATTGATATGTTAAGACAGCGTTCACGTCCATATTTGTTTTCAAATTCTCTTGCGCCAGTTATTGTAGGAGCATCAATCAAAGTATTTGATATGCTATCTAATGATACTTCTTTAAGAGATAAACTCGAATGGAATACAAATTATTTTAAAAAAGGCATGAAAGAAGCAGGGTTTGATATTATTGATGGTGATTCTGCAATAGTTCCTATAATGCTATATGATGCAAAACTGTCTCAAAAAATGGCCAAATTACTATTGAAAGAGGGTATTTATGTTATTGGATTCTTTTTCCCAGTGGTTCCTAAAGAAAAGGCAAGAATTCGTGTACAATTATCGGCATCACATGAAAAACACCATTTAGATAAAGCTATCTCAGCATTTATCAAGGTTGGAAAAATACTGTCTGTTATTTAAATTTGTTCCAAACTCCTTTATTTTACTACAAATATCCAATATTTTTATATATTTGTCTTTGTTAATAAAATTTAACAACTTACTTTTGTTTACAATTAACACTTAAAAATTAAACTTTTGAATATGAAAAATCTTAGCAGATTATTGTTCGCAATGTTGCTGGTATTTGGTTTTAGCAACACTTATGCACAAGACGAAAACAACCCTTGGTCTATTACCGTTGGTGTAAACGCAGTAGACTTTTATCCTACTGGAGAAGATGCTCCACTTGGTGACACTTTTAGTGAATTCTTCAATTTTGGTGATCACTATAATATTTTACCTTCTCTATCTTCACTTACAGTTTCTCGTTATTTAAATAGTGGCTTCTCTTTAGGAGTAACAGGGTCACTGAATAGAATTGACAAATGGGGTGATGCCAGAGTGCCTGACTATTCTTATTATGGTATAGATGGTACCGTAAAATATAGTCTTGGTGAAGTGCTTAACACAAGCTGGTTTGACCCTTATTTAGGTGCTGGTGGTGGCTATACTTGGGTTGATAATATTGGCGCAGGTACTCTTAATGGAACTTTAGGATTTAATTTATGGTTTAGTGATAACGTAGGTTTCACTATTCAAACTGCCTACAAGCACGCTTTTGAAGATTATTTACAAACTCATTTCCAACATACTGCTGGTCTTTCTATTAAATTTGGAGGTAAAGACACTGATGGTGATGGTATTTATGACAAAGACGATGCTTGTCCAGATGTTCCTGGTTTAGAAGCTTTCAACGGTTGTCCTGATACTGATGGTGATGGTATTGAAGATAGTAAAGATGATTGTCCAACTGAAGCTGGTTTAGCTGAATTTAATGGTTGCCCAGATTCTGATGGTGATGGCGTTGCAGATAAAGATGACAAATGTCCTACAGTTGCAGGTCTAAAATCATTAAATGGTTGTCCTGATGCTGATGGTGATGGTGTAGCTGATGGTGATGACAAATGTCCAAACGAAGCAGGTCCTGCTGCAAATGGTGGTTGTCCTTGGCCAGACAGAGATGGTGATGGCGTTTTAGATAAAGATGATGCTTGTCCAGACAAAGTAGGAACAGTTGCAAACAATGGTTGCCCAGAAGTTACTGAAGCTGTACTTAAAGCATTAAACTCTTATGCTAAAACAATCTTATTTGATACTGGAAAAGCCTCTATTAAAGATCAATCAGCGACTGTATTAAATGATATTATTGGTATCTTAAATGAATATACTAACGCTAATTTCTTAATTGAAGGGCATACTGATAGTGTAGGTAGCGAGTCTTCTAATCAAAAATTATCTGAAGAAAGAGCTAGTTCAGTAATGAATTACTTAATTTCTAATGGTATTGCTTCTAACAGACTTTCTTCTGCAGGATTTGGTGAGTCAAGACCAATTGACACAAACAATACAAGAGCAGGAAGAGCTAATAACCGTAGAGTTGAAATTAGCCTTAAAAAGTAAGGGTATTAAATACTAAAAATAATTAAGCCAAAAACGCCTTCGTAATGAAGGCGTTTTTTATTTTTATACAATGACAACATTTATAGAAGATGTTCTTCAGGATTTGTATAAAAAGAAACTCGATCTTTCTGAACTCATCTTTATACTTCCTAACAAACGCTCAGGAATCTTTTTAAAGCAACAGATTGCTAAAACAATTAGCAAAACTATATTTTCTCCAGAAATATTAAGTATTGAAGAGTTTCTACAAGACCTATCCCAATTAAAACAAGTCACAAATTCAACACTTCTTTTTGAGTTTTATAACGTTTACTTAAATCTCACAAAAAAAGAAGACCGCGACTCTTTTGATGTATTTTCAAAATGGGCCCAAGTGTTATTACAGGATTTTAATGAAATTGATAGATTCCTTATACCTCACAAAAATATTTTCGATTATTTAAGTGCAATAAAAGAAACGGATCATTGGTCTTTGGATGATAACAAATCAGACTTCGTTATCAAATATCTCACCTTTTGGAAGAAATTATACAAATATTATAACAGTTTTTCAGAATCTCTTTTAAATCAAAAGAAGGGTTATCAAGGTTTAATTTTTAGAGAGGCTGTTGAGAATATTCAAATCTATATTCAAAATAATGAAAATAAAAAACATGTCTTTTTAGGCTTTAACGCTTTAAATAAGGCTGAAGAAACAATTATTCAAGAACTTTTACAAAATGATATGGCAAACATTTATTGGGATATTGACGAGGTCTTTTTCTCAACTTCATATCATGATGCCGCTTTGTTTACAAAAAAGTTTAAAACAGATTGGACATACTATAAAAATCATGCTTTTAATTGGATTACAAATCATTATATAACAGAGAAAAATATTTCAGTTTTTGGAATACCAAAAACTGTCGGACAGGCCAAGCAAGTAGGCACAATTTTAAAAGAGATAAAAAAAGAAAAAGGACATTTAAATAACACTGCTATTGTTCTTGGTGATGAAAATTTATTAATACCTGTTTTAAATTCTTTTCCCAATAATATAGAGGATTTAAATATAACCATGGGTTTTCCATTAAAATCTACACCTATATCCAATCTGTTTGAAACCTTTTTTAGAATTCACAAATATGCTTCCAAAGAATTTTATTATAAAGATGTAATTTCCATTATCTGTCATCCTTTAATTAGACCATTATTTTTTGTAAACGATGTAGATATTTCCACAAATCTTATTCAAAGAATTCAATCTAATAATCTAGTTTATTTAAATCTTGGACAATTAAATCAAATAACACAAATAAATATCAAAACCGTAGATTTATTATTTTCAGACTTGGATAATAATCCTGCTGCCGCGTTAAAAGTGTGTTCAGAAGTTATTCTAGAAATAAAAAAGCAGCTTTCATCAAATAAAAGTCAAAATCTTTTAGCTTTAGAATACACATACCGGTTCAATGAACTTTTTAATGAACTTTCACGATTAAACATAGAGTACGGGCATATTAAAAATATATCCACACTTCATACTGTTTATAAAGAATTATTAAAAATTGAGACTTTAGATTTTAAAGGAGAGCCGTTGCATGGATTACAGGTCATGGGAATGTTGGAATCTCGTGTTTTAGATTTTGAAACAGTGATTATAACTTCGGTAAATGAAGGTATTTTACCTTCAGGAAAAACTTCAAACTCATTCATACCTTTTGATGTAAAGCTAGAAAATGATTTGCCTACTTTTAAAGAAAAATCTGCAATCTATTCTTATCATTTTTACAGGTTGCTTCAGCGAGCAAAAAATATATACCTATTGTATAATACAGAAATTGATGTGCTAAAAGGTGGAGAAAAAAGCCGGTTTATTACACAATTAGAATTAGAGGGCATACATAAAATAAATCATAAAATTATAGTCCCAGATTCACCAAGCATAACTAAAGAGTTTGATCGAATAAAGAAAACTGATTCTGTTATAAAAAAATTAATAACGGTTTCAGAAAGCGGTTTCTCTCCTTCCTCGTTAACTAATTACATAAGAAATCCAATAGATTTTTATTTCGATAAAATACTGGGCATCAAAGAACTAGACGATGTGGAAGAAACTGTGGCTGCTAATACTTTAGGAACTGTGGTTCATAACACTTTAGAAAGTTTTTATCGACCAATAATTGGTGAGTTTTTAACGATTGGACATTTAAAAAAAATGAAATCGAAAATATCGGAATCTGTTAAGAACCATTTTAAAAAAGTGTACAAAGAAGGGACAATAAATAAGGGGAAGAACCTTATTGTTTTTGAAGTTGCAAAGCGTTTCGTTTATAATTTTATTAATTCTGAAATTGAAGAGTTAAATAAAGGAAATCAAATAAAAATAATCGCTGTTGAAGCAAAACATAAGGTTAAAATTGACATCCCAGAACTTCCCTTCCCAGTATATTTAAGCGGAACTGTAGATCGCGTTGATGAATATAACGGTACTCTGCGAATCATAGATTATAAAACCGGAAAGGTGGATACACCTAATGTTCAAATTACCAACTGGGAAGATCTCACTACAGATTATACTAAATACAGTAAAAGTTTTCAGGTCTTAAGCTATGCATTTATGATGCATCTAAAAACTCCGCTTCAATTTCCAGTTGAGGTAGGAATTATTTCTTTTAAAAATTTAAATAAGGGATTTATGAAATTTGTTAAAAAAGAGGAAAACAGTAGAACAAAAGAATCGTCTATTACTCAAGAAACGCTTAACTATTACTTTATTGAACTAAAAAAACTTATTTTAGAAATATGTAATCCACAAATAGATTTTATTGAAAAAGAAGTATAATATGTTTCAGTTAAAAAACAATGTCATTCAAGGCTCGCATGATAAACCAATTTTGGTAGATGTAATTTGTAATGATGATCAAGAACTCAAACCAGTTCTTATATTTTGTCATGGTTACAAGGGATTTAAAGATTGGGGAGCATGGAATGTAATGGCAAAAAAATTTGTGGAAGCAGGGTTTTGTTTTATTAAATTCAATTTCTCACACAATGGAGGAACAATAAAACATCCTATAGATTTTCCAGATTTAGAGGCTTTTGGAAACAACAACTATTCTATAGAATTGGACGATTTAGAATCTGTAATTAACTGGGTAACTTCTAACTCTGAAATTTCAAGAATTGCCAATATAAAAAATATATCGTTGGTTGGACATAGCAGAGGTGGTGGTATTGTTACCTTGAAATCTGAAGTAGATTCCAGAATAAAAAACGTTATTAGTTTAGCTGGTATAAGTAGCTTTAAGAAACGGTTTCATGAAGGAACAGATGAATTTAAATCTTGGAAGAAAACAGGTGTTAAATATGTTGAAAACGGACGAACAAAACAACAAATGCCTCATTACTTTCAGTTTTATGAAGATTACATAAAAAATCATGACCTTTTAAACATACAGCGAGCGGCAGAAAATTTGACTATTCCGCATTTAATCATTCATGGTGATCAAGATACTAGTATTATGTTAAGTGAAGCTAAAGCGCTTCATCAATGGAATCCAAATAGTAAGCTTGAAATCATTAAAGGAGCTAATCATGTTTTTGAAACTTATCATCCTTGGGAAAAACAATCACTTTCTAAAGAATTACAATTGGCAGTAGATTTGATTATTGAGTTTGTAGAAAATTAATTCAGCTTTTTGGTAGAATTTCGTTCAATAATTTTAGTCCTTACTATTTGGTGTACAGGCTCTTTACGAGACTTCCCTTCAATTCTATCTAATAACGTTTTTACCGCTAATTTTCCAATATTTTCAGCATGTTGACTAACAACAGTTAATGAAGGAATTGAATATTCAGCCATTAAGCCATTTGTAAATCCTATAACAGAAATATCATCTGGAATCTTATAGCCATTTAATCTAGCAACGTTAATTGCTAGAACCGCAGAATATTCATCAGCAGTAACAATACCATCTATTTTTTTGTTTTGTAAAAGTTCTGTGAGTTCTTTTTCGATCAAATTATAGTTATCAACATTTACAACACATGGGCTTAATTGTAAATCTTGCATTGCATTTATATAGCCATCTTCACGCAACTGACCAACGCTGATGTTAGATATCGGATTAATAAATACAATGTTTTCGCAGCCAGTTTTAAATAAATATTTGGTTGCTTTTTGGGCGCCTTCAAAATCATCAACGGTAACTTTATCACATTCAATTTCTTTAGCTACTCTATCAAACATCACCATTGGCACATCGTAATTTATAATTTTTTGAAAATGCGAATGCTTTTTTTTCTTTTGTGTTTCTTCAGCAACAGACAGAATAATACCATCTACACTTCCATTAATAAAAGTATCTATGCTTTCGCTTTCTTTTTTATAAAGCTCATTTGATAAGCAGATAATAATTTTATATCCTCTTTTTGTAGATTCAACTTCAATACCATAAAGTACTTTACTAAAAAATTCCAATAAAATTGCAGGTATAATGACGCCTATTGTTTTTGTAGATTTTGATTTTAAGCTTTGTGCAATATTATTTGGAACATATTTATAAGATTTGGCAATTTGCTTTATTCGGTTTCTTGTTTCAATACTAATTTCTGGATTATCATTTAAAGCCTTGGAAACAGTAGAAATAGAAACCTCCAATATTCTAGCTAAATCCTTAAGTGTTGTTTTCGACCCCATAATTCAAAAATAACAAAACTAAACTAGATTTATCACGTTTAATAATTAATACATGGTAAGCTCAAAAAATATAATCAAGATTTTCTGAATGTAATCTTTAATCCTTATTATTTAATATAGCATCTATAACTTCCAATTCAGAATCCATAAACAACTTATTATCTAAAGCAGCTAAATTGTTTATCAATTGTTTTTCACTACTCACTCCAACCAAAACAGATGTTACTCGCTCATCTTTCAATAACCATGCAATTGCCATTTGTGCTAAACTTTGGTTGCGATTTTGTGCAACATCGTTTAACTTATGGGCTTGTTTAATTTTTTTTGATGTCACTTGATCTGATTGTAAAAACCCACTACTTTTCGCGGCTCGTGAATTTTCGGGTATGCCTTGTAAGTATTTGTCTGTAAGTATTCCTTGTTCTAAAGGCGAAAATGGAATACATCCTATGCCTTCATTCTCTAAAACATCCATTAAACCATTTTCAACCCAACGGTCCATCATGTTGTATCGCGGTTGATGAATTAAACATGGTGTTCCTAATTCTTTTAGAATTTTTGAAGCTTTTTTAGTGTCTTCTGCATTATAAGAAGATACCCCAACATACAAAGCTTTACCTTGTCTGACTATTAAATCCAAAGCTGACATTGTTTCTTCCAAAGGTGTGTTAGGGTCTGGTCTATGACTGTAAAAAATATCAACATAATCCAAGCCCATTCGCTTTAAACTTTGGTCTAAACTTGCAACGAGGTATTTTTTTGAACCCCATTCACCATAAGGTCCAGGCCACATTAAATATCCTGCTTTTGTAGAAATAATAAGTTCATCTCTATAGGGTAAAAAGCTCTGTTTTAAAATCTTTCCAAAGTTCTCCTCTGCTGATCCCGGTGGAGGTCCATAATTATTTGCTAAATCGAAATGCGTTATGCCATTATCAAATGCTGTTTGAAGCATTTGCTTTCCATTTTCAAATTCATCTACATGACCAAAATTATGCCACAATCCTAATGAAATTTCTGGTAAAAGTAGTCCGCTATTCCCACATCTTCTGTAAGACATTTTTTCATAGCGTTTATCTAAAGCTTTATAAAAACTCATAATTAACAATTGATGAGATAAATGCTATTAAAATAGCTTTTTTATTCTTTTTGTGGAGAAGATGGGACTCGAACCCACGACCTCTTGACTGCCAGTCAAGCGCTCTAGCCAGCTGAGCTACATCCCCAAATTTTATTTTAAGCCACTCAAAACCAAAACAGGTAAAGAACTAGAAAAATCTTTTTTAAGCATCGTGTTGTTTTCCCACATTTGAGTGAAAAATCCTCTTTTTCGTCGTACCACACACAGCATATCTGGGCTATAAGTCCTGTAATGTTCTAAAACGCCATGAAATGTTGTTGGGTTTTCTGTTTTGGTAATATCTCTTACAAGTTCTGAAAGTTCTTTGTTCACATCAAAATCTCCTTCATTATAGTATTGTGTTTTTACCAATAATAAGTCAACAGCCGCATTAAATTTTTCTTTTATCTCTTGAAGTGGTACAAGTACACCTTTTTTTCTTATTATGGCAGATTTTACAGCCATTAATATTTTTGTGGGTGGTTTAAAAACTTCACCTTCCGGAACAATTAGTGCAGGCACTTGCATTTGTTTTACAATTTTACCAGAAGTTTTGCCTAAATAAACCTCATCTTTTACCGAATTGGTTCTTGGTTCTATCAATACCAAATCTATATTTGCAGCCTTACAAACCTGCTCTAAAGTGTCGATTAGTTTTCCTTTCAATGTTCTGGTAACAACCTCGACCCCCTTTGTATCAATTTTTGCAATTTGTTTCTTTAAATATTCCTGGCTTTCCCTTTCTAATATCTTATCAACTTTAATCATTGTTCCAGCCTTTGTATAAACATTGTATACTTGAACAACGAAAAGCTTGGCGTCAAAAGCTTTGGCAAAATCAGCAGCATATTGCAAATGACTTGCTGCATTCTTCGAAGACCCTACAGGAACTAAAATATTCTTCATATTCAATAATTAAAAGCTAAATTTACAAAATTAAACTGCAAAATTACACAAAAAGGATACGCAACCAACATGCCTCTTTATAATCGTTAATGAATTCTATCATTTCTCTTAAAAACATCAATAATCTTGCAATTCCAGCATTAATATCTGGTGTTTCAGAACCTATCCTGTCTCTTACAGATGCGGCTATTGTTGGTAATATAAGTAGTAATGCAACAGAATCTCTTGCCGCGGTTGGTATAGTTACTACTTTTATGTCAATGCTTATTTGGGTACTTGGTCAAACTAGGAGTGCTATATCTTCTATTGTATCACAATATCTTGGTGCAAACAAATTAGAGCAAATTAAAAACCTTCCTACTCAAGCTATTTTTATCATTACTTCGTTGAGCATATTAATTATTTTAAGCACTTATCCTTTTGCTGCTCAAATATTTAAATTATATAATGCTTCAGATATCATTCTAAATTATAGTGTTGATTATTATAGAATTCGTGTGTTCGGCTTTCCTTTTACACTATTTGTTATCGCAGTATTTGGTGCGTTTAGAGGTTTACAAAATACATTTTACCCAATGATAATTGCGCTTATTGGTACAATAGCAAATATTGTCCTTGATGTGGTTTTGGTGTATGGTATAGATGGTTATATTCCTGCCCTGCATATTAAAGGTGCTGCTTATGCTAGTGTTATTGCACAAATACTTATGGCTTTATTTGCGGCATATTATTTACTGAAAAAGACGCCTATCCCTTTAAAGTTAAGCTTTCCATTCAACAAAGAAATAAAACGTTTTATATTAATGATTCTGAATTTATTTATCAGAACTATAGCTTTAAATGTTACGCTCTATTATGGTAGTGCTTTTGCAACAAGTTATGGCAAACAGTATATTGCAGCTTACACTGTAGCAATAAATCTATGGTTTCTTGGTGCATTTATTGTTGATGGTTATGCTAGTGCGGGAAACATTTTATCAGGTAAACTGCTAGGTGCTAAACAATACAAACTTTTAATAGCATTGAGTAATAAGCTCATTAAAATTGGAATAATTACAGGGTTAATGATGGCAATTGTTGGTGGTGTTTTTTACAATATTATCGGTGATATATTTAGCAATGATTCTGAAGTATTAAAAGAGTTTAGTAACATTTTTTGGATTATTCTGGCTATGCAACCTTTTTGCGCTTTAGCTTTTATTTTTGATGGCATTTTTAAAGGCTTAGGAAGAATGAGGCATTTAAGAAATGTGCTTTTGTTTTCAACTTTTGTAGTGTTCATTCCTATTCTTTTTTGGTTGGATTATTTAGACCTTAAACTTTATGCAATATTTTTCGCGATGACTTGTTGGATTATAGCTAGAGGAATTCCATTAATTATAAAATTTAGAAAAATATTTATTCCTCTTTCTCAAAAGGTGTAACTTTGGTAGATAATTACCCTTACTAAAATAAATGACACTTTTAATATTACTCATTCAAGAGGTTGATATTGAAGAAAAAATTAAAAATGCGCCAGACAGCAGTTATGAGATTGGTGTTTTTATTGGTTCAATGTTGCCTTTTGTATTGCTGGTTTTGGTGGCATATTTAATTTATAGATATAACAAGAATAAAATAAACAAAGAATAAGATGGGAGGAAATAGGCTTTTTCTGTTATTGGCTATAGTGCTGATTATTATTTACTTTTACAACAGATTTAAAAATCGTAAATGAAAATTATTAGAATCACAAAGCTATTCTCATTTGAAACTGGCCATGCTCTATTTGGGTATGATGGCAAATGCAGAAATGTTCATGGACATAGTTATAAGCTGTCAGTAACTGTCATTGGCCATCCAATACAAGACAACACCAATGTAAAATTTGGAATGGTTATAGATTTTAGTGATTTAAAAAAAATTGTAAAAGAAGAAATTGTTGAAGTTTTTGATCATGCGACGGTTTTTAACAAAAATACACCTCATGTTGAGTTGGCTAAAGAGCTTGAAGAAAGAGGCCATAATGTGCTATTGGTAGATTATCAACCAACAAGCGAAATGATGGTCATAGATTTCTCTGAAAAAATAAAAAAACGACTTCCCGATAACATCAAACTACATTCTTTAAAGCTTCAGGAGACTGAAACTTCTTTTGCAGAATGGTATGCAAGCGATAATGAATAACATTAGCAAAATATCTGTCCCAGCTGGCAAGAAAATATACTTTGCATCAGATAATCATCTTGGCGCTCCAACTTATGAAGATTCTCTCCCTCGTGAAAAAAAATTTGTTGCCTGGTTAGATGACATAAAAAAAGATGCTGCAGCCGTTTTTCTTCTAGGAGATTTGTTCGATTTTTGGTTTGAATATAAAACGGTCGTCCCAAAAGGTTTCACGAGAACTTTGGGAAAACTTGCAGAAATAGCAGATTCAGGAATTCCTGTTTATTATTTTGTAGGCAATCATGACCTATGGATGAATGGTTATTTTGAAGAAGAGTTAAATATTCCTGTTTACCATTCCCCTCAAGAGTACTTAATTAACAACACTTCTTTTTTTATTGGGCATGGTGATGGTTTAGGCCCAGGAGACAAAGGTTACAAACGCATGAAGAAAGTGTTTACAAATCCGTTTTCAAAATGGCTATATCGTTGGTTGCATCCAGATTTAGGCGTTAAACTTGCTCAATACATGAGCGTAAAAAACAAACTGATTTCTGGAGAGGATGACGCTAAATTTTTAGGCGAAGACAACGAATGGCTAGTACAATATTCAAAAAGTAAACTTGAAGAAAAACATCGCGATTATTTTATTTTTGGTCATAGACATCTTCCGCTAGAAATAGAATTAAGAGGCAACTCAAAATACATTAATCTTGGCGATTGGATAACGCATTTTACTTATGGTGTGTTTGACGGTGAGAACTTTGGACTGAAAATCTATTAGTTCTCATTTTCATGATCTTCGATATCCTTTCTCAAGTCCAATTTTCTAAATGAAGGTGACGCAACTCCCATGGTTAATACTGTTATTATGGTCATTGTTCCTCCAAAGACTACTGCAGTCACTGTTCCCATAAGTTTCGCCGTTAAACCACTTTCAAAAGCTCCTAACTCATTAGACGAGCCAACAAACATAGAGTTTACAGACGCTACTCGACCACGCATATTGTCTGGTGTCTTTAACTGAAGAATTGTTTGTCGTACAACCATTGAAACACCATCGGTAACTCCGCTAAAAAATAATGCTATAACCGAAATCCAGAAAATTGAAGACACTCCAAAAACAATAATACAAACACCAAATCCAAAAACAGCTCCCAATAATTTCATTCCTGCATTCTTACTTATTGGAAGATATGCTGTAATAAACATAGTTAAAAATGCCCCTACGGCCGGAGCAGCTCGTAATATCCCGAATCCTTCTGGCCCAACTTTTAAAATATCTTGTGCATAAATAGGTAAAAGAGCTACTGCACCACCAAATAAAACGGCAATCATATCTAATGAAAGAGCCCCTAAAATAGCTTTAGTTTTAAACACAAATCTGATGCCTTCCTTTAAACTTTGAATGACAGGTTCTCCAATATTTGGGTTTAAAATTGGTTTTTTAGGAATTCGGAAAAGAATAATTAATGATAAAATCACCAAACCAAAAATAATGCACAACGACCAATGAACGCCAATCCAGTTTATTGAAAGCCCAGCAAAAGCTGGTCCCAAAACAGTAGCCATTTGCCATGTTGTACTGTTCCAAGTGGCTGCATTAGGATATAATTTTTTAGGAACAATTAAAGCCACTAATGAGAATATGGTTGGCCCAAAAAAGGAACGTAAAAATCCACCAAAAAAAACCAGAGCATAAATACAATATAAAACGGTGTTTTTAGACCAATCTGAAACAATTTTTGGCCAAGTTAATAAAAACAAGCCAAGACTGATTAAAGAAAACGCTGCTATACATGTGGCCAAAAGATTTCGTTTTTCTTTCTGATCCACAATGTGTCCTGCAAAAAGAGCCATTGTTAATGCTGGGATAATTTCCATCAACCCAATAATTCCAAGAGATAATGGATCCTTAGTCATGCTGTAAACTTCCCATTCTATCACAATAAATTGCATAGACCAACCAAAAACCAATACAAAACGAACCAATAAAAAAGTGTTGAATTCTTTAAACCTTAATGCCGCGTAGGGATCTGATTTCGCCATAAAAGTTATACTTTTATATCTCGTATTTTAAGCTGAAGGGATGTCTTACTATTCCATTCATTTTCATCGATAGAATACACAGCTCTAAACGGTTTTTGGTTTGAAACAATTTCATATTTGTCTCCAAGATTAAAACCAATACCAACTATTTTTTCTGTTCCAGTTTGTGTTAAAGTAACTCTTAAATGCTTATTATCTTCACCTACACACTTTCCGTAACCAGTATCTTTTATATTTTCTGTCATAAAAATTGGCGTCATGTTTCCTGGTCCAAAAGGTGCAAATTGAGACAAAATACGATAAAACTTAAATGTAACTTCACTTAAATCGATTGGTGAATCAATCTTAATTTCAGGAATAAGCTGCGATTTATCGATAGTTTTTGAAACTTCATCTTCAAAAGCTTGCTTAAATGCTTCATAGTTTTCTTCTTTAAGTGTTAACCCTGCTGCATACTTATGACCTCCAAACTGTTCTATATACTCGCCACAGGCTTCTAAAGCATTATATACATCAAATCCAGAAACGGACCGTGCTGATGCGGCCAGTTTATCACCACTTTTAGTAAAAACCAAAGTTGGTCTGTAATAGGTTTCTGTTAATCTAGAAGCCACAATACCAATAACACCTTTATGCCAAGTTTCATGGTAAACAACAGTAGTAAAGCGGTCCTGTTCTTTTTGCTTTTCAATTTGTTTAAGAGCTTCTTCTGTAATTCGTTGATCTGCATCTCGTCTATCTGTATTAAACTGATTAATGTCTATGGCATATTCTGCCGCAAGATTAAAATCTGTTTCGGTTAAAAGTGTTACAGCATGATTGCCATGTTTCATTCGTCCTGCAGCATTTATTCTTGGTGCCACAATAAATACGACATCTGTAATTGAGAGTTTTTCTTTTTTTATTTCTGCAATAATAGCTTTAATTCCTGGTCTTGGGTTTTCGTTTATAACTTGTAGCCCAAAATATGCCAACGTTCTATTTTCCCCAGTAATGGGAACGATATCTGCCCCTATTGCTGTTGCTACTAAATCTAAATATGTTAATAAACCTTCTGCATCCTGTCCTTCTTTTATTGCTAAAGCTTGTATCAATTTGAATCCAACTCCACAACCACACAATTCTTTATAAGGATAGTTACAATCGTCTTGCTTAGGGTCCAAAACCGCAGCCGCTTCAGGTAATTCATTTCCTGGTCTGTGATGGTCGCATATTATAAAATCAATACTTTTTTCTTTAGCATAAGCTATTTTCTCAATAGCTTTTATACCGCAATCTAAAGCAATGATTAGTGAGAATCCATTATCATCTGCAAAGTCAATGCCCTTTATTGAAACACCATAACCTTCCTCATATCTGTCTGGAATATAAGTTGCCACATTTTCAGTTCGTGTTTTTAAATATGTTGACATTAAAGCTACAGAAGTCGTGCCGTCAACATCGTAGTCGCCATAAACTAAAATATTTTCCTTATTAGAGATAGCCCTTTCTATTCTGGTAACAGCTTTATCCATATCTTTCATCAAAAATGGATCGTGCAAATCGCTCAAGCCTGGTCTGAAAAAGGATTTTGCTTGCTCAAAAGTTTCAATTTCGCGTTGTACTAAAAGCGAAGCAACAGTTTCATCAACTAGTAGTGCTTCTTGTAAAATTTTTACTTTCTCTGGATTAGGTTTTGGTTTAAGCGTCCAGCGCATACCTATTTGTTATGATAATGAATTTCAGTTTTTATATTGGCGAATTTTCGAAACATTGCCATAACGCCACAATATTTTTCAATGGATAAATCCACGGCTTTTTTAATCTTTCCTTGTGGTAAATTAACTCCATAAAAATAATAATCTACTGTTACGGTATGGTAATATTTTGGATGCTCATCGGTTAACTCCCCAGTAACTTCCATTTTAAAATCATCTAGTTTTACTTTCATTTTATTTAAAACAGATACAATATCAAGTCCAGAACAACCAGCAAGCGAAGACAACATCATGGCTTTAGGAGCCGCACCAGAATTTGTGCCTCCAAAATCTATTGACGCATCCATCAAAATAGAAGGCCATCTTGGGTTATCTGATTCAAAAACCATATTTCCTTTCCATTGTGTTGTGATTTTATCTGCCATATAAAGTTTTTTTTGTTTATTGTTCTTTCAAAAATACTACTAAATAATAAAAATATGCCATTAGTAACACCATTATCTGCCGACTCTGATTTAGAGACCAAACAACTCGCTAAATTTTTCAACGAAACACTTGGGTTTTGCCCAAACTCTGTACTCACCATGCAACGCAGACCAGCAATAAGTAAAGCATTTATTAATTTGAATAAAGCTGTTATGGCTAATGAAGGCCGAGTCACTTCTGCTTTAAAACGTATGATAGCTTGGGTGAGTAGTAATACAACTGGTTGTAGATATTGTCAGGCGCATGCTATTAGAGCCGCAGAACGCTATGGTGCAGAACAAGAACAACTAGATAATATATGGGAATACAGAACGCATCCTGCTTTTTCTGAAGCCGAACGTGCCGCTCTGGATTTCAGTCTAGCCGCTTCACAAGTGCCAAATGCTGTTGATGAGACCATAAAAAAACGTTTGTATAAATTTTGGGATGAAGGTGAAATTGTTGAGATGCTTGGCGTGATTTCCTTATTTGGTTACCTCAACCGTTGGAACGATAGTATGGGAACTTCTATTGAAAATGGTGCAGTAGAAAGCGGAAACCAATACCTTAGTAAACATGGTTGGAATAAGGGAAAGCATGGCTGATTAGTCTTTGGATTTAAAAAGAAACTAGCTAAAAGCTGAAGCGTTCTTTATGCTACTTTTTTAAGCAAATCAAAACAAGGGCATTTTTTACAGCGTTTCTTTTCGCTTTTCTTATACTTACTGCAACAGCTGTTTTTCACATTACAAGAATTTATAATTCCAGCTTTGTATAGTTTTTTTACTACTTTCTTTTTTTGCTTCATTTTACCCAAAACAAATATGTTCAATTTCCAATTGAGCAAAAATAGTTATTTTTATTTAATCTAAATAAGTTTGATTAGAATTTATTCAGGAGATTCAGCAGATGCCGTAGTAACTGTTATCTGTTGTATGTCTCTATCAAATAAATAAAGACCTCCTTTATCGTCTCCTATAAGATTGATTTTATCTAATATGGAGCGAGCCATAGCTTCTTCTTCTATTTGCTCGCTAACATACCACTGTAAAAAATTATGTGTTGCATAATCTCTCTCTTCTAAAGCTATGTGTACCAATTCGTTGATGCTCTGCGAAACAAAAACCTCATGTTTAAATAGCATTTCGAACATGTCTTTAAACGAATTAAATGTTATATCTGGTGCTTTTAACGCAGAAATTTGCGCATGTCCACCGCGTTCGTTTACAAACTTTACCAATTTAAGCATGTGATCTCGTTCTTCTTGAGATTGGTCATACATAAATCCAGCAACACCTTCAAGACCTTTTGCTTCTGCCCAACACGCCATTGCCAAATATATTTGGGACGATTCTGCTTCTATTCTAATTTGATCGTTTAATGCTTTTTCTATTTTTTCTGATAACATACTGTTTTGTTTTATGTAAAATTACATAATTTTTAAATGCTATAAAATTAGAATAATTTTAAATTAGAAAGTCTAATTTTCACTTGCTGATATAATAACAACCTCACCCTTGGTGGTTTTTATTATTATTTTTAGCGACAAGTTCTTTATGATTTACATTAACCTATCAATCCTCCTTTTGAGTTCTGATAAAACCTCTTTTTCAAACCAAGGGTTTTTGGTTAACCAAAAACGATTTCTAGGGCTGGGATGCGGCAATGGAAAATAATGAGGCAAATATTCCTTATAAGATTTTACGGTTTCGGTTAATGTTTTCTTTGCTATGTCTCCTAAATAATAGTTTTGGGCATACAACCCTATTAAAACAATCAATTCTATGTTTGGCATCTTATCTAGTAATGCTTGATGCCATTGTGGAGCACATTCAGGTCTTGGTGGTAAATCACCACTTTTCCCTTTGCCTGGATAACAAAATCCCATTGGCATAATTGCAAACTTTGAGTCATCATAGAAATCATCGTCAGAAACATTAAGCCATTTTCTTAATTGTTTGCCGCTTGCATCACCCCATGGAATTCCTGAAGCATGTACTTTGGTTCCTGGAGCTTGGCCAATAATAACAATTTTAGATTTTGGATGTGCTGAAACCACTGGATTTGGCCCAAGAGATAAATGTTCTTTACAGATGGTGCATTGCCTTATGTCTTTGAGCAAATTTTGCATAATGTTATCTAGATTCTAAATCAAGTACCGAATGACAAGAAGTTACTTCTTCCCTTCAACCACAATCACAATTTCACCTTTTGGTGGTTTGTTAGTATAGTGTTCTAACACCTCTTTTGAGGTACCTCTAATGGTTTCTTCATACAATTTTGTTAATTCTCTGGATACAGATACAAGTCTGTCTTCTCCAAAATATTCGCAGAAATTGGTTAAGGTTTTTATCAATTTGTGTGGTGATTCGTAGAAAACTATGGTTCTAGTTTCTTCAGCCAATAGTTTTAAACGTGTTTGTCTTCCTTTTTTTACCGGCAAAAAACCTTCAAACACAAACCTATCGTTTGGTAAACCAGAATTCACCAAAGCTGGCACAAATGCTGTTGCTCCGGGCAAACATTCAACTTCAATATGATTTTCAATACAAGCTCTGGTGAGTAGAAAACCAGGATCAGAAATAGCAGGTGTTCCAGCGTCACTGATAAGTGCTATTGTAGTACCATTTTTTAATCTATTTATTAATCCTTGAACCCTTTTATGCTCATTGTGCATATGATGTGATTGCAAAGGTGTTATGATTTCATAATGCTTAAGAAGTTTTCCAGATGTGCGTGTGTCTTCTGCAAGAATTAAATCAACATAATTTAAAACCTCAACGGCTCTCAAAGTTATATCTTTTAAGTTTCCAATAGGTGTAGGAACTATATACAATTTCGCCATTCTTAAACTTTTAGTTTTATATTTACTTTATCCAGCAATCCTGTTACACCAATAACTAGCAAAGCAAACAAGAATGACTTGACCAAGCCTATTGAACCATCAGTATAATATTTAGGTAAGCTCAAAGAGGTTATTGCTAAAGCAGGATAAATAATATAAGGAACTAAATAACATGTAAGTGTGTTTGTGCCGGCTATTTTGATGGGTTTAATCCATGTCGTGAATTTAAGCTTGTCTATTAAGATATACATTGCGAAAAAGGTCAAGGCGCTTATTCCTATACAAACCGAGGCCCAAGAAGGTGTAGCTCTTATTTTTGAAAATCCTCCCCAATAGGGTCTCAAGGCAAATCCGTAAATTATGCAGGCTGTCCCAAATAAGAATAAAACCAATGGAAACAGGTTTTCTTTTTTCAATGACCTAAAATGCTGTATCAAACTTCCTATCAACATTCCCGCACAAACAGAAGAATGCATTGATGCACTTACAACTACCTTTATTGATGGCATGTTGGCAATTGGCTTAAACTCCAAAACATTTAAGACCTGAAATATTAAAAAAGCCAATATTAAAATAAAAATACTTTTTCCGAAATATATATAAATAATTGAATTTATTAAGTACGCCCATCCTATAAGTCCCAAAATTCCCCACCAATGTATTTTCATCCATTCAATATTATCAAGAGAGCCTCCTTGGTAGATGGCGGCTAAAAAAATTAATAGACAAATCCCTAATGATTTTAAAAAAAATATCCTTTTACTCCCAATTCTTTCAAATGGCGTGTAATTGTTCCAGATTAAGAATATACCAATTGCCATTAAAATTTCCCATAGATATTTATCTAAAATCAGGATTTTCTCATTAATATTTTCAAAATTAACCATGTATAACCCCATGATAATTAATGCAAATGTTCTTATAATAACATGTTGTATAATTATTCCATTATTCTCACCTTTATTTCTTCTAGCTAATACTGCAAATGGAATAGAAAGGCCAACAATAAAAAGAAAAGCAGGGAAGATTATATCTGAAAACCCAATGGCATCTACATTAGCTCCTTGATGTTCTAACCATTGTGGAACATTAGATAATGTCCAGAAATCATTTACAAAAATCATTAGGAACATGGTTATAGCCCTAAACGCATCAATTGATAAAATTCTTTTAGAACTAAAATTAGAATCAAGCATTTATTAGTGTTGGATTAACAATAAGAATTAATCAAATTTACTTTCAACAATCTCCATTAATCGGTCTTCATATTCTTCTTTGCCTTCCCAATTATTATAGTCTGGTTTTACAATGGTTTGAATTAAATGACTTGCCTCTTCAAATGAGTTGGATGTGTTTATTTGTGAAAGCACTCGGTCGTAATCTTCATTTTTCCCATCAAACAGATGCTTAATAAAAGCGATCTTATCGTTCAGGCCAATATTAATAGCTTTACTTTTAAGCTTATCGTTGAGTGATTTTTTTTTGCTTGCCACTGTAACGGGTTCAAAAACAGGAGATTCTTTAAAATCGGCAGTAATATCTTCTAAAGAATACTTATGTTGCAAGGAATCTTCTGATGTTTTATCAAGAATAGGGTCTACACCCTCCTCTTGTTCAGGCATTTGTGCAACCATATGTTTTATTTTTTCAATGGCTGGCTCCATGATGTCATCATCCTCAATTTCGTCCAGATTAATATAGATCTTATCTTCAACTTCAATATTGTCGCTCACTTTATTATTAAATGCTACATCAAGCATCTCAAAAAAAGAAGAATCATTGCCAATAGTTGGAATGTTTCCTTCGAAAGTTTGATGTGCAAACTTCAAAACAGATAGTTTTTCATAAAGTTCTGCTACCTCTGCATGCATTTTAAAAACATCTTCTTTCCCTTTCAACTTCAGAATTCTATGTGCTATACTTATCAATTCTGATTCTAGCTTTTTCTTCATAACTTTTATGATTTAATCTAATTTAGATTTTTGTTTTTTAATAAATTTACGCCACCTTTATAAAAACGAAACTTTGATTCGTTTTAGTGTTAAAATTACAAAATGTTTCTCGAAAATACAGTAAATCATAAAGAACAATTTGGCTGGATAGAAGTTATTTGCGGCTCCATGTTTTCTGGCAAAACTGAAGAATTGATTCGCAGACTGAAGCGTGCTAAATTCGCCAGACAAAAAGTTGAAATCTTCAAACCTTCTATTGATAGACGTTATGATGACGAAAAAGTAATTTCTCATGATGACAACGAGATTCGTTCAACTCCTGTTCCTGCGGCTGCCAATATTCCGATTCTGGCGACTGATTGTGATGTAGTAGGCATTGATGAAGCACAGTTTTTTGATGATGAAATTGTTCATGTTTGTAATGAATTAGCTAATAGAGGTGTTCGCGTGATTGTTGCTGGTTTAGATATGGATTTTAAAGGAAACCCTTTTGGACCAATGCCAAATTTAATGGCTACAGCAGAATATGTTACCAAAGTGCATGCGGTTTGTACTAGAACTGGGAATTTAGCTCAATATAGTTACCGAAAAGCAAAAAGTAACGACCTTGTTCTTCTTGGTGAAGTGGACGAATACGAGCCCTTAAGTCGAGCCGCTTTCTATAAAGCCATGTTACGTGATAAAGTGCGAAACATGAAGGTTAATGATGCCGAAGAAGTGCTTTCAAAATCCAATAAATCAAATGCCTAAACCGCAAGAAACCATTCTTGAGATAGATTTAAAAGCTCTTAAACATAATTACGAGTATTTAAAATCCAAACTTACGCCTAATACTAAATTTTTAGCAGTAATTAAGGCATTTGCTTATGGAAGCGACGCTGTTGTTATTGCAAAACATCTTGAAAATCTAAATGTTGATTATTTTGCTGTTGCTTATACAAATGAAGGAGTTGTGTTGCGTGATGCAGGGATAACTACACCTATTTTGGTTTTACATCCACAACCTGTAAATTTTAATCTTATTATTGAGCGATGTCTGGAACCAAGCCTCTATAACGCAAAAGTTCTAAAAGAATTTATTGAAGTGGCCCAAAAAGAAAACCAAAGTAATTATCCTGTTCATGTAAAATTCAATACGGGCTTGAACAGACTTGGATTTTGGGAAAATGATATTGATTATATCATTTCAAAAAGCGAAGCTTCTCAAGCAGTAAAAGTGAAATCGATATTTTCTCATTTGGCAGCAAGTGAAGATTTAGACGAAAAAGAGTTTACTCAAAATCAAATAAATACTTTCAACACAATTAAAAACCATTTTATTGAAAGAATAGGTCATGAACCAATATCTCATATATGCAATACATCTGGAATTTTAAATTATCCTGATGCGCATTTAGATATGGTGCGCAGTGGAATTGGTTTATATGGTTTTGGGAATTCAGAAGTCGAAGACAAAAACTTCAAACCCATAGCAACTTTAAAATCAGTAATTTCACAAATTCATAAAATTGGACCTGGTGAAACTGTTGGATATAACAGGGCTTACAAAAGCGACTCTTTATTGAAATCTGCGACTATTCCAATAGGTCATGCAGATGGAATTGGCAGACAATATGGCAATGGAAAAGGTTATGTTATTATTCACGGGCGAAAAGCGCCTATTATTGGAAATGTTTGTATGGATATGATTATGGTCAATATCACTAACATTAATTGTGAAGAAGGTGATGAGGTTATTGTTTTTGGAAAAAATCCAACAGCTACCGAGTTTTCTGCAACAGCCAATACCATTTCTTACGAAATAATTACTGCTATTTCTCAACGAATTAGACGCGTTATTGTAAAATAACACCATTTATTTCGATTATCCTTTTATGATTTTTATTTATATTAGTCGCTCACTAACTAAAAATTTTAAATTATGCTTAAAGAATTTAAAGAATTTGCGATGAAAGGCAACTTGGTAGATATTGCTGTTGCTTTTGTTATGGGTGCTGCTTTTAATAAAGTAGTGACTTCTTTTACGGGTGGAATTATTTCTCCTTTAGTTGGATTAATTTTTAATTCAGATTTTAAAGACTTAAAATATGTCATTACGGAAGGTGTGGCCAATGATGCTGGTGAAGTAACTGGAGAAGTTGCTATACTTTATGGTGATTTTTTAACAAATACTATTGACTTCATTATTGTTGCCTTTGTTATGTTTATGGTTATTAAAGGTATCAACAAAATGAAGAAAAAAGAAGAAGAGGCTCCAGCGCCACCTGCAGGTCCTTCAGATAATGACCTTCTCGCTGAAATTAGAGATTTATTAAAAAAATAGTGATTTAGCTACCGCTACACTATATATTATTAACCAAACCACTTCTTTTTTTTAGAAGTGGTTTTTTTATTCTTTTATGGTCAACCAATTAAATTAATAATTACTTTTGTCACTTAAAATTTGTTAAAAATGAAAGTAGCCGTAGTTGGAGCGACAGGAATGGTAGGCGAAGTAATGTTAAAAGTATTGGCGGAACGCAATTTCCCTATTAGTGAATTATTAGTTGTTGCATCAGAACGCTCTGTTGGAAAAATCTTAAAATATAAAAATGAAGATTATACTGTAATCAGCCTTGCAGACGCTGTTGAGGCAAAGCCAGATATTGCAATATTTTCTGCTGGAGGAGACACGTCTTTAGAGTGGGCTCCAAAATTTGCTGAAGCCGGGACAACTGTAATAGATAATTCTTCGGCTTGGAGAATGGATCCAACAAAAAAATTAATAGTTCCAGAAATAAACGCAAAAGAGCTAACTAAAGATGATAAGATTATTGCCAATCCAAACTGTTCAACCATACAAATGGTTTTGGCTTTAAAACCTTTACACGAAAAATATAAAATGAAACGTGTTGTGGTTTCAACCTATCAATCTGTCTCTGGAACAGGACTAAAAGCCGTTAAACAATTGGAAAATGAAATTGCTGGAATAGAAGGTGAAATGGCTTATCCTTATCCAATTGGCAGAAATGCCTTACCGCATTGTGATGTGTTTCTAGAAAATGGCTATACCAAAGAAGAAATGAAATTGGCTCGTGAACCACAAAAGATTTTTAATGACAGAACATTTTCGGTAACTGCAACAGCAGTTAGAATTCCTACTGCAGGCGGACATTCTGAAGCTGTTAATGTTGAGTTTGAAAATGATTTTAATTTAACTGAAGTTAGGCAGCTTTTGAGCCAAACACCTGGAGTCGTAGTACAAGATAATATAGAGACAAACACCTATCCAATGCCAATTTTCGCACATGATAAAGATGACGTTTTTGTTGGTAGAATACGTAGGGACGAAACCCAACCTAATACATTAAACATGTGGATTGTTGCAGACAACTTGCGTAAAGGAGCTGCTACGAATGCGATTCAAATTGGTGAATATTTAGTAGAAAATAATTTAGTATAACCTCGTTTGCTTTAAGATTAGAATATAAAATTCGCTCTCAACTCGAGCGAATTTTTTTATTCTATTTTTATACTTTAAAGAATCTATAATGCTTCAAGTAATAAATATCTCATTTGGTTATAAAAATGCTCTTGTTTTAAACAATATCAGTTTTAATGTAAATGCTGGAGAACATGTTTCAATTATTGGTGAAAGTGGTTCTGGAAAGTCAACGCTTTTAAAGCTTATTTATGGTGAGTTTGATTTAAATAACGGACAAATTTTTTGGAATAACATTGAAGTTCTTGGTCCAAAATACAATCTTATAGCAGGTCCTGAATTTATGAAATATGTGGCTCAAGAATTTGATTTAATGCCGTACAAAACTGTTGAAGAAAACATTGGTGAATTTCTATCAAACTTTTATTTGAATGAAAAGCAAAAACGTATCAACGAGCTTCTTGAAGTGGTTGAGCTTTCAAGTTTTTCAAAAACAAAAGTGAAACTTTTAAGTGGTGGGCAAAAACAGCGTGTGGCATTGGCCAGAGCGATTGCCAAACAACCCGAAATTATTCTACTTGATGAGCCGTTCAGTCATATAGATAATTTTAAAAAACAATCTTTGAGACGTAATTTGTTTTCTTTTTTAAAAAACAAAAACATCTCTTGTGTTGTAGCCACGCACGATAAAGATGATGTTCTTTCTTATGCAGATTCTATTATTGCGTTAGACAACGGAAGAGTAATGGCAAAAGACACACCAAGAAATTTGTTCAACAATCCTAAAAATAGTTTGATAGCCTCATTTTTTGGAGAATATAATGTAATAAACGGTGAGATTGTTTATGCTCATCAGTTAAAAATTGTTTCCAAGTCCAATTTAAAAGCTGCAGTGAGGCATTCATACTTTAATGGTACATATTATCTTATTGAAGTAAATTTCAAAGGTAAAAGTATTTTTATTGAGAACGTTTGTGAAATAAATCAAGATGACATTATTCACTTTGAAATTTTTAAATAATATCCGTTACTTCAAACTTCTCGTTTCTAAAAACTATTTCATCTCCAATCCGTTTTGATAATAATAACTTTCCTATTGGAGTATTTAGAGAAACTGCATAAAAAGTAAGATCATTTATTTTCAATTCTCCTATACTTATTGAGACAAAATAATTGTTTTGTGTTGTATAAACAATGCTACCTAATGTAACAGCATTAGAAGCTTTAGTGATTTTAATTTTTGAAAGTGTGTGTTTTAATTTTTGTGTTTCGGCAAATTGATTTCCTATTTTTTCTCTTTCAATCTGCAACATTGCCCTACTTGTTTCGTGTTTGTCGCCAGCCGAGCTTTTAGTTTCAGATGTTAACGATTCTTGTATTTCAGAAATAGCTGTATTAATTGTTTCCAATCTATTTTCAATATAAGTTAAGCACTTTTTATATAGTTCTCCCTTAATATTCATTTATAACAAATCTGCAATTTCTTTACCGATTAAGCTTCCTATAGCAACTCCCATACCGCCAAGTCTCACGCCACAAAACACTCGATTAGATATTTGTTTTACAAGTAGTTTCTTTTGGTTTCCAACACCCATAATTCCGCTCCATCTCATATCAATCTCAAATGGTGTCTCTGGAAGAATCACTGTTTTTAAAAAATGTTCTAGTTTGTTTTGGACAAGTTCCGTTTCACCAAAAGTCATAGTTTCTTCTCTTTTAAAATCAAGATTTCTACCTCCTCCAAAAAGAATTCTATTGTTTATATTTCTAAAATAATAATAACCTTTATCAAGATGAAATGTCCCTTTAATATGAAGGTTTTCAATTGGTTTAGTAATTAAAACTTGTGCTCTGGCTGGTTTTACGTCTTCATTAATAAGTTTTGAAGCGAAACCATTTGTTGCTATAATTAAATTTGATGTGGAAAGTTCAAATTTATCTGTCCTTACTTTAACCGAATTGTTATGTTCTGAAAAACCTTCTACAGAAATATTGTTTAATATTTTAACCCCTTTTGAAGTGGTTTGGTGCAATAAAGCATCCATCATCTTTCCTGTATCTAACTGCCCTTCAAACTCATTATAAATATATTGTTCTTTAATGTTTTTAAAACCAAAACTGTTTGCTTTTAATGTGAATACATCTTTACCCAAAACAGGTTTTAATAATTGATTAACTAATTCTCTTTTAGAAAAACACGTTTCGAAAAGTTGATTGTCATTTATAGGGAACAACTCAAAACCACCAAACTGTTTGTAATCAATTATTTTGTCTCCTAAAGTTCTTCTTAATAATATTAGCCCTTTTATACGCTTATTTATAAGTTCTAGGACTTCTTCTTCTGTATGCAATTTTAAATCTTCTATTATTTCGCTCAAACTTCCAAAGCAAGCAAAACCTGCATTTTTTGTGCTAGCTCCTTGAGGTAAAACCCCTTTTTCTAAAACAAGAATATTTGCTTTTGGAAACTTGTTTTTAAGCTGTATTGCACAATTTAATCCTACAATTCCACTTCCTACAATTGTAAAGTCAACATTTGTAAGCCAACTTTTAATTTCCCAATAACTTAAATTCATTTTATGAAATCAGTTTAGTCAAGAAAAAAGATACATTATAAAAAACTCCGAAAAAAATTCGGAGCTATTATTTGTTGATCTATTCTTCTTCTTTTTGTATTACAAAATCTTCCATAAATTTTGTAGTATAATTACCCGCTAAATAATCTGGATGCTCCATTAATTGTCGATGAAATGGAATCGTGGTTTTAATCCCTTCAATAATGAATTCGTCCAACGCACGTTTCATTTTATTGATAGCTTCTTCACGTGTTTGTGCTGTAGTAATTAACTTTGCTATCATAGAATCATAATTAGGCGGAATAGTATACCCTGCATAAACATGAGTATCCAATCTTACTCCATGCCCGCCAGGAGAATGTAATGTTGTTATTTTACCTGGAGATGGTCTGAATCCGTTAAACGGATCTTCAGCATTAATCCTACACTCAATTGAATGTAAGTTTGGAGTATAATTCTTTCCAGAGATTGGCACACCAGCAGCAACAAGTATTTGTTCTCTTATTAAATCGAAATCAATAACTTGTTCTGTGATAGGGTGCTCAACTTGAATTCGAGTATTCATTTCCATGAAATAGAAGTTTCTATGTTTATCAACCAAAAACTCTACTGTTCCTGCACCTTCATATTTAATAAATTCGGCTGCTTTTACTGCTGCTTCACCCATTTTTTTACGAAGAGCCGACGTCATAAATGGAGAAGGTACCTCTTCTGTTAGTTTTTGGTGACGCCTTTGAATAGAACAATCTCTTTCCGATAAATGGCATGCTCTACCTGTGGAATCTCCTACAATTTGAATTTCGATATGCCTAGGTTCCTCGATGAGCTTTTCCATATACATGCCGTCGTTGCCAAATGCAGCTTTAGATTCTTGTCTTGCTGATTCCCATGCGTCTTTTAATTTTTCTGGTTTCCAAACTGCGCGCATACCCTTTCCGCCTCCTCCAGCAGTTGCTTTAAGCATCACTGGAAAACCTATTTCTTTTGCAAGTTTCTCACACTCTTCAAAATCTTCAATAATCCCTTCGCTACCAGGTACACAAGGTACTCCAGCTGCTTTCATAGTCGCTTTTGCTGTTGCCTTATCCCCCATTTTAGAAATCATTTCGGCAGAAGCCCCAATAAATTTTATTTGGTGTTCTTCACAAATTTTTGAAAATTTAGCATTTTCAGATAAAAATCCATAACCAGGATGAATCGCATCAGCATTTGTGATTTCGGCTGCCGCAATAATATTTGACATTTTTAGATACGACTCACTACTTGGCGGTGGACCAATACAAACTGCTTCGTCTGCAAATTTCACATGCAAGCTCTCTTCATCAGCTTTGGAATAAACCGCAACGGTTTTGATTCCCATTTCCATGCAGGTTCTAATAATACGTAAGGCTATTTCGCCTCTATTTGCTATCAGTATTTTTTTAAACATAACTTTGGTTTTAAAAATTCAATTTCCAAGCACCAAATTCCAATAATTGGGTTTTGGGATTTGTGGATTGGAATTTTCAATTGTTATGAGGGGTCTACTAAAAATAATGGTTGATCAAACTCAACAGGTGAGGCGTCATCTACTAAAATCTTAACTACCTTCCCTGAAATTTCTGATTCAATTTCATTAAATAGTTTCATGGCTTCAATAATACAAAGCACATCGCCTTCTGCAATTGTTTGACCTACTTCAACAAAAACAGGTTTGTCTGGAGCCGATTTGCGATAAAACGTTCCAATAATTGGGGATTTTATTGTTATGTATTTTGAATCATCCGTCGAGGATTTTTCTGTTGATGAAGCTGGAGTTTCTGCCACAGGCGGTTGAGTTGCCTGAACTTGAGCAACAGGTGCGCTTACTGGGATTTGCTGTACATAAGTTGTTGATTCTTCCTTATCGTCTTTTCCAGTTTTTATCGTGACTTTTACGTCACCCATTTCTAATTTAACCTCACTGGCACCAGATTTAGCAACAAATTTGATTAAGTTTTGAATGTCCTTTAAATCCATAATAATTAAATATTAAATTAATTCTTAGTTAGTTTAGTTTTAAGAGTTATAAGCCCATGTTAAATATATTGAGCCCCAAGTGAAACCACCTCCAAAAGCAGCAAAAATTAAATTATCTCCTTTTTTGAGTTGTGTTTCGTAATCATTTAATAGAAGTGGTAAGGTTGCAGACGTTGTGTTTCCATATTTTTGAATATTCATCATAACCTTTTCTTCTTCCAGATTCATTCTGCTTGCAGTAGCATCAATGATGCGTTTATTTGCTTGATGTGCAACTAGCCAAGCAACATCATTGTTGGTTAAGTTATTGCGCTTCATTATTTTTTCAGCCACATCTGCCATATTGAAAACAGCATTTTTAAAAACCGTTTTTCCATCTTGATAGACATAATGTTTTCCTTCAGTAATCGCTTCTGGAGTAGAAGGGTAAGATGAACCCCCAAAAGTTGCTTGTAAAAACTCTCTGCCAGAACCGTCACTCCGTAAATATTCATCTTGTAAGCCAAGACCTTCATGATTTGGCTCAAATAAAACCGCTCCAGCACCATCACCAAAGATGATGCAAGTAGCTCTGTCTTTATAATTTATAAATGACGAATTTTTGTCTGCTCCTATAAGTAATATTTTTTTGTATCTACCAGATTCAATGTAGCTCGCTACTGTTGACATTCCGAATAGAAAACTTGAACAAGCCGCTTCTAAATCGAATGAAAAGGCATTTACTGCTCCTATTTCTGTAGCAGTATATGCAGCTGTTGAAGCCGCTTTCATATCTGGTGATGCGGTGGCAACAATAACTAAATCAATTTCTTTGGGATCTAGTTTTGTCTTATTAATAAGGTCTTTGGCTGCGTTGATTGCTAAATAGGAAGTTCCTTTTCCTGCTTCTTTAAGAATCCTTCTTTCTTTAATTCCGGTTCGTGTAGTAATCCATTCATCATTTGTGTCAACCATAGTTTCAAGTATCTGATTGGTTAGCACATATTCTGGAACATAAGCACCTACAGCTGTAATTGCCGCTGAGATTTTACTCATACACTATTATGTTAATTCAACCAAAAACGACAAAAATTAACAAAAAAAAACGTGATTTTGATTAAAATTTTTAAATTTTGGTCTAATTTAATGCAAATTAAGTTGTTTTTATGTTATAGAAAAATTTATCATAAAAAAAACGCTCACTAGTGAGCGTTTATTTAATAATCGCATAATTTTTATGCTACATTTTCTACTTCTGTATTGTCAACTAGAACTTGTCCTCTGTAATATAACTTCCCTTCAAACCAATGAGCTCTATGATATAAATGAGCTTCTCCTGTTGTTGGACAAGTAGCAATTTGTGGCGCAGTTGCTTTATAATGTGTTCTTCTTTTATCTCTTCTTGTTCTAGAGATTTTTCTTTTTGGATGTGCCATTTTTTATATTATTTATCCGTTAATAGTTTTTTTAATGAATCCCATCGAGGATCTATTTTGTAATCGTCTTTCTTGCTTTCTTTCTTTGAAGGACTTAATTCTTCTAATCTTTTGAGTATGTCTGAATTTAAAGATCCATCTTTTACTCCTGGGTGAATTCTCTTTGGTGGTACCGCTAAAACAATCAATTCATACACATATTGTTGAATGTTAATTTCGTATTCGCCATGTGGAATAACAAGAATATCTATGTTTTCGTCATTATATTCATTTCCAAATTTAACAACAAGGTCAAATTCGTTTCGAATTTCTTGATTGAAAGGTTCGTTAATTAAATCGCAATTAATATTTACATGTCCTGAAATATTAAAATGCAATTCTAATAATGTTGTTTTCTTTTCTAAAGCAACTGATACTAAAACCTCTGCATCATTATACTCTTCGTACTCATAATGTTCAAAGAACTTTTGTCCTATTTTGTACTCAAAAAGATGTTTCCCTAATTTTAATCCTACAAATGGAATCGTGAATTCTTTCAATCGCTTCATTACCACATCTATTTTGAGGGTGCAAATATATAAATTTTTCTTAAGGCATAAGTACTTATAAACATTTTTTTGTTTATAACAATTTTTGTCACTTAAGCATTATTTTTTAGCTCTTCAAACTCTTTTCTGTTTTTAAATATTTGGATTGCAGCAAATACGGCTTCCTTAAAAGAATTGGCGTCTGCTACTCCTTTACCAGCAATGTCGTAAGCTGTTCCGTGGTCTGGAGACGTTCTTATTTTATTTAAGCCAGCTGTAAAGTTTACGCCTTTGCCAAATGATAAAGTTTTAAAAGGAATGAGCCCTTGATCATGGTATGATGCAATAATAGCATCAAAGTTTTTAAAATTGTCTGATCCAAAAAAACTATCTGCCGCATATGGACCAAAAACTAATTTGCCGCTTTCTTTAATAGATTTTAATGTCGGTTTCATAATTTCGTCATCCTCATTGCCAATAACACCATTGTCTCCCGTATGAGGATTAATTCCTAACACAGCTATTTTAGGCCTGTTAATTCTAAAATCCTTTTGTAAAGAGGTGTATATTGTGTTGATTTTTTCCTCAATTAAAGCCTTACTTATATGCTTTGAAACTTCTTTTACTGGCACATGATCGGTTAATAGTCCTACTCTTAAAAAATCTGTGACCATAAACATGAGGCTTTGCCCTTCTAATTGTTGAGCCAAATAATCAGTGTGTCCTGGGAAATTAAACTTGTTTGATTGTATATTGTGTTTGTTTATTGGTGCAGTAACCAAAACATCGATATCATCATTTTTTAAAGCTTTAGTTGCGCTTTCAAGAGATCTGACTGCATATTCGCCTATTTTAGTGTCTTCTTTGCCAAATTCTATTTTTACATCTTGAGACCAAACATTAAAAACATTAAATTTACCAAATATCACCCTATTAATATCGTTGATGCTATTAAAGGCAATTTCTGAATCGAAATGTTTTTTTAAAAATGAAGCTGCTTTAATAGAAGCAAATAAAATTGGTGTACAGAAATCTAAAATTCTTTGGTCTTCAAAGGTTTTTAAAATAATCTCTCCTCCTATGCCATTCAAATCCCCAATAGATATGCCAACTTTAATATTTTCTTGATTCTTCATTTAAACTAATGTGATTTGTTTGTAATTTTGACTCTGCAAATTTAACCAAATAAACAGATTGAAGCATGTTTACAGGAATAATTGAAAGTTTAGGAAAAGTTGTTCATCTTAATAAAGAATCGGATAATCTTCATATATCTATTAAAAGTGATATTACTAGTGACCTTAAGATAGATCAAAGTGTTTCTCATAATGGAGTGTGTCTTACTGTTGTTGATGTAAATGATAATGTTTACACAGTTACAGCAATTAATGAAACTTTAAAGAAAACTAATCTTGATAAATTACAGATTGGTGATATTGTTAATTTAGAAAGAGCGATGAGGCTTGGCGATCGTTTAGACGGACATATTGTACAGGGCCATGTAGATCAAACGGCTGTATGTATGGGGAGAAAAGAAAGCAATGGAAGCTGGATATTTGATTTTGAATACGACACTGGCACAAATAATATTACAATTGAAAAAGGCTCAATTACAATTAATGGTGTGAGCTTAACAGTTATAAATTCAAGTTTAAATGCCTTTGGTGTTGCAATAATTCCGTATACATTTCAGAATACCAACTTTAACAGCTTGTCAATTGGTTCTGAAGTAAATCTTGAATTTGATGTTGTAGGAAAATATGTTAAGCGTTTGTTGGAATTGAATCAGATTAAGCTTTAGACCTAAAGTCTAATACTTTTTTAATTCCATAACAAATTCCTAACAAGAGTAAAACAAAAATACCACCATCAACAGAAAGACCTGGTGGCGGTGGTGGTGTAGGTGGTGGTGGGTCACCACCCTGCGCTACACATACAAAACTTATTAAAACAAATAAGATTGAGGCAAATATTCTTTTGTTTTGTAATATCATTCTGGTGTAAATGTATAAAATAAAGCGATTTAACAAAATTAAAATCCGCATTTTAAAGAAAAAAAAATCTATAAAACGCAAAAAAAATCGATAAAGTGCTATTAATTTATTTTTACTTTTTACATTAAACTAACGCCAATTTGGTGCAAAAAGTATGTTCTTATGAAAAATAATCCCTCATATTTTCATGATTACGGCAAATATAAAATAATTTTAATTGATATAAGTTTTTAAAACATAATTACGTTACTATATTTTTAGACAACAAGTTTCATTGTTTGTAATTACTGACTATTGTTTAAAAAGATTGTCTAAAAGAATGTCTTCGACTAAATTGGGTAAGGTGACCATTAACTCTGGTGTGCGGTACATCTCTCGTTTAATTGCAAAAATAGCTTCTTCATTCCTTGCCCAGCTCCTTCTTGCAATTCCATTATTTACATCATAAAACAACATGCTTTTTAACCGGTTTTCCGATTCCTCTGTACCATCTAGTAACAATCCAAAACCACCATTAATGACTTCGCCCCAACCAACTCCGCCGCCATTGTGAATAGAAACCCACGTGGCTCCTCTAAAACTATCGCCTATAACATTGTGAATAGCCATATCTGAAGTGTATTTACTTCCATCATAAATATTTGAAGTTTCTCTGAAAGGTGAATCTGTCCCACTAACATCGTGGTGATCTCTACCTAAAACAACCGGTCCAATTTCACCCTTTGCAATGGCATCATTAAAGGCTTGTGCTATTTTAATTCGTCCTTCTGCATCAGCATATAAAATTCGCGCTTGTGAACCAACAACCATTTTGTTTTTTTTCGCATCTTTTATCCAAGTAATATTGTCTTGCATTTGAAGTTGAATTTCTTCGGGTGAATTTTCCATGATTTCTTGAAGAACAATCGCCGCGATATCATCTGTTTTATCTAAATCTCCAGATTTACCTGAAGTACAAACCCATCTAAAAGGCCCAAAGCCATAATCAAAACACATTGGTCCTAAAATATCTTGTACATAAGATGGATATCTGAAATCAATATTGTTTTCTGCCATAATATCAGCTCCAGCTCTTGACGCTTCCAATAAAAAGGCGTTTCCGTAATCAAAAAAATATGTGCCTTTAGCGACATGCTTATTTATAGCTTCAGCATGACGCCGCAATGACTCTTGAACTTTTTCTTTAAAAACCTCTGGTTCTTCACGAATCAACCTATTAGATTCTTCATACGAAATACCAACTGGATAATAACCGCCTGTCCATGGAATATGTAATGAGGTTTGATCAGAACCTACATGTATAAAAATATCTTCATCATCAAAACGCTCCCAAACATCAACTACATTCCCAATATATGCAATGGAGACTATCCCATTGTTAGATTGTGCTTGTTTTACCCGAGTAATCAGTTCCTCCATATCATCAATAAGTACATCAACCCAGCCTTGTTCGAACCGTTTGGTCGCGGCTTTAGGGTTTATTTCGGCAGCTACAGTAATACATCCAGCGATATTTCCTGCTTTGGGTTGTGCTCCACTCATGCCTCCTAAACCAGCTGTTAAGAATATTTTTCCGTTTGGATTATCTTCTTTGGGCAAAATTTTACGGAATGCATTCATAACGGTAATAGTTGTGCCATGAACAATTCCTTGTGGCCCAATATACATGAACGACCCTGCCGTCATTTGTCCATATTGAGAAACACCAAGCGCATTAAATTTCTCCCAATCATCTGGTCTAGAATAATTAGGAATCATCATGCCATTAGTAATAACAACTCGTGGTGCATTTTTTGACGAAGGAAATAACCCCATTGGATGACCAGAATACATGTGCAATGTTTGATCATCTGTCATGATGGCTAAATATTGCATAGTTAAAAGATACTGTGCCCAATTTTGAAATACAGCGCCATTACCTCCATAGGTAATTAATTCTTCAGGGTGTTGAGCAACTGCAGGATCTAAATTGTTTTGAATCATTACCATAATTGCTCCTGCTTGAATTGATTTAGCAGGATATTCAGAAATTGGTCTTGCATAGATTTTATAATCTGGCTTGAATCTATGCATATAAATTCTACCATATTCTTTTAATTCTTCAGCAAATTCTTTAGTCAATTCTTGATGCCAGATTTTTGGAAAATAGCGTAATGCATTCCTAACCGCCAATTTTTTTTCTTCAATAGATAATATGTCTTTTCGTTTGGGTGCTCTATTTACATCTTTAGGATAAGGTTTTTTTATAGGCAAGTCTATCGGTATTCCTTGAAGTATTTGTTCTTGAAAAGTCATCATTAATTATTATTTTACAATCAACTTTTGATTTTTGACTAATTGGATCATGTAATTGATATCCTCTTTTAACATTCTATCTTCTTCCAGTTTGTCAACCTTTTCTCTAATTAGCACATAATTTTTCTCTATAATATCTGAAAATCTGTTAGGCCTTCTAAAGTCTAATGCTTGGGTGGCATACATTAATTCTATGGCTAATATTTTTTCAAGGTTTTCCAATATTTGATTGAACTTTCGCCCTGAAATACTTCCCATAGACACATGGTCTTCTTGCCCTAAAGATGTAGGGATACTATCGGCAGATGGAGGAAAACACAAGGATTTGTTTTCTGTTACTAAAGCAGCTGTTGTATATTGAGGAATCATAAATCCTGAATTTAATCCACCTGACTCTGTTAATAATCGAGGTAAACCATATTTTCCTTCAATTAACAAATAACTTCTTCTATCAGAAATATTACCAAGTTCTGCAGCGGCGATGGAAGCATAATCCAACGCCATGGCCAATGGTTGTCCATGAAAATTTCCTCCTGATATTGCCACAGTTTCACTCAATACTATAGGATTGTCGGTTACAGAATTCATTTCAACTTCTGCTAAATTATTTAGATGATAAAATGCATTTCTGGATGCTCCATGAACCTGTGGAATACATCGCATAGAATAAGGATCTTGTACACGAGCACAATCTAAATGTGATTTAATGTTTTGAGAATTTTTAAACAACAGTCGCATTCTTTTGGCGACTTTTAAGTTACCCTTAAAAGGGCGTATAGTATGTAGCTCCTCTTTAAATGGAGATTCACTGCCTTGATATCCTTCTATACTCATTGCTCCAGCCACATCTGCTAAATCCAGTAAATATTCCATCTTTTTTAACCCAGTTATTGTATGTGCTAAAATAAATTGCGTGCCATTTATAAGCGCTAGTCCTTCCTTGGCTTGAAGTTGTATTGGCTCGAGATTATGCTTTGCTAAAACCTCTTTAGCTGTAACAATCTTTTCATCTTCCCAAAACTCGCCTTCTCCTATTAAAGGTAAAAACAAATGAGCCAATGGTGCTAAATCGCCAGACGCTCCTACTGAACCTTGTTCGGGCACAACTGGAATTAAATCATTTTCAATAAAATATATAATGCGTTGTATTACTTCTAGTCTAATGCCTGAAAATCCATGGCACAAGGCATGAACTTTGCAAATCATCATGATTTTTGATAATACTTTACTTATAGGTTTGCCCACACCTACTGCATGTGTAATTAATAAATTAACTTGTAATTTACTCGTTTCTTCTGGTGTAATTTGCACATCGCAAAGCGGTCCAAATCCTGTGTTAATTCCATAAACCGCTTTATTTGAATTCGCTATAGTTTCGACTTTATTTCTACAGCTATTAATCCTTTGTTGAGCTTCTGAACTAATCACAGCTTGTAATCTCTGGTTTGCTATTTCGAATATCTTGTCTACCGTTAGTGTGTCTATTCCATATTTAAACATTGACATAAAAATTATCTGAAGTAAATGTGTGCAAAGTTATTTTAATTTTAGTAATAATTTGATTTAAATGCAATTTGAATAAAATAAAACACCGTTTCAAATTTGAAACGGTGTTTTTATAACCAACCAACTATATTGCTATTAATTTAAAATTCTAAATCTGCTACTATATCAAATTCGTCATAAATTGCTTTGTCTTTTAAGCCGTCAAAAAAGCTTGTTGATCCATATCTAACATCAAATTTTGAGCGATCTATTTTTAAAGATGCATTTGCCTTACTCCCATAGACTGACAAATCAAACGTGATGGTTTCGGTAGTGCCTTTAATTGTAATATCTCCTGTTATTTCGTAAGAATTTTTCCCAGTAGCTTTCACATCGGTAAAAACTAAACTAGCTGTTGGATATTTCTCAACTCCAAAGAAATCATCACTTTTTAAGTGCCCATCTAGTTTGCCCTTATAATCTCCTTGCAGATCTGTTGAGCCAATAGTAGTCATATCCATTATAAAGCTACCTCCAATTAACGTATCTCCTTCAAATTCTAGTTCACCTTCTTTAACTTGAATAGTTCCTTCATGAGAACCTGTTACTTTGTAACCCTTCCAAACCACCTTACTCGCTTCTATATTAACTTGTTTTTCATCTTTGCCCACAGCTGCATAAGAAACGCTTGAAAAAGCAATTATGGCTGTCATTGCTAAAGGCTTAATTTTATTTTTCATTTTTATATTTTTTAGTGTTAAACATTTATGGTTCAAATATCTTACATCATAGTGTGAATAAAAATGAAGTAGTTTATGAAATGATATTAAACTAGATTAACATTATCCCTCTTGAGCAATCTGGCTTTTTATTTTACTTAAGAATTCTTTGGTAATACCCAAATATGAAGCTATCATATATTGTGGTATTCGCTGTTCTATACTTGGGTAGCTTTCTTTAAAAAACAAATAACGCTCTTTTGCGTTAAGACTAAAGTTTCTTATAATACGTCTTTGTGTTGCAGCCAAACCTCTTTCAACTATTTTTCTAAAAAATCTTTCTAGTTTTGGGATTTTTAAATAAATGTCTTCCATTCTGTCAAAAGGAAATTGAATTAATTCTGTGTCTTCCAAACATTGAATGTTAAAGTCTGAAGGTGTCTGGTTGATGAAACTACCAATATCAGAAACCCACCAGTCTTCTATTCCAAGCATAAATACATGTTCCTGCCCATCGTCATCAACATAAAACATCTTTGTACAGCCTTTGATAATAAAAGAACTTGTTTTGCAGACATCGCCTTGTTGCAGAACAAATTGCCCCTTTAGATATTTACGAGACGTAAGATTTAATTTCAAAAAAGAAATTTCTTCTTTTGTAAGTTCAACAAAATTTTGAATATAGGATAATAGCGGCTTGATATTCATATACTTCAATAACTTTTTTAAGCTATGAAAGGTATTGAAAAAACATGGAATAAAAACGAAGCCTTACGAATTTGTAAGGCTTTACGGTTCTTAAAATGTGGTCCCACCTGGGCTCGAACCAGGGACTTTCTGATTATGAGTCAGATACTCTAACCAACTGAGTTATAGGACCTGTTAGTTTTCACTAACTCCTCTTTGTGAAAAAGAGTGTGCAATATTACTACATATTTTAAAACTCTACAAGGAATTTTATTCCTTTATATCCTGACACAGTTCAACAAGAACGCCATTTGTTGATTTTGGATGAAGAAAAGCAACCCATTTATTATCTGCTCCTTTTTTTGGTTTTTTATTCAAAACTTTAAATCCTTCTTTTTCAAGCCTTATAATTTCAGATTTTATATCGTTAACATCAAAAGCAATATGGTGTATGCCTTCTCCTTTTTTTTCAATGAACTTTGCGATTGGACTTTCATTATTAGTAGCTTCGAGCAATTCAATTTTGTTATTACCTACCATAAAGAAAGATGTGTTGACTCCTTCGCTTTCAACTGATTCTATTTTATAATGAGATTGGCCAAAAAGTTTTTCAAAAAGTACATTTGAAAATTCAAGGTCTTTTACAGCAATTCCTATGTGTTCAATTTTATTCATTTTAAACGTTTTAAGTCAAGGTACAAAATTTGTAAATCAAAAGTAAGATAATCTTTAAATATCAACTATTTTTGCATTATGGAAGAAAGCCAAAGACAAAAGAAAATAGCATCTCTATTAAAACGTGACCTTGTAGATGTTTTACAAAGTAGCGCTACACAAGGTGGTATGCAAGGTATTATTATTTCTGTGTCTAAAGTACGTGTGACGGTAGATTTATCGATAGCAAAAGCATATTTAAGTGTTTTTCCGAATAATAAAGGGAAAGAGCTTTTAGAAGGCATTAAGTCTAATGCTCATCTTATTAAGCATGAATTATCACAACGCACAAAACATCAATTAAGGCGAATGCCTCAATTAGAATTTTTTATGGATGACTCTTTAGAATATATTAATCAAATAGAAAAATCTCTTAAAGGCAAAGAAAATCCTATTAATAATCCTGATCTTTTAAGTAAAAGAAAAAAATCATAATTGAACGTTTCTCTTTACATCGCAAAACGTTATTTGTTATCCAAAAGTAGCAACAATGCTATTAATTTCATATCTATAATTGCAGCTATAGGTGTAATATTAGGTTCTGCTTCTCTTTTTATTGTACTTGCCGGTTTTGCTGGATTAAAGGATTTTACATTAGAATTTTCTTCGTTAGTCGATCCTGACTTAAAGGCTGTTCCTGTAACAGGAAAATCTTTTGTGCTTTCTGAAAAACAAAAAAAAGAATTAACCAATATTGAAGATATTGCGAATTACTCTCAAATTATCGAAGAGCGTATTATTGTTTCGTTTGATGATAAAAACTATTTAGCCTCAATAAAAGGTGTTGATGAAAATTACCAGAAAGTCAACAACATTGATTCAGTTATTCAATATGGCAATTGGCTAACCCAAAACACCCATGAGATTGTTGTAGGCTGGGGAATTTCAAGAAATCTTTCTTTTGGGGTTTTAGATTATGGTAAAGCTGTGAGTCTTTATGTCCCCAAGCCTGGTAAAGGCCAAATTACTTCTAGAGAAGACGCATTTAATTTAGTAAACGCTATTAATGTCGGAATATTTGATATTAACGAAAACTTAAACGATACATATGTTTTTGCCCCAATCAGCCTTGCTCAAGATTTATTAAATTATTCTTCAGATCAAGTTTCTGCATTAGAATTCAAATTAAAATCTGAAACAGACGAAGAATCGGTTAGAAATAGAATTAATTCTGTTTTAGGCGATAAAGTCTTACTGAAAAATAGAACTCAACTGAATACTACACTATATAAGATGTTAAATACTGAGAACCTTGCTGTTTATTTAATATTTACACTTGTTTTAATTATTGCGTTATTTAACGTTATAGGCTCTATCATCATGATGATTTTAGACAAAAAATCCAGTCTTAATACATTGTTTAATCTTGGAACAAGCGTTAAAGATATTCGTAAAATATTTTTTATACAGGGAACTTTAATGAGCGTTTTTGGTGGATTGATCGGGATATTTTTAGGTTTAATCCTCGTTATCCTCCAACAGCAATTATCCTTAATTATGATTACACCGAGTTTGCCCTATCCAGTAAGTCTTAAACCTATGAATTTTGTTTTGGTGTTTGTAACCATTTCTGTTTTGGGGATTATTGCTTCCAAAATAGCATCAAGTAGAGTTACTAAAACATTTGCCAGCAACTATACAAACTGATACTCTGAAAATTTTTCAAGTACTTCATCAAAAGCAGCAAATACATCTTTGCTTTCATCGCTGGTGACCATTTTCATTCTATATTCTTTAAAATTTGGAATACCTTTAAAATAATTGGTGTAATGTCTTCTGGTTTCAAAAACACCTAACTTTTCACCTTTCCAGTCAATAGACATTTGTAAATGTCTTCGCGCAGCTTCAACGCGCTCATGAATTGTAATAGGCTTTAAAACTTTGCCCGTTTTAAAATAATGTTTAACCTGTTTAAAAAACCAAGGATTACCAATACTTGCGCGACCAATCATAGCGCCATCAAGACCATAAATATCTTTCATTTCTTTAGCTTTTTCCGGTGAATCAATATCACCATTCCCAAAAACTGGAATGTGCATTCTTGGATTGTTCTTTACCTCTGCAATAGGTTTCCAATCTGCATTCCCTTTATACATTTGAGCTCGTGTACGGCCGTGAATTGCAATAGCCTTACAACCAACATCTTGTAATCTTTCAGCAACTTCTACTATCTTAATAGAATCGTGATCCCAGCCTAATCGTGTTTTTACAGTTATGGGCAGGTTAGTGCGTTTTACTATTTCTGCTGTTAGTTTTTCCATTAAGCAAACATCTTTTAAAATACCTGCACCAGCACCTTTACTTACTACTTTTTTTACAGGACAGCCAAAATTAATATCAATAATGTCTGGGTTAGATTTTTCAACGATATCAATAGTTTGTAGCATACTGTCTAGATTTGCTCCGAAAATTTGAATTCCAACAGGTCGTTCCTTTTCATAAATATCTAACTTCATAACACTTTTTGTAGCGTTACGAATTAAGCCTTCGCTAGATACAAATTCGGTGTAAACAACATCAGCGCCTTGTTCTTTGCACAAAGCTCGAAAAGGCGGATCACTTACGTCTTCCATTGGCGCTAACAGCAATGGAAAATCAGGTAATTCTATGTTGTCTATTTTTACCAAATCTTAAAATTTAATTTCTGCTTCTACTTCTTTCCCGTTTCTTTCAACAACTACAGTTGTTTTATCTCCTTTTTCGAAAACCGAAAGTGATCTCATATAACTCATCAAGTCTGTTATTGTGCTGTCGCCAAGTTTAATAACAATATCGCCTTTTTGTAATCCAGCTCTTTGTGCTGGTTTATCTTCACTAATACCATCAATACGCATGCCTTCGCCATCAAACAAATAATCTGGTACTACGCCTAAACCAACTTTAAAGCGAGGTGTTTCTTCACTTTCGTTTTTAGTTTTTCTAAAAGCCAATTTACCATTGTCGTCCAGATCTGTTATGATGTTATATATATAATTTGAAATGGTCTCCATGCCTTTATAATTCAATTTGTTTGAGTCATCAGAAGGTTTATGGTAATCTTCATGCTGACCTGTAAAAAAATGCAGGACTGGAATATCACTATTGTAAAACGATGTATGGTCGCTTGGCCCTACCCCAGATTCATTTTCAATAATTTTAAAACTTTTATTATTTGAAGTGACTATTTGCTTTAAAATAGGAGATGTGCCAACACCATAAACAGCTAATGTACTGTCTTGTTTTAATCTTCCAACCATATCCATATTTAACATATAATTTGCTTTTGTAAGATCTATGGAGGCATTTTTTGTAAAATAATTTGAACCTAGAAGACCCATTTCCTCACCCGAAAAAGCAATAAACAAGTAATTGTTATTTGGGTTTGAAGTCTTTAATTTACCAGCTAAATTTAACATAACTGCAACACCACTTGCATTATCATCTGCTCCATTGTGAATTGCTTTTTCAGAACCTCTATACAAAGACCCTTCTGCGCCATAGCCTAAATGATCGTAATGAGCGCCTATTATTATGGTGTTTTCAGCCTCATTGTCTATAAATCCAATAACGTTAGTTCCTGTAATTGTACTATCTCCTTCAGCTGAATAAGTGACTTTTTGATGAGGATTGGTTTTGGGCTTAAAGGAAAACTCCTGAAAATAGTTATTTGTTCCTTTAGCCATTAATCCAATATCTGTAAATCGTTGTGCAATATATTCTGCGGCTCTTTTCTCTCCTTCGGTTCCTGTTTGACGACCTTCTAAACCATCATTGGCCAAAAAAGTAACATCTTCTTTTATTTTGTTTTCGGGAACATACGCATTTTCACATCCGAGTAGCGATATAAAAAGAACCAGTAACGATATTTTCTTCATGCTTTAAACATTATTTTAGCGCAAATTTAATATTATTCTTTTTTATGAAGTATTGCTTTTCGTTATTAATCCTTATTATAATCCTGTCTTGTAAAAATAACCCTTCTTCTAAAGTTTTTTATGGAGAAACCGCCGAAGCTAAAGATTCTTTAATTTATCCCGAAGAAATACATTTTAAATCCTTACGGCAAGTAACTTTTGGAGGCGATAATGCGGAGGCCTACTGGAGTTTTGATGACCAACAATTGGTTTTTCAATCAAACAATAAAAACTGGAATGTAGGTTGCGACCAAATGTTTTTAATGAATGTTACAGACACTTTTGATAGTATCGTGCCACCTATGATAAGCACTGGGAAAGGGAGAACTACTTGCGCATACTTTCTGCCTGATAACAAACATATAGTTTATGCCTCGACACATCTGAAAGATGAAAATTGTCCCGAAACTCCTTTAAGGGTTAATGGTAAATATGTTTGGCCGATATATGATTCTTATGATATTTTTGTCGCTGATCTTAACGGGAATATCACTGCTCAACTTACTGATGAGGTTGGATACGACGCTGAAGCAACTGTTTCTCCAAAGGGTGACAAAATAGTTTTTACATCTACGAGAAGTGGTGATTTAGAACTTTATACTATGGATCTCGATGGAAACAATTTAAAACAGATAACCAGTGAATTAGGATATGATGGCGGTGCTTTTTTTTCTCCTGATGGAACAAAAATTATTTTTAGATCGTCAAGGCCAAAAACAAAAGAAGAAATTAAAGAATATAAAGACCTTTTAGCCGAAGGATTGGTTCAGCCAACCGAAATGGAGCTATATATATGTAATTCAGATGGGTCTAATTTGAAACAGCTTACGCAATTAGGAAATGCTAATTGGAGTCCATTTTTTCATCCTTCTGGCAATAAAATTCTATTTTCTTCAAACTTTGAGGCAGAAAGGGGATTTCCGTTTAATTTATATATGATCGATATTGATGGAAAAAATCTAACTAGAATTACGCATGGTGAAACTTTTGATGCGTTTCCAGTATTTTCAAATGATGGCAAGAAACTTATTTTTTCGTCTAACAGAAATAATGGCGGTGGACGAGATACCAATTTGTTTATTGCAGAATGGCAAGATTAATCTCTTTCTTTAAGTCTGTCTCTTTCTTTAAGGTCAATTTCTTTTTTATTATTAGTTAACCTGAAGTTTCCAAACTTATAATTAAAGCCAATAGTAAACATCTTGTTTTCTGTATACCAATCAGAATAAATATCTTGATTTTGATATCTGGTGGTCTGATTAAAGTTTAATGTGTCAAAAATATCGGTGAAACCTAAACTTAAAGACGCTCTTTTGTTGCAAAATGTTTTTCTTAAATTAATATCTAAGCTTGATCTGGAACTTACATCAACTGGTCCTTCAGCTACAGGAGAAATAAATAGAAATGTTAAGTCTGCTGTTAAACTATTGTCCTTTAAAAAACTAAAATAATTTATAATTTGAGTGTAGAATGACCACTTATCATTATTCAGTAAATCATTCTGATTATCTTGAGAATAAAATTTATTGTCATAATAAAAAACTGATGCCAGAGCATACAGGTTCCAATTGGGAAATAATTCTGTATAAGTTGTAAAGTCCAATCCGTAAGTGATAGCGTGATCTAAATTAGTATACGCATATTGCAGTTCGTTATTTTCGTTGTCTTGAATTGTTAATTCAATAATTGGGTTTCTCTCATAACGATAATACAATTCGAAAGTAAAATCCTTTCTAAAAGTATATCCAAAAGTAAGGACATCATCAATCTGTGGTTTTAGTTCTGGGTCGCCCACTATATAATTATTTTCGTTCAAGTAATATTTGAATGGGTTCAGTTCTCGATATCTCGGTCTTTGTATACGTTTGTTGTAATTAAAATATAATTCGTTTTCTTCTGATAATGGTTTTAGGATATGAAATGAGGGGAAAAGCTTAAAATAATCGTTTTCGTTTAACGTGTTTGTAGACTGTGAATTACTTTTAATGTCAGTATATTCAGCTCTCAATCCTAATTTTAAATTCCAATTTTCAAAATCTGAAGTGTAACTTAAATAAGATGCATAAATGGTTTCGTCATAAAGAAAATTGTCTGAATTTAGAGGGTCAATTACAGATTGACCATTCATAAAATTATACTGTTCCAGAATGTTTTTTGAATCAATATCTGTAAATTTTGCTCCAGCCTCAAGCAGTTTAGTTTCTTTAATTGGCAATTCATAATCAATCTGTCCTGTATAAAGTTTTATTTCTTGACTAGATAATGTTTGGAACATACTGTTTCTGATCAATGAATTATCTGGCCAATAGTAATCTGTGTCAACATTTTGATTGCTTGTGAAATCAAAACTGGTATGGTGTGCGCTTACTAATAGCTTTTCTCCTTCTCTTTTAAATTTATGTAAGTAATCTAAGGTGAATGCAAGATTGTTTTTCTTACTAATTAAACTATTGCTTGTAACAAATGTAGAGTCTAATTGATTGGCAGAATTATATACAGCGGTTGTAGAATTGGCAGTTTGTTCTGTGCTTTTTTCTGGAGAAAGGAAAATGTTAGTGGTAAATCCAATTCTATTATTTTGATCTAATTCATACTCTAAATTGGTATTAATGCTTTGGTTTCCTGTTTTTCTCTCTCTTTCAAAATCTGTTTCCCAGCTATTTGCTGGCTGATTATTGTCAAAAAAGTTTATTGATTCATCTATTTGCCGATAATCTTTTCTTGGGCTTATACTATAATTTACATAGGCATTTAAATTTTTTGTTTTAAAAAAATGGCTTGTACCAATTGAATATTTTGGGAATTTTTTGCCTTGTTTATAGTTTCCGAAAACACTTCCATTATATCCAGAAATAACATTTTTACTAGTGATAATGTTTAAGACCACACCTCCTTCGGCTTCGTATTTTGTTGGTGGATTAGTGATGACTTCTATTGATTTTATGTTTGTAGCCGATGTTCCTTCCAGTAGTTGTTGAACCTCTTCTGATGATAAATGAACTTTCCTGTCGTTTATATAAATAGATGGTGTCCTGTTTTTAACTGTTATATTCTGGTCGCGAACTAAAACTCCTGGTGTATGTTTCAAAACGTCTAAAACATTGTTTTCAGAAAGTGTAGAATTTTCAACATTAAAAACTAATCTATCAACCAAACGCTTAACTGTTGGTTTTTTTGCAATAATAGTCACGCCATCAAGTTCTTCTGTTTTTTCTTTAAGAATTATGGTCTTTAGTTTTAAATCTTTACTTAAATCAAGAGTATCTCTATAAGTTATATAGCCTAAATAACTGACTTGAAAAGCATAGTTGCTTTGCTTAAGTTCGACTAATTTAAAAGTTCCGGATTCGTCTGTTGTTGTTCCATGAATTATTGCTGAATTACTGATATCTGAAACTATCACATTAGCAAAAGAAACTAGCTGGTCATGCTCATCTTTCACCGACCCAGAAATGGAAAAATTTTGTGCTATTATTAATGTAGGTAACAGCAGGCAGGAAACAATTAAAACAATTCTTTTAATAAAATTCAAATTCAATGTTTTAAAGTCGCAATATAGCATTTCTTTTGTATTTTAATCTACGGTAAAACCGTAATGGTGCCTTTGTGTTTTGTTTAAAATAAAGCTATTAAAGCATAATAAATCAACTATATTTGCAAAATCTTTTGTTTAGGATTTAGTCTTTATGAAGAATATTAGAAACTTTTGCATTATTGCCCATATTGATCACGGAAAAAGTACTCTTGCAGATCGCCTTTTAGAGTTTACTGGTTCTGTAACCGATCGCGAAAAACAGGATCAGTTATTGGATAATATGGATCTGGAGCGTGAACGAGGTATTACAATCAAATCTCACGCTATTCAAATGGACTATTCCTATAAAGGAGAACAATACGTTTTAAACCTTATTGACACACCTGGTCATGTTGATTTTTCATATGAAGTTTCTCGTTCTATTGCAGCATGCGAAGGTGCTCTATTAATAGTAGATGCCGCTCAAAGCATTCAGGCTCAAACTATTTCGAACCTTTATTTGGCATTAGAAAATGATCTGGAAATCATTCCTGTGCTTAACAAAGTGGATTTGCCAAGCGCAAACCCTGAAGAAGTAACTGACGATATAGTGGATCTTTTAGGCTGTGATGCTTCTGAAGTTATTCCGGCTAGTGCTAAAACCGGAATTGGTATTGAAGAAATCTTAACCGCAATCATCGAACGCGTTCCTGCTCCAAAGGGTGATGAATCAGAGCCTTTACAAGCTTTAGTTTTTGATTCTGTTTATAACCCATTTCGAGGTGTAGAAACTTATTTTAGAGTTATTAATGGTGTTATAAAAAAGAATCAATTGGTGAAATTTATAGCCACTGGGAAAACTTATAACGCAGACGAAGTTGGTACTTTGCGATTAAAACAATTTCCTAGGAATGAAATTAAGGCAGGAGACGTTGGTTATTTAATTACAGGCATAAAAGAAGCTAAAGAGGTTAAAGTTGGAGATACGATAACCGACGCAAAATCACCAACCACCAATGCTATTTCTGGGTTTGAAGATGTAAAGCCAATGGTTTTTGCAGGTATCTATCCTGTGGACACAGAAGATTACGAAGAACTTCGCGCTTCTATGGAAAAATTACAGCTAAATGATGCATCATTAGTTTTTTCGGCAGAAAGCTCTGCTGCTTTAGGTTTTGGCTTTAGATGTGGGTTTTTAGGTATGCTTCATTTAGAAATAATTCAAGAGAGATTAGAGCGTGAATTTGATATGACTGTAATAACAACGGTTCCAAACGTGTCTTATCATGCGTTTACAAGAAAAGAACCTGATCAAATAATTATTGTAAATAATCCTTCAGACTTACCAGAACCGTCTACATTAGATCGTGTAGAAGAGCCTTATATTAAAGCTACAATCATTACAAAATCAGACTTTGTTGGTAATGTTATGTCTTTGTGTATCGAAAAAAGAGGAGTTATAAAAAATCAAACCTATTTAACAACTGAGCGTGTAGAACTAACGTTTGATATGCCTCTTGCTGAAATTGTTTTTGACTTTTACGACAGACTAAAAACGGTTTCTAAAGGCTATGCTTCTTTTGATTACTCTCCGATTGGTTTGCGAGAATCCAAGTTAGTTCGTGTAGATATTTTATTAAATAGCCAAACCGTTGATGCCCTTTCTGCTTTAATTCATGCTGATAATGCCTACTCTATTGGTAAGAAAATGTGTGAAAAATTAAGAGCATTGATTCCGAGGCAGCAATTTGATATTCCGATTCAAGCAGCTATTGGTGCAAAAATTATTTCCAGAGAAACCATTAAAGCATTGCGCAAAGACGTTACCGCAAAATGCTATGGTGGAGATATTTCCAGAAAAAGAAAATTGTTAGAAAAGCAGAAAAAAGGTAAAAAACGTATGCGTCAAGTAGGAAATGTTGAAATTCCCCAAGAAGCATTTATGGCAGTTTTAAAGCTTAATGATTAAGTGTTCTATTCTTTAAATTGATTTTTTTTAAATCAATTGTTATACTTTCTTAATTTAGATTGTTAAAACATTTTGTAACTTGTATATTACAATGGTTTTTGTAGTTAATTAATCTGTATTTTTTTAATGAAAGTCCTTTTTTATACTAAAGAATTTCCGCCACATGTCTATGGTGGCGCAGGTGTTCATGTGGAATATCTAGCTGACGAACTATCAAAATTTATGGATGTTGATGTTCGTTGTTTTGGAGACCAAGATGTTGAGCAACAACATCTGAATATTAAAGGGTTTTCAGAAAATCTTCTGGATTTTCACAAAACTAATGGAAAGATAAAACCAGTTCTCAACACATTGGCAACGTGTATTCAAATGAATGCTAATCCAATTGATGCTGATGTTGTTCATTGTCATACTTGGTATGCTCAATTTGCTGGAATTGTAGCTAAACTGTGTTATGGAGTTCCATTAGTTATTACGACTCATTCTTTAGAGCCCTTAAGGCCTTGGAAAAGAGAGCAACTGGGAAGAGGCTATGATGCATCTTCCTGGATTGAGAAAACTGCAATAGAAATGGCTGATGCGGTAATTGCCGTATCTAAAGAAACGAAAGATGATGTGTTGAAACACTTTGATGTTGATGCGAATAAAATAAAAGTTATCTACAATGGTATTAATCTTAAAGAGTATGTGTCAACAACAGATGCCTCTGCGTTAGAGAAATATGGTGTTGATAAAACCAAACCTTATGTACTTTTTGTGGGGAGAATTACGCGTCAAAAAGGGATTATTCATTTAGTAAATGCTATAAAGTTTATTGATGAAAACACACAGGTTGTATTGTGTGCTGGAGCGCCAGATACAGAGGACATTGCGAAAGAAATGGAAAATAGTGTTGCAGAAGCAAAAAAGACGAGAGACAATATTATTTGGATAGACAAAATGTTAGACAAAAAAGATGTGATTCAATTATATTCTCATGCAGATGTTTTTTGTTGTCCATCAATTTATGAGCCTTTCGGAATAATAAACATTGAAGCCATGGCCTGTAATACTGCTGTTGTTGCAAGTGCGGTTGGCGGAATCAAAGAGGTGGTAGTTCATGGTGAAACCGGTCTATTGATTCCTCTAGAACAACAACGGGAGGCGCCTTTTGAGCCAGTAAATCCAGATAAGTTTTCACAAGATCTGGCAATCGCCATCAATAAAGTTATACAAAACCCTGATTTGAAAAAAACCATGGCTAATAATGGAAGAAGGCGTGTTGAAGAAACTTTTGATTGGCAAGCCATTGCAAAACAAACAGAAGCATTATATCAATCTTTAATATAAATTTAAAATGATCAATAATAAAGTATTATCCATAATTCTTGGCGGAGGTCAAGGCTCTAGGTTATACCCTTTAACTGATAAACGTTCAAAACCAGCGGTCCCTATTGCTGGAAAATACAGGTTAGTAGATATTCCTATTTCAAATTGTATAAATTCTGACATAAAGCGCATGTTTGTCCTAACACAGTTTAATTCTGCTTCATTAAATAGGCATATAAAAAACACCTATCATTTTAGTTTTTTTAGTTCTGCCTTTGTTGATGTTTTGGCTGCTGAACAGACGCCAAAAAACAAAGGTTGGTTTCAAGGAACTGCAGATGCGGTTAGGCAAAGTATGCACCATTTCCTTGAGCACGATTTTGAATATGCCCTAATACTTTCTGGCGATCAGCTTTATCAAATGGATTTTGATGTAATGATAGATAATCATATGAAAAGTAATGCTGAAATTTCCATTGCCACAATTCCAGTAAATGCGAAAGACGCCACTTCATTTGGAATTCTAAAATCAGACAATCAAGACGTTATAACATCTTTTATTGAAAAACCCGATGTGTCGCTGTTGCCAGACTGGACTTCAGAAGTTAGTGAAGAAATGAAAAATAGTGAGAGAATATATCTTGCTTCAATGGGTATTTACATATTTAATCGTGATTTACTTATTGAATTGATGCAAGATGAAAGCACTATAGACTTTGGAAAAGAAATTATCCCACAAAACATTCACAAGCACAAAACAGTAAGCTTTCAATATGAAGGCTATTGGACAGATATAGGGAACATAGATTCTTTTTTTGAAGCCAATTTGGGTCTCACAGACAATATTCCAAAGTTTAATTTATACGATAAAATGCAGCGCGTTTATACACGTGCTAGAATACTTCCTACTTCAAAGATTACTAACACTCAATTCAGCCAAACTGTTATCGCTGAAGGATGTATCATTCATGCAAAGTCAATTGAAAAATCGGTCATTGGCATTAGATCTAGAATAGGAAAAGAATCTGTGATAAAAAACACCTATATGATGGGATCTGACTATTATGAATCGCTTGAGGAAATTGAGAAAAATCACATTTCTGTTTTGGTGGGTGTTGGCCAATATTGTAATATTAATAATGCTATTTTAGATAAAAATTCAAGAATAGGCGACAATGTAACCATTAATGGTGGTAAACATTTAGAAGATGCCGAAACTGAAACTTATGTTGTAAAGGACGGCATTGTGGTTATAAAGAAAGGAGCTGAACTGCCAAAAGGTTTTACTATTGGAGTTTAGTTTAAATTTACTTTGACGATTTATTAAATAGAAAGGCTATTATAACAAAACCAATTCCTGTAAAAATAGGTGGTTTCATGTTTCCTTTTACGCCAAGATAAATCATAACCGCTGCAACTATGATTAGTAAAATTAATAATACTTTGTTTGAATTCATTTTGTTTTATTGTTTAAAATAGATTCTAATGGTTTTCCTAAATATACTAATTTAAATCCTTTTTTTATTTCGTGTACATCTTTATTATAAGATGATATAATTTCTAATTCTCCTGATTGATCTTTTACAAATAGCGGAATTATATCTTTGTCCTGATTGGTTATTTCTATTAACTCGTCGTAATGTGATTTGTCTTTAATTGTATACTCGCGTATGTTAGGGTACATTTCGGCAACGTCACTTAACGACACGTAGTCATCTGTATGTGAAAATAGTCCTTCTTTTGGATTATTATTTGGATCTTTCATTTCTACAGATGTAATTAATCTAAATGAACCGTTCTCGCCAAATTGACTTCCAAATTTATTAATCGCATGGTTGTTTATATCAGAATTGCCTGTGAGCGCCATTAAATACCCTACATCATTAAGCTCAATATTGTCTAATAAAGCATCTGAATATATGTCGCTATTTATGGCTTCCAGCCCAAGTTCTTTGGCCTTCTTTATATTGGTTTGGTTACTGTCAATTAGCACAACATGTCTTCCATTAGATTCTAAATAATGACCTATCAGCCTAGATACTTTAGAGGCTCCAACTATGAGTATCCCTTCTGAATTAGTTAGAAATACACCTGCTAATTTTGCGAAAAGCCTTGCTGTTGTAGCATTTAAAAGTACGGTTCCAAGTACTATCATAAAAACTAATGGTGTTATATATTCAGCTCCTGCAACATCTTGTTTAATAAGTTTAGTCCCAAAAAGTGAGGCAATACCAGCAGCAACTATACCTCTAGGCCCAACCCAACTTATAAAAGTTTTTTCGTTTATTTTTAATTTTGATCTTGATGTGCTTAAAAAAACAGCTATAGGCCTAATTACAAAAACAACAATTCCAAAAAGTACAGCAGTATTCCAATTGTAAATCAACAACATATCATCAAAATCAATATTGGCAGCCAAAAGAATAAATAGTATAGAGATTAACAGAACGCTCAATGATTCCTTAAAATAAAGTAACTCTTTTCGGTTTTGAAGTTTACTATTCGCTAAAACCATGCCCATAACTACAACGGCTAAAAGGCCAGATTCATGAGCAAATATCTCTGATTCAACAAATACCAAAAGCACCGTTGAAAGCGAAACAACATTTAATAAATAATGCGGAATAAGATTTTTATTAATTGCAAACTTAAGAGCGTGAGCAAACGTAAAACCAAAAGTGGTTCCAAATAAAATAATTTTCCCAAACTCGATAAATGCTGTTTTTGTAAATCCACTATCACCACCAACGCTGATAAACTCAAAAACAAGTACAGCAACTAATGCCCCAATTGGGTCAATTAATATACCTTCCCATTTCAAAACAGCAGATACATCTTTCTTTAAAGGAATATTTCTTAAAATAGGTGTGATTACGGTTGGTCCGGTAACAATTATTAATGCTGAAAACAGAAAAGAAATTTCCCAACTTAAATAAAATATGTGGTGGGCGGCTATAGCTCCTCCAAAAAAAGTAATTGCAGCACCTAAAGTTATTAGCTTTGAAATAACTGGACCTACATTTCTGATTTCATCACGTTTTAATGTTAAGCCCCCTTCAAACAAAATCACACTGATGGAAAGTGAAACAAAATAATATAAGCCATCGCCAGGGAATAATCCTTTTTTACCGTTCCAAATTGGTTCTATCCACTTTGAACCGTCTTCACTCAAGAACTCGGCGGCAATAGGACCAACCAATAGACCAATTAGGATTAAAGGTAAAATAGCCGGTATTTTTAAACGCCAAGCAACCCATTGGGCCAATATTCCCAAAATAATTATTCCTGCTAATTCTAACATTACATCTGTTTTTGTCAAAATAACAAATAATTTCTTTAATACACGCCTTAAGTTTGTATTGGCTCTTTTTTATATTTTAAAAAATACTATCTTACAATTTTTATAACCTTTGAAAACTAGTCTTGTCTTTAAAACAGTTTAAAACAATTGGTATCGGTGTTACTTTTTCACCTAATCTTAAAGCTAATATTTATGAAGCTTCAAGACTGGCTTTAATGTTTAAATCTAAACTCGTTTTAATTCATGTCGGTGAGGTATCTGGTGAAAAGAAAAGAAAATTCAATAAGATTTTAGACCCTTTTTTTCAACAATCCCTTGAAGTAGAATTTGTTTTTAAAACTGGAGATCCTGTGGAGACTATTTTATCGGTGTGTCAAAATCAGGCTGTTGATTTACTCATTATAGGTGCATTAAAAAAAGAAAATATAGTAAACTATTACCTTGGTTCTATTGCCAGAAAAATAACCAGAAAGTCAACATGTTCCGTATTATTACTTATCAATCCAGCTATAAAAAGGGTTCCTTGTGAACACATTGTAGTTAATGGATTAAAGGACCCAAAAACGGAACAAACTATTATGTCGGCATTCTATGTAGCGCATCATTTAGGTGCAACAAAATTGACAATAGTAGAAGAAATTAATCAAAATGAAGTCGCGGTAAAAGTTGAAGATGATAAATCTTTAAGAAAACTAAACATTGTAAAAGAGAGAATAAAACTTCGAGAAACATCCAGAATTAAGAAAATAATTGAACATGTTTCAAAAAAACACACTAAAAATATTTCTATTAAATCACAACCTATTTTTGGTAAACAAGGTTATTCTATAAGTCATTATGCTCAAATTATTAGGGCAGATCTTTTAGTAATGAATGGACCTTCCAAAATGACTTTTTGGGATCGTTTATTTCCACATGACATAGAGCATATTCTAGCCGAATTACCAACAGACGTTTTAATTATTCAATGAGTCCTAAAAAAAATACGATAGCTCTATTTATTAAATCATTACCAAAGAATATTTTTTCTGGTTTTGTAGTGAGTCTTGTTGCTTTACCTTTAGGTTTGGGCTTGGCTATGGCTAGTGAAGCGCCTCCAATTTCCGGAATTATTGCTGCTGTTGTTGGAGGTATTGTGGTTTCCTTTTTAGGAGGAAGTCATGTAACGATTTCTGGACCAGGCAATGGTCTTGTTGGTGTATTATTGGTAGCTATTACAACCCTTGGATTAGAATCGGCTTATGCTGCTATTATTTTCTCTGGTTTACTGCTCACATTATTGGGTTTCTTAAGGCTTGGCAAATTGGCTGATTTTTTTCCTTCTTCGGCCATTCAAGGTATGCTAGCGGCAATTGGACTCATAATACTTGGAAAGCAATTTCATATTATGCTGGCTCACAAAATAAGCCGTGAAGACACTTTAGATTATTTATTGGAAATACCTTTTACAATTAACGATGCGCTTCATTATAATGATGAAGGGTTAATTTTTGCTGCTTTAACTGGTGTTGTCAGTCTACTTATCATGATATACTATCCTAAATTAAGGTATAAATATTTACAACTTATACCTGCGCCGATGTGGATTGTTTTATTGTCTGTTGGACTTAGTTATTATTTTGAGTTTATAGTGCATGAATCTAATCCTATTTCAATAAATTATATGATTGCTGGCATTCCCGAATTTAAAGACATTGTGGCGCAGCTACCATCAATTAATTTTAATAAAACCAACGAGTTAGCTTTTTGGGCTAGTGTTTTTGCCCTAACCCTAATTGCAAGTATTGAGTCTTTATTAAGTATCAAGGCGGTTGATAAGCTTGACCCTGAAAAAAGACGCTCAAATGTGAATTCAGACTTAAAAGCTCTTGGTGTAGCAACTATTGGCAGCGGTTTTTTAGGTGGTCTAAATGTTGTAACTGTTATCGCAAGAAGCTCGGTTAATGTAAATAACAATGCGAGTAATCGTTCTTCGAACTTTTTTCATGCTATATTTTTAATTGTTTTTGTTGTACTGTTTAGTTCTCAATTAACAAGAATACCATTGCCTGCTCTTATGGCAATTCTCGTTTTTACAGGATATAAATTGGCTTCTCCAAATACTGTAAAGAATATTTTCTCAATAGGAAAGGAGCAGTTGATAATCTTTTTTATTACGCTTTATATGACCCTTAAAGTTGGCTTAATTTTTGGAATTTTATGTGGTGTTATTGTCACATTCATAATTCATATTTTTCTTACTAAAAGTTTTCTGTTATTTATTAGAAATATCTTAAAACCAAATGTTCTTATGTTTCGAGAAGATGATGCTGACGGTAACTACTATGTAAGTGTTAAACATTTTTGTAGTTTTTTAAACTACTACAGGTTAAAAAGTAAGCTTGATGCAGTTCCTGAAAATCAGGATATTATTGTTGACTTTTCGTTGTGTGAGTTTGTTGATCATACTGTTATGGAAAACTTAAATAGTTATCGGGATTTGTTTTTAAAGCGTGGCGGACATTTTGAGGTGGTTGGGTTAGATTTACATGATACAGATTCACAACATCCTTTTGCCTTAAGACGCGTACTACCTGTTCCGAAAATTATTAAAAACAATTTAACTAGGCGCCAAACAAATATTGAGGAGCTAGCCAAAAGCTATAATTTAAAGTATATTCCAAAAAAGCAAAAAGACACATTGTTTTTAAACGATTTCAAGTTTTTTAGAACAAAGCCTATTAGTTATATATACAATCAATTAATGACTAAAAATAATGTTCTTAATATTTTTGATATTGAATTTTCAGAAGGAGAATTTATTGCAAAGGAGGTCGTGAAAACAACAATGCTCCATATTTCCTTAAAGAATAATATTCCTCAATTCACTCTTGACAGAGAAGGGTTTTTAGAAAAATTCTATGCTTTTGCTGGATTTAAAGATATTCCTATTCACAATCAAACCGATTTCTCAAAGCGTTTTTATCTTTTGGGCGAAGACGAAGAAGCTATAATTGAGTTTTTTAATGAAGATTTGGTTCATTTTTTTGAAAGCAACCCTTATTATCATATCGAATCTAACGGAAACTCCTTACTGGTGTTTAGTAAAGAGCGTCTAGCAAGCATTAAAGAACTCAAAGCATTATTTGATTTTGGTAAAAGGCTAAAGCAAGTAATTTCTTAAATTAGACGCCATGAAACTTTACCCCATAAATACTGGAAATTTTAAGCTTGATGGAGGAGCCATGTTTGGCGTTGTGCCTAAACTACTTTGGCAGAAAACTAACCCTGCAGATCAAAATAATATGATAGACCTTTCGGCACGATGCTTGCTAATCGAAGATGGAAAGCGTTTAACATTGATAGATACTGGAATGGGCAATAAGCAAAGTGATAAGTTTTTTGGATATTATAATTTATGGGGAAATGATTCTATCGATAAGTCGTTAAATAAATATGGTTTTAATAAAGATGACATCACAGATGTTTTTATGACGCATTTGCACTTCGATCATTGTGGAGGAAGTATTCAGTGGAATAAAAATCGAACAGGTTATGAGTCCGCTTTTAAGAATGCACGCTTTTGGAGCAATGAAGACCATTGGCTTTGGGCTACTGCACCCAATAAAAGAGAAAAAGCGTCGTTTTTAAAAGAAAATATTTTTCCTATTGAAGATTCTGGACAACTTAAGTTTGTGCCCATTCCTTCTGGGGATGTTTTAAAAAACTCTGAATTAGGTTTTGATGTGCTTTTTGCTAATGGACATACAGACAAACAAATGATTCCTATTATTCATTATAAAGACAAAATCATTGTATTTATGGCCGATTTGTTACCTACTGTTGGTCATTTGCCTTTACCGTATGTAATGGGTTATGATACTAGGCCCTTACTAACCCTTGATGAAAAAGAACGGTTTCTAAACAAGGCTGCCGATGAAAATTATTATCTGTTTTTAGAGCATGACGCCCATCATGAAATTATAACCGTACAATATACCGATAAAGGTGTTCGCCTCAAAAACTCTTTTTCTTGTGAAGAAATATTCAAATAATGTTTAAGCATCATGAAAATCTTAAAACCTACTTTTCTGCTTATTTATGGTGCCATAATTTTTAATAGTTGTGGAAGTGCAAATGTTATCCCTACGCCAATTGAGAACACTAATAATTTACCTTTAAAAGTATCTGAAATATCAGAACAAGAAAAAAAAGTATGGAGCCATCTGGATTTAATAAAAGATACTATTCCCGGAATGAGTGTTGAGAAAGCTTATTCCGAAATAATTAAAAACAGAAAAGGCGAAACAGTGATTGTAGCTGTAATTGATTCGGGAATTGATATTGAACATGAAGATTTAGCTGGCGTTATTTGGACAAATGAAGACGAAGTCCCAAATAACGGAAAAGATGATGATGGCAATGGATATGTTGATGACATTCATGGCTGGAACTTTTTGGGCGATGGTTATGATGAACAAGTGGAATACGTTAGAATTTTAGCGAAAGGAGATTTAGACAATCCTGATTACGCAAGGGCTCAACGGGAATACATAGAAGAGCGAAATAAATATACAGAGTACAAATCTAACTACGAACAAATCATTCAAAGTCTAAATTATGCTGATGAAACAATTTCTAAACACCTTGAGAAAAAAGAATATTCAATAGAAGAAATCAATGCAATCGAGACCGAAAATAGGCAACTACAACAATCTGTATATATCATTAACTATCTTGTTGATGATCTAGAATTAGAAACTGTAACTAATGCTAAAAATACACTCAAAGATGATTTAGAGGACATCAATAATTGGCTGGATGTTCGCCTCAATAAATCGTTTAAGGGTAGAAAAACAGGTGATGACCCAGATGACTTGTCTCAAAAATTTTATGGCAATGGGAATATTATGCCCATAAAGAAATCTGAAAGTCACGGAACACATGTAGCTGGTATAATCGCGGCCGAAAGAAAAAATGGTATAGGCATTGATGGTGTGGCTAATAATGTAAAAATCATGTCGCTTAGAGCAGTTTCAAATGCAGACGAATATGATAAAGATATAGCATTGGCTATTAGATATGCCGTGGATAATGGTGCAAAAATCATAAACGGAAGCTTTGGAAAATATTACTCTCCTCACCCAGAATGGGTTAAGGACGCGATCATTTATGCTGGAAAACATGACGTTTTATTTGTTCATGGTTCTGGAAACGAAAGCATAGATTTAGATAAAAAGAACAATTATCCAAATGATCAGTTTGATAATGGAAGCGAAATTTCCAATAATTTTATAAATGTTGGTTCTATTGAGTCAAAATATGGTTCTGGTCTCGTTTCAGCCTTTTCGAACTATGGTAAACTAAATGTAGATGTTATGGCGCCAGGTGGAGAAATATATTCAACAATGCCAAAAAATGAATATAAGGCTCAAAGTGGCACATCAATGTCTGCTCCTAGTGTTTCTGGCGTTGCGGCTCTAATAAGATCTTATTACCCTAAATTAACTGCATCGCAAGTAAAACATCTTTTAATGGATTCTGGTGTGTCAATAAATTTAAAAGTGATTGTTGGTGGAAACACTAATGATATCCGGCCTTTTAGTGAACTTTCAAAATCTGGCAAGATTGTTAACGCATACAACGCATTAATAATGGCCGACCAAATCTCTAAAAATTAAATTATGAAATATCCTTATTCTAATATCTTTAATCTTTTTATTGTATTTCTTGTCACAATTAAAATAAGCGCACAACCACATCCTGGTTATTGGCAGCAACATGTAGATTACACGATGGAAATTGATATGGATGTGGAAACCTATCAATATCAAGGTGTTCAAAAATTGGTTTATACAAACAATTCTCCTGATGTCTTAAATCGTATTTTTTATCATTTGTACTTTAACGCATTTCAACCTGGAAGTGAAATGGATGCTCGTTCACAAGCCAGTCCTGATCCAGATAGCAGAATTGGCAATAGAATTAGTGGTTTAAAACCTGATGAGATAGGATACATAAAAGTAACTTCTTTAAAACAAAATGGTATTGATTTAAATTACGAGACTGTAGGAACCATTTTGGAGGTTAGTTTGGCGAGCCCATTAAAGCCTGGTGAACAAGCAACTTTCGACATGCTATTTAATGCCCAAGTTCCTATTCAAATTCGTCGATCTGGAAGAAATAATTCTGAAGGTGTGGCTTTGTCAATGTCTCAATGGTATCCTAAACTTGCAGAATATGATTTTGAAGGATGGCATGCAGACCCTTATATTGAAAGGGAATTTCATGGTGTTTGGGGTAATTTTGATGTTAAAATAGCTATAGATAAAGATTACACCATTGGCGGAACAGGATATTTACAAAATCCAGATGAAATAGGGCATGGCTATACAAGCAGAGATGTCAAATCTCCAAAAAATGAAAAGTTGACTTGGCATTTTGTAGCTCCAAATGTGCATGATTTCACATGGGCAGCAGATCCAGAATATATTCATGATATCGCTCAAGTTCCTGACGGACCAACGCTTCACTTTTTTTACAAAAGTAATATGCCTAAAGGGAAGTTGGAAAATTGGAAAAACCTCCAACCTAAAGCCATAGAGCTCATGCAGTTTTTTAGTGAAACCATTGGTAAATATCCTTATGATCAATATTCCGTTATTCAAGGCGGTGATGGTGGTATGGAATATGGTATGTGTACTTTAATACTTGGAGAGGGAACATTTAATGGACTATTTGGTGTAACTGCTCACGAAATGGCCCATAGCTGGTTTCAGTTTTTGTTAGCCACAAATGAGCTTAAATATTATTGGATGGACGAGGGCTTTACAGAATACTATGGTGAGCTAGCAGAGAGTGTGATTTTTAACACAGATTTTTCGATACCAACCCAAAAAGTATATAATAGATATATAAATTATGTGCGGTCTGGTGTTGAGCAACCTCAAACAACTCAAGCAGACAGATTCTACTTTCGCAGCTCTTATAGTGTATCATCTTACTACAAAGGTTACATTTTTTTATCTCAACTAGGTTATATAATCGGTGAAGAGAATTTAAACAAAACAATCAAAAAATATTTTGAGGATTTTAAGTTTAAACATCCTATCCCTAATGACATTATGCGTACAGCAGAAAAGGTTTCCGGTTTGGATTTAGAATGGTATTTAACAGATTGGACACAAACCACAAATACTATAGATTACGGAATAAAGTCTGTTGAGGAAATCAATGGTGTAGCTAATATCAATTTAGAGCGAATAGGCTTAATGCCTATGCCTTTGGATATTCAAGTGGAATATACAGATGGTTCAAAAGAGCTTTTTTATATTCCTTTACAAATGATGCGTGGTGAAAAGCCAAGCGATCAGCCTATAACCGTTTTAAAAGACTGGGCTTGGGCATATCCCGTTTATAGTTTTGAAGTTAATCGCTCAATAAAAGAAATTAATTCAATTATAATTGATCCGAAAGGTTTAATGGCAGATATTAATACGTCCAATAACAGGGTGCAACAAAATTAATAGGTAGCATTAATACCACTTTTCATTTTTATATATACTTGTTTTTGCAGCTCTTTCTCTGCTAAAAAACTTTATATGGGTTTCGTCAATTTGTCGACTCCTATATCCAAATAAGTGAAAAATTTGTTTTGCTAAAAACTTTGCGGTTTTTAAATCTACTTCAAGTGTTTGTTTGTTTTTATCTTGCCAAGAAACCCCTGGTAACAAAACAAGTAGAGAATCTGCTTTAAGGTTTCTTAAGATTTTAGATAGTTTTAAAACAAATGGCGAGATTCTTCTTATAATAAAGAAACCTTCTTCTCCAATGTCTTGGTATAATGGCATAAACAGTTTTCCCTTCTTTTTAGACTTTATTATTTCATTATTGCTTTTTGCTAAAAGAGTGCCTTTTTTTATTTTTTGAAAACTTTCAAAACCGTTTATCATTTTAAAGGACTCGTCAGGTTTTATTTGGTGCAAATAGATTACCTCAAAAAATTCTGATGTTTTGTTAGATGCTTTTTTTAGTTTGTTAAAACAGTCCGAAACAGAAACGCTTTCTTTTACTACATTGTTTGAAAAAACAAGAGCAAGTTTTATAAATGCTTTTGCATTTTCTATGGCTTTAATATCCTCGTGTTGGCCAGATTCAAACCCTAAAGACACATAGCCCAACTCATTTATGTAACTTAATAATGGGCCTTGCAAAAACTCTTCAATTCCAAGAACAATTGGAACGGGAAATTGTTTAGCGAACTTTCGGTTTATTAATGCGTCGTTTATTGTAATAAAAGGAAGTGTTTTGCTGGAAGTTGTGTGTAAATCGATAAAATAAAACGGTGAATTTTCTGTTGCTATAATTTCCTTTAATAGGCTTAAGAGTTCTTTTAATTCTTTTTGTTCCACGGTTAAGGTATCTCTTCTGTTTAAAAAGTATAAATAACTTTTTGTCCAAAGCCTGTTTAGGTCTTTTTCAACATATCTTTTATTTTGCTTTAATGCGCTTATGTTTCCTGCAAGTCCATAAATTGTTCCTTTTACGTTTTCTGTGTTTATTTCATTTAAGGTTTGCTGAAGTGCTGTAACTCCTGCTTTCTCATTTCCGTGAATTCCCGAAATAAAAACAATGGTTGGGCCTTTTTCTTTTCCTTTAATTTTTGCAATAATTCTTGATGTCGAAGTTTGCGCTTTTGATTCTGTATTGGCTGTTTGTCCCATGCGTTTTATAAGTCTCTTGAAGTAATTATACCTAACAACTGTTTTTTATAAACTACAGGTAAACAATGAATGTTGTGTTGTTTCATTTTATTTTTTGCTTCCTCCAAGCTTTTATATTGTGTTATCGTATGTAATTCTTTTTTCATAACCTCATCTACAGAATAATTTACCCGATTAGGATCATCAAGAATTTTCTCAACATCTGTCCATGAAATCAAACCTATTAAATCCTTATTAGAATTAATCACTGGCATGTGATGAATGTTTTTCCATTTCATAATGTTTATAACCAATTCTACACTATCATTTTCATCAACCGAAAAAATATTGGTTGTCATTTTGTGTTTCACTTTTAAGTTGGCGTCAAATGAAATAGTGGGGTTATTATCAAGAATTTGCCATGAAGAAACAGGAAAATCTGATTCTTGTTTTGAGTACATTTTAGACACAAGAGTTTGTGCTGCCTCAAATGGCTTTTTCCTTTTTAATAAATTTCTATAACTATCAATAATCCATTGCGAACCATTGCTTGTTTTTACTCTGTTTTCAATAATAGTGAGATAATATTCGACATCATTAGGAGAAATACCAGCATCGTATAAACCTCTATAAGCTAACGGTAAGAACTCATCTAAAATTAGGTCTTTACTTGGCTGATACTTTCCGTTCCAATAAAATTGAGCAGCCATACCATATCGAGCAGCATTAAAGAAATTAGATTTCACATCTTTAAAATTCATTTTCTCATGAATATTGTCATACTTCTTTGGCTTACCAAGCATGACACCAACCCAAAACATTAAATTAGCTATTTCGTCCTTAATGGTTGGTCCTGAAGGAATATACCTGTTTTCAATTCTTAAATGTGGCTTGCCTTCATCACTAACGCCATAACAAGGTCTGTTCCAAGGATAAACTGTTCCGTTATGAAGGTTAAGGGCTTTTAGTTTTGGCGTTTCTCGTCTATTCAGCATCTCCACGCTGTCTAATATGTACTCTGAAGAAACTAAACTTCTAAATCTTGAAATGTTGTCTTTAAAAATATCTGTTATAGAGCCTGTTGCCCAGTTATTTCCAAAGCTGACTCTTGATTGCTTTTCATTAAGCATGAACGAATTTGCCCTAGTGTCTACGCTTTGGGTAAATAATGCAATTCTAGTTTCTTTCCATAATTCTTTTCCAAACAGCAAAGGAGAATTTGCACAAGCACTTAAAATGGGTCCAGAAATAGCTTGAGCCCAATTATAGCTATCTACAAAACTATCTGGATTAATCTGCAGGTGCATTTGAAAGCTGGTATTACAGCCTTCTAACATGACAGAGCTGTGTTTTAGGTTAAGCTCGTCTACTCCTTTTATATGTATATCAAAATCTTGTTTTCTGGATTCTTTAATGGCATCATTTATAACACTATACCTTTGTATTGGAGTCATATATTTTAACTTTACATATTTTAGGGCAAGAGTTGGTAAAATGCCTGTTAAAATAATTTTTGTGTTGTGTTTTTCTGCAGCTTTTTTTGCCAGACCTAATTTGGATTTTAATTCTTTGTGCAAATCTGAAAAGCAATTCCCCTTAAGTTCAATTGGGTCTAAATTCAATTCTAAATTATAACTTCCTATTTCGGTTGTAAAGTGATTATCACTAATTTCTTCCAGAACATCTAGCGCATTTTTGTTGGGATTATATTCGCTGTTAACCAAACAAAACTCCTGCTCTACGCCAATTCTAATAGGATTTTTTTCTATTTGATTATCTTGAATCATTATTTCTAATGCCTCAATATCTCTTAATAAATGATGTATATATTTTGCTTTGTCTTTCTTGCTATTGAGCTTAATAACCTTTAATTCTCCCATGCTAAAAAAGTTAATTATTAGAAATGTTAAATTAGTATAAGACAAGAATATATTATATGATTTTTATCATGCGGCATTGTGGACGCATATCGTTGGATATCATTACTTTTGTCTTTACCTTTAAAAATGATCTTATCTTATTCAAATAAAGAGAAGCTTAAAAGCAAAAAACTTATAGGGCAATTGTTTGCCGAGGGAAAGTCTATTACAAATTTTCCTTTGCGGTTAATATACCTTGAAACACATTTTGAAGATGGCTCTAAAATAAAAACTGGTGTTTCGGTAAGTAAAAAAAAGTTTAAAAGGGCTGTTGACAGGAATAGGATTAAAAGATTGTTACGTGAGGCCTATAGGCTTGAAAAACAGACTTATTTTAACAACATTACAACACAATATGCGTTTATGATTTTGTACATTGGTAATGAAAAACCCTCTTTTGAAAAGGTGTCAAAAAAGATGAAGAATCTTTTTGGCTTATTTCTTGATAAGGTTTCTTAAAAATGTTTTATATGAAAGCTTTTATATACTTTTTTATTATAGTGCTTCCTTTAGCATGTACAACCAACTCTAACAAGGAAGATGAATCAGAATTTTATGACGGAGAATTAAGTGAAATGGTGCTTGAAGAAGCGGTTTCAGATAATGCAATGATGGTTTCAAAAAGTTCAGTGCCGGCAACATATGATAAAAAAGTCATCAAAAATTCCTATTTGCGCTTTGAGACAGAAGATTTAGATAAAACCTATGACAAAATCATTCAATTTGTAAAACAAAATGAGGGTTTCATTCAAAATGATAATTCCAATAAATCTGGTAATAGACTATCTCGTAATTTAGAAATTAGAATACCTACAAGCAATTTCCAGAAAACCATAGATTCAATCAGTCGTTATGTGTCTTTTTTTGATACAAAACGCATTTCTGCTAGAGATGTAACTGAAGAATTTATTGATTTAGAAGCAAGGTTAAAAGCAAAGCAAACATTAGAAAAACGCTATTTAGAACTTTTAAGCAAAGCTAATAGTGTAAAAGAAATGCTTGAAATTGAGCGTGAACTTTCAAACATTCGTGAAGAAATTGAAGCTAAACAAGGACGTCTTAAATATTTGAATGATCAAGTATCGCTAAGTACATTAAATATTGAGTTTTATAAAATTACATCGCAGACAGGTGTCACTGTATCTTATGGTTCCAAAATGTGGAAAGCTCTTAAATCGGGTTTTAACGGACTCTCTATTTTCTTTTTAGCATTATTGAATATTTGGCCTTTTATTATAATAATACTCATTGGTTTTTTTGTAATTAAACGATGGATTAACAAAAAGAAGTGATTATGAAAAATTTAAAAAAAATTATAAAAAATAAAATTGTTTTGTCTGTTTTGGCAATGACAATTTTCCTTTCTACAACTGCATTTCGCAATGACTTTTTTGAAATTGCTAAACAAATAGAAATTTTCACCACGCTTTTTAAAGAGCTTAACATGAGCTATGTTGATGAAACTAATCCAGGAGATTTAATGGATACTGCTATTAAAAGTATGTTAAGTGATCTTGATCCCTACACTAATTTTTTGAACGAGCAAGATGTTGAAGCTGCAAGAATTAACAATACTGGTGATTATATAGGTATAGGCGCCAAAGTAAAAACCCTTAAAGATAAGCTTGTTATTATTGAACCTTACAAAGATTATCCTGCAGATGAAGCCGGTCTTAAAGCTGGAGATGAAATTATTAAAGTTGGTAATACGCTTGTTGAAAGTTATAAAGAAGATTCTGGTGATCTTTTAAAGGGTTCACCAGGTACCACTATAGATGTTACATATGTTCGCCAAGGTGAGCGGAAAACAGCAACCATTAAACGTGCTGAAGTGGAAATAGATGCTGTTCCTCATTTTTCTATGATAGATAATAAAACTGGATATATTGTATTGAGTAGATTTAATAATAAAGCATCCTCTCAAACCAATTATGCAGTAAGAGATTTAAAAGCTCAAGGAGCTGAAAGACTTATTTTAGATTTAAGAGGAAATCCAGGAGGCTTGCTTCATGAGGCAGTAAATGTCGTAAATATTTTTGTGCCTAAAGGTCAACTTGTGGTTGAAACTAAATCTAAAGTCAAGAAATTCAATAGAACTTACTATACACAAAAAGAGCCACTTGATACAGAAATTCCATTAGTTGTTTTAATAAATGGAACTAGTGCTTCTGCAAGCGAAATTGTTTCGGGGACATTGCAAGATTTAGATAGGGCTGTAATTGTTGGTTCTAGAAGTTATGGAAAAGGATTGGTTCAAAGACCAAAACAACTTACCTATGGAACTCAAATAAAGATCACAATATCCAGATATTATACACCTTCAGGTCGTTGTATTCAGGCATTAGATTACTGGAATCGTGACGAAGATGGTAAAGCTGTCAGGGTAAAGCAAGAGAACTACAATGAATTTAAAACTAAAAACGGACGGAAAGTTTTTGATGGCGGTGGAGTTCTACCAGATGAAATTATGGATATCACTAAAAATTCTGCGATTACTAATGTTTTAATTAATGATGATTTCGTCTTTAATTTTGCTACAAATTATTATTATAATCATAACATAACCGATTTTAATAATTTTAAAATTACAGATTCTGACTTTTTAGATTTTAAACAGTATTTGGTTGCTAATGGGTTTTCATTTGAAACAAAAACAGAAAAATCTTTAGCAAAAGTTATTGAGATTGCAAAGGAGGAAGAATTGGCAGACGATATTCAAAATGATTATAGTACTTTATTAACTAATTTAAATTTAGCAAAAGTTAATGCAATTGATGAAAATAAACAGCAAATAAAAGCACTGCTAACAGATGAAATTGTGAAACGCTATGTGTATAGAGAAGGTTTATATAACTATTATACATCACATAATCCTGAAATAAAAAAGGCATCTGAAATACTTAAAAATCCAACGACCTACTTTAATTATTTACGATGATTTTTAGAATGTTATTTTAAAACTGTTTCGTAGCTTTATTGATGTAGTTAGTGCGATTGGGTATAAATCATATTTATATGTGGAATATTGTCTTCAAGATATTCCTCGCCCACTGGAATAAAACCTAATTTTTTGTAAAAATCTTTTAAATAGCATTGTGCAGAAATACGTATGTTGTTTTGATTATAGTTTTTCTCTACAGCCTCAATAGAAGCATTCATTATATCATACCCATATTTAAACTGTCTATATGCTTTTGCAACCACTACTCTACCAATACTGGCTTCATTAAAATAATCTCCTGGTTTAAATAGACGGGTGTATGCAATCAGTTTGTGATCTTTAAAACCTAAAACATGTAGCGCTTTTTGGTCTTTATAATCGATATCCTGATAAACACAATCTTGCTCAACTACAAATACTTCAGAACGCAGATGAAGAATATCATAAAGTTCTAATTTAGATAATTGGTTAAATGATTTTACTTGGATATCTAACATAATTAATCTTGAACAATAATATCTTTTGCATCACATTTACCAAATTCTGGTTGAATATTAACATGATTGATTTTAAATTTATGGTACAATATTTCTTCTATGTCTTCAAGAATTTTATCAAATTCAGATAATGAAATATTGTCTTTAAAATCTATATGTGCTTCCAAATGAACTTCATCTTCATTTAATTGCCAAACGTGAACATGATGTACGTTTTTAATACTTTCTATCTGTTGTACCTCTTTTATAATATCCTTTACATGAATGTCTTCCGGTGTAAACAACATGAGGACTCTAAACGAATCCTTTAGTAAGTCAAAACCAACCCAAACCAAGTATAATGCAATTACCAAAGTTAATACCGTATCTACCCAAAAGATTTCATAGAATTTCATTAACAAGCCACCTATTAAAACCGCAACACTTGCTAACATATCTGTTAATAAATGTAAATATGCGGAGCGCATATTCATGTTTTTAGCCGCATCCTTCTTTAATAATAAAACACTAAAACCATTTGCAAAAATAGCTAATAACGATAACCAGATTACTAGATTTGATTCTATTTCAACAGGATTCTGGAACCTTTTTATAGCTTCTATGATTAATAAAACAGCTATTATAATTAATGTTGAGGCATTAACAAAAGCTGCTAAAATTTCTGCTCTTTTAAAACCAAACGTTCTTTGTAAAGAAGCAGATTTTTTTGCTAAAACATTTGCAATATAACTTACAATAAGAGAAAGTACATCTGTAAAATTATGTAAGGCATCACTTAAGAGAGATAAACTTCCGGAAAGTAAACCACCAATAACTTGGGCAACGGTAATAACAATATTTAGAAGAATAGAAATAACTAGATTTCTTCCTTTTAAATTGCTGTGGTTATGATTTGAATGATTATGAGAGTGAGAATGACTCATTTAACAGGATAATGGAATTTTATTGATGCGTCTGTCATGACGACCTCCTTCAAAACTGGTGTTTAAAAAGGTTTCTACCATTTCTATAGCCTGTTCTTTTGCGGTAAAGCGCGCTGGAATACTTAATATATTAGCATTATTATGGCTTCTGGCTAGTTCTGCAATCTCTTTGGTCCAGCAAATAGCCGAACGAATACCTTGATGCTTATTTGCAGTCATACTGGCTCCATTACCACTCCCGCAAATAATAATTCCAAAATCAGCTTTATTATCTTCAACATCTTGCGCAACAGGATGTATAAAATCTGCGTAATCTACACTATCACTAGAATCAGAGCCATGATTTAATACCTCTATCCCTTTAGATTCTAGGTATTTTAAAACAGCGAATTTATATTCAGTTCCTGCGTGATCATTTCCTATAGATATTTTCATAAAAAACTAGCTTATTTTATAGATACCAAAGTTACAAAATAACAACTATTAATATCTAAATGTTCATTAGTATATTCATTAGTTGTTAATAAATGTTTATTATTTTCTAATAGATAAATTTTTTAATCTAGAAATTTTTTACAATTAAAAATAAGAATATAAAATTCAATAAATTATATCTTTTGTTATAACAATCTTACGAGATTAAAATACCTACATACCAACATAAAATTTTTAAAAAGATATGAATAAAACGATGTGTTCTAAACTTATAAACAGTTGTGTATAATTATCATAAAACCTTTATATATGAACACATTAGATATAATTATACGGTTAATTAATAGCTGATAAAAAGTAAATAAGCTATTTTCAAAATAAAAAATAAAAAAGTTATAAGCCTTATTAACACACTATAATAATCACTATTTTCTTTTTTAAAATTTTTAAATAACCTAATTATATAATATATATTGTTAATAATAGTAAAAACTGGTTTAATTTAACTATCTTCAATAAACTGTAAATCAGTTTACTATAGAATTACCAGATAACCAAAATTTAGAAAAAGTTTATATCTATAATAATTTTGGAAATCAGTCAAACCTCACACAAGAGAGTCATAAATTCTTCATAACTCGCGTCTGGACTTTATTATGTAGAGATAGTAATTGATCAAGGAAAAGCTACTAAAAAATTAGTTAAAGAATAGTAAATATTACCAATACTTATCTCTATTAAATATATCAAAGAGATTTAAAAATATAATATTATGAAAAAACCATTCCTTCTTTTATTAAGTATAATGATCTGGTCTGTTGGTTCTAGCCAAATTGTTTTTGACGAACATATACTAGCAGAAACCTTAGAACAAGCCATTGATGTATATGCTTTTGATATTGACGGAGATGGTGATTTAGATTTATTAGGCAATGAATCTTACGGACATATTTTATGGTTTAAAAACACCGATGGACTCGGTGACTTTAGTGAGGCGATTACCATTGAGAAATTGGGATATAGTGTTGTCGACACCTTTACTTCAGATCTAGACGGAGATGGTGATCAAGATGTTATAATTGCTACTTCTGGTGGTATCCATTGGTTTGAAAATATGGATGGTGAAGGCACCTTCAGCACTTTAATTGATATTGGAACAGGATGGGGTGGAGGAAGTGCTTTTGCAGCCGATCTTGACGATGATGGCGATATGGATATTATTGCTGGATACTATGATGATTTATTTGGTTCATTACAATGGTATAAAAACGATGGTTTCGGAAATTTTACAGATGGTATTGCAATGCCGTCTGACCGATTGGTTATAGATGTATTAGCTATAGACATAGATAACGATAATGATCTAGACTTATGTACAACCTCCTACTTTTCAGCTGGACCAGGAGGTACTTCTAGTCATACGGTTGGTTGGTATGAAAACACCGATGGTTTAGGGACTTTTAGTACCCAAAATGTATTTTCAACAGGAAGCGGTCGTATTGGCGATGTTATAAGATCTACGGATCTGGACGGAGACGGTGACCCAGATATATTAATAGGCGGAGAAGGGACATTAGGAGATCAGGTGATTTGGTTTGAAAATTTAGATGGCATGGGAACCTTTGGTCCAGAACGGGTTATAGCAGTGGATTTAGAAAAGTTATATATACATGGAATTCATATAAATGACGTTGATGCTGACGGAGATATGGATGTGATTGCCTCATGGGATGATGGAATTGGGTACGGTGAGATTGTATGGTATGAAAACATCGATGGTCGAAGGAATTTTGGGTACAAACAAATAGTCACATCAACTTGTGAATACGGCGGATCGATTTATTCTGGAGATTTTGATGGTGATGGTTATATTGACGTGTTTGGAGCATCATTGGATAAATTTACTTGGTATGAAAATTCTTTGATTCTTGGAAATATTGATTTTGATACGTCTCGATTTTCAATTTATCCCAATCCAGCAAAAGACCAATTCACCATTAGTTTAAATAAGGGTATAGAATTAGATCATGTTAATATCTACAATCAATTAGGGCAATTAATAAGTTCTACTCACGAAACAACAGTTAGTAATTTAGGTTTATCATCAGGTATGTATTATGTTGAAATCATCAAAAATACAGGAAAAGCAACTAATAAAATTGTTATCGAGTAATACTTAATGGATTGATTTAAAAGAATTCATCTAATTTTGAATCCACCTCACATGAATTAAGCGCGTCCGAACGATAAAAAACTCAATACTTAAAGAGAAAATAATTATTTTATATATATTGTTAAAAATAGCAAAACCTAGTTTAGTTTTCCTATCTTCAGAAAACTATAAATCAGTTAATTATGAAATTATTTTTGTATTTTTTCCTATGCCCTTTTTTTCTATTTAGTCAAACTCAAATTGGTAATGATATTGATGGTGAGGCCGCAGGGGATCATTCAGGATGGTCTGTAAGTTTATCTAATGATGGAAGTATGGTTGCTATTGGCGCTAATGGTAATGATGGTAACGGTGATTTATCGGGTCATGTCCGAATTTACGAAAACCAATCCGGTACTTGGACGCAAATAGGTAATGATATTGATGGAGAGGCCGCAGGAGATCAATCAGGATATTCAGTAAGTTTATCTAATGATGGAAGTGTAGTTGCTATTGGTGCGCCTCTGAACGATGATAATGGAAATTTATCGGGTCACGTCCGAATTTACGAAAACCAATCCGGTACTTGGACGCAGATAGGTAATGATATTGATGGAGAACTAGCGGTTGATCGATTAGGATTTTCAGTAAGTTTATCTAATAATGGAAGTTTGGTTGCTATAAGCTCTCCTTGGAATGATAATAATGGGAATGAATCAGGCTATGTACGAATTTTCGAAAACCAGTCCGGCACTTGGACCCAGGTAGGAAATAATATAGAAGGTGAAGCGGCAGAGGATAGATCGGGAACTTCAATAAGCTTATCTAGCGATGGTTCTATAGTTGCAATAGGAGCTTATCAGAATGATGGTAATGGAAATTTATCTGGTCACGCACGAATTTACGAAAACCAGTCCGGTACTTGGACCCAGATAGGTAATGATATAGATGGTGAAGCTGAAATTGACTATTTCGGTCATTCAGTAAGTTTATCCAGTGATGGTACCATAGTTGCTATTGGAGCTATTTTTAATAGTGGTAACGGAGGTTCATCAGGTCATGTGCGCATATTCAAAAATCAATCTGGTACTTGGACCCAAATAGGTAATGATATTGATGGTGAAGCAGCAGGAGATCAATCAGGATATTCAGTAAGTCTATCCAGTGATGGTAGTGTAGTTGCTATTAGTGCTAATGGTAATGATGGAGCTACTGGAGTAGATTCAGGTCATGTACGTATTTATAAAAACCAATCCGGTACTTGGACCCAAATAGGTAATGATATTGATGGTGAGGCAGCAGGTGATGTTTCAGGATGGTTTATAAGTTTATCGGGTAATAGCAGTATAGTCGCTATTGGGACAATATTTAATGACGGCAATGGAGTAGATTCAGGCCATGTACGTGTTTATGATTTAAGTGGTTTATTATCATTAGATGAGTTTGTATTATCAAATTTTAGTATGTTTCCAAATCCAGCAAAAAATATAATTACTATTCAGTTAAAAGGAGGAATGGAATTAGAAAAAGTTAATATCTATAATTATTTGGGTCAATTTATAAGTTCTACAAAGGAGAATATTATAAATTCATCTGAACTTTCGGGTGGTATCTATTTTGTTGAAATAGAAACTAATAAAGGAAAAGCGTCTAAAAAACTAATTATAGAATAAAAAACGATATAGATAATATTTTGAGGCTTACGGTTTAACGTAAGCCTTTTTTATTATTTAACCTTAAGAGAACACTATTAAATAATTATGTAGTATATATTATACATAAGTCTAGTATGTCAAAAATATGAAGTAAGTTTTTTCTTTAAATTTTTGTATATTTATCATACAACCAATTACTTATAAGATATGAAACAATTATTACTCTCATTTATATGTGTATTTTGTATCACTTTAAACTACTCACAGACCTTTACTATAGATGGATTAGAATATACTGTTACTGATGGAACAAACGTCTCGGTAAAAAAAGGAAATAGTACCTGCCCAACAGGTGCATTAAATATACCTGAAACAGTTGAAGATAATAGTATAACATATACAGTAACTAGTATAGAAACCACTGGTTTTATAGGTTGTATAGATATTACAAGTATTAGTTTTCCAACAAGTATTACTACTATTGGTGTTAATGCTTTTAATAATTGTACAGGTTTAACAAGTATTACTTTACCAGAGGGTCTTATTAGTATTGATTCTGCTGTTTTTTATAATTGTACTAACTTAACAAGTGTAAATTTTCCAATAAGTCTTAATAGTATAGGAAGTTCTGCTTTTGGTAATTGTGCTAGTCTAGCAAGTGCTAGTTTACCAGAAGGTCTTACTAGTATAGGACAAGGATCATTTCAATCTTGTGCGAGCCTAACGAATGTTGTCTTACCAGATAACCTAACTAGTATAGATAATTATGTTTTTAATAATTGTACTAACTTAACAAATATAAATTTTCCATCAAGTCTTACTACTATAGGAGAATCAGCTTTCGGTTATTGTACAAGTTTAACAAGCGTTAATTTACCAAATAGTCTTACTAACATAGCAGATTTCGCTTTTACTAGTGCAGGATTAATAAGTGTTGATATACCAGAAAACATAACTGTAATTAATATGAGTGCTTTTGGTTATTGTTCAAACTTGATCAGTGTAAATTTTCCATCAAGTCTTACTACTATAGGTTCTAGTGCATTTCGTTCTACTGGATTAACAAGTGTTAGTCTACCTGCAAGCCTTACAAGTATAAATGGTTTTGCTTTTCGTGATTGTACTAGTTTGACAAGTGTTAGTCTATCTAATGGTCTTACTAGTATAGGACAAGGATCATTTCAGTCATGTACTAGTTTAATAAGTATTGATCTTCCTGCAAGTCTTACAAGTATAAGTGATTTTGCTTTTCAAGATTGTACTAGCTTAACAAGTGTAACAGCCCGAATGCCGACACCACCAATAATAAATTCTAATGTATTTTTAAATGTAAATATAGAAGGTATGCCATTATTTGTTCCTTCTGGTTCAGAAACATTATACCAATTTGAAAACGTCTGGGAAGAGTTTCTAATCCAAGCTTTAAGTACAGCAGAAATTAATCTATTAATAGCTTTACAATTATATCCAAATCCAGTAAAAGATTTATTTAATATTAGTATTAACAATGATCTTGAATTACAAAAGATTAATATTTATAATAGTTTAGGTCAGAATATGCTAACCACAAATTCTAAAGAAATAGCTATAAATAGCTTTCAATCTGGAATCTACTATGTTGAAGTTTTAACAGATAAAGGAAAAGCAACAAAACAGATTATAAAACAATAAACTCTAATTAAGACTTTTAAAAGGTTGTATTAATACAGCCTTTTTTATTATTTAGCCTTAAGAAAACACTATTTAATATTTAAAGTGTAGCTTTGCACCAGTCTTAAAAGATTGATTTAAAAGAATTCACCTAATTTTAAATCTGCTTCACGTGAGTTAAAGTTCGTCCAAACAATAAAAATCAATACTTTTAAAACAAAATAATTAATAAGATTTCCACAGTTGTGGAAACAAGATGAAATAAATGACAAGAAAGAAAAAAAGGAAATCATCTAACAAGATTTCCAACCTTACAAATACGATCTTAAGTATTTTAAAAAAAGATAGAAACCAATCCTTTAATTATAAACAAATAGCTGCTAAACTTGGTGTTAACGATGCAAGTAGCAGAAATCAAATTATTAAAAAACTTCAACAATTAAAAGCAAAACAAGAAATTGAAGAAGTAGAACGAGGTAAATTTAAAGCGATTGTTAATACCGAGTATCATACAGGAATTTTAGATATATCACAAAAAGGTTCAGGATACGTTATTTGCGATGATTTTGAAGAAGATATTTATATAGCTTCAAATAATATTAATCGTGCTCTAGATGGTGATGAGGTTGAGCTTTATGTATATAAAAGGTCAAGACGAGGCAGATTTGAAGGAGAAATTACAAAAGTTTTAAAAAGAGCAAAAAGCGATTACGTTGGCGTCATTCAGATTCATAAAAGTTATGCCTTTGTTATTGCAGATAGCAACAAAATGTATAAAGATATTTTTGTACCTATCAATAAAATAAATAAAGCAGAAGATGGTGATAAAGTTTTAGTAAAACTTGAAGATTGGCCAGAAAAGGCTGATTCTCCTTACGGAAAAGTGCTTAAAGTTCTAGGAAAACCTGGAGAGCACAATACTGAAATCCACTCCATTTTAGCCGAATACGGTTTACCTTATGAGTTTCCTCACGAAGTAGAAGATTATGCTAACAAAATTGATACATCTATTACAAAAGAAGAAATTGCTAAACGAAGGGACATGCGTAAAGTATTAACCTTTACTATAGATCCAAAAGACGCAAAAGACTTTGATGATGCATTATCTTTTCAAGTTCTTGAAAACGGATTATTTGAAATAGGAATTCATATTGCAGATGTATCACATTATTTACAACCTAATACGGTTCTAGATGATGAAGCTTATGAACGGGCAACGTCTGTTTATTTAGTAGATCGTGTAGTGCCAATGCTTCCAGAGATATTATCAAACAATGCATGTTCTTTAAGACCACACGAGGAAAAGTATACGTTTTCTGCTGTTTTTCAAATGAATGATAAAGCAGAGGTTAAGAATCAATGGTTTGGTAGAACGGTCACGTATTCTGATACAAGATTCGCTTATGAAGAAGCGCAAGCAATCATTGAAAAAAATATCACCATGAGCGCAGTCGAAACATCTCAATTACATAAAATAGATACCAATATTCCATCTGAAGTTTCATTAACAGGAAAAGATTATCAAACTTCGCCAGAAATTGCGCAAGCAATACTTAAACTTGATGAACTTGCTAAAATTATGCGTAAAAAACGCATGAGTTCTGGAGCAATCTCCTTTGATAAAGTAGAAGTAAAGTTTAATTTAGACGAAGAAAATAATCCAATAGGTGTTTTTATTAAAACAAGTAAAGAAGCAAATAAGCTAATAGAAGAGTTTATGCTTCTTGCAAATAAAAAAGTGGCAGAATATATTGGTAAACAAAACCCTAAAAAGACATTTATATATCGTGTTCATGATGAGCCCGATGATAGTAAATTAGCTGCTTTACAAGGTATTGTTTCTAAATTTGGTTATAAGCTCAACTTTAAAGACAGAAAGTCTATAACAACATCACTAAATAATTTATTACAAGATGTTGTTGGGAAAAAAGAACAGAATTTAGTGGATACTTTGGCTATTAGAAGCATGAGTAAGGCAGAATACACCACACAAAATATTGGTCATTATGGTTTAGCTTTCGATTATTATAGTCATTTTACGTCACCAATTAGGCGTTATCCTGACGTGATGGCACATCGTTTATTACAACATTATTTAGATGGCCAAAAATCTGTAAATGAAGACATCTACGAAGAAAAATGCCAGCACTCTAGTAATATGGAATATCTTGCGACAAAAGCTGAAAGAGATTCTATAAAATACATGCAAATTAAGTTTATGCAAGACCATCAAGACGAAGAGTTTCTTGGTGTGATATCTGGTGTGACAGATTGGGGAATTTATGTAGAAATTATTTCCAATAAATGCGAAGGCATGGTAAGAATTAGAGACATTAAAGACGATCATTACGATTTTGATGAAAGCCAATATGCTTTGGTCGGCAGGAATACTAAAAATACATACCAATTAGGAGATGAAGTTTTGGTTAAGGTTAAAGAAACTGATCTTATAAAAAAACATTTAGATTTTAATTTAATTGGTAAAAACGAAGACAATCATTAACTTTTTACACTATAAAATTTTATCATGGTTTTAACAACAACAGACACTATTGAAGGCTTTAAAATACAAGATTATTTAGGTATTGTTTCAGGTGTTGGCGTTAACGCAAGAAAAGCTACTTTTACATTTAATGTTGAAAAATATTTTAACTCTTTAGAGGAAAGTGTTCTTCAAATAAAAGAAGAAGCATTTCAAAAAATAAAAGAAAACGCAAAAAAATTGAATGCAAATGCTATAGTTGGTATAAGTGTTGATGTAGAAACATTTCCATCATCTATGTATATAATGGTATCTGTAACAGGAACAGCCGTTAGAGTTGGTTAAAAATTAATTCTTTAATCCATTAAATAAAACAGTAAAAATGAAAAATTTAGTCTTAACCTTAACAATGCTTATTTCTTTAGTTGCTTTTTCCCAAAAAGGAATAGAAAAAAAAGTAGGAGAATTTAAATCGCTTAAAGTCTATGATTTAATTGAAGTAAAACTTATTAAGTCTGATGAAAACAAAATAGTAATTTTAGGGAAGAATACCGAAGATGTTTTGTTTATAAACAAAGATGGAAAGCTAAAAATAAGAATGGCTTTAGAAAAAATATTCAACGGTGAAGATACCCGAATCAATTTATATTACACAAATATTGATGTTATAGATGCCAATGAAGGCGCATACATTCATTCAGAAGACGAAATTAAGCAGTATGAAATAGATTTAAATGCTCAAGAAGGTGCTTTTATAAAAGCGAAGATAGATGTCACTTATGCAAACATAAGATCTGTTACAGGAGCTAGTGTTCAGGCCTACGGAAAAGCAAAACATCAGGATGTCTCCATTTACACAGGAGGAACCTATAAGGCCCAAAATCTTGAAACAGAATTCACAGATGTTTCTATTAGAGCAGCAGGAGAGGCGCATGTAAAAGCATCAACATTAGTCAACGCTAAAGTTAGGGCTGGAGGAGATATTTATATTTATGGAAACCCCGAAAGAGTTGATGAAAATAAAGTTTTAGGCGGACGAATTAAACACATGGATTAATGGTTGGCGATTAAATAATAGAGTTTTATGATGAACGATATAATATCTGCGATTCCTTTTGGTATCATCCTATCGTTTACCATAGGGCCTGTTTTTTTTGTCTTGCTTGAAACCGGTGCCACCAAAGGATTTAAAAGCGCCCTTATATTCGATCTAGGAGTTATTCTCGCAGATATTGTTTTTATTTTAGTTGCTTTTTACAGCACCAATAGACTTCTTGAAAAGGTAAAAGACGATCCAAGCTTCTTGATTTTTGGTGGGGTTTTATTGGTAGCCTATGGGTTTATCACTTTTATTAAAACATCAAAATCATTTAGATCTATAGTTAAAGAATACCATAAAGTAGAAATTCAAAAAAACTACGGAAAACTTTTTTTAAAAGGATTTTTATTAAACTTTATTAATATTGGTGTCTTACTAGGTTGGCTTGGCTTTATTTTAATAGGCAATTCTTTAACCAATAGCACAGATGGCATTTTTGTGTTTTTAATAACTATACTCGTGGTTTATTTCATTGTAGACGTTTTTAAAATATTGGTTGCAAAAACGCTCAAAAATAAGTTAACACCTCGGTTAATTTTTAAAACCAAAAAGATAATTGCATTAGTGATTTTAGGTTTTGGGATTTTACTGTTGGTTCAAGGATTCTTTCCTAATGAAAAAGAATTAATTAAAGACAAAATAGAGCAATTTAATCCAATAAACGAAAAGCCTCCAGAGTAAATTTCTAAAGGCTTTTTTTGAGGCGTCTAGCGGATTCGAACCGCTGTACGAGCTTTTGCAGAGCCCTGCCTAGCCACTCGGCCAAGACGCCTAATTTTGATTGCAAATGTAAAAAAAATTAAGGGTTAACAAAGATAACAACTTATTTTTTGCGCTTTTCAGTCATTTTAATAGTTACCTTTTCAACATCACCACCTATAGGAGGATTTAGCTTACTTATCCATACAGTAGCTTTGTCGACCAATTCATGCTCTTTAATTACCCTATTTAAAATACGTTCTGCAACAGTTTCTAGCAAATGTGATGGTTTTTGCATTTCTTCTTTAACAACTTTGTTTAAAAACACATAATCTACCGTATCATGAAGCATATCGGTTTGTGAAGATTTTTTAAGGCTTGCATTAACCTTTAAATCAACCCTGTAGTCGCTCCCTATTTTTTTTTCTTCAACCAAGCAACCATGATAGGCGAAAACCCTGATATTTTCAATTTTGACTATTCCCAATATATTAGAATTTATAAGTGAAAAAATAACACGTATTTTGATAACTTTGTAAACTTATTAAAAACTCATGAGCGAAGAAACCAAATCGTTAAATTTTATAGAGCATATTATTGAAGAAGATCTAAAAAATGGACTACCTCAATCTTCTTTGCGATTTAGATTTCCACCAGAGCCAAATGGTTATTTACATATTGGGCATACAAAAGCTATAGGTATAAGCTTTGGTTTAGGGGAAAAATATAATGCACCTGTCAACCTTAGATTTGACGACACTAACCCAACAAAAGAAGAGCAGGAATATGTTGATGCAATCAAAAGAGACATCTCTTGGCTAGGGTATAAGTGGGCAAACGAATGTTATTCATCAGATTACTTTCAGCAACTGTATGATTGGGCTATAGAATTAATAAAGGAAGGTAAAGCTTATGTTGATTCGCAATCTAGTGAGGCTATGGCGGAGCAAAAAGGCACACCAACGCAACCAGGTATTGATGGGCCTTATCGCAATAGGAGTGTTGAAGAAAATATAGATTTATTCCAGCGCATGAAGAATGGTGAATTTGCCGAAGGAACACATGTATTGCGGGCCAAAATAGATATGCAAGATCCAAACATGTTAATGCGTGACCCATTAATGTATCGCATATTGCACGCACATCATCATCGCACAAAAAACCAATGGTGTATTTACCCAATGTACGATTGGACACATGGTGAAAGCGATTATATTGAACAAATATCTCACTCGCTTTGTTCATTAGAGTTTAAACCACACAGGAAACTTTATGATTGGTTTAAGCATAATGTTTACAAGTATCAATCAAAAGAATTACCATTACTTCCTAAACAACGTGAATTCGCCAGATTAAATTTAAGCTATACCATAATGAGTAAGCGTAAATTATTAAAACTAGTACAAGACAAAATTGTTTCAGGATGGGACGACCCTAGAATGCCAACAATATCAGGCTTAAGAAGAAGAGGCTATACACCAAACGCCATTAGAAAATTTGTTGAAACAGTAGGAGTTGCCAAACGAGATAATGTTATAGATGTATCTCTATTAGAGTTTTGTATTCGAGAGGATTTAAATAAAATAGCCCCAAGAGTTATGGCTGTTTTAAATCCTGTTAAAGTAATTATTACTAATTATCCAAAGGAAAAGGAAGAATGGCTTGATGCAGAAAATAACCCTGAAGACGAATCTTCAGGATTTAGAAAAGTTCCTTTTTCTAGAGAAATATATATTGAAAATGAAGATTTTAAAGAACAAGCAAATTCAAAATATTTCAGATTAACAATCGGAAAACAAGTTAGGCTAAAGAATGCATACATCATAAAAGGTGAAAGTGTTATTAAAGATAGTAATGGAAATATTGTTGAAATACACTGCACTTATACCGAAGACAAATCGATAAAAGTGAAAGGAACTTTACATTGGGTATCGGTTAGGCACGCCTTAAATGCTGAAGTTAGAGAGTACGATAGACTTTTTATTGATGAAGCACCAGACAGCCATTCAGATAAAGATTTTATGGATTTAATCAATCCAAATTCATTAAAAATTATTAACGCATTGGTAGAACCAAGTCTCAAAGAAGCTAAAATAGGCGATAGTTTTCAGTTCCAAAGGTTAGGCTACTTTAATGTTGATCAGGACTCAACATCAGGGAATTTAATTTTTAACAAAACAGTTGGCTTACGTGATACTTGGTCTAGACAATCAGACAAACAAAATCAACACCCAAAAAGTTTAAGCTCTAATCAAAATCATCGCAAAGCTATCGATATTATTAAACAGCTTGGGAAAAAGTATACTAACTACCCAGAAGACAAGCAACAAAAAGTTAAAGCTGAAATTCAAGAATTAGCTATAAATGTTAGCTACGATGAATTGTCCCCTTTGTTTAATACCGCAGCCAAAAAGGTCGGGACTCGAATAGCAACATTGATAACACTCAAGGTTTTATTGAACAAAGGACTTGAAACTAATGAAGATATTCAAGATTTTATTGCAAAGGCAGTAGAGGATTCGAATGAGGTTTTATCTAACGAAGCAACCTCGATGTAGTTGTTAAAAAGCAAGACCGCATTTATATTTTTCATACATTTAACACACTAACTAAATTTGTTTAATATGGAAATTAATTTTTTAGCACTAATTGCTGCGGCAGTTTCTGCTCTTGTAGTGGGTTTTGTTTGGTACAACCCAAAAGTATTTGGTACAGCTTGGATGAAGGCTGCAGATATGACTGAAGAAAAAATGAAAGGAGCAAACATGGGTAAAATATTTGCCCTTGCACTCTTTTTTGCATTCTTATTGGCATTCGCATTACAGTTTATAACTATTCACCAAACAGGTGCTTTAGGAATGGTGGGTGGAGACTTATCGACTGCAAAACCATCATTTCAGGCTTTTATGGATGATTATGGCACAGCCTACAGAACCTTTAAACACGGCGCCCTACATGGAGTCATTGCTGGAATATTCATTGCCCTACCAATTATTGGAACAAACGCTTTATTTGAGCGCAAAGGAGCTAAATATATTTTTATAAACAGCGGCTATTGGATTGTTACTCTTTCAGTAATGGGAGCAATTGTTTGTGGTTGGGTCTAATTTGTAACTAATATTAATTTTAAAAGACTAAACGATAACGTTTGGTCTTTTTTGTTTTTGTATTGATAAACTTTAAAGTATATAGTTCTGCAGAGCATCTTCCGGATTCTTGGGATAATCTTCCTATTAATGATGTTTTCTTAAAAAGACATTTTTTAGAAGGGTTAGAAAGAGCTTACCCCGATAATATTTCCGTTTACTATATAGGTGTTTTTTCAGATGCGAATATGGTTGGAATAGCGATTGTACAGCGTGTTAAATTGTATGCTAAAGAGATGTTTAGAAACAATAGTTCGACTTTTTTAAAACAGGTATTGAAGTCAACCGTAGCAGGATTTCTAAAAGGCAACATTTTAGTGGTTGGAAATTTAATGCATACAGGTCAACACGGTGTTTATTTCAATATAGAGCAAATACACGTTCCGGAATATATTAATGTTTTGTTTAAAGCCCTTAAAGAAATTCAACAGGATATAAAAACAAACTATAATAAGAAAATACGTTTAATATTATTTAAGGATTATTTCGAGGATGACAAACTATTAGCAGAAGTTCCTTTATTTAAATTAAACGGGTTTTACAAGGTAAAAGTTCAACCCAATATGATCATGAACATTAGATCGAATTGGCAAGTTTTTGAAAATTATGTATCGGCCATGAACACCAAATACAGAACAAGGTATAAAAGAGCATTGAAAAAATTTGGTGTTATTAAACGTAATGAATTAAGCGAATCACAAATTGAAGAAAATCACAAGGAACTGTATAAACTCTATTTAAATGTCTCAAACAATGCTTCATTCAACACATTTATTCTGCCCGAAAATCATTTTTTGATTTTGAAAAGACAACTAAAAAACAATTTCAAAGTTTTTGGATACTATCTAAACAATCAGCTTATAGGATTTTATACTTTGATCCTTAACAATTCCGTTCTTGAAACTTATTTTTTAGGTTATGACGAGGAACATCAATATCAAAATCAACTTTATTTAAACATGTTGTACGATATGGCTAAATATGGTATTAACAATAAGTTTTCTTCAGTAGTTTACGCCAGAACAGCCATGGAGATTAAAAGTTCAGTTGGCGCAAAACCCAAAGAGATGTATATGTATATGAAACATACCAACAACTTTGCCAATATGATTTTAAGGGTTGTATTCAATCTACTAAATCCAAAGCGAAACTGGGAAGAAAGACATCCTTTTAAATAGAAAAACGCCAGAAAAGTGTCTCCAGCGTTTATCCTTTTACTAATAAAAGAACCAGACTATTCTTTTTTCTTATTAGAGCTTTTCATGGCTTCACCTATTTGATTACTTGCTGTAAAACTGGCCACCATATCGTTTAGCATATTGCTTCCTGCTTGAGGAGAATTAGGTAAAAGAATTAAGTTACTATTAGTTTCGCCGCCAATAGCCTGAAGCGTATCATAATGCTGTGTAACTACTATTAAAGCAGACGCTTCTTGAGAATTGATACCAACTTTATTCAACACTTCTACAGACTCTTCAAGTCCACGAGCGATTTCTCTTCTTTGGTCAGCTATCCCTTGACCTTGTAATCTTTTGCTTTCGGCTTCAGCTTTTGCTTTTTCAACAATTAAAATACGAGCTGCATCGCCTTCAAATTGTGCGGCAATTTTTTCACGTTCAGAAGCATTGATTCTATTCATTGCTTGTTTAACCTGTGGATCAGGATCAATATCAGTAACAAGCGTTTTAATGATGTCAAAACCATAGTCAGACATGGCATCGTTTAATTCTGCCTTCACTGCAAGAGCAATGTCGTCTTTTTTCACAAACACGTCGTCTAATTTCATTTTTGGAACTTCAGCCCGAACCACATCAAACACATAAGATGTAATTTGATCGTGCGGATAATCTAGTTTATAGAAAGCGTCATAAACCTTATCTCTTATCACTTTGTATTGTACAGATACTTTTAACCTTACAAACACATCGTCTAAAGTTTTGGTTTCGATAATAACATCTAGTTGTTGGATTTTTAAACTCAAACGCCCGGCAATCCTATCAACTAATGGAATTTTAATATGCAATCCAGAATGGCGAATACTTTGAAATCGACCAAAACGCTCAATGATTACTGCCGTTTGTTGCTTAACTATAAAGAAAAGCGAAATAAAAATAATTAAACTAATAAAGATAATAGGGATAAGATAAAAGTTCATGGTTTTATTATTAAATGGTTATGAAAAATTAAGATACAAAATTTATGCTATATTTGATTTGCTTATCAAAATCATTATGCAACAACAACTTTATACCCTATTAGTAGCTTTATCTATAGGGTTTGTTACACCAATTTTAGGCCAACATGGTAATTATCAAATTAGCAACGGCTTTGGTGTTATGGGAGGAATAACACAATATGACATTGTTACTGATAATTTCATCACAACAAAAGGTAATGGTTTTATTGGAGGAATGAGCGCAACGGCAGATCTTCCACATAGATGGTACAATGTTAGTTTCGGCATGCAGCTTTCAGAAAATCATCTAGAAATTTCAGGTAGAGGTGCTAGTCTTGGACCTTCGGGACAGGAAATTGAATACAAATTGTTTGCTGCTCAAGTGGCTTTATTGATGCATGTAAAAGTTATCGAGAATCATTTTTTAATAGACCTTGGCCCAATGATTCAGTATAATGGTAAGATGGAACTTAAAGATAAAAACCAGGAGAATTATTTTATAGACAATTATACAAATCTAACAGCTAAAGATATCACAAACATTTCCCAATTTCATTTCAATGGCGCAATTGGGGCATCGGTTGGAGTTAGGCAATTCAAGGTCAAGGCTCAATATATTTATGGTTTCACAAATATTTTGCAAAAACTTAATAAAAAAGATTTAGACACTTCTGGAATGGAAGATGATTTTAAAGGAAATCAATCTATGCTGGCTCTAACAGCAATTTTCACTTTTTAGCTCAAGCTAAAGTATTAATTAAATTTTCAATGCGGATTATGCTTTCTTCTTTGTTAATCATTGACATTATTTGAAACAAATCGGGACCTTTTAAGTCACCAACCAAAGCCAAACGCAGTGGCAGCATAACTTTACCAAAACCAATTTCTTTTGAATTAATCCAGCTCTTAATTTCTGATTGCAGGTTTTCCGAAGAAAAATCGTGAATTGAATTCAAAACAGAAATTAATTCATTCATAATAGCTTCAGAATCTTCTTTCCATGCTTTTTTAGCCGCTTTCTCATTGAGTTCTGTTGGAGTCACAAAAAAGAAATAACTTAAATCCCAGAAATCTGAAATAAAACTTGCGCGTTCCTTTACTAAATCAATAACCATTGAAATGTAAAAATCATTTACGTCTTTTAGTTCTTCACGTATTTTTTTAAACTGTTCAGCTAAAACACGACTTGATTGTTTTTGCATATAATGGTGGTTATACCATTTTGTCTTTTCTGGGTCAAACCTAGCGCCAGATTTATGAACCCTATCTAAATCAAAAGCTTCAATAAGCTCTTCTAAGCTGAACACCTCTTGTTCCGTCCCTGGATTCCAGCCTAAAAATGCTAAAAAGTTAATAACGGCTTCCGGAAAGTAACCATCTTCTCGGTAGCCCCTTGAAATTTCATCTGTTTTATGATCTTTAAAGGCTAACGGAAAAACAGGAAAACCTAATTTATCGCCATCTCGCTTGCTTAATTTGCCTTTTCCTGTTGGCTTTAATATTAATGGTAAATGTGCAAACTCTGGAGCACTCCAACCAAAAGCCCTATATAGCAAAACATGTAAGGCCAAAGAAGGCAACCACTCTTCACCACGAATTACATGGCTTATTTTCATTAAATGGTCATCCACAATATTAGCCAGATGATAGGTTGGCATACCATCACTTTTAAATAAAACCTTATCATCTAATATGTTTGTGTCAATTTGAATATCACCGCGAATAATATCATTTAGATGAAGTGTTTCATTTTGTGGGTTTTTAAACCTGATCACATAGTCGTCGCCATTCGAGATACGTTTATTCACTTCTTCGTCAGAAAGGACTAAAGAATTCACCAAACGACCTTTTTCTCTATTGTGCCAATTATAAATAAATGTTTTTCCTTTAGCCTCATGGTCTTTTCTATGAAAGTCTAATTCTTCTGAAGTATCAAATGCATAATACGCATTTCCGTCTTTTACCAATCGTTCAGCATATTGCTTGTAGATATACTTGCGCTCACTTTGTTTATAAGGACCAAACTTTTCATTCTTTCCAGGGCCTTCATCAAAAGAGATTCCACACCAATTTAAGGATTCAATAATATATTCTTCTGCACCTTCCACATACCGGTTTTGATCTGTGTCTTCTATACGAAGAACAAAAGTTCCTCTATGTTTTTTTGCAAACAAATAATTAAATAAAGCAGTACGAACACCTCCAATATGTAAAGGTCCCGTTGGACTTGGTGCGAAACGCACGCGAACATTTGTATTCATGCAGAAAATTTTCAACAAAGATAAAACGATAATTATTAATTGCTAGGGTTGTACAGCAATCATTTCTCGAGGAATTCGTTTATTCATAATTTTAAACCACAGCGGTGGGAACAATGCCAAAACCATTGAAGTTGGATAACCAAAGGGCATTTGCGGACTTGTATCATGGCATTCTAATATTTGGTATTTTTTTGAAGATTTATAGTGATGATCGCTATGTCTCGTGAGCTCATATAGCACAATTCTCCCTACAATATGATTGGAGTTCCAGGAATGTATTTCCTTAACACGTTCATATCTACCAGAAGATGTCTTTTGTCGCGTCAAACCATAGTGCTCAATATAGTTGACCGTTTCAAGAAGTAAAACACCAACAACGGCACTCAATACTGTAAAAAGGAGGCCGATTTCCCCAAAAAAGATGTAAACAACAACCAAAAACAAAGCGTTAAGGACAATATACCAAAACATATCATTTTTTAGTGACAGAAATAGGTAGTTATTATTCTTCAATAATTTTAACTGAATTCGCCATGCATTTATATATTGCCTAAAAATGGAACCTATCCAAAATGAATAAACAGGCTGGTTATATCTAGCCGTTGCAGGATCCTCTCGGGTAGCTACGTGTAAATGATGACCAAAGTTATGCTCGATATAAAAATGCATGTAAAGCGCCGGCAACAATAGTATTTTGCCTAAAAACCGTTCGTTTGTTGATTGCCTATGTCCTAGTTCGTGACCAACATTTATCCCGTTAGTTCCTAATACCATTCCAACCGATAGAACAGCACCTACAATTTCATAAGTCTTTAAAGTGTTTGACACAACAATAAACAATGAAAAAACCAACAAACCATAAACAATAGGGATATTTAAATACAACAACCAATCAAAAAGCAAATTAATGCTTCTTTGGTCTTGTTCTACATCAGAATAATAGGTGTTCTTTTGAGGCAAGAGGATTTCAAAAACTGGAATAATGCCAAAAGCATAAACAGGAGTTAAATATGTCCAGATGCCTTGAAAATATATGCCCAGAAATGCAGTAACAGGAATTGTTAGAGCGGCAAGATACTTTAAATCTCTAATTGTATTTATAAAAATAGTATTCATTTTTAACATAAGGTTACCAAATTTAGTGATTTAAAGAACAAAATAAAATTGTAGTTTAGTGAGTTGTAATGCTATAACATAAGTGTTTTGAGTAGTTTTAATAATATTTTAAACAAGTTAGAAAACTTTATAAGACGTTTTTATATAAATGAACTTATTAAAGGCTCAATAATGTTCTTTGTTGTAGGTTTCTTGTATTTATTAACAACCTTGTTAATTGAGTATTTTTTATGGCTCAACACAAGCGGAAGAACACTTTTATTTTGGTTGTTTATAATAGTTGAGATTGGACTGCTTTTTAAATTTATTCTCGTTCCTGTTTTAAAACTATTTAGATTGAAAAAGGGAATAGATTACGAATATGCTTCAAAAATTATAGGAAACCATTTTCCTGAAGTCAATGATAAGCTTTTAAACCTTCTACAGTTAAATAAAGACAGAAATCAATCGGAATTATTAATTGCAAGCATAGAGCAAAAATCTTTACAATTAAAACCAATTCCGTTTAGGCTAGCAATAGATTTTAAAAATAGCCTTAAGTATCTTAAATATACTACAATCCCAATTATTATTCTGCTTGTGTCTTTTGTTTTAGTTGATAAGAACTGGTTTAGTGATAGTTATAAACGAGTGGTACACTACCAAACGGCTTATGAGCCACCAGCTCCTTTTCAATTTTATGTTTTAAACGAAAATTTAACGACAAACGAAAATGTAAATTTTAAACTCGTTGTTAAAACATTAGGCGATATTGTGCCAGAAGCACCTCAAATTGTGTTTAACGGTGAATCATATTATTTGCAACAAAACTCAACTAATGAGTTTGAATATCTGTTTTCCCAACCAAAGGAAAATGTTTCGTTCAAGCTGTTTGCAAATAATGTGACTTCAAAAGAATATGAATTAGAAGTGAATAGCGTTCCCGCGTTGTTGAATTTTGAAATGAATTTAGATTACCCTTTGCACACGCATAAGAAGGATGAGATTATTAAAAATACAGGAAGGGCTATAATTCCGGAAGGAACAAAAGTTTCTTGGCAACTCAGAACTAAAGCAGCAAGTAAAGTCAATTTATACTGTGAAGACACCTTACAATTTCAATTTGATGCAGCCAACGCTTTTTCTGCCTCTAAAAGTTTGTATAGAAATTTCAGCTACAGTATAAATTTGAGTAATGATAAACTTAAAGATTACGAAAGCCTAGCTTTTAATATTGATGTAATTAAAGATGAATACCCTGAATTAAAGCTTAAATCAGAAATAGACTCATTAGATCATCAAACACTTTATTTTTATGGGCAGGTAAGTGATGATTATGGCTTAAGAAAACTTAATCTGGTATATTATCCAATTGAAGACGAAGCTCAAAAGCAAATCGAAGAAATTCCCTTAAACGGCTCTAATCTTGATGATTTTATTAGTGTTTTTCCAGACAACCATAATCTTGTTGAGGGCATTTCCTATAATTTATATTTCCAGCTTTTTGATAATGACGTCATTAATAACTTTAAAAGTGTGAAAAGCAAAATATTCACTTTTAGAAAGCTAACCAAAGAAGAAGAAACTCAAAACAAACTTCAAGAACAAAGTCAAACGATTAACGAATTAAGCAAGTCACTAAAAAAAATAGATGAACAAGACAAAAGACTAGAAGATTTTTCTAAAACTCAAAAAGAAAAACAAGAACTTAATTTTAATGATAAGAAAAGGTTAGAAGATTTTATAAAACGCCAAAAACAGCAGGACGAAATGATGAAAAACTTCAACAAAAGATTGAAAGACAATTTAGAAGATTTTCAGAAAGAAAACGAGGAAGAAGACACTTTTAAAGAGGATTTAAAAAATCGTTTAAACGAAAATGAAGAACAGTTAAAACAGGACGAACAACTGCTTAAAGAACTTAAAGAATTACAAGAAAAAATCAATAAAGAACAGTTAACAGAAAAGCTTGAACAACTTGCAAAACAAAATAAAAACAAAAAAAGAAGTTTGGAGCAACTTTTAGAGCTCACCAAACGGTATTATATTGGTAAGAAATTAGAAAAATTACAAGAAGAATTAGAAAGCCAAGCTAAAGAGCAGGAAAAACTATCTAACGAACGGGAAGAAGACAATACTAAAGATAAACAAGATGAGCTGAATAGGAAGTTTGAAGATTTTCAACAAGAAATGGAAGAACTTAAAAAAGAAAACCAAGAATTAAAAAAGCCTTTAGATATTAACGAATCAGAAAGAGACGAAAAACAAGTAGAAGAAATGCAGCAGAATGCTTCTGAAGAGCTTCAAAAGAAAGAGGAGTCAAGTGATTCCGATGAAAAACAAAAAACACAAAACAAAGCAAAACAAAATCAGAAAAGAGCTTCAGAAAAAATGAAACAGATGGCTCAAAAAATGGCTCAGGCCATGCAAGCCGCTAGCGGTGAACAATTAAATGAAGACACAGAAATGTTAAGGCAGATTCTAGACAATTTGGTTTTGTTTTCTTTTGAGCAAGAAACTTTAATGAACCGTTTTAAGACTATTGAAATTAATCACAGTAAATATCCTTCTTATTTGCGCAAACAAAGTAATTTAAGAGAGCACTTTGAGCATATAGATGACAGTTTATTTGCCTTATCATTAAGACAACCAAAACTATCTGAAACGGTTAACAAGGAAATAATTGAGGCTTTTTACAACATTGATAAATCACTAGAAGAGCTTGCAGAAAATAGGCTTTATTCAGGAGTTGCAAGTCAGCAATACACCATTACTGCGGCAAACAATTTGGCAGATTTTTTAAGCAATGTATTGGATAATCTGCAGCAACAATTAAATCCTGCGCCAGGGCAAGGAGGAGATGGGGATATGCAACTTCCTGATATTATTATGAGCCAGGAACAATTGAATAAAAAAATGGAAGAAGGAATTAAAGATGGAGAAGACAATCCTAAAAAAGATGGCGATACTAATGAAGGAGAAGAAGGTAAAGAAAAAAAAGAAGGAGATAGAGAAGGCAATAAATTGGGTGAAGGGCAAAATAATAGTGAACAGCTTAATGGACAGCTATATGAGATTTATCAAAGCCAACAAAAGATTAGGCAAGAATTAGAAGAAAGAATTGCCAAGGACGGATTAAAGGGTCAAGCAGGTAATCTTCTTAAGAAAATGGAGGACATTGAACTCGAGCTATTAAATAAAGGGTTTACTAACCAAACATTGGAGAGAATGATTAAGCTACACCATCAACTTTTAAAGCTTGACAAGGCGACATTTCAACAAGGCCAAGATAATAAACGCGAATCCCAAACCAATAAAAACATTTTTAACGAAAACCCCAACAGTAAAATTCCTACCGCAAAAGAATATTTCAACACTACAGAAATATTAAACAGATACGCATTACCTTTGCAACCCAATTACAAAGAAAAAGTCAAAGAGTACTTTAATAAGGAGAATGATTCAATTTAATTTTGAAACCCAATTTACTTTACAAAATTCTGAAAAAATTAATCAGTGGATTTCTAGTGCTATCATTGCCGAAAACAAAGTTGAAGGCGACATTTCTTACATCTTTTGTGATGATGATTATTTACACAAAATTAATCTGGAATTTCTTGGTCATAATTCACTAACAGATATTATTAGCTTTGATTATACTGTAGGAAAAATAATACATGGCGACATATATATTTCTGTTGAAAGAGTAAAGGAAAACGCTCAAATTTTTAAAAATAATTTTGATGATGAACTGTGTAGAGTTATTATACATGGAATCTTGCATTATTGTGGATATAGGGACAAAAGCAATAGAGAGCGAACAGAAATGAGGGCTAAAGAAAATGCATATCTCAAGAAACTTAAATCAATTATGTAAATTGAACTATATTTGCAAACCGTTTTTTAATAGTCTAAACGTTATGTTTCACGTGGAACAATTATGAGTTTATTTCAAGATATATATGATGTCATTGTAGTCGGAGCTGGTCACGCTGGTAGTGAAGCTGCTGCTGCTGCCGCAAACATGGGCAGCAAGACACTGCTTATCACAATGAATCTACAAAACATAGCTCAAATGTCATGCAATCCGGCCATGGGAGGAATTGCTAAAGGTCAGATTGTACGTGAAATTGATGCTCTTGGTGGTTATAGTGGAATCGTTAGTGACACTTCGGCGATTCAGTTTAAAATGCTGAACAAATCTAAAGGTCCTGCTATGTGGAGTCCCAGAGTACAGAGTGACAGAATGAGGTTTGCTGAAGACTGGAGGTTAATGCTTGAACAAACGCCTAATCTTGATTTTTATCAGGAAATGGTTTCTGGACTCATTATAGAGGGCGATAAGGTTGTTGGAGTTAAAACGTCACTTGGTTTATCAATTAAAGCCAAAACGGTAGTTTTAACTAATGGCACTTTTTTAAATGGGCTAATTCACATTGGCGATAAAAACTTTGGCGGCGGAAGAGCCGGCGAGAAGGCCGCTACAGGAATTACTGAACAATTAGTTGATTTAGGGTTTGATTCAGGAAGGATGAAAACAGGCACACCTCCTAGAGTAGATGGTAGATCTTTAGATTATTCTAAAATGTTAGTTCAATCAGGCGATAAGAATCCAGAAAAGTTTTCATATTTAGACGTCACCAAACCTTTAGAAAAACAGCGAGATTGTCATATGACATATACTAGTCCAGAAGTTCACGATTTGCTTCGTGAAGGATTTGACCGCTCACCAATGTTTAATGGAAGGATAAAAAGTATCGGACCGCGTTATTGCCCTTCTATTGAAGATAAAATTAATCGTTTTGCTGACAAAGAACGACACCAGCTTTTTATAGAACCGGAAGGTTGGAATACGGTTGAGGTATATGTTAATGGCTTTTCGACGTCACTTCCCGAAGACGTTCAATTCAAGGCCTTACGGTCGGTTTCTGGTTTTGAGAAGGTTAAATTTTTCAGACCAGGTTATGCTATTGAATATGACTATTTTCCTCCAACACAATTAAAGCATTCTTTAGAAACTAAAATTATTGATGGCCTATTTTTCGCAGGTCAAATAAATGGAACTACAGGTTATGAAGAAGCAGCATCACAAGGTTTGATGGCCGGTATTAACGCTAGTTTAAAAGTTCAAAACAAAGAATCCTTCACATTAAAAAGAAACGAAGCATATATTGGTGTTTTAATTGATGACTTAATTACCAAAGGAACAGAAGAACCTTATAGAATGTTTACCTCAAGAGCCGAATACAGAACCTTGTTGAGGCAAGATAATGCAGATACTAGGCTAACACCAAAAGGTTATAAAATAGGTTTGGCCAGTGAACTCCGTTTAAGGAGAATGGAAGAAAAAAAGTCAAAGTCTTTTGGTTTTGTTAATTTTTTCAAGGAAACTAGCGTTAGGCCAGAGGATGCAAACCCAGTTCTAGAGCGAAACAATTCTTCGCCAATGAAACAATCTGACAAGATGTTTAAAATATTTTCAAGACCTAACATCTCAATAGATGATATGAGAGAATTTGAATCTGTTGAGAACTATATTAAAGAGAACAATCTAGATGATGAGGTTATAGAACAAGCTGAAATTCAGATTAAATATTCTGGTTATATAGAAAAGGAAAAGAATAATGCTGACAAGTTAAATAGACTTGAAAACATTAAAATCCCTTCTAATTTTGATTATTCACAAATAAAATCCATGAGTTTTGAGGCCAGAGAGAAATTAAAAAATGTACAACCCTCTACAATCGCTCAAGCTTCAAGAATAAGTGGAGTTTCTCCAAATGACATTTCTGTCTTATTGGTTTATATGGGTAGATAATATTACTTCGTTCCACGTGGAACAATTTAAGTTTAATGACGAACAATAAACAAACATTATCAGTTAAAGATCATTCGGTTTCCCAAGAAATGTTTCAATTATTATATAATGAAGATTATAAAATGTTTGAAACTTTTCCAAAACCAACTCTCGAGAACCTCTTGCAATACTACCAAAGTGAGGATTATATTTCTCACACAGATTCCAAACGGAACCTTTTTGAAAGAACGTATCAATTCGTTAAAAGAATTTCCTTAAAAAGAAAATTGAAATTAATTAGCGCCTACGCTTTTAGTAATAAAACGCTGCTAGATGTTGGTTGTGGCACGGGAGAATTTTTGCATATTGCACAAAAAAACAATTGGCATGTTACAGGCGTTGAACCTAACAAAAAAGCCAGAACAATTGCTAATAAAAAAAACAACGATCAAGTATTTAATATAGATATGCTGTCTAAATTGCACAAGGAAAGTTTTCAGATTATTACTCTTTGGCATGTTTTAGAGCACATCTATGATTTAAATGAACTTATCAAAACACTAGAAAGTCTATTAATTCAAGAAGGCGCAATTATTATAGCCGTTCCAAATTATAAGAGCTATGATGCAGGTTACTACAAAGAATTTTGGGCAGCTTATGATGTTCCAAGACATTTATGGCATTTTTCTCAAGAATCTATTCATAAGCTATTTAATGACTTTAACATGCATGTTGAAAAAGTTAAGCCGATGTTTTTCGATGCATTCTACGTGAGTTTACTTTCGGAAAAATACAAATCAAAGAAAATGAATTTGTTAAAAGCATTTTTAGTTGCAACATATTCAAATTTAAAAGCTATTAAAACAAAAGAACACTCTTCTTTGTTATATGTCATAAGAAAGAACGCGAAAAGCAATTAGATGAGCTTATTTTCTATAAAAATCGCTAATCAATACAGATTGTCTTTAAAAAATTTATCATTGATTTAAAAGCCTTATTTAAGCCCATAAACAATAGATTATTTCTATTGAATATTTAAAATATATTGAATAATCTAATTGAAATTAAAAATGAATAATTAGGCATCTTATGTTTACATTTGCAAAAACTTAAATTAAAACTTAATGAAGAATTTATTAGCAAGTATAATATTGGTTTGTTTATTCATGTCATGCCAACAACAAAAAATAGGTTTTGTAGATAACGTAAAGTTAATTAATGATTACCAAGAGAAAAAGGATCTAGAAAACAAGCTTCAAATCAAAATCAATGCTTTTCAAAAAAGGACAGATAGTTTAAGGCAAGCCTTTCAATTAGAAATTAATGAGGCCGAATTAAAAGCTCGTAAAATGTCTCAAACCGATTTGCAAAAATTGTCACAAGAGCTTCAACAAAAAGAACAGATTTTATCTCAAAGAGTTCAATTTGAGCAACAACAAATCACACAGGAAAGCCAATCTACAAACGATTCTCTCATAAAAAAGGTAAAAAAGTTTGTTCAGGATTATGGAAAAACGAATGGCTACACCTATATTTTAGGAAGTAACGAAGCCGGAAGCGTGATGTTTGGTCAAGACGAAAACGATCTTACACAAACTATTCTCGATGCTTTAAACAAATCTTATAAAGAATAATTTTTTTCAGAGGCCATAAGTGATGTAAAATAAAAACCTCCGTTTAGTTATAAACTTAACGGAGGAAAATAATAAAAGGCCTCTCTCGTCTTTTATTCTTTTTTTAGAGTAGGTGTGTTTACATAGATAAATATTTTAAAATTTGCGATAAAGACTTATAGTTTGGGGTCTTGCTTTATCGCAATTATTAATTTCTTTATTATTAGTAACACAATTTCTATTTTAACAAAAAACAGAAATTGCTCCTAATATAATTGTAGGCAAAAAAAATAAGATTTGGGTTTTGGAGCTTTTGCAAACTAAATAATAACATTTGGGATGGTGCTTACACACAATATTATTTAGTTTAACAATTAACTTTTGTGCTTTTCAAAAACTGATATTTAAAACACTCAAGTTATATGTATAACAGTTATAAAATAAAACACCCTACTTTTTTCTTTAATTTTTTCTTTAATTTTGAAAATAACTTGAAAAATAGCATTTTCTAAAAAATGAATATAAAAGCCAAATCTGTCTGTGAGGACAATGCCTACAAAGATCTTTTTGACCTACACTCCAAATCCTTACGGAATTTTATTTACTATAAATGTGGCGATATACAACAAGCCGAAGATATTGTTCAAGATGCGTTTATAAAACTGTGGGATAACTGTTCTAAAATTGTGTTCGAAAAAGCAAAATCATTTTTGTACACAGTAGCGAGAAATAATTTCTTGAACGAAGTAGCTCACAAAAAAATAGTTTTACAACATCAATCAAATTATAAAAACGATAGGACCAACGAATCTCCAGAATTTTTATTAGAAGAAAAACAATTCATGGAAAAGCTAGAAAGGGTCATAGCTGATTTACCCGAAAAACTACGTGAAGTTTTTCTGTTAAGTAGAATTGATAAAAAGAAATACGCAGAAATAGCTGAAATGCTGGATATATCTGTAAAAGCAGTAGAAAAAAGAATGAGCCAAGCCTTATTAATATTAAGAGAAAAGATTGATAATAATATATAAAGTAGGGTAAATCGAGATTTAAATGTTTTAGTATTATAGAATTTTATAAAAATGGATAAACAATTTTCTAAAGACAGCTTTTTAGCGCGTTGGGTTTCTGGCGATTTATCTTCGCAAGAACTGGAAGCGTTTAAAAAGTCAGAAGATTTTGTTGTTTTTAATAAAATTAATGAAGCCTCAAAAAAGCTAGAAGCCCCAATCTTCAATGCCCAAGGTCTATTTAATAAGATACAAAAACAAAAATCTACAAAAACCTCTCAAGAAGAAACTAAAGTTATAAGACTGATTCCTTCTTGGGCCTACGGCGTTGCGGCATCTATAGTTATTGCATTAGGTGTTTTTTACTTTACAAATATGCAATCAGAATTTAACACAGAATATAGTGAGCAATTGGCTGTAGTGCTGCCAGATCAATCTAAAGTTGAACTAAATTCTAATTCTCATTTATATTTTAAAAAATTACGTTGGAATTCAAATAGAGAAGTTAGTTTAGATGGTGAAGCCTTTTTTGATGTAGAAAAAGGATCCACTTTTAGAGTAATTACTTCAGAAGGAACAATTGAAGTTCTTGGCACAGAGTTTAATGTAGTTTCAAGAGATAATTATTTTGAAGTACTATGTCATGAAGGCAAGGTTCAAGTTGAGAATATAGATAGTGGGCAAAGAACGGTTTTAACCAAAGGGAAAGCAGCTAGATTTGTGAACAATAGCCTTGAATCTTGGGATTTTAATCAGTTGAAACCAGATTGGTTAAGCGGCGAAAGCACGTTTAAAAATGCTCCTTTATCTCAAGTTATTATTGATTTAGAAAACAAGTACAACATTAACTTTGATGCATCGAATATTGATAAAGACAAAAGATTTACTGGAGGGTTTACACACAAAGATCTAAATTTGGCTTTAAAAACAGTATTTACCCCAATGGAAATTTCATTTACTGTAAACGAAAAAAACATAATTGTCTTAAATTCAGCGCATAAAATTCAAAGAGATAAGTAAATTTTATTATTATTGTTATAAATTGTAAAGCCCTTTTTGCAAACAACAGCAATAAATGAAATTTAAACTAGCTCTACTTATTTTTTTCTGTTCGTTTTATCTTGCCTCTCAAGAAAAGGTTTCTGTTAGCTATTCAAATACTCCATTAAGTGAAGTAATTTCAGACATAGAGACAAAGTTTGACATTAGATTATCGTTTAACCCGCAATTGACTTCAAATCAATATGTTACCTATCAAAATATTAGTGTTTCATTGTTAGAATTATTTATTGAAATTGAAGGACAAACAAGCATTCAATTCGATAAAGCCAATGATAGATTTTACCTTATAAAAAGACAAGCCGAACTCAATTTATCCAATACTCAAGAGCTAGATGAAGTAGTAATTAAAGAATATATTACATCTGGCGTTAAAGAAAACTTAAATGGGTCTATCAGCATTTCTCCGAAAGAATTAGGGATATTGCCAGGACTTACTGAACCAGATGTATTACAAAGTATTCAATTAATACCAGGTGTTCAAAGCCCAACAGAAACAGCTTCAGGACTATATATAAGAGGAGGAACACCAGATCAAAATCTAATATTATGGGATGGAATAAAAATGTACCAATCAGGACATTTTTTTGGCACCTTCTCGGTGTTTAATCCGTATATAACAGAAGATATTAAACTCTTTAAAAGAGCAACAAATGCTGAATATGGCAATAGAATTTCAGGAGTTGTAGATATTACTTCAGATAATAAAATCACAGATAGTCTTCATGGTGGTTTTGGATTTAACATGACACACTTTGACGCCAATCTTAAAATACCGGTGAGTAAAAAGTTTTCTTTATTAGTGTCAACAAGAAGGTCATTTACAGATATATTTAACACACTTACATTTAGAAATCTTTCAGAAAGGGTTTTTCAAGACACAAAAATTTCTGAAGGGAATAAGGTTTTTGAAGATGATGAAGTGACTACAACTAAAGACCTATTCTATTTTTCAGATTTTACAGTAAAAGCAATAATCAAACCGAGTGATAATGATCAGATAACAATTAGTAATTTATTTACCAAGAACAAACTGGATTATGGTTTTTTAATAGAAGAATATGAAGAGGCTTCTCAAGACAAGCTCGATATAGAAAATTTTGGCACTAGCATATTGTGGAACCATAATTATTCAGAAAATTTTTATCATTCCTTGAGTTCTTATTTTTCGAAATACGATTTAGAGTATGTTGGTTCTAATAGCATTACAGACGAATTTAGCAATGAACTTAAAAAACTTAATGGGATTGATGATTTTGGGCTTTCATTTGATACAGACTGGAAAATAAATACAACATCTGAAATTGGCATTGGATATCAGTTTTCAACAAACAAAGTAGATTATACTTTGAGCTTTAAAGATAGTGAAAGCCCCGAAGATGATTTTACCGAGATAAATTCTGAAATAAATAACATCCACGCTTTTTATGGAAGTTATCAGCTTAAAAAGGAGAATAAATGGCTACTAAATTTAGGTGTAAGATCAAATTATATTTCAATATTGGATAAGATTTTTATTGAGCCTAGACTACTATTTGAAGCTCAATTACATAACAATTTAAGATTTAAATCATCTTTAGAACGACTTCATCAATCTGTAAGTCAGGTGGTTGAATTTAATACTCAAGAGTTTGGTCTCGAAAATCAAATCTGGGTACTTTCCAATGGTGTTAATGCTCCTTTACTTAAAAGCACACAAATTACTGCTGGATTTGTGTATAATAAGAATGGATGGAATATAGATATAGAAGGCTATTATAAAAACATTGGAGGATTAACATCATTTACAATAGGATTTAATAATGCAGATGAGTTATTTTCACAAGGGGAAAGCAAGGTTTTAGGCTTGGATTTGCTTTTAAAGAAAAAGATAAATAATTATAGAACTTGGTTAAGTTATTCATTAACTAATAATGAGTTCACTTTTAATGACATAAACGACGGCGAACCATTTCCCGGAAATTTTGACATAAAACATTATTTAACATGGGCTCACACGTATGAATGGAATAAATTTCATGTTTCTTTAGGGTGGAATTTAAGATCTGGGACGCCATATACAAAAGCACTAGGAGTTGTAGAAACAGATGATGGTTATGAAATTGAGTATGATAAAATTAATAGTGATAGATTACCTTTTTATCAAAGACTGGACATTTCAGGAACATACAAATTCAATATTTCTGAAAGCGAAAGATGGAAAGGAAAACTAGGCTTCTCTTTGATAAATGTCTTTGACCGTAAAAATACTTTGAGTAGAACTTACGAGAAAAGACAAAGCACTACAGATAATACAGAAATATTGAGAGAGATTAACAAAACCTCATTAGGAATAACACCTAATTTGGTTTTTAGAATAGAGTTTTAAACACTTTCTTTTTTTGAAGATTTTTTATGGAGTAGCCGAGTAAGTTTAATAGATAAATCTGTTAAAATTATCTTTGCATTTCCATTTCGCTCAATGTGATAAATAGCATTTTGAAACTCTTTAGCTATCTCTAAAATATTTGCATCATGTATAAAAGGAGCAAATTTTTCAAGCTTAAAATCTTCAGATTTTGGCTCAAAAAACACAAGCTCTTTTGCTTTATAGTTAAGCAACATAGCTTGTCTAAAAAGATTTTGGCAGAAATGTAAAAATTGTTTTTGAGTTTCTCGTCCAGTACGTGAAATTTCCTCACTCCATAATAGCAAATCATGTATTGCAGCCTTATTTCCTTTGGCTTTAAAAGCACTTCTTACCCAATAAACAAACCATTTTTCAAATTGTATTTCTTCAGAGTCCTGATAGACTAGATCACACGCCTTATTATAGTTGCCATTAGCCTGATGTGCTATTTTTGAAGCAATGTTTGCATCCAACTCATAATTTTTAATTAAACCTTCTTTTATCTCATTTTCAGATAAAGCTGGAAAATATAGCGTTTGGCATCTTGATTTTATAGTGCTAATAATTTGTTCTTCATCTTCTGCGATGAGTATAAAAACGGTCTTTTGAGGAGGTTCTTCAATAAGCTTTAAGAGCTTGTTGGCACAGCTGGAATTCATTTTTTCAACCATCCAAAGAATCATAATCTTATAACCACCTTCATAAGACTTTAGAGTTAGGGATTTTACAATTTCACCAGCTTCGTCTACTCCAATTTGTCCTTGTTTATTTTCAACACCAAGAAGTTTATACCAATCAAACAAATTACCATAAGGTTGCCTCAAAACGAGTTGCCTCCATTCTTCTAAAAAATGACTTGAAACGGGATGACTCTTTATTTTATGATTTGTTGTTACTGGAAACGCAAAGTGCAAATCGGGATGAGTTATTTGATTGAATTTTAAATTGCAGTATTTGTTTCCAGTATTATTTTCCCCATTATTGTTTTGACACAAAAGATATTGCGAATAAGCAATGGCCATCGGCAAAGTTCCACAACCTTCGGGCCCTATAAATAATTGAGCATGAGGAATTCTACCCTTATCGATACTGTTTGTGAGGTAATTTTTAATATAGTTTTGACCTAAAATATCTGAAAAAAGCATAAAACAAAGATATATGAAATCATTTATCTACCCGCAGGAAATCCGATATTAAAAGCAAGTTGTCGATTAAATCTTAAGCTCAAAATCATTACAGCTAAATTAATAGTTGATTAACTAATTTTTTAGGTGGTTATAGCATATTTTTTTAAAATTGATTGCTATTAATCCCAGTTTCCCCTCAAAACTTAAAACTTAACATTGTGAAAATATACGGTTTAATACTGCTGTTTTTAAGTCTAGCCTCTCTAAATTTAAGGGGTCAAAATTCCTTTCAAGGATTTGAAGGTTCAATAGATGACAATTGGAACTATAATACAAACATCCCGTTTTATAATTTAAATGGTAATGATGTTTGGGGTGCTATTTCAGGTTCTAACGGAAGAATTGATGGAGCTTACAAAGGAATCTCCTATATGGCGGGAAGGGATTTAGACAATCCATATTCAGAATCTGTTTCAGGAACATCTTCACCAGAACACATTTTAACTTTTCAAACTATAGCTGTTAATGGCGCTCCATCGGAGCTCTCATTCAGGATAAATTATGTGTTTTTAGATAAAAATGATTATATATATTTTCAAGTAAAATATGACAATGGAAGTGATTGGAGTTCTCCAGATGTGCATACAGATGTTTTTAATACATCTCAAAACGGAAATTTTGCAACAAACGATTGGGTAGAATTTAATCACACAATACCTTCAGGAAAAAGCCATGTTAGATTTCGTTTGGTTTTTTACCAAAACGGTAATGGGTATATTGGTTTAGATAATGTTCAACTGTTGTCGTTTCCTTTATCTATAGAAAACAACAAAATAGATGGTTTTGCTTACGGGCCAAACCCTATAAACAATATTCTTAATTTAAGGGCAAGAGTTGCTCTCGATAAGGTTTCAGTATTTGATATTTCAGGCAAAGAAATATTTAGTAAGCGAGGTGACACTAAAGAAATGACTCTAGATGTTTCCAACCTTGCTACTGGAGTGTATTTAGCTAAAATAGAATCTCAAGGTCTCTCTCAAACAGTAAAAGTGATTAAGCGTTAGAAAAAGAAAGCTTTTATTATAATTTTTGGAATCCGAGTAAAATTTTAACATGTTACTCGGATTCTTCATTTATATTTGTTTTCAAAACAAGTTTTTAATGAAAACACTTAAAGATTTTAATTTTAACAATAAGAAAGTTTTAATAAGAGTAGATTTTAATGTACCACTTAATGATAAGTTCCAGGTAACTGATTCAACAAGAATAGTTTCTGCTAAACCTACAATTATTAAAATTTTAGAAGACGGAGGAAGTTGTATACTAATGTCTCATTTGGGTAGACCAAAAGGAGTCCAAGACGAATTCTCATTGAGGCACATAGTTCTAAAAGTAGAAGAGATATTAGGGGTTAATGTAAAGTTTAGTAATGGCTGTATTGGACCTGAAGCTGAAAAAGCCGCAAGCAAATTAAAGCCAGGAGAAATACTTTTGTTAGAAAATTTAAGATTTCATGAAGAAGAAGAAAAAGGAGATATTAATTTTGCAGAAAAGCTTTCTCAACTAGGGGATTTTTATGTCAATGATGCCTTTGGCACAGCACATAGAGCGCATGCGTCAACAACAACAATAGCACAATTCTTTCCAGACAGCAAATGCTTTGGCTCTCTTTTGTTTAAGGAAATAGAGGGCATTGAAAAGGTTTTCAACACAGGAGAAAAACCTGTTTTAGCTGTTTTAGGTGGCGCAAAGGTATCTTCAAAAATTACAATTATTGAAAACATTCTTGATAAAGTCAATCATTTAATAATAGGAGGAGGAATGACCTTTACATTTATAAAAGCACAAGGAGGTCAAATCGGGGATTCAATATGTGAAGATGATAAAATGACTTTAGCATTAAAGATTTTGGAAAAGGCTAAATCTAAAAATGTAATAATCCATTTACCAGTAGATGTGGTAGCTGCAAACGCTTTTGATAATGATGCAGAAACCAAAGTAGTTGATGTTTTTTCGATACCAGATAACTGGCAAGGTTTAGATGCTGGACCCAAAACAATTGAAATCTTTGACTCGGTAGTTAATGAATGTAAAACAATTCTTTGGAATGGACCTTTGGGTGTTTTTGAAATGCCGAACTTTGCAAAAGGAACAATTGCTCTTGGTAATTCAATAGCAAATGCAACAGAAAATGGAGCATTCTCACTTGTTGGAGGAGGAGATTCTGTTGCAGCTGTCAAACAATTTGGCTTTGAAGAAAAAGTAAGTTATGTTAGCACAGGAGGAGGAGCCATGTTAGAAAGTCTTGAGGGCAAAACACTTCCTGGAATAGCAGCAATTTTAGAGTAAATTTTATATTTTGCCAAAAGTACGATTCAAGTGCCTTAATGCGTTACTCATAAGAAAATAAATAAATGAATTTAAAAGTTATTCCACTAATATTTTTGTTAGGGTTTTTTGTTGGGTATTCACAAAATGATATTGATCAAACAATTACATCCGACACATTAATTGACGGGAACACTTATAATTTACAAGAACTAAAACCGGTTATAGATTCAATTACAAGAGAACTAGTAGACCATAATGAGGCTGCTAGTTATGATCAAAAGTGGTTTGATGAACTTTATAACTCATCTTTATATGATACTATTTACAAATCTATAGCCGAACTTAAATATGATTCGATATACTATCCAGAACTTCCTACTGATACACTTAAATTTAGATTGGCTTTGCTTAATGCCAAAACGCCTTTCAATGTTGAATATAATCCTTCTTTGGAGAGTGTCATAAAGAGCTATCTAAAAAATCGTAAAGAGACTTTAGAAAGATTAATGGCCTTGAGTAAATATTATTTTCCAATGTTTGAAAAGGAGTTAGATAATTACGACATCCCTTTGGAAATTAAATATTTGGCCATAGTAGAGTCTGCGCTTAAACCTCGAGCTAAATCTAGAGTTGGTGCAACTGGATTATGGCAATTCATGTTCTCTACCGGAAAGCAATTTGGTCTTGATGTTAGTAGTTATGTTGACGAAAGGAGCGACCCAATTAAATCTACAGAAGCAGCATGTAAGTATTTAGTTAACTTATATGAAATATTTGGTGATTGGGATCTTGTTTTAGCAGCATACAATTCTGGACCGGGAAACGTAACAAAAGCCATTCGAAGATCTGGAGGCTATCAAAACTATTGGAATATAAGGCCATATTTACCAAGGGAAACAGCAGGGTATTTACCTGCGTTTTTAGCTACAATGTATATTTTTGAGTATGCTTCAGAGCACGGTTTTGACCCCAAGGCACCTGAAATCACTTATATTGAAACAGACACAATTAGAGTTAAACAAATGATAACTCTTGATCAGGTTTCAGAACTTACCAAAGTTCTGATAGAGGAATTACAATTTTTAAACCCTTCCTATAAGCTTGATATTATACCTTATATTGAAGACGAAAATTATGTGTTAAGATTACCAAGAAGCGAGGTTGGAAAGTTTGTGAACAATGAAACTCAAATTTATGAATACGCAAAAGCAGAGTTTGATAAAAGAGAAAAACCATTGCCTCAATTTTTTGAAGCAGAGTCAAGAATTCGGTATAGAGTAAAATCTGGAGATTATTTAGGACGAATTGCAAGAATGTATAGCGTTAGGGTTAGCGACATAAAACGATGGAATGGTTTAAGGAGTAACAATATACATATTGGACAACGCCTAACAATTTACCCTAGAAGTCCAAATACGTCTCATACATCATCAAGTAGCTCCTCAAGTAGCGCTCCTCAAGTAACAAGTTCTAACACGTATATTGTAAAAAACGGAGACTCCTTGTGGAGCATTTCACAAAAATTTCCAGGAGTTTCTATTCAAAATATTAAAGATTGGAACAATATTAGCGGTACAAAATTAAAACCAGGAATGGAACTTATAATATCCAAAAGATAAATCATTCTTAAAATAAGAATTCAGATTATGAGAAAAATAATTTTACTAATTGTACTTGTTTGTTTTACTGTTATTGGATGCCAAAATAAAAAATCTTCCAATCAGAGGGTTTTATCAGATTCTTCAGGAAACATTAACAACCTCTCAGTTATTATCGAAAATGATCTTTGGCAAGGTAGTGTAGGAGAAGCTATTAGAGATGTTTTAGCATCACCTGTAGATGGGCTTCCTCAAGACGAGCCCTTGTTTAGCATGAGTCAATTACCACCCCAAGTTTTCAGTGGTTTTACCACACACAACAGGACTGTGTTAAAGATAGAAAAAGGAAGAGCTAAAAATTTTAGAATAGCAAGAAATGTGTTTGCCAAGCCGCAAAAAGTTGTTGTAATTTCAGGAGAATCCAATCAAGAAATTATTGATTTAATTAATCAGAATTCGAAAGAAATTATCAAGGCGTTCAAAGATGAAGAGCTAAAAGAAAAACAAAGACGTATTAAACTTTCACTTTATGATGATAAACCAATTCAAGAAGAGTTAGGATTGTCACTTAAGTTTCCAACGGCTTATAGAATTGCTAAACATGAAGGGAAATTCTTTTGGATTAGAAAAGATATTACAACAGGAACAACAAACCTTTTATTGTACGAATTACCTCTTAATTCTATAACAAAAAACGACAGCTTAATGAGTCGAATTATAAAAGTTAGAGACTCAATAGGAAAAGTTCATATACCAGGACCAACTGAAGGAACATACATGATTACCGAACAAGCATATGCTCCATTTCAATTTGAAACAACAATTGATAATAAATCAACTATAGAAACAAAAGGGAATTGGGAAGTTCATAATGCATTTATGGCTGGGCCTTTTATTAATTATGTAATTGAAGATAAGCCTAATAATAGGTTGGTAGTAATTGAAGGTTTTGCATTTGCTCCTTCGGTCGAGAAAAGAGAATATATGTTTGAATTGGAAGCGATAATAAAATCAATAGAAATAGAATAAAAAAAGCCCAACTTATTGTGTTGGGCTTTTTTTATTAAATTAAGTCACTAATCTTTTTTATTTTCAGATTTATCATCCTCTTTACTTGCGTCTTTAAACTCCTTTATTCCACTACCCAATCCTCTCATAAGTTCAGGAATTTTTTTACCACCAAATATTAATAAAATCACTACTGCAATCAAAACTATTTGTGGCCAACCAATAACTAGAGGTAACATTAATAAGCTCATAATACATTATTTTAAACAACAAAGTTAATAATTTAAAGTTTAATATAATCTAAGTTTACTCGCAACTTTAAGAAAACTAAAAGGACATATGATATAATTTTAATTAATTTTGCTTTTAATATGGCAGAAACAAAAAAAGGGTCCAAAAAAATAGCGCAAAAACTTCTTCACAAGTATCGATTAGTGATCTTAAACGAGGATACTTTTGAAGAAAGACTGTCCTTTAAGTTAACAAGACTCAATGTTTTTGTTTTGATGTCCATATTGTCTATTTTACTCATAGTTTCTACAATTTTATTGATTGCGTTTACACCTTTAAGAGAATATATTCCAGGATACTCTTCAACTGCACTGAAGAAACAAGCAATAGAATTGAACTATAAAACAGATTCTTTACAAAAGGTTATTTATTTAAACGAACAATATTTCGCTTCTATAAAAAGAGTATTAGAAGGGGATGTTTCTACAGTAAACTTTAACAGAGACTCAATTATTGAAGCAGCAAAAATTGATATAAACACTATAGATTTAAATCCAACAAAAGAAGATTCTTTGTTAAGAGAAAAAGTTAATAAAGAGGATAAATATAATTTGTTTGAGTCTGCAACATCTCATGTTAATTTTGTACTTTTTCCTCCAGTTAATGGAAATATTAGTGAAGAATACAACTCCAAAGAAAAACACTATGGAGTTGATATTATAACACCAAAGGGAACACCTATAAAAGCAGCAGCAGATGGTACAATTATATTTTCAGAATGGACTGCAGAAACAGGTTTTGTATCCATAATTGAGCATAGCCATGGATTAATTTCAGTTTATAAACACAATGCTTCATTAACAAAATTTCAAGGCGAACTCGTGAAATCAGGTGAGGTTATAGCAACTTCTGGTAACACAGGCGAATTTACAACAGGACCACATCTACACTTTGAGCTCTGGAGTGATGGGTATCCAATTAATCCAACAAATTTTATTGATTTTAATAAATGATTTCCTTAAAGTCAACATTAGCTAAACCATATTCGAAAAAAGTATTTAAAGACATTCAAAAATGGGCTCAAAACCCAATTAAAACCCAGACTAAAGTTTTTAAAAAGCTAATAAAAGAGGCAAAGTCTACTAAATTTGGGGAAGACCATGATTTTAAAGACATTAAAACTCATCAAGATTTTGTCGATCGTGTTCCAATTCGCGAATATGAAGAACTAAAACCCTATATCTTAACCGTTTTAAATGGCAAAGAAAATATCCTTTGGAAAGGTAAGCCATTATACTTTGCAAAAACATCAGGCACAACTTCAGGAGCTAAATATATTCCAATAACCAAAGAAAGCATGCCAAGTCATATCGATGCAGCACGAAATGCGATTTTACTCTATATAAACGAAACGGGCAAAACCAAATTTATAGATGGCAAAATGATTTTTCTTCAAGGAAGCCCTGAATTAGAAAAGAAAAACGGAATAAACATTGGGAGACTTTCTGGAATAGCTGCACATTATGTGCCTAAATACCTACAGAAAAACAGATTACCTTCTTGGGAAACAAACTGTATTAATGATTGGGAAACAAAAGTTGAAGAGATAATTAAAGAAACTTTACCAGAAAATATGACAGTAATTTCTGGTATTCCTTCGTGGGTCCAAATGTATTTCGAAAAAATAATTCTTCAAACTAATAAACCAATTGGTGAGGTATTTGAAAACTTTACTCTTTTTATTTACGGAGGAGTTAATTATGAACCTTATCGAGCAAAATTTGAAAATTTAATAGGAAGAAAAGTTGATAGTATTGAACTGTATCCAGCAAGTGAAGGTTTTTTTGCATTTCAAGACACACAATTAGAAAAGGGAATGCTATTGCAGTTGAATTCAGGTATTTTTTACGAGTTTGTTAAAGCCGATGAGTTCTTTAATCAAAATAGAGAAAGAATTACATTAGAAGAAATACAAATTGGGGTTAATTATGTTATGATTATTTCTACAAACGCAGGTCTTTGGGCATACAATATTGGGGATACAATAGAATTTACTTCAACAAACCCGTATCGAATAATTGTAACAGGCAGGATAAAGCATTTCATTTCAGCTTTTGGCGAACATGTTATAGGCAAAGAAGTAGATCATGCTATTAAAGAAGCATTAGAAAATTCTAATGCACAGATGACAGAATTTACTGTCGCACCACAGATTAATCCAGATTCTGGGTTACCATACCATGAATGGTTTATAGAGTTTAGCAAAGAACCTGAATCACTGGATGATTTTGCAAGTATAATTGACAAATCCCTGCAAAATCAAAACAGTTATTATTATGATTTGATTAAAGGAAAAATATTGCAAACACTTAAAATAACGAAAGTTGTTAAAGATGGGTTTAATCAATACATGAAAACAGAAGGGAAATTGGGAGGACAAAATAAAATACCTCATCTTACGAATGACAGGACAATTGCTAATGCTCTATATAAGTTAAAAATGATTAAATAGTACTATCTTTACAAGCTTAATAATGTATATGGGTAATAAAAAAAATCACAATAGAACAAGAGCTCAAGAGAGCACAAATGCTATTGAACGTATGTACATCACAATGAGGCATCTATTTAATAGGGGCTTTTATAAACCCATGGGAATTTCCGGAGAAACACTGCGAGAATCTTTATTGCTTTTAAGGCCAGAAATATATGGGTCCATTGCCGAAGAAAAAGCAGAATTAAATGGTTTACTTTATGTAATTGACAGACTACCTCAAGGTATAGAGGAATGCTCTTTTATTAATCTCACAAGTGACGAGGGTTATGCAAATTCTCACTTCAAACCTATTATTCCAGAAAAAAGAAGGCGCAATTGTTATCGTATTGATGACGAGCAAATAAACATTGAAATTACCAGAGGGCGTTCTGAAATCTATGACATTTTAACCCATCTTACGTTTCTTTTTATAGAATCTCATAAAATTAGTAAACGTGTTTTAATTGGAGATAAAGGGTTGACCACTAGGGATTGGGTAAAATTAGAAAGTGCGGTTTTGTCTAAAAATAAACTAACACAACCAGAACGCGAAGTCGCCGTTACTCATGCCGCAAATATTTTAGGCAGAACTTTTAATGAAATTCAAGAAGTCTATGAAGATTTTTCAGAACCTAAACAACCTGAAAGAATCCTTCATATAATTTATTGGCTAGGTAAACTGGCTATTGAAGAAGTCATAGAAAACAAAAAACGCACAGTTACATTTAGTCCAGTTTTAAGAGAACGATTAGGGCATCACATACATGGGGAAGTTTGGGCAAATGATATAAAAAAGATATTACATCAACAAAACCTTTTGGAAAGACCAATTCATATTATAAGTGCAAATATGCATAGTGTGATGAATACCTTATTTTCGCCAAATGCTTTAAAATCTTTAGTTGCAAAAAAAGATATTTTTGAGATATATGAAATTTTAAGCAATAGGAATAATGAATCTCTTCGCTTAAAGGTGAAAAATGAGGCTCTAAAGCATGGCATGACTTTTATTGGAGATAGCTCCGGAACCAATATTGATGTTCAAATATTTGATAGTAGTAAAATAGATTTTTCTAAAACAGATTTAGAATTCAACGAAAGTTTTTTAAAATCTGAAAAGCCTGTTATATTTGTTATGGACTATGCTTTTGGAGAACAAGCATACGAGACTATAGACGAATTGTTAAAACCCTTTAAGTATAAAGGGCAAAAAATTCATTTAAACGTACAGTCCATATCAATAATGGGGAAAGCTGGAATTCTTGAAGGAGGAAAAGGAGATATTATGATTCCTTCTGCACATATTTTTGAGGGGACGGCCGATAATTATCCTTTTGAAAATGAATTAAGTAAAACAGATCTTGAAGGTCAAGGAGTTGATGTATATGAAGGCTCTATGATTACAGTTTTAGGCACCTCGCTACAGAACAAAGACATCTTAAAGTTTTTCCACAACTCAACATGGAATGTCATAGGTTTGGAAATGGAAGGAGCACATTATCAAAAGGCCATACAAGCAGCATCTAAAGTTAGAGCAAGTATTTGTAAAGATGTTAAAGTAAGATATGCGTATTACGCTAGTGATAATCCTTTGGAAACTGGAAGCACATTAGCTTCTGGAGGCCTTGGGACATCGGGAGTAAAACCAACCTATTTAATAACCAGAAAAATATTACAGCAAATATTAAATTAACAAGTTAAGCTATGAGTGAGAATATACAACACCAACCTTCAGAGGAAGTCGATCTAGGACAATTGTTTAAGCTAATAGGCAATACATTTAATAGACTATTTAAATTCATTGGAAGCATATTAAACAGTCTTTTTTTAGCTTTTGTTTGGCTGATCTTTTTTATAAGGAGGCACATTGTAAAGTTAGGTTTGGCTGCAGTTATTGGTTTTGGCTTTGGTTATTTAAAGGAAAAAACTTCAGACCCAGTATTCAAGTCGTCAATTGTAATAAAGCAAAATTATGAGACAGGAGAAGTGCTTAACAGTTTGGTTGAAAGGTATAATGATTTAATTTCAGAGAAGGATTCAATTGTATTGGCAGAAAACTTAAAAATTTCTCCTAAACAAGCTAATAGCCTAAAGGAATTAAAGTTAGAATCAATTTTAGATGAAAATCAAAAACTAAAACTATTTGATGTTTATACAAAAGAGATGGATTCTGTATTAGCATCTAGTATAAGTTTTGAGTCTTATTTAGAAAAAGGGAAAGAGTATGATTATCGATATCAAAGAATAACTCTTAAAGCAAAATCAAAAGACGTCTTTAATAAAGTCTTAACCCAGTTAGTAGCAAATGTTGAGTCTAATACTTTCTTTAAGAATGAACAAAAAAAGGATCTAGTAGAATTAACTAATCGTGAAAATATTATAAAAGAATCCCTTAAAGAATCAGATTCATTACAAAAAGTTTATCAATTTGTTTTGGAAAAGTCTGTAGAAGCTTCAGTAGGTTCTCAAACAAGTGTTACTATTGACAATACAGAGGACAAGAGTATTACGAAGGAATTTGAATTATACACAAAAGATTTAGAATTAAGAAGAGAACTTGTACAAATAGAAAGAGAAAAAGAGGATTTAGCAGATATTATTGAAATTGTTTCTAATGTACAAAGCGATGGAACTTTTGATTTCAAAACTGACATTTTTGGATTCTCTATAGGGACGAAGGTATTTTATAGTGTCTCTTTAATAATTTTAGTTTTCATTGTCTTGATAGGGCTTGAGTTTCTTAAATTTTTGGAAAAATACAAAGACAAAGTATAACATAAATGACAATTTTAATTACAGGTGGAGCAGGTTTTATAGGTTCAAATTTTATTGATTATTTCCTAAACAAGCATCAAAATATTAAGATTGTAAATTTAGACAAACTCACTTATGCTGGAAATTTAGAAAACTTGAATGAGATTTCTAATAACTATAGATATACATTTGTAAAAGGAGATATTTGTGATAAGAAATTGATTGAAAAATTATTCAATCAGTACAATTTTGAAGGCGTTATTCATTTTGCAGCAGAGTCTCATGTTGATAATTCAATACATAGCCCAGATGAATTTATAAAAACCAATATATTTGGGACATTCAATTTATTAGAGACTGCCAAGAATAATTGGATGAATTCACCTCATAGTGTTAAAAAAGAGCATAAAAACAGTAGATTTCATCATATTTCAACAGATGAAGTTTATGGCAGTTTGGGAGAAACGGGATTTTTTTCTGAAAAAACACCATACGCGCCAAATAGTCCTTATAGTGCTTCAAAGGCATCTTCAGATTTTTTAGTTAGAAGTTATTACCATACTTACGGGCTTAACGTTGTAACAACAAATTGTTCAAATAATTATGGACCTAAACAACATAAAGAAAAGTTAATCCCAACAATCATTAGAAAAGCTCTTAAAGGCGAAAGAATCCCAATTTATGGCAAAGGAACCAATGTTAGAGATTGGTTATATGTTTTAGATCATTGTAAAGGAATTGATTTAGTATATCACAAAGGAAAAATAGGAGAAACATATAATATTGGAGGTGATAATGAATATCAAAATATTGATGTGGCCAAAGAAATTTGTGAAGTTCTAGACACTAAAATACCAAAAAATGAATCTTACAAAAAACAGATTACATTGGTTGAAGATAGGCCAGGCCATGATTTCAGATATGCAATTGACGCTTCAAAAATTAAAATTGAATTGCATTGGGAAGCCCAAGAAAACTTTAAATCTGGAATTACCAAAACAGTTAATTGGTATATAAATAAATATAAAAATTAAATGAAAGGAATTATTCTTGCCGGAGGTTCAGGAACTAGACTTTATCCATTAACTAAAGTTGTAAGTAAACAACTCATGCCAATTTATGATAAACCAATGATTTATTATCCATTGACAACTTTAATGTCGGCAGGAATTAAGGAGATTCTAATTATTTCAACATCAAAAGATACTCCAAAATTTAAAGAGCTACTGGGTGATGGTGCAAACTACGGGTGCTTGTTTAGTTACGCAGTACAAGAGCAGCCTAACGGTTTGGCTGAAGCCTTCATCATTGGAGAAGAATTTATTGGGAATGATTCTGCCGCTTTAATTTTAGGAGACAATATTTTTTATGGTTCAGGGCTACAACAAACATTACAGGCAAATATAAATCCTGAAGGAGGCGTTATTTTTGCTTATCACGTTCAAGACCCAAGGCGATATGGTGTTGTTGAATTTGATGCTAACATGAAAGCAATTTCTATTGAAGAAAAACCACAAAACCCTAAATCTAATTTTGCTGTTCCAGGAATTTACTTCTATGATAACCAAGTAATTGAAATCGCTAAAAATATTAAACCAAGTAAGAGAGGCGAATTAGAAATTACAGACGTAAACAGGGCTTATCTTGAACAAGGCAATCTTAATGTCCAGATATTGGATAAAGGAACAGCATGGCTAGATACCGGAACGTTTAATTCTTTAATGCAAGCTTCACAATTCGTTCAAGTTATAGAAGAAAGGCAAGGGTATAAAATAGGTTGTATAGAAGAAACGGCTTATAGCATGGATTATATTAATAAAGAACAATTAAATAAATTAGCAGAGCCATTACTAAAAAGTGGTTATGGCGAATATCTTCAACAATTAAAATAGAATGAAAATTAAAGAAACCTATTTAAAAGGTTGTTTTGTAATTTCTCCAAATGTTATTGAAGACGAAAGAGGTTATTTTTTCGAGAGTTTTAACTATCAATCATTTAAAAATCTTACTGGCATTAGCCAAAATTTTGTTCAGGATAATCAATCGAAATCTTCTTTTGGAGTTTTAAGAGGATTACATTATCAAACAGGAGATTATGCACAAGCAAAATTAGTAAGGGTCATTAAGGGAAAAGTATTGGACGTTTGTGTTGATATTAGAGCAGGCTCTGACACTTTCGGGAAATATTTTTCAATTATTTTAGATGATATCGAAAAAAAACAACTGTATATACCTCGGGGTTTTGCTCATGGCTTTTTGGTATTAGAAGACGAAACCATTTTTTCTTATAAATGCGATAATTATTATAATAGGTCTTCAGAAAAAGGTATTTTATATAGCGATCCAACAATCAGAATTGACTGGAATTTTCCAGAAGAAAAATTAATACTATCTAATAAAGACAAACACTTACCTACGTTTGAAACTATATTCAAATGAGCATTAATATTTTAGTCACAGGAGCTAACGGACAATTAGGAAAGACGCTTAAAGACGAGTCCTCAAACCTCAAAGGCGAATATTGTTTTACGTTTGTTTCAAAAGCTGAATTAGACATTACTAATCCTAAGCAGATTGAAGTTTTTTTAGAAGAAAAAGAATATGACTATTGTATTAACTGTGCGGCATATACCAAGGTAGAACAAGCAGAAGACTCTGCCAAAACAGCTTTTAAGGTAAATGCAGAAGCAGTTAAGTATTTAGGAACTATCTTCAAAAAAACGAATACAGTTTTAATACACATTTCTACAGATTATGTTTTTGACGGCAGTAAAAATAGTCCCTATTTAGAAACAGACGATGTAAACCCAATAAACGTGTATGGAAAATCAAAATTTTTAGGAGAACAACACGTCCAAGATATTCTAGATAATTATTTTATCATTAGGGCTTCTTGGTTATATTCAAAATATGGGCATAATTTTTTAAAGACAATAATTAGTAAAATAAAACAGAATGAAAGGTTAAACGTTATTTCTTCACAAACAGGAACACCAACAAGTTGTATAGATTTATCAAAATTTATCTTTCAACTAATTACAACTAGAAACACAAGTTATGGGATTTATAACTTTTCTGCTAATGGAGAAACAACTTGGTATGATTTCGCTTTATTTATAGCGAAACACTTTCCCGAATATAACACATCAAAAATAGTTCCGCTTAATGAGTTTAACACCAAGGCCCAAAGACCTTCTTACAGCGTGTTGGACAACTCCAAATCACAGCAAATATTGTCCAACCAGAGTTTTTGGCAAAAAAGCGCGGATGATGTTATTGCCGATATATTAAACAATTAATTAGTTGAAATCAAATTCAAAAGCATTAAATTTGGAGTTTTAAAAATTAATTAGAGAACAGTCTCAATATTACTTTACAAACAATAAAAAAAGGGAGTATGCAAAAAAAAGTAGCCTTAATCACTGGAGTTACTGGACAGGATGGTGCGTATTTAAGTGAATTTCTTTTAAAGAAAAATTATGAAGTTCATGGTGTAAAAAGAAGGGCTTCGTTATTTAATACTGATAGAATAGATCATCTATACCAAGACCCACATGAAGAGAATATTAATTTTTTTCTCCATTATGGCGACCTCACCGATAGCACCAACCTAACTAGAATTATACAAGAAGTACAGCCAGATGAGATTTATAATCTTGCCGCAATGAGCCATGTGCATGTTTCTTTTGAAACACCAGAGTATACTGCAAATGCAGATGGGTTAGGAACTTTGAGAATTCTTGAAGCGATAAGAATATTAGGGTTGGAGAAAAAAACTAAAATCTATCAAGCTTCAACTTCAGAATTGTATGGTAAAGTTCAAGAAGTACCTCAAACAGAAACTACACCATTTTACCCAAGAAGCCCTTATGGTGTTGCAAAAATATATGCCTATTGGATTACAGTTAACTATAGAGAAGCTTATGGGTTATTTGCATGTAATGGAATTTTATTCAATCATGAATCTCCTATACGTGGAGAAACATTTGTTACAAGAAAAATTACTAGAGCAACATCAAGAATTGCACTTGGGCTTCAAGACAAAATTTATTTAGGCAATCTTAATGCTCAAAGAGATTGGGGACATGCAAAAGATTATATCCGTATGATGTGGATGATTCTTCAAGCAGATAAGGCAGAGGATTGGGTAATAGCTACTGGTAAAACTACTTCAATTCGTGATTTTGTTAAAATGTGTTTTTCATACATCGGTGTAGAATTAGAATTTAAAGGATCTGACTCAAATGAAAAAGGATATATCAAAGCATGCAACAACCCTGAATTTCAAATAGAAATAGGTAAAGAAGTGATTGCAATAGATGATAAATATTATAGACCTACAGAAGTAGATTTGTTAATTGGAGACGCGACAAAGGCAAAGGAAAAATTAGGTTGGGTGCCAGAATACGATTTAGACGCTTTGGTTAAAGATATGATGTCTAGCGATATTAAGCTCATGCAAAAGCAGCAGTATTTAAAAGATGGTGGCTACAAAATCAAAAATTATTTTGAGTAAAGTTTAAATGCAAAAAACATCCAAGATATATATTGCAGGGCATAGAGGCCTGGTGGGTAGTGCTATTTTAGAAAACCTTGAATCGAAAGGCTATAATAATATTCTAACCAGAACACATTCAGAACTTGATTTAACCAATCAGAAAGAAGTTGCTAATTTTTTCAGCAAAGAAAAGCCTGAGTATGTTTTTCTAGCTGCAGCGAAAGTAGGTGGTATAGTTGCAAATAATGTTTACAGGGCTGATTTTATTTATCAGAATATGATGATTCAAAATAATGTGATTCATCATAGCTATTTGAACAATGTTAAAAAACTTCTTTTTTTAGGGAGCACTTGTATTTATCCAAAGAATGCCCCTCAACCAATGAAAGAGGAGTATTTACTTACAGATATTTTAGAATACACAAACGAGCCCTATGCCATTGCCAAAATTGCAGGAATAAAAATGTGTGAAAGTTATAATTTACAGTATGGCGCAAACTTCATTTCAGTTATGCCAACCAATCTGTATGGTCCAAATGATAATTTCGATTTAGAAAAATCACATGTGCTTCCGGCACTTATTAGAAAAATATATCTTGCGAAACTATTAAATGAATCTAATTTTAGCGCAGTCTTAAAAGATTTAAAAATGGACTCAATACAAAATGCCAAAGCTTATTTAGAAACTTTTGGAGTCACTAAAAACAGAGTTGAAATTTGGGGAAGTGGAAAACCACGAAGAGAATTTTTATGGTCTGAAGATATGGCGGACGCTTGTGTTTTTATTATGGAGAACAGAGATTTCTCCGACACATATTCAGAGGAAGAAACCGAAATAAGAAATACACATTTAAATATTGGTACTGGTCATGATATTTCAATTCAAGAATTAGCAGAAATGATCAAAACAATTGTTGGTTATGATGGCGAGCTGTTTTATAATACAAGTAAACCAGATGGCACAATGAGGAAGTTAACAGACGTTACCAAATTAAATGGATTAGGATGGAGACATTCGGTTGAACTAGAGGAAGGAATAAAAAAATTATACAAATGGTATGTTAGAGATTAATAAGAGTTTAAAAACTGCAATTGAAGCATCTTTAAAAGCAGGAAAAGTCATTATGGAAGTCTATAATTCAGTTATTGAGGTAGAATATAAAGATGATAAATCACCTTTAACTGAAGCCGATAAAAGAGCCAATACAATTATTAATTCGTATTTGATTCCAACAAAAACCCCTATAATTAGTGAAGAAAACAAACAGACCGAATATGAAGTGAGAAAGAATTGGGACTCTTGTTGGGTAGTTGACCCAGTTGATGGCACTAAAGAGTTTATTAAAAGAAATGGAGAATTTACCGTAAATATAGCATTGGTTAAAAATGAAAAACCAATTTTAGGAGTTATATATGTTCCGGCCACAAAAACCGTTTATTTTGCAGATGTAGAAAATGAGATTGCTTTAAAATCTCAAGTCAATTCACATGATGTTTCTGTTGAGGGGGTTTTGGAACAAGCAATTAAATTACAACCAAAAGCATCAAATTCAAAATTAATTCAAGTTGTCGGTAGCCGTTCACATATGAGTCAAGAAACGTTGGATTTTGTTGAAGGATTAAAACAAAGCGGAAAAGAGGTAGAAATCGTTTCAAAAGGAAGTTCTTTAAAGTTTTGCTTAGTGGCCGAAGGAAATGCTGATGTTTACCCAAGGTACGCTCCTACAATGGAATGGGATACTGCAGCAGGACAAGCAATTTGTAATGCTGTTGGCGTCAATGTTATTTCAAAAGAAACCAACCAACCTTTACTATACAATAAAGAAAACCTTCTGAATCCATGGTTTTTAGTGTCTAAAACGTAATGTCTATGACGGAATACAAAAAAGAGTCTCATTTGCGTAGTATTATAAAAGGCATTTCATGGCGTATAGTTGCTACTTTAGATACAATTTTAATAGTCTTATTCATTACCTGTTTATCAGGGAATTGTAGTATAGACGATGCTATAAAAATTGGTGTAGCAGAGTTTTTAATAAAGCTTATTGTGTATTACATTCATGAGAGAGTATGGCAAAAAGCTTTAAAAGAGGGAAAACTTTCAGCAAGAAAAACACTTTTAAAAACTATTTCTTGGAGAGTAATAGCAACAACTATGACTTTTATTATTTCTGGAACAATTCTTAATGCTTTTGATGAAATAGCTTTATATATTGCCTTAATAGAATTATTTACGAAATTTGTACTTTATTATTTTCACGAAAGATTGTGGTTAAAAATTCCACTAGGAAAGATTAGAAATATTTTTTCAGAACATTAAACTGTCAAATGAAAGAGAACATAATTCCGCATACATATCAGATTTCAAAAAATGACCGAAAAAAGTCAAATAACCACAATTCGTTTTTATTATGGTTTACAGGGCTTTCGGGTTCTGGGAAATCTACAATCGCTAATGTTGTTGAACAAAGGCTTCACGAAAAAGGAATAAAAACATATACGTTGGATGGGGACAATATAAGAAAGGGTATTAATAGCGACCTTACTTTTTCTCCTGAAGATAGAACAGAAAACATACGTAGAATAGCAGAGATTGCTGCTCTTATGATAGATGCAGGGTTAGTAGTTCTAGCTGCTTTTGTATCACCCTATAAAAAAGATAGGGAAAACATTAAAAGTATCGTCAAAGATGTTAATTTTGTCGAAATATTTGTAAACACTAGTGTTGAAGAATGTGAACGACGAGATGTAAAAGGGCTTTACAAGAAAGTTAGAGCAGGAGAAATTAAGAACATGACAGGAATTTCTGCACCCTATGAAGCACCTACACATCCAGATATTGAAATTAAAACAGAAGTCGAATCTGTTGAGTCGGCTGCCAATAAAATTACAGATTATATATCTGAAAAATTAAAACTCTAAAAATGAGTAAGTATTTTTTAAACTATTTAGACGAATTAGAAAGCGAAGCAATTTATATTTTGCGAGAAGTATGGGCTCAATTCCAAAATCCAGTAATATTGTTTTCTGGAGGTAAGGATTCTATAGTTGTAACTCATTTAGCAAAAAAAGCATTTTATCCTTCGAAGATACCTTTTCCTTTAATGCATGTAGATACTGGGCATAATTTTCCTGAAACCATTGCTTTTAGGGATAATATTATTAAAGAATTGGGAGCTCAACTTATTGTTGGATCTGTACAAGAATCTATTGATGATGGTAGAGTAGCGGAAGAAAAGGGAAAAAACGCCACTAGAAATGCTCTCCAAACAACAACTTTATTAGATGCTATTGAGTCAAATAATATAGATTGTGCTATTGGCGGTGGAAGGCGAGACGAAGAAAAAGCTAGAGCCAAAGAACGGTTCTTTTCTCATAGAGATGATTTTGGTCAATGGGATCCTAAAAATCAGCGGCCTGAACTTTGGAATATTTTCAATGGAAAACATTTTCAAGGCGAACATTTTAGGGCTTTTCCAATAAGTAACTGGACCGAAATGGATATTTGGAATTATATTAAAAGAGAAAATATTGACATTCCATCATTATATTTTGCTCATGAGAGAGAAGTGGTATGGAGGCAAAACTCTTGGATACCAAATTCAGAATTTCTAATTCTAGAAGACCATGAAGAAATCGTCACTAAAAAGATACGATTTAGAACATTAGGAGATATTACTATTACAGGAGGAGTAGAATCTGATGCAGATACCTTGGAAAAAATAGCGAATGAAGTTGCAGGAATGCGTCAAACAGAACGCGGCAATAGAAGTGATGATAAGCGTTCTGAATCCGCTATGGAAGACAGAAAGCGTCAAGGATACTTTTAATCAAAAGTTTTAATTCGAAAAACATATAATAAAACATGTTAGATAACAATCAATTATTACGATTTACAACCGCGGGAAGTGTGGATGATGGTAAGAGTACTTTAATTGGACGATTACTCTACGATTCAAAATCAATTTTTGAAGATCAATTAGAAGCCATCGAAAACACAAGTAAAAAGAAAGGTCATGACGGTGTAGATTTGGCATTATTTACAGACGGTTTAAGAGATGAAAGAGAGCAAGGTATTACTATTGATGTTGCCTACAGATATTTTACAACACCTAAACGAAAATTTATTATAGCTGATACGCCTGGTCATATACAATATACACGCAACATGGTCACTGGAGCATCAACTGCAAATGTGGCAACTATTTTAATTGATGCGCGTCATGGGGTTATAGAGCAAACTAAAAGACATGCCTTTATTGCCTCTTTATTGCAAATACCACACATTATTGTGTGTATTAACAAAATGGATTTAGTCAATTTTTCTGAAGACGTTTTTAATACTATTGTGACTCAATTTGAAGAAATTTCTTCAAAAATGTTGGTTACAGATGTGCGTTTTATTCCTATGAGTGCATTATTGGGCGATAATGTTGTTAATCGTTCAGAAAACATGCCATGGTATCAAGGAGCACCAATGTTGCATACTTTAGAGACGATGCATATAAGTAGCGATATTAATAAGGTAGATTCTCGTTTTCCTGTACAAACCGTATTACGTCCGCAGCGAGAAGGATTTATTGATTATAGAGGTTACGCAGGACGAGTTGCTGGAGGCATTTTTAGAGTAGGTCAAGAAGTTACGGTTATGCCTTCGGGCTTTACATCCAAAATTAAGTCTATTGACACTTTTGATGGACCTTTAGAAGAAGTCTATGCACCAATGTCCGTATCTATAACTCTTGAAGACGATATTGACGTAAGTCGAGGCGATATGATTGTGAGATCAAACAATAAACCAAGAGCATTACAAGACATAGACGTTATGTTGTGCTGGTTAAATAACAATCCTGCTAAACCAAGAGCTAAATACACAATTAAGCACACTTCGAATGACCAAACCGCAATGATTAAAGAAATTATACATAAGATAGACATCAATACTTTAGAAAGAATTACTGATGATAAAGATTTAAATATGAACGACATTTCTAAAGTAAAAATAAGAACCACAAAGCCTTTAATGGTTGATGAATATCGCGAAAACAGAACCACAGGAAGCATTATACTAGTTGATGATTCAACCAACGAAACTGTTGCTGCTGGGATGATAGTTTAGTTAGTATACAAAGCAACCCTAGTTATACAGGCTTTAAGCTTTTGCCTCTATATAAAGTGAATTTGGTTTATATTCATTACCATTTTGGTCAAAATCAAGACCATAATTATTCCAATTAGTAATGGTACTAGAATTATATTTCTGGGTTTGTGGTTCTTTGAATCCAAAATTGATTAATAATGTACTTAAGCTAATTCTATCATACATCCATTGATGGGTTTCTCCTCTTCGTCTAGCATCTCCCAAAAGAAGGTTTTCAAGATACCTTCTAAATGGCTTTTGTTGGCTAACACCATACGACTCCCTTCTTACAGATTGCTCTATTATTGCTGAAATATATTGGTTGTGCTTTTGAGCTTCAACATCATTTTTTTCCGAAACCTCAATGTGCGAGACGTAATCTCTACACACTTTTTCCATATCGGGAACTACTATTCGTAAAATACCATTAGGTTTGAGTACCCGTTTAATTTCTAATAAAAATTGTTTAGCCACATCTTGATCGAGATGTTCAAGTAAGTGTGAATGATAAACAACATCTATTGAATTTGACTCAAAAGGAATTCCTTTAGCAAGATTATGAACCATAATATTATTGCCCAGTTGTTTAAATCGTTCTAAACGGATTCCTTTAACAAAAAGCGGAACAATATGTCTTAATAGCCAGTTTCTTTTTAGGCGTAAATAGATAGACCAGTCAATATTAGTTACTTCCGGCTTTATACTTGTTTTCGTCCCACAACCAAGATTTAGTATTTTCATTTCTTCATTTTTAGCAATATTTTCTAAACAACAGTTTCATTTTACTTCATTAAGAAAACTTCGACAAATTAACGTAAAATTTTCCTAAATTTGGGCTCAATTAAAGTTGTAAAAAAAACTCCCATATAATTTTTAATAATAATATAAATGAAATTAAAACTTAAAGTATTCGTAGTATTGTTAATTTTACTTTCGCTGTCTTGTAAGGATAATAATAAAACCGAAATACCTACTGCCCAGAACATAGAAGAGGAAACCAGTAATACCAACAAATTGATTTTTGAAATAGATTTAAAAACATCAGAACCTGATGACTTCTCCTTATTTTTAAATGATATTTTTTTGAACAACAGCCAGTTTATGAATATATCTATAAAGAGTAAATTGAATTCCAATGAAACAGAAAAAGTATTACATTTTGAATTTCCAGAAGGTATAAAACCCGACAGACAAATGTTTTTGGCATTGGGCACAAAAAAGGAAAAAGAAGTTCAAATTAATAGTATAACTATTTCGTATGGTGACTTGGAGCATGTAATTACAAAAGGAAATTTATTACAGTACTTCACGATGAATAAGTATGTAGAGTATAACTCTGAAACAAACACTTTAACTACTAAATCTGTGGATAATAGACATAACCCAATTATATTTGTTAGACCAAAGATTTTGGATAGCTTTCAAGATTTAAATTAAACAGATTTTGCATTGATTAGTTTTTTTAAAGATAAGGACAAAAACTTCATTGAGCTTCTTAAGGGAAGCTCAATTTCTTTAATAGTAAGACTATTAGGAATGGCCTTTGGCTATTTGGCTATGATCTTTATAACAACCAACTATGGCGCTGAAGAGTGGGGAATATATTCGTTGTGCTTTACTATTTTAAGCATAACGATTTTATTACCAAAGTTTGGATTTGATAATTCATTGGTACGAATTATAACTGAACTGAACACTTTTAATGACAAGAAACAGATTATCACAGTTTTATTTAAATCACTTTTTATTTCAGCAATTTTATCATTGGTTGTCATTTTTGCTATAAATGCTTTTTCTGAAGTATTGGCCAAAGAAGTTTTAAATCAAAAAGAAATAGAACCATATTTAATAATTGTTGGTTATGCGATTTTCCCTATGACTGTTTTAGTCATTATTTCGGCCATATTTCAAGCTTTAAAGAAACCTATGTTGTTTATGCTCTTTCAAACAACATTAATAAACATTTTATTTTTAATACTACTTGTTATTTTCCATTGGAAGGAAATAGAATTTAATATTTTTAAGCTATACTTCTATTCTATTTGTATCGCTTTGTTTTTTGCAATTTTATTAGTCGTGTTTACCTTATGGAGAAAACAAAACACACTTATATTAAGAAAAAACATTTACAGTTACAGAAAAATAGTCAATATCTCTGTGCCAATGCTACTTTCAAGTTCTTTTGCCCTCTTAATGGGCTGGTCAGATATTCTCATGTTGTCTTTTTTCAAGACTACTAAAGATATTGGAATTTATAATTCGTCATTAAAACTAGCTGCGTTATCTGGAATTACCCTAATAGCCATCAATGCAATAGCTACGCCTAAGTTTGTAGAATTTTTTTCCAAAAACGACATGAACGGGTTAAAGGAAACCGTAAAAAAGTCAACAAAAATGATATTTCTACTTACAGCTCCAGTTTTATTTGTGTTAATTGTTTTTTCAAAAAAGATTTTGTCTTTTTTAGGTGATGAATTTGTAGTAGGGTATTTGGCTTTAGTATATTTGTGCATTTCAAGGTTTATAAATGCCATATCTGGTTCGGTTGGATATATTATGCAAATGACAGATCAACAAAGAACGTATCAAAATGTAATAATACTAGCATTTTTAATTAATCTTGGTCTAAACTTTATTTTAATTCCGGACTATAGTTATAATGGTGCTGCAATCGCCAGTTCTGTTGCAATGATTTTTTGGAATGTTACATTGGTTTTTTTGATAAAAAAAAGACTAGGATTTTGGACTATTTATATTCCATTTTTATCTAAATAAAAGCAAATTTGGAAACACCAATATTTATTTTTTCTTTGCCGCGGTCTGGTTCAACATTATTGCAAAGGGTCTTAATGTCCAACCCTCAAATTTGTAGTGTTTCAGAACCATGGATCCTATTACCACAAATCTACATTTTACGAAAAGAAGGAACCCTTTCAGATTACTCTAGTCTTACAGCACATAAAGGGAATATGGATTTTATTAATAACCTTCCTAATAAAGAAGAAGATTACTTTGATTCATTAAGACAATTTATGTTAGACCTGTATTCAAAACAATGCCAAAATAATGAACAATATTTTTTAGACAAAACACCACGTTATTATTTAATCATTGATGAAATCGTCAAACTCTTTCCAAAAGCTAAATTCATTTTTTTATTCAGGAATCCAATTCATGTTTTTGCATCTATAATTAACACTTGGGGCAAAGGGAGATTTAGAAAGCAATATGCGAACTATAATGATATTGTTGATGGAACCAAAATGTTGAGTCAAGGTTATTCTAAATACATGGGAATAAGTATTTCTATCAAATACGAAGATTTTATTTTAAATCCATTAGAAGAATTAGATAAAGTCTCAAATTATCTAAATATAGATTTTAATAAAGAATCTTTAAAGCTGTTTAACTCCCAAAACACAAAAGGATCTCTTGGCGATTTTTTGGGACCAAGTTCGTATTCAGAAATTTCTTCTAATGGCCTTGGAAAATGGAAAACAACTTTTAATTCAAAGATTAGAAAGAAATTCGCAATTTCTTTAATTAAAAAAATCAGATCAGAAGATTTGGAATTACAAGGATACAATCAAAAAGAAATTATATGTGAGATTAATGCATTAAACAGTAAACAAAATAGCAAGTTTTTTATGGATTTGTTTGATTACATAGTTGGATATATAATTAGAAAATTTAATTTGAATTTATTTTTTGTCAAAGAATTTTCATGGATTAAAAAAAGACCTCTTTCTTGAGATTATATAGGATGTTTATTACCCAAAAAGAATTATTAAAGTTAGCGATATATGCCAATGTCATATATGTCGCCTTGCTTTTTTTATTTCGACCAGATGGATTTAATATTGAGAATATAGTAATTACATCCTTTTTATTAACTTCTGTTGTAATTATACTATTCTTATGTTATATCAATAGAAAAAATCTTTTAAGTATACCTAAAACTACTAGAATAATTTTTTACTTACTTCTTTTTTGGAGTGTAATTGTGGTTGTAAGAAGTTTTTCATTAAACCTTCAAGATTGGCTCACTAACTTTGGCAATGTTTATATGGCTTTTTCATGGTTCGTCCCTGTATTAATTATTTTAGGTCAAAAAGTTGAAAACTGGAACGTAATTGTTGGAGCTATTTTTTTTATGTTTATGGTAATGATATTTGCCTATGCCTTTTTTCCTGTAGAAGGGAAATCTCCAACCGAATGGACTTGGCTTTTAAGACCCATTAACTTTATTTTTTTACTAGGAGTATATAGGTTTAAATTAACAAATCGAATTATTATTATTATTGCATTAACTATCTATATTCTTTTAGCAATTAATTTAAAACAAAGAATAGAATTTCTTTTTTTATTTTTAGTGCTATTTTTTTTAATAATCGAGAGACTAAAACATATAAAAATTAAAAGAGTTTTTTTGAAATACATCATCTTTAGTTTTGTAATTTTGCTGATTTTAGTCTTCACCTATGGCTATGAAAATATAAACCGAATGGCTAATAATATAGTTGAATTTCAAGATTCAAGAACCTTTTTATTTAACGAATTATTTGATGATTTAAGTAATGCTGAAACTATTTTTGGGAAAGGGTCTCTAGGAACCTATTTCAGCCCTTTTATGGAACACACCAAAAACTACATCACTAATTATCTAAATCTAGAATGGTGGGGAGATGCTTCGGATAGAATAACAATTGAAGTTGGGTATTTACAAATGATTTTAAAAGGAGGCTTTGTTCTTTTTTTACTCACGGTAACTTTAATGATAAATTCAGCATATTTGGCTATTTTTAAATCGAATAGTAAATTCATTAAAAGGCTGGGGCTGTTTATTCTAATCATGACAATATTAAGCTTAATATCTTTCAGACCTGCTTTCACACCAACGTTTATAATTCTTTGGTTTGCTATTGGAACTGTATTGAACAAGAACAACAGAAAAATGACAGATGAAGACATTCAAAAAAGATTCTTATTTAGATGAAGCAAACGCCTTTAATTAGCATTATTACGGTTGTTTATAATGGAGAGCAACATATACAACAAACAATTAATAGTATAAAACACCAAACATATAAAAACATTGAGCATATAATTATTGATGGAAACTCAAGCGATGGGACTTTAGATATTATAAAGAAAAATAAATCTGTTAGTAAATATATAAGTGAACCCGACAGAGGTATTTATGATGCAATGAATAAAGGAATTAATATCGCTTCAGGAGAACTAATAGGGATATTAAACAGCGATGATTGGTATGAATTAAGTGCGGTAGAAATTGTAGTTAATGAATATTTAAGAAACCCGAGTAAGAGAATTTTTCATGCAGACCGTTTTGATGTATTAGAAAATGGGGCAAAAAAAAAATTCACTTTTAACCCTTCTAAATTCAAGTTTAAGTATTATTCAATGACCTATAGCCACCCAGCAATGTTTATTCATGAATCAATTTACAAAGTTAGAAAATACAACACCTCTTTTAAGTCTATTTCAGACTACGAGTTTGTCCTTAAGTCTTTTTTAACTAACAAGAAATTATTCCACTATATTAACAAACCTATAACAAATTTCAGACTAGGAGGGACAAGTGGTCAATTGTCGTTTGTAAACTTATTAAAAGAAAATTTTCAAGCCCGAAGAAATGCTGGAATGACTTATATAGAATGTATATTTTTTTTAATATTAAGAGCATCTGGGGAAAGTTTAAGAAGCTTAATGGGCTATTTTAAAAACAAAAATTAATGAATGCTGTATTTACGGTTTCTACACCAAACTATTTAGGTTTCTCAATATCATTATTTAATAGTTTAAGAAAACACAATATAGAAACAGATTTTTATATTGTATTATTTCGACCTACAACAAATGAATTCGAGTCTCATATTCCAAAAGAAATTAAAATTCTATATATAGACGAATTAGGGTTAGATGAAGTTGTTAATAATTTAGTTAAACGCTTTCCTATTAATAAGATGTGTATGGCGTTTAAGCCAGTTGCTGCCAAAATGATTCTTAAACTAAATCCGGAAATCCAGAAGCTAGTTTTTCTTGATTCTGATATACTAATTTTTAATTCGTTAAAAAACATTTGGTATGATTTAAACTCTTCAAACATCTTACTAACACCTCACTTACTAACACCCTTGGCAAACGACAAAGAAAACATTGAGTTAAGAATGCTGTCTAGAGCCGGAGTTTTTAACACAGGTTTTTTTGCGGTTAAAAAGTCTAATGAAACAATAAAATTTTTAGATTGGTGGTTTGAAAAACTCATAGCGTTTGGATTATTAGGCGACCAAGTTTGGCTTAATTTTGCCCCTACCTTTTTTAATGTTAAAGTGTCACAACACAAAGGGAACAATGTAGCTTTCTATAATTTACCAAACAGAAAAATAACATTCAATAAAATAGATAATAAGTATTTAGTAGACAAGGAATATGATTTGGTGTTTTTTCACTATATAAAGCATAATCCTTTTAATAATCAAAACAAAATTAGTTCTGCAAGATTGATTCAAAAACAACTAACTTTTGAAAATCACCCTGAATTAATTCCCATATTTAATGACTATAAAGAATCTTTATTAAGCGCTAATTTTTCTTTTTATAAAAACCTTAAATTTTCACAGCAAGAACAATCATTTTTTGTGAGAAAATATGTAAATTTTAAGCATCAATTTATTAGAATATGCTATAAATTAATCTTTGATATTGTTAGCTTAAAAAAATAAATAATTATGCTTGATTTCTCAAAAGAAGTAAATGAAATTAAACAAGAGATTCGCAAATTTTTAAATCAAAAAAAAAGAATATTTTTAACCTCATCGTTTCAATCGCATAGCATACCGCTTCTTCATATAATTGCAACTTTAGAATTGAAAGTCGATATATATTTTATCAATACAGGATTTCACTTTGTAGAAACACATGTTTTTAAGAATAAAGTTTCTAGCATGTTAGGCCTTGAGGTTAAAACCATTGAGTCTCCAATTCCAAAAATAAATCAAAAAGATAAAAATGGGTTTTTTTATTATACAAGCAACACCAATTATTGTTGCCATTTAAACAAGGTTTTACCTACTAATGATTTGCTTAACGAATATGATGTATGGATTAGTGGAGTTAGAAAAGATCAGAGTTCCTTTAGAAAAAATTTGCAGAAAATAGAAAAAACTCCTAATGGCAAATTAAGGTACCATCCTATGTTAAATTGGAATAGTAAATTGATATATCAATATAGACAAAAATATCACTTACCAGAACACCCTTTAGAATCTCTCGGGTATTTTAGTATTGGATGCCAACCATGTACAGTTAATGTTAGTAACATTAATATTGAAGACGGTAGAGATAGTAGATGGTTTGGTCAGAATAAAATGGAATGTGGGCTGCATACTAATTTAATAGAAAAAAAATGAATGTTTTAGTTACTGGTGGTTTTGGATATGTTGGCTCATCTCTAATTCCTATATTATTTAAAAATGAAGAGATAAAAAAAATTGTTATTTATGACAACCTGTCAAACAATAATTATGATTTGGTTTTATCTCATTTAAGATTGTTGAGTAAAGTAACTTTTGTAGAAGGTAGCATTTTAGACAATGAATTATTGAAGGTAGTATTTAAGAAGCACGAAATACACACCATAGTACATCTTGCAGCCAAAACAGTCACGCCAATGAGTGATAATGGATTTCACGAATTTGATCAGATAAATCATTGGGGCACAAGTATTTTAGTTGACGCAATTAATAGTGTAAAGTCTGTAAAGAATATAATATACTTGAGTTCTTTTTCTGTTTACGGAATATACAAAAGTAAATTTAATGAGAATGACAATCCAATGCCATACTCAAATTATGGGAAGTCTAAATTTTTAGGAGAAAAAGAAATATTGTTACGCCTTCCTAAATCTATTAATAAATTTATATTGAGATCAGGAGTCTTGTATGGGTGTACCATTGGTTATAAACCAAATACAGTTCTTAATAAGTTTATTTTTGAAGCCCATTTTTCTAATAAAATCCAAATATTTGGAGATGGAAATCAAAAAAGGTCATTTATTCATGTTCAAAGATTAAGCGAAACTATTTCTGGCGTCATAACAAATACTGCAATTAAATCTGGTGTTTATAATATTTTAGATCATTCATATTCAGTAAATGATTTAGCCAAAATTCTTACTCAGATTTATCCAAATATCGATTTAATTTATATGAATAGGGATCATAGTATGAAATCAATTGAAATTGAATCAAATTATAATTTAAACTCTCTATTAAATTTAAAACAAGCTAAAAACATAGATTATTACCTTAAAAGGGAATTAAGTAAATTTTCGTTTTAATAATGAAATTTGAATAAGTAAATAAAATAAAATACTTTTGCCGAATAAATAAAATTATATGAGAAAAATATTTGTATTAGGTGGTGACGGGTTTTGTGGTTGGCCATCTGCCCTTCATTTATCAAATAAAGGATTTGATGTAACTATTATAGATAATCTTTCAAGAAGAAATATTGATAATGAATTAGGAGTAATGTCGTTAACTCCAATTGCAACTATTCAAGAAAGAATTAAAGCCTGGGAAGAAATTAGTGGAAAGAAAATAGAATTTTATAATATTGATATTGCTAAAGAATACACCGTTTTTTTAGACTTAATTTTAAAAAAAACTCCTGAAACTATAATTCATTTTGCAGAACAGAGAGCTGCTCCTTATTCAATGAAAAGTAGTAAGCACAAAAGATATACGGTAGACAATAATCTGAATGCTACAAATAATGTTTTATGCGCAATAGTCGATTCTGGTTTAGACATTCATTTAGTACATTTAGGGACTATGGGAGTTTATGGCTATGGAACAGCTGGAATGAAAATCCCTGAAGGTTATTTGGAAGTATTCATGAAGACAGAAGACGGGAAAGAAGTTTCTAGTGAAATATTATATCCAGTAAACCCAGGTAGTATATATCACATGACAAAGACACAAGATCAGCTGCTGTTTTTATATTACAATAAAAATGATAAATTAAAAATCACGGATTTGCATCAAGGTATAGTTTGGGGAACTCATACCGCTGAAACAAAATTAGACGAAAGACTTATTAATAGGTTTGATTATGATGGTGATTATGGGACCGTATTAAATAGATTTTTAATGCAGGCTGCTATAGGCTATCCATTAACAGTTCATGGTACAGGTGGACAAACAAGAGCTTTTATACATATTCAGGATTCTGTAAAATGCATTGAATTAGCAATTAAAAATCCTCCTAAAGAAAATGAAAAAGTAAAAATATTTAATCAGGCAACTGAAACACATAGGGTAAGAGATTTAGCAAATTTAATTTCCGAAATGACCGGTGTAGAAATTCAAAATGTCAAAAACCCTCGAAATGAAGACGCTGAAAACGAATTAAGAGTTGAAAACAAAAACTTTTTAGAATTAGGATTAAATCCAATTACACTTGAAAAAGGCTTGTTAAAAGAGGTTAAAGAGGTTGCTCAAAAATACACCCACAGATGTAACAAAGAGATGATACCTTGTAAATCTTTATGGACAAGTGACACCAAAACTAAAGTATTGATATAATAGATTAAACTAAACATATTCTAGAAATCATATGCTATTTTAATATTGAAAAACATGTGTATTAAACTCAATGAGTATAAATTATTTAATAGCAATCTTGAATCAATATTAGAAAAAAACAAAAAAATTGTTATTAATACAATTAATGCGCATTCATATATTGTAGCCAAAAAAGATGCCGAATTTAAAAATGCACTAGTAAAAAGTGAGGTCTTGCTGCCCGATGGAGAAGGTATTGTTTTCATGGTTAAGCAGCTTCAAGGTATTAAAATAAGGAAAATTGCAGGAGCAGACCTTCACCTTTTTTTGTTGGACTATGCTAATAAAAAAAAACTTAAATGCTTTTATTTAGGGTCTAATCAAAAAACTCTTAATTTAATAAAAGAAAGGCTCTCTGATTCTTATCCTAATCTAAAATTCAGTTTTTTTTCTCCACCATTTAAATATGAGTTTTCGGTAGAGGATAATAATAAAATGATTTCTGAAATCAATTCTTTTAATCCTGATATACTATTTGTAGGGATGACCGCTCCTAAACAAGAAAAATGGGTTACCAAAAACAAAGAATTCATTGACGCAAAGATTATATGCTCTATAGGAGCTGTTTTTGACTTTTTTGCTGGAACAAAAAAGAGAGCTCCAGCTTGGCTAATAGCCTTAAAATTAGAATGGTTTTACAGAAGTTTCACGGCTTGGCGACTGGCAAAACGTTATTTATATTCTACACCTCTCTTTTTAATAGAATTATATAGATTGAAATTATTCCCTAAACAAAATAAAGCTGATGTTTAATGAATTATATTTTAATATAAAAATAATTCTTAAGCAAAAAGACATTTCGTTTTTAGCTTTTATAATTTCATTGTTTTTACTTCCAAACTCCATTAATTTAAGCACTTTTGCTTTAGTAACAGCTGTCACTTTAAAGATTATTCAGGCGATTTTTTTTCAAAATAAATTATTAAAAACCAAAGCTTTAAAGTATTCTGCTTTGCTGGGCTTATTGTTTTTTATTTATATACTGTTGAGTTCAATATTTCAAACTAGTTTTAAAAATACAATTGAGTTATTCAATAAGCAATACTCACATTTTGCGCTTTTGTTTTTAGCCCCATTGCTTTTTAAAAAAAGGGGTGATAACAAATTATTACTATATTCTTTTTTACTAGGAACAATTACCGCTGTTGTTTTAGTTTTTCTGATTTCGATGCTTAATGGAACGCCTTTTAATAGAGTTGCCTTCTTAAAATATTTAGATATACATCACACTTACCTTGCAATTTTTTTACTGTTTATTCTTAACCTAATACTTAACAATTTATTTAATTTTAAGAAAGGATTAACCAATTCATATAAAGCGATATTTTTAACAATTGCGGTGCTTATTATTGCAGTTTTATTTCAGTTAGAAAGTAAGGCTTCAATGATTATTATTATTGGACTCATCGTTTTTTATATTTTTCAAAAACTAAACATCAAAAGACTTTCATTATTCATTATCTCACTTTTTGCATTTATGTTTTTAATCAATGCTTTTAATAACAAAATACACACTAGTTATGAAAAAGCATTGGATTTTAGGTTACAGCTATGGGAAGAATCTTTTAATATATTTAAGGAGTCTCCAATTATTGGAAATTTGAAAGCTCCAGAAAAGGATTTATTGAATTTTAACCATTATGTAAACGGCAAATATTTTTTTCTAGATTCAGATTTAAATAGTCATAACCAATATCTTTCTATTCTGATGAGATTTGGAGCGTTAGGCACTATGATTTTATTACTTTACGGGGTATATATCATAGCTTTGATAATGAAGACCAAACAAAAATATACTATTAGTGAATTTATTGGTTTCTCTCTCATCATCTTATTCATGTTCTACATTGAAAATGTTATAGATAGGCATCATGGGATTGTTTATTTTTCAGTTTTTTATAATTATTATTTAGTGGCATTTGAAAATGAAAAGAATTAATATACTTATTTTTATTTTCGGCACTTGTGCCTTTGCACAAAATGTTGAAAGCCTCCTTAAAACCGATTTCGCTATCAGAGATTTTATTACTGTTAATGATTCTGTTTATTTTATAGAAAAACGGGATGTTCACATATTAGATTCAAAAAAAAATAAAAAATTTAAATATTTTATAGGTGGGTATGGTTTAGAAATGGAACTCATTAATAATAATAGTGTTTTGGTAACAGCTTCAAATGAATTAGTTAAAAACATTTCTTCTGTCAGATTTTTCAATACCAAGAACAATAGACCTGAAAACACATACTTTTATAAAAAAGGAAAAATATTAGACTTTGTATTAATTCCAGAACTTAAATTATTTGTTCTTAGCCTAACAAACAAAAAAATAATTGTAGTTAATTATCAAGAAAGACCAAAATTTCACAAAACTATAGAGATTAATATTGAAGCAATAGCTAGAAAAATGATTTATAAAGACAATAGTCTTTATTTTTCAACAGATAAGGGAGAAATATATAAATATAACTTTAGAGATTACAAGAAAACAAGGCTGTATAATTCTAAGGAATTAATAACAGATTTTTTGATTGATAAAGAAAGGCTAATTATTTCAACAATTAACGGAAAACTACAATCAGTTAATCTAAATACTTTTTCCTCCTCAAATCTAACTTTCAACGATAACTTTATAAACGTACTAGTATTTTATAACCATGAAAAATTAATTTGTGGCACTTGGACAGGGAAAATATTCATAGTTGATTTAAACTCTTTTTCAGTAAAAAATGAATTTAGTTTTCATAAAAGATCGATTTTGTGTATTAAGAAAATAGATAATCAAGAAGTGTATTCATCAAGTCTTGATAAGACTCTTAAAAAATGGCAATTACATTAAATGTTAATAAGTATATTTATCACCAAATTGTATTAAGTTTTTTACAGTATTTTAAGATTTAATCGTTTGAATAGGAATTCATTTTTTACGAGTCTTAAAAACGGTTTTAAGTTTAAAATGACATTAACCCCAATAATATTAAACAAACAGTATGAAAATATCAGTAATAGGAACAGGCTATGTAGGATTAGTAACAGGAACTTGTTTAGCAGAAACAGGGAATGAGGTGCTTTGCATAGATATAGATAAAGACAAAGTAAAGCAAATGCAAAAGGGTGAAGTTCCAATTTATGAGCCGCATTTAGATGTTTTATTTGAAAGAAATATAAAAGCGAACAGATTAAAATTTTCAAACTCTTTAGAAGAAGGTTTAATGCACGGAGATATAATATTTCTTGCATTACCAACACCAGAAGATGAAGATGGTTCTGCAGACCTTTCTTATGTATTGGGCGCAGCAGCAGATATTGGAAAATTAATTAAAGATTATAAGGTCATAGTTGATAAAAGCACTGTACCAGTTGGAACAGCAGATAGGGTACGCAAAACCATTGCAAAAGAGACCAAGGTTGAATTTGATGTCGTTTCTAATCCTGAGTTTTTAAGAGAAGGGTTTGCTGTAGATGATTTTTTAAAACCAGAACGAATAGTAATAGGATCTAGTTCAGAAAGGGCGACTGAGCTTATGAAAAAGTTATATAAACCCTTTGTACGTTCAGGAAATCCAATCCTTATCATGGACGAAAAGTCTGCTGAACTTACCAAATATGCGGCAAATTCATTTCTGGCAACTAAAATTACCTTTATGAACGAAATCGCGAATTTTTGCGAGAAAGTTGGAGCAGATGTCGATAAGGTTAGGGTTGGAATAGGAACAGATTCAAGAATAGGGAAACGTTTTTTATTTCCAGGTATCGGATATGGAGGTTCCTGTTTTCCAAAAGATGTAAAAGCTCTTTTTAAATCTGGAACAGAGGTAGGGTATCATTTTAACATTCTCGATTCAGTTATCAAAGTCAATAGTCTTCAAAAAACGATTCTAATACCTCGTATAGATGCCTATTTTAAAGGGAATTTAAAAGATAAAACGATAGCTATTTGGGGGTTGGCTTTTAAACCAGAAACAGATGATATCAGAGAAGCACCTGCATTGTATATTATAGAAGAACTTCTTTGTCGAGGAGCAAAAGTTACTGCTTATGACCCCGAAGCAATGACAAATGTAAAAAGGAAAATAGGAAATAAAATTTCATTTTCCTCTAACATGTATGAAGCTCTTAATAACGCAGATGCATTAGTTATTTGTACAGAATGGAGTATCTTTAGAACACCAGATTTTGGCAAAATAAAAGACAAGCTAAAAAACAATGCAATTTTTGATGGCAGAAACCTTTACGATTTGGAGGAGATTAAAGAAGAAGGGTTCTATTATAGTTCAATAGGAAGATAAATATGAAGAGAGTTCTCATAACAGGTGCAGCGGGCTTTTTAGGATCTCATTTATGTGATCGCTTTTTAAAAGAAGGATTCTATGTCATTGGAATAGATAACTATATTACTGGCGATAAAAAAAATCTAAATCATTTAAATAACAATTCAAATTTTGAGTTTATTGAACATGATGTTACAGAATTTGTAAAAATTGAAGGTAATTTAGATTATATTTTGCATTTCGCATCGCCAGCAAGCCCAATAGACTATTTAAAAATTCCAATACAAACACTAAAAGTTGGCTCTCTAGGAACCCATAATTTGTTAGGTTTAGCTAAAGCAAAAAAAGCAAGAATTCTTATAGCCTCAACCTCTGAGGTATATGGAGATCCTCTTATTCATCCTCAAACCGAAGATTACTATGGCAACGTTAATACCATTGGGCCAAGAGGTGTTTATGATGAAGCAAAACGTTTTCAAGAGTCAATTACAATGGCTTATCATAGATTTCATGGTTTGGAAACTAGAATTGTGCGAATATTTAATACATATGGCCCCAGAATGAGACTAAATGATGGTAGAGTTATTCCTGCATTTATGGGTCAAGCATTAAGAGGTGAGGATTTAACCGTATTTGGGGATGGCTCACAAACACGTTCGTTTTGTTATGTTGATGATCAGATAGAAGGTATATACAGACTGTTATTAAGTGATTATGCTTACCCAGTTAATATTGGAAATCCCAATGAAATAGCGATAAAAGACTTTGCTGAAGAAATTATAAAATTAACGGGTACAGATCAGAAAATCGTTTTTAAAGATTTACCAATAGATGATCCAATGCAACGTCAACCAGACACGACTCTTGCTAAAAAGTTACTTGGTTGGGAAGCAAAAGTAACCAGAGAACAAGGAATGTTAAAGACTTTTAATTATTTTAAAGGACTTTCTCAAGAAGAACTGCATAAAAGAGAACATAAAGATTTTTCAAATCATATTAAAAAGTAATGCCATACAAACCAGGAAGATATTATAAGCTGATAAAACCATTGTTTTTGACAATGGATTTGTTTATCATCAATGCAACTATCTTTTTGTTTGAAACCAACATCACAAACACCTATATTTTCATCGGATACATTTCTTTAATGTGGATTATTGTCTCTTTAAAAAATGATTTTTATGAAGTGCAAAGAAACACAAGAATTGTTCAAATAATTACGCTTTTAGTAAGGCAAATAATATTATTTGCTTTAATTCTTTATGCATTTATAGGATTTTTTAAACAACCAAATATTAGCCGGTTAGCACTAGGAAGCTATGTGATTTCTGTTTTTGTTTTCATTACTTTCTTCAAGTTCTTTTCCTATTTTTTATTAAGTAAGTATAGAATTTATTTAAAAGGAAATTTAAGAAGGGTTATTGTAATTGGTGACAACAAGAAAACCAAACAACTCATAGATATTTTTAACACGAGACATGATTTCGGATATGAATTCAAGAAACAATTTTGTTTAAAAAACGAAAGTTTTTCTTTAAACCAATGTTTTGAATACATAAAAGAAAATGGAATTGACGAAATATATTCTTCAGTATCCGAATTAACCAACAAACAAATAAACGAACTTATTGATTTTGCAGACAATAATTTAAGAGAGTTAAAATTCATACCAGACAATAAGGATATTTATTCTAAAAAACTCAAGTATGAATATTACGATTATATTCCAATCCTAATTTTAAGAGATATCCCATTAAGCAATACAATTAATAAAATAACCAAAAGAACATTTGATATTATTTTTTCCTCTGCGGTTATTATTCTTTTGTTATCTTGGCTCACACCACTAATAGCCCTTTTAATTAAGTTGGAATCTAAAGGGCCGGTATTCTTTAAACAATCTAGAAATGGGTTCAACTACAAAGAATTTGACTGTTATAAGTTTCGCTCTATGACTCCAAATAAAGATGCTCACAAATACCAAGTAAAACGTGGAGACCATAGAATAACTAAAGTTGGCAAATTTATTAGGAAAACCAGTATTGATGAATTACCACAATTCTACAACGTATTATTTGGAGATATGTCAGTTGTTGGGCCTAGGCCTCATATGGTTAGCCACACAGATATGTATGCTAAAAGAATAGATAAATTTATGGTTCGTCATTTTGTAAAGCCAGGAATAACAGGATTGGCTCAAATAAGTGGCTTTAGAGGAGAAGTTGAATCAGATGCGGATATAATAAATAGAGTAAAGTATGATATCTTTTATATTGAAAACTGGTCCCTTTTGTTAGATTTAAAAATAATCGTTCAAACATTTTTAAATGCAGTTAAAGGAGAAGATAAAGCTTATTAGATAAGTTTTTCTAAACGATTTAATTGAGTTTCAAAATCAAACTTTTCATAAGCCGTTTCCCTTATTTTGGCCTTGCTTTTTAAATCAATTTTTAAATTTCGAACTTCAGAAATTACATTATTTAGGCCTGTATAATCATTCGGCTTAACAGCCCAACCGAGTTCTAAATTTTCAATAATCTGCTCTCCTTCACCTCCGCCAAAATAAATCATTGGTAAACCCAACCGAGCATATTCAAATATTTTCGAAGGAACAGATCCATAAATTCTATTTTGTAGAGGAATAATAGCGGCATCATGCTTAATTATTTTGTCATGTAAGTCATTCCTTTTTAGTTCACCGTGATAAAATATAGGCAGCTCTTTATTATTTGAAATAAATTGTTCAATTTTTTTTTGTTCAGAACCAGATCCATAAATATGAAACTCCATATTATTGTAGTCTAATTCTTGGCAAAGCTTATAAATCCCTTGAGCTACACCTAACAAACCGGCATAAACAAGCTTGATTGTATTTTCGTCAGAATTACTAAATTCAATTTCTGGTGGTTCAAAATCTGGATAGTTCCTATATAAAAATGCTTCTTTTTGAGGTATTAAGGAAGTCACATGAGATAGGATTTCTTCACTCTGCCCTAAAACCAAATCAGCTTTTCTATAATTGAACCGCTCAATTTTTTCAAGCAACTCATAACCAAAATTTTTTTTAAAAACACCCAATTCTACCCCAACTATAGGCCATAAGTCACTTACATTTAGTACCAACTTTCTTTTTTTAGACTTTAAAAGCAACATACTTGTAAAGGCAACAAGTAATGGCGGTGATTGTACGATAACAGTTTGAGGAATTTTATTCCACAAAAAAAACCACATCAAGCTGAAGCTATAAGAAAGCATAGCTAATAAGCGTATGAATTTATTTTTAGAATTAGTGGCATAAATCCAAAGCCTATATATTTTTATACCATTTTCGATTGTACTTACTTTGAATTTACGTTTATAAGGCTCGAAGATTTTTCCAGTTGGGTAATTAGGTAAAGGCGTTATTACCGAAACTTGAAAATTATGTTTTTGAAGACCATTTGCCAAATGAAATATCCTGTTTGAAGCTGCTCCAATTTCAGGAGGATAATAACTTGTTAAAATAAATACTTCTTTCACTTGAGCTTAAATATTTCAATCAAATGATTTACAATCCGTTCGGCTGACTGTCCATCCCAAAGTTCTGGAATTTGCCCTTGCTTCCAATGTCCAGAAAACAATGTTTTAAAGGCTTCATCAATTTTTTCAGGATTATTCCCAACCAGAATGTTTGTTCCAATTGCACAGGTTTCAGGCCTTTCAGTTGTATCTCTTAACGTTATACATGGCACGTTCATTACAGTTGCTTCTTCTGTTATCCCTCCAGAATCTGTTAAAACACCCAAAGCATTTTTTACTAAATAATTAAATTCCAAATACCCTAAAGGCGATATAAAATGAAGGTTTTTAAAATTGAAATTAAGTGTCTCGAGTATTTTTCTAGTTCTAGGATGCGCAGGAAATATTATATGAAAATCTTTAGTTAACGAGGTAATTAGGTTCAATAAAGTTACAAATTGCTCTTCTTCATCAACATTGCTCGGCCTGTGTAATGTTAATACAAAATATTTTCTCTTCTGTAGGTTCAATTCTTTCCAAATTTTGGGCGGATTTAATCTGGAACTGTGTTTGAGTAAAGTATCAATCATTACGTTACCAACAAAAAATATTTGATTGTCGGGAATACCTAAACGCTTAAGATTTTCATTAGCATGAATTGAAGTTGTAAAAAAAAGATCTGTTAAGCTATCTGTTACAATTCTGTTTATTTCTTCTGGCATTGTCATATCTCCAGAACGAATTCCTGCTTCAACATGAGCTACTTTAATTCCTTCTTTTTTTGCAACTATGGTGCATGCCATTGTAGAGGTTACATCACCAACAACCAACACCAAATCACATGTATTTTGTTCTAATTCTTTTTCAAATTCAATCATTATAGCAGCAGTTTGTTCTGCTTGAGTGCCACTTTTTACATTTAAATTTATATCTGGGAACGGAATATCAAGCTCTTTAAAAAAAGTATCGCTTAAGTTATTATCATAATGTTGCCCTGTATGAACCAGTCTATAATGAAGATCAAAGCCAAGTCTAATCTTTTTTTCAATTGCTTCAATAATAGGAGCAATTTTCATAAAGTTTGGACGTGCTCCAGCTATTATGGTTATGTTCATTTGTTTTATTTCATTAGAGAGATAAACTGCTTCAATTTACCACTTTTTGAACGTTGTATTGTATCCTGTTTTTTAAAAATAATATGGAGTCCCTTTTCTAAATAGTTCTCCATTGCAGTAATGATTTTTGCTTTTTTATCATTTGAAATTGCTATTTCTCCCGAATAATTAATTTTAAAAGTATCAATCTTCAATTGCTCAATTACAAATTCTTTAATATGACCATCGTCTTCAATTATACTTTTGGTAATATAATAAAAAGTCAATCCAGCCGCTTTTTTCCCACTAGGTAATATGGCAATATCATTTGTTCTTCCTATTAGGGTTTCTAATATGGGTTTTTTTAAAGTACTTTTTTCAGAAAGCACACCAACATCACCAATATCATATCTAATAAATGGATGTGCTTTGTTATAAAGAGACGTTATAACAACTCGACCTTCTTTACCAAATGGCAATACGTTATTTTGCTCATCGAGTATTTCAACTAATAATGTTTCATTATTAATCTGCCATTCATTTTCAGGGTTGTCAAAAGCAATCAAATCCAATTCAGAAGCTCCATATTCGTTAATTACTGGCACGCCAAATTGCTCTTGCATTAATACTTTATCTTCTTCAAATAACATTTCAGAAGTTACAAAACAATATTCAAGTGTTGGGCAAACATTGGTCAAAACAATCTCTTTTTTTTGTAAAAATTTTGCAAATTGAACAATCGGACTTGTGTAACCATTTATATATTTGAATTTAGTGTTTATGAATGAATGGAATACATTTTCAAATTCAGAATCACCCAAATTAAATACTGAAAACCGTATACGATTACTAAAAAAATCTTTTAATCGTTCTTTATAATAGCCTTTTTTATCTAATGGGATACCATAAAATCGAGCTTGCTTTGAGGTGTTGAAATTTAATCCAAACCATCCAAATCTATTTTGAATAACAGCCCAGGTTAAAGCATGACAAAATTTGTCTTTTGCAAAAATAAATGGATCTCCAGAAGAACCTGAAGTTTTATTTACATAAACGTTTTTTGCATTATATTTATTAGATAGTCTTTGTTTTAAAGGTTGTTGCAAATCCCGTTTAGTCATTACAGGAACATTTAACCAATCATTTATGTTAACATTTTTAGCAAAAGATTTATAAAACTGATTTTCTTTTAGATGATGGGATAAAATATCTTTTTTTGCAGTTTCAATATAATTTTTAAACTCCTCTTCATTTAGTTTTTGAATGTTATCCAAAAAAAGCTTTGCCCTCCTAATTGGAAAGCCATTTATTTGTAAAGAAAAATCAAATAAATTCAAAAGGAAAAAATGATTTTATGTTTTTGTAAAATAATTGTTTTTTAAGCGCAAAAGCAATTATTTTTGCCCAAACTACCCACATATGACAATTTTAATTCTTGGATCTGGAGGAAGAGAACATACATTTGCCTGGAAAACAGCTCAAAGCCCTTTATGTAAAAAATTATATGTAGCACCAGGTAATTCAGGTACCGAAGAAGTAGCTGAAAATCTAGCAATTGGTGTCACAGATTTCTCTTCTATTAAAAAAGTTGTTTTAGAAAAAGGAATTGATATGGTTGTTGTTGGCCCAGAAGACCCATTAGTAGAAGGTATTCATGATTTCTTTTTAAATGATAAAGATCTAATGCATGTGGATGTTATTGGACCAGAAAAGGCTGCTGCTGCTTTAGAAGGCAGTAAAGAATTTGCAAAAGAATTTTTGTTTAGACATAATATACCAACTGCAGCATATCAGAGTTTTAACGTTAATAATGTTGAAGAAGGTTATGCGTTTTTGGAAACACTCAAACCTCCTTATGTTCTAAAGGCAGATGGATTAGCAGCTGGGAAAGGGGTTCTGATTTTAAAAGATATAACACAAGCAAAATCAGAGCTTAAAAGTATGCTGGTTGATGCTAAATTTGGAGAAGCAAGTTCTAAAGTTGTGATTGAAGAGTTTTTGGATGGTATAGAATTAAGTTGTTTTGTATTAACTGACGGTAAGAATTATAAAATACTTCCAACAGCCAAAGATTATAAACGCATCGGTGAAGGCGATACTGGCTTAAACACAGGTGGTATGGGAGCAGTTTCTCCAGTGCCATTTGCCACAAAAGAATTTCTTTATAAGATAGAACATCGTATTGTTAAACCAACAATTACTGGTCTTCAAAAAGATAATTTACCATATAAAGGATTCATCTTTATTGGTTTAATAAAAGTAGGAAACGAACCTAAAGTTATAGAATACAACGTTAGAATGGGAGATCCAGAGACAGAAGTAGTTTTACCAAGACTGAAAAATGATATGGTTGAAATTTTTCAAGCAATAGCTAATCAAACATTGGATAAAATTGACATTGAGATTGATGAACGTTCAGCAACAACAGTGATGTTGGTTTCGGGAGGCTATCCAGAAACTTATGAGAAGGGAAAAGAAATCTTTGGGATAGAAAAAATTGAAGGTTCAATTCCGTTTCATGCAGGAGCAAACCTAAAAGATGGTAAAATAGTTACGTCAGGAGGTCGAGTTATGGCAATAACTAGTTATGGTAATACCTACGAAGAAGCATTAAAAAAATCTTATCAAAATATAGAAAAACTACATTTTGATAAGATGTATTATCGTAAAGATATAGGTTTCGATTTATAAATATTCGTGTGCAGTTACACTCTTATCTTCTTCATTATTATCGTTGTAGCCTTTTAATTGTTTCATCCAGTAAACAAAAGCCACTAAAGAAATAATGGTAAATGTCCAAGACACAATATTAGATAACCACCAATTATTTAAGTCTAATTCTCTTAAAACATCAAATGGCCAAAACAGGTAATCAACAAATAAATCTTGTATAGCGTAAAAAAAATCTTTCATCTGTAGTATATTTACCTTACAAAAATACAAAAACACTTAATGATTACAAGCATTTTTAGTAAATCTAAACCAATAAACTTCATAGTTGTATTTTTTATTTCGCTATTTGCTTATGTAATTGCAAATTTCAAGTTGAGTAATGAAGTATACAACTTTAATGATATACTAGAAAAAATAGTAATTTTTGGCGTATGCTATTTTTCAATTCTTACATTAAATTTCATTGTTGGAAAAAATAGTTTAACACAAAAAAACAACTACGAAATCTTATTGTATAGTTTGTTTTTGCTCATGCTTCCCAAATCTTTATTGAGTGATAAAATAATAGTCTCCAACTTTTTTATACTTCTGGCTTTAAGAAGAACATTAAGCTTACGCTCTCAAATTAATTTAAAAAAGAAACTCTTTGATGCTTCTTTTTGGGTTGCTATAGCTTCGCTTTTCTATTTTTGGGCAATTCTTTTCTTCATCTTAATTTATGCTGTTTTACTACTATTTACTGATAATAAGATTAAAAATTGGATAGTGCCATTTACAGGATTACTTACTGTGTTATTAATAGTAGTATCATATTCTATAATTGTAAACGGAGATTTTTTTGGAGCTATAAAGATCGCATCTGATATTAGCATTGACTACAGCAATTTTAATTCATCAAAGGATATTATTGCAATAACCATTTTATTGTCATTTGGAGTTTGGTCGTCTATTTTTTATTTGGCCTCTATAAGAAAAAGAATGAAAAAGTTTCGACCAATTTTTAAATCCATCTTCATAAGTTTAGCAATTGCATTTGTAATCATGATAATTGCACCAGATAAAAATGGGAGTGAATTCTTGTTTCTTTTTCCAACACTTGCAATTGTTGTGGCAAATTATATTGAAACCATTAAAGAAAAATGGTTTAGAGAAATATTTCTCTTAATATTAATTATTTCGCCGATTGTTTTACTAATTCTGTAGTTTTTCACCAAAAGCTAAATCTCCAGCATCTCCCAAACCAGGAACTATATAACCTTTGTCATTTAAGTTGTCGTCAATTGCAGCAATCCATAAATGTGTATCTTCTCTAAAGTGATTTTTAATATAATCAACACCAGCCTGTGCTCCAATAACACTTACCAAATGAAGATTTCTTACTTTGCCAAATGGTTTCAGGGCTTCAAATGTAGCAACCATAGATTGTCCAGTTGCTAACATTGGGTCTGCTAAAATCAAGGTTTTGTTCTCCAGGTTTGGACATGCAAGATATTCTACAATAATTTCAAAACTTTCAGGGTCATGTTTATGATGTCTATACGCTGAAATAAAAGCATTTTGCGCGTCATCAAAATAATTCAACAATCCATTGTGCAATGGCACACCAGCTCTTAATATTGAACACAAAACAATATTATCATCAAGCGTCATCATGTTTGCATTACCTAAAGGAGTTTTTATTGTAGAAGTTTTATAATTTAAAACTTTACTTAATTCATATCCAAGAATCTCACCTATACGTTCTATATTTCTTCTAAAACGCATACTGTCTTTTTGGGTTTCAGTATCTCTCATTTCAGACAAAAAAGTATTTAGGATAGAATTTTCTTCAGATAAATTATGAATATGCATAACTGTTTGAGATGTTTTTAGAGTCGTAAAGTTAAGTAAATAGACTTATATTTGTATCTAAATTTAGCAAGCAATGTTTTCAAGTAAAGCCAATGTAATTTTTCAAAACGTTATTGAAACCTATCACGTCATAAATACGGTTGACCAACCTTTTAAAAACAGGTATGATGAAAAAACGGAACTTATTGAGCATCTGTTGTATAGAAAATGTTGGATAGATACCGTTCAATGGCATTATGAAGACATTATTCGCGACCCAAATATCGATCCTGTTGCGGCACTGAAATTAAAGCGCCAAATCGACGCTTCAAATCAAGATAGAACAGATATGGTTGAATATATTGACAGTTACTTTTTGGAAAAGTATAAACACGTAACTCCAAAAAGCAATGCAACCATTAATACTGAAAGTCCTGCTTGGGGAATTGATAGATTGTCAATATTAGCATTAAAAATTTATCACATGAATGAAGAAGCAACTCGCATTGATGCATCTGATGCTCATAAAGCTAACTGTCAATCGAAATTAAACGTTTTATTAGAACAAAGAGAAGATTTGTCTTCTGCAATTGACACACTACTTCAAGATATTGAAAATGGAGACAAATACATGAAAGTTTATAAACAGATGAAGATGTATAATGACGATGAGTTGAATCCTGTTTTAAGAGGTCAGAAATAAACTTACTCGAATTCTCGAGATGCCTAACATAAAACATATACTAGTAATTCGTCTTTCTGCTATGGGAGACGTGGCTATGACAGTTCCTGTTTTAAGAGCTTTTCAAGAACAATATCCAGATATTAAACTTACCGTTTTAACAAGAGAATTTTTCAAACCTTTTTTTAGAGATTTAAAGAATGTAAGTGTGTTTTCAGCAGATGTTAAAAGAAAACACAAAGGCGTTTTGGGCTTATATAAATTGTCAAAAGAATTAAAAAAACTTAACACTGACGCAGTTGCAGATTTGCATAATGTGTTACGCTCAAATATTTTAAAATTCTTTTTACTTGGGATAAAAGTTGTTCAAATTGATAAAGGAAGAAAAGCAAAGCAAGCTTTAATTTCTGGTAAAGAGGTTAAGCAACTCAAAACAACAGTTGAGCGCTATGCAGACGTTTTTAGAAGGTTAGGTTTTCTTTTGGATTTATCAAACCCAAAATTCCCAGAAAAAAAAGCATTAAGCAACAAAGCAATTGAAATAATTGGAAGCGACACTAAAGAATGGATTGGTATCGCGCCTTTTGCAGCGTATGAAAGTAAAATGTATCCATTGGACTTACTAACAGAAGTTATTAATTCTCTTTCTAAAAAATATAGGATCTTACTTTTTGGTGGAGGAAAGCATGAGATTGAACAACTAAACAAGCTTCAAGATGAGTTTGAAAATGTGACCAGCATTGCTGGAAAATTATCTCTTAAAGAAGAGATAGATGTTATTTCCAATTTAGACGTCATGCTCTCGGCTGATTCAGGTAATGGGCATATTGCTGCGATGCTTGGCATAAAAGTAGTCACTATTTGGGGCGTTACACATCCTTTTGCTGGATTTACGCCTTTTAATCAACCAACTGATTATTGTTTACTTCCCGATAGAGATAAATTTCCAAAAATTCCAACCTCTATTTACGGCAATAAATATCCAGAAAACTATAAAGAAGCAATAAGGAGTATTTCTCCAGAAACGATAGTTAATAAAATAAATTCGATTTTATCATGAGTTAAACATCATCGTAATCAACATAAATGATCGAGGTAGTTGGTTGTGATTGGCAAGTTAAAATTAAACCTTCTGCAACCTCACTATCTGTTAAAATATTATTTTGCCTCATGGTTACCTGACCTTCTTTTAGTCTTGCTAAACAACTACTACAAATACCTCCTTGGCAAGAATAAGGCGCATCTATCTTTTCAGAAAGGGCTGCTTCTAAAACGGTTTTTTTAGAATCCATTACAAAATCAAACTCTTCATCATCCAGCATCACTCTTACATTTGTTTGACCAATCACAGCGTTTATTATATTGGTTTTTTCAGGAGTGGCAACAGTAAATAATTCAAATTTTATATTGCTTTCAGAAACATGATTTTCAATCAAAACATCTTTAACCATGTAAATCATGGCTTCTGGGCCACACAAATAAAAAGTATCAACTGAAGTTTTATTAAATAGATTTTTGATGACGAAGTTGACTACACTTTTATCAATTCGTCCAAACAATGCATCTTCTTTTTGTGCCTGACTAAATACAAATTGGATTTTAAGTCGATTATTATATTGAGTTTGCAGAGCTAAAAGTTCATTATAAAAGATGGTGTCTTCAGGCGTTTTGTTTCCATAAATTAAAATAAAGTTACTTAATGGCTCTTCTTCCAAAACTGTTTTTACAATACTCATTATTGGCGTAATCCCACTTCCAGCAGCAAATGCAGAGATTGTTCTTGATTTGCTTTGGTCTGGTTCAAAAGTAAACCTACCATTAGGTTCTGAAACCTCTATAACGTCATTTACTTTTAATTCTGAATTTGCAAATTTTGAAAATACTCCATGCTCTACAGCTTTTACAGCAACTTTAAGTTCGCCACTTTTAGATGAAGAGCAAAGCGAATAATCTCTTCTTATTTCTTGACCTTCTAAAGAGGTTTTTAAAGTGATATACTGACCTGCCTTAAATGAGAAAGTGTCTTTTAAGTTTTCAGGAACATTAAAACTAATAGTAACAGCTTTTTGAGTTACTTTCTTAATTTCTTTTATTGTAAGTTTATGAAATTGCGACATTTATTTTTTTGGCAAAAATATAAAACATAAATAGTATTTGAGTTTTGATTGTAACAAAATCTGATATAATATTACTTATACATTAAATCTAACCTAAAACAAATGAAATTAAAGCACTTCTTTAATTTAGAATGGAAACAATATTTTAGATCATCGTATTGGCAAAAAAGTGTAGCACTAAACATCTTGCTCATATTTGTTGCTTTATATTTTATAGCAATATTTTTGTTTTTAGGAATTGCTCTTTATCCAATTTTAATAGAACAACTTCCAGATCAAGACCCTTTAAACATAGTAAATAGCATATTATTTTATTGGATTCTTGCAGATATTTTGATGCGTTTTTTCTTTCAAAAACTACCTGTAATGTCAGTCAAACCGTTGTTGACTTTACCAGTGAGGCGTAGCAAAATTGTGCATTATGTTTTAGGGAAGTCTGCATTATCTTTTTTCAATTTTTTACCACTTTTTGCAATTATTCCATTTGGCGTGACCTTAATTGTAAATGATTATCCAGTAAATTCGGTTTTAATTTGGATGCTTTCGCTTTTAATAATTACATTGATTATTAACTTCTTGAATTTTATAATTGAAAGCCTATCTTCTCAAACAGAGTTATCGTTTTTGCCCATCATCGTTTTTGCTGGAGGATTGTTTGTATTAAATTATTTTAATGTTGTTTCATTTTCAAGCCTATTATCTAACGGAATCTCTTCAATTTACAGTAATCCAATTTTAGTAGTGATTCCTCTTGCTATTCTACTTGGACTTTATATAGCTAATTTCAAAAACTTAAAGAAGCAGTTGTATCTAGATAGTTCATTAAAGTCTAAAACTGAAGAAGTTAAAACTTCAGATTTAGCGTGGACAAGAAAATTTGGCAATGTTGCTCCTTTTCTGCAATTGGATTTGAGACTTATTTGGAGAAACAAAAGACCTCGTTCTTCAGTTTTTATTTTAATTATTGGATTACTTTACGGTTTGTTTTTTTATCCACAGCCTACATATCAAGATATGCCTTGGTTTTTTGCATTCATTGGTATTTTTGTAACGGGCATCTTTTTAATCAATTTCGGGCAGTTTATTCCAGCTTGGGATAGCGGTTATTATAAAATGTTAATGAGTCAAAATATAAAGTATGAAGAGTATTTAAAATCAAAATTCACGCTAATGGCAGCCAGTGTTATTATTCTTTTTGTTTTAAGCATTCCGTATGTTTATTTTGGATGGAAGATTTTAATTGCACATTTTGCTGCGGCAATTTATAACATAGGAGTAAATACGCATGTTATATTGTTTGGAGGCTCATATAACAGAAAGAAAATAGATTTAAATCAAAGAGCTGCATTTAATTATCAAGGCACGGGAGCTGTACAATGGCTTATTGGAATTCCGCTATTGCTTATTCCGCTAGGTTTATTTGCATTGTTTTATGTGATTTCAAGTTTTGAAATAGCTTGTTTATTGTTGATTATTTTAGGAGTGATAGGAATTGTTTTTCATCAAAAACTCATGAGGTTCATAACTCTTAAGTATTTAGACTCAAAATATAAAATGATTGACGCATTTAGTCAAGAAACTTAATTTAAAAATCATGATAGTAACATCAGACCTTACAAAAGTATACAGTAATAAAACGGTTTTAAAAATACAAGGTTTAGATATTCCTAAAGGACAAAGCTTTGGTTTAGTTGGTAACAACGGAGCTGGTAAAACCACATATTTTAGTTTGTTATTGGACTTGATAAAACCAACTACTGGTAAAATTAAAAACAATAACATTCAAGTAGATGAAAGCGAAGACTGGAAACCATTTACCTCAACTTTTATTGATGAAAGTTTTTTAATAGGTTATTTAACACCAGAAGAATACTTCTATTTCATAGGAGACCTTAGAGGGCAAAATAAAGCAGATGTAGATGCGCTGTTGTCTCAATTTGAAGACTTTTTTCATGGTGAAATTTTAAACCAGAAAAAGTATTTAAGAGACTTAAGCAAAGGGAATCAAAAGAAAGTCGGGATTGTTGCTGCACTTATTGGCAACCCAGAAGTTATAATTTTAGATGAACCTTTTGCTAATTTAGATCCAACAACGCAAATACGCTTAAAAGCCATCATAAAAGATCTTGCCGAAAAACAAGGTGTCACAGTTCTAATTTCAAGTCATGATTTACTTCATGTAACAGATGTTTGTGAACGAATTGTTGTGCTTGATAAAGGCGAAATTATTAGAGACTTAACCACTAGCGAGGCAACCTTAAAGGAATTAGAAACACATTTTGCTCAATAATCGTTTCATCTAAAAGAACTTTTATTTTATAGCTATATCCAAAAAGATGTTTATTTTTACGCTTTAACATAATAATAACAAGAGTTTATAGTTATTTATTAGATTAAAGCAACCTATCTTTTGAAAACATTTTTAAAAGTCATATCAGTTGTCGCAATTACAGCAATTTTCATAACAAGCTGTTCTCGTAAAAAAGACAGCTTTGTTAGTAGAAACTTCCACGCTGTAGCAACAGAATACAACACGTTATACAATGGTTATAACGCACTTCAAGAAGGTAAAATCACACTTAATGAATCTTATAAAGACAACTATTGGGAAATTTTACCGATAGAAAGAATGCAGGTTTCAGATGAGGTAATTTTACCAGGAGAATCTGAAAATGAAAATTTCACAAGAGCTGAAGAAAAAGCAGTAAAAGCTATTCAGAAGCACAGTATGAATATTAAGGGTAAAGAAAAGAATCCTCAAATAGATGAGGCTTATTTATTACTTGGTAAAGCAAGATATTTCGATCAACGTTTTGTGCCTGCTTTAGATGCCTTTAATAATATTTTAAATAAATATCCTACAAGCGATAAGATAAATCAAGTTAAAATCTGGAAAGAAAAAGCTAATATTCGTCTTGAAAATGAAGAATTGGCCATTAAAAATCTAAAACGTCTTTTGGAAGAGGAAGAGTTAGAGGATCAAGATTTAGCTGATGCAGCATCAATGCTTGCTCAAGCTTATATTAACACAAAATCTATAGATAGTGCAGTTACACAATTGGAGATCGCATCAAATGCTACAAAAAACAATGACGAGCGCGGAAGATTTCGATTTATCCAAGGACAATTGTATAATGAATTGGGTTATAAAGACAGTGCTAACATAGCGTTTGATAAGGTCATAGAGTTGCATCGTAAAACACCAAGAATATATTTGATCGCAGCACATATTGGAAAAGCTAAAAACTTTGATTTTGAAAATCAAGATAAATTAGCATTTCACGAACTCTTAACTGATTTAGAAGAAGACCGTGAGAATAGACCATATCTTGATAAAATCTATCACCAAATTGCACAATACCATTTAAACAATGGTTCAGATTCCCTAGCCGTGGAATATTTCAACAAGTCTTTAAGAGAACCAAGTGAGGACAAAAGATTAAAGGCGAGAAGTTATGAAGTTTTAGCCGAAATGAGTTTCAATAATTCTTTATACAAAGAAGCAGGTGCTTATTATGATAGCACTTTAACCAATTTAGAGCAGAGCACTAAAGAATTTAGGGTTGTAAAACGCAAAAGAGACAACTTGGAAGATGTAATTTATTATGAAAACATAGTTCAAGTTGATGATAGTATCATGAATCTTGTAGGCATGTCTGAAGCGCAAAAACTAAAGTTTTTTACCCACTATATAGATATACTCAAGGCGAAAGTCGAAGCTGAAAAAGAGAAACAGGAAATTATAGAAAGAAACAAAGGCCTTGTTGTCGCTGATAAGAATTCAAAAGGCAATAGACCAGGGTTGCAAGGTAGTTTAAATAGAAGTGGAGGTTTGCCAAATCAAGCCTCAACATTTTATTTTTATAACCCAACAACTGTTTCTTTTGGAAAAAATGAGTTTATTAAAGTTTGGGGTGATAGACAGTTGGAAGACAATTGGAGGTGGTCTAATAAAACCAGCTCTGGCTTAAACAACACCAACACCATTGATGATGTACTAGCTACTGCTTCTGAAGATGAACTGTATGATCCTGAATTTTACATATCCAAAATCCCTTCAACAGAAAAAGAAATAGATAGCATTACCAAAGAAAGAAACTACGCCTATTATCAATTAGGTTTAATTTATAAGGAGAAGTTTAAAGAATACGATTTGGCAAAGACAAAACTTCAACAATTGTTAAGCAATAACCCGGAAGAACGCTTGGTTTTACCAGCAAAATATAATTTATATAAAATTTATTCTGTTTTGGAGAATAATGATGAAGCCGAGATTGCCAAAAACGATATTATAACTAACTATCCAGACTCAAGATATGCAACAATTTTGATGAATCCAGAATTGGCATCAACCAAGGACGAAAGCAGTCCAGAAAGTTTATATAAAAATCTATATAAGCTTCATGAAAAACAGGAATATGTTGAAGTTATCTCAAAATGTGATGAATATATCAATATGTTTGATGGTGACGCCATGGTTGCAAAATTCGAATTGTTAAAAGCAAATGCCATTGGCCGTTTGTATGGTTATGAACCTTATGCGAAAGCCATAAATTATGTGGCTTTAAACTATCCAAATGATATAGAAGGGAAAAAGGCAGAAAACATTTCCTTAAACATGCTTCCAAAGTTGGCAAGCAAAGAGTTTGTAGATGACACATTGGAAAAAAATGTAAAAGCCGTATACATGTTCAATAATCCCAAAGAAGAAGAGTTGAATACATTTATCACAACTTTGAATGAAGTTATTGGAAATTCGCATTTCAAAAATATTGTTGTCTCTACAGATGTTTACGATTTAGATACTTTACTAGTACTTGTACATGGTTTAGAATATATAGATGAAGCAAAAATGTTTAACTTATTATTTAAAGAAGAAGATAGGAACAAAGTTAAAAAACCTGATTTTGTAATTTCTTCTTCAAATTATCAAATAGTCCAAATACATAAGAATTTAGACGAATATTTGAGCATAAATAATAACTAAAATTATAAGATTATGTTCTCAGAAAATAAAAAAGAAAAGCAATCAATTGAAGGTACTTCAAATCAGAACATAGTGTCTAAAGGCACTAAAATAGTAGGAGATTTAATAAGTGAAGGCGACTTTAGAATTGACGGTCTTGTTGAAGGAAACTTAAGAACATCAGGTAAAGTAGTTGTTGGTAAATCCGGACATATTAAAGGAACACTTCAAGGTACAGACGCTTATTTTGAAGGAAAATTTTCTGGAAAACTAGCTTTGTCAGGCACTTTAACATTAAAGACTTCGGCTCATATAGAAGGAGAAGTTGTTGCAGGAAAATTGGCAGTTGAACCAGGAGCAACATTTAACGTTACATGCGTAATGAAAGGTACCGTAAAAGAATTTAACAAAGGTGACCAACAAAAACCAACAGGATCGACACCATCAGGTTCAGAAAGATCGGCTTAATAACTATGCTCGCTTTACAGGTATTGGTTTTCAAATGCTTGCTACAATTGGGTTAGGTGTCTTCGCAGGTATAAAATTAGACGAACATTACCCTAATCAATATCAATTATTTAGTATTATCTGCTCGTTAGCTTCAATAGGAATTGCGCTTTACAGTGTTATTAAACAAGTAACCAAATCAACAAAAAAATAAAACAAATCTAAATGACCAAAGACACCAGTAATTTTCTAATTCGTCTTTTATTATTTTCATCTGTTCTTTTTGGAATTCACTTTTATATAATTTATGAGTTTTTTGACGGGAAACTGTATATACCGTTATATGCGATATATGTTTTCAATGCACTTTTGGTTTTTCTTGTGTTTTCTATTCTGAATTATAGGAGTAAACGAGGTAGTCAAAAAATATATCAACTCTTTTTAGGATTAACCATTATCAAAATGGTTTTAGCAATTGTATTTTTGCTGCCAATTATTTTTGGAAAATCAGACTATACTCAACTAGAAATTCTCAATTTTTTCATACCATATTTTCTGTTTCTAACGTTTGAAATTTTGAGCATTAATAATTTTCTCCAAAAAAGCTAAACATTGTTGTTTTTAGTTTGCCAATTAATTTAATGCGTGTATATTTGCACCGAATTTTAGAAAAGGCATTTTAATTGGACAAACTAATGCAAATCAAAACGTTTAAAACACTGCTTTTTAGCTTTTTACTTTCATTTTCTTTTATTGGAAATGCTTCAGAAAAGACATCCAGTGAAACCAGTCAAGAAGAGTTTAACGTTACAGATATGATCATGCATCATATTAAGGACGCTCACGATTTCCATATCATGGATTGGAAAGGACACGCTATTTCTTTTCCACTACCAGTGATTCTTTGGACAGACAATGGTTTAGTGACGTTTATGTCTTCTGAATTTCACCATGATGATAGCGGTAAAGTAGTAGTTGAAAGAAAAGGGCAAAAGTTAGTCAAGTATCATGAAGAAATATATTACGCAAGCAATGATGCTGAACATGATTCTTATATTAGCCATGACGAACAACATCATGCTGTAAATGATAAACCGTTAGACTTTTCAATTACCAAATTAGTATTTTCAATGTTCTTATCTATTATATTGCTGGTATTAATATTTGGATTGTCTGCAAGAGCTTATAAAAAATCTGAAAATGGTGTTCCAACAGGTATTGCAAAATTTACAGAGCCTTTAGTTGTTTTTATTAGAGACGAAGTTGCAATTCCAAATATTGGCGAGAAGCATTACAAAAGGTTTTTACCTTTCTTATTAACTTTATTCTTTTTTATCTGGATTAATAACCTGATGGGATTGATTCCGTTTTTTCCATTTAGCGCCAATTTAAGTGGAAACATAGCATTTACTTTAGTATTAGCAATCATCACATTTGTTATTACAACTTTAGTAGGGAATAAAGATTACTGGAAACATATTTTCTGGATGCCTGGTTTACCGGTGCCAATGAAATTGTTTTTAGCACCTATTGAATTTATGGGCATTTTTATCAAGCCAATATCACTTATGATACGATTGTTTGCTAACATTTCAGCGGGACACATCATTGTATTGAGTTTAATTTCATTAATATTTATTGCAAAAAGTATTTGGGTCGCACCTGCGTCTATTTTCTTTTCAGTATTTATTAGTGTAATTGAAGTATTGGTAGTTGCCATTCAGGCATATATATTTACTCTATTGTCAGCTCTTTATATTGGGTCTGCAATGGAGGAACATGAACACGAACATTAATTAATTTTTTTAATATTTTAACACTATGAGTTTAGCATTATTACAGGAAGCAGCAACAACCGTTGATTACGGAGCTTTTGCAGCTATTGGAGCAGGACTTGCAGCTATTGGTGCCGGAATAGGTATTGGTAGAATAGGTGGTTCAGCAATGGACGCTATTGCACGTCAACCAGAAATGCAAGGAAAAATCCAAGCATCAGCAATTGTTATACTTGCCTTCGTTGAGGCGGTAGCACTTTTTGCGGTGGTTGTATCCTTAATTAAGTAAAAAAAGATGGGTGCAACGGTTGGTTGCACCTCTTTTTAAGTATTAAAAAATAGAATTTAAATTATATAAGAAATGGATTTAGTTACTCCAGATGTCGGATTGTTGTTTTGGACATTTATCTCTTTTGCCGTGCTATTTTTTCTGTTGAAAAAATTTGCATGGAAACCAATTGTTGGTACGGTAAACGATAGAGAAAAATCTATTCGTGAAGCTTTAGCATCTGCTGAAAAAGCACGATTAGAAATGCAAAACCTTCAAGCAGATAATGAAAGAATTCTAAAAGAAGCCCGTGTTGAGAGAGAAAACATGCTTAAAGAAGCACGCGATTTAAAAAACAAAATGATTGCAGACGCTAAAGAAGAAGCTCAAACACAAGCTAGTAAACTTATTAGCCAAGCACAAGCGGCAATAGAAAGCGAAAAAAATGCAGCACTGGCTGAACTAAAAAGCCATGTAGCTGGATTAGCTGTAGATATTGCAGAAAAGGTAGTTAGAGAGGAGTTGTCAAGCAAAGATAAACAGCTAAAATTAGTTCAATCAATGCTGGGAGAAGCTAAATTAAATTAATTGTAATGGCAGGAGAAAGAGCAGCAATACGTTATGCAAAAGCGGTTTTAAGTTTGGCAAATAAAGATAACAAAGCCGAAGCTGTTAATAACGACATGAAGTTAATTGTTGAAACCTTGGCAAAAAATGAGGATTTACATAATGTACTTCAAAGTCCTGTTGTGCGTTCTTCGGTTAAAAAATCTATCGTATTAAGTGTTTTTTCAGATATCAAACCAAACACAAGCAACTTAATTGATACCCTTATAACAAATAAAAGAATCAGTATTTTAAGCAATGTTGCTTCAAAATATATTCAGATTTATAACGAGTTAAGAGGTAGTCAGGTTGCTACAGTAACTACAGCAGTTGAAATTACAGCAGACCTTAAAGAAGTTGTTCTTCATAAGGTTAGAGAATTAACAGGTAAAAAGGTTGAATTAAAAAACGTAATTGATAAAGATATTTTAGGAGGCTTTATTTTACGAGTTGGTGATATTCAATACAATGCAAGCATTTCCAGCCAACTAAATAAATTAAGACGAGAATTTACATTAAATTAAAGAACATAGAAACATCTAAATAAAATGGCAGAAGTAAAACCAGCTGAAATTTCAGCAATCTTAAAACAACAACTTTCAGGTTTTGAATCAGGAGCTTCATTAGACGAGGTAGGGACAGTATTGACTGTTGGAGATGGGATTGTACGTGCTTATGGATTGTCTAATGCACAATATGGCGAATTAGTTGAATTTAAAGGAGGATTAGAAGGGATTGTATTAAACCTTGAAGAAGATAACGTAGGTATAGTATTGCTAGGACATTCTAGTGAAATAAAAGAAGGGTCGACAGTAAAACGTACAGAACGTATCGCCTCTATTAATGTTGGAGAAGATATTGTTGGCCGTGTTGTTGATACATTGGGAAACCCAATAGATGGTAAAGGCCCAATAACCGGAAAGACTTATCAAATGCCATTAGAGCGTAAAGCACCTGGAGTTATTTTCCGTGAGCCTGTAACGGAACCATTACAAACTGGAATTAAATCTATTGATGCAATGATTCCAATTGGTCGTGGACAACGTGAGTTGGTCATTGGTGATCGTCAAACAGGTAAAACAACAGTTTGTATAGATACTATCTTAAATCAAAAGGAATTTTATGATGCTGGTAATCCAGTCTATTGTATATATGTAGCTATTGGTCAAAAAGCATCAACAGTTGCAAACATTGCTAAAATACTAGAAGACAAAGGAGCTCTTGCCTACACAACAATTGTTGCTGCAAATGCGTCAGATCCAGCCGCTATGCAAGTATATGCACCTATGGCCGGAGCTGCAATTGGCGAGTATTTTAGAGATACTGGTCGCCCGGCTTTAATCATTTATGACGATTTATCAAAACAAGCAGTAGCCTACAGAGAAATTTCATTATTGTTACGCCGCCCACCAGGGCGTGAAGCATATCCGGGAGACGTATTCTACTTACACTCTCGTTTGTTAGAACGTTCTGCAAAAATAATTGCAGATGATGACATTGCTAAAGAAATGAACGACTTGCCAGAGGTTTTAAAACCAATGGTAAAAGGAGGAGGTTCTTTAACAGCACTGCCAATTATTGAAACACAAGCTGGAGACGTTTCTGCATATATTCCTACAAACGTAATATCTATTACTGACGGACAAATATTCTTAGATGGTGATTTGTTTAATTCCGGTGTTCGTCCTGCAATTAACGTAGGTATTTCTGTATCTCGTGTTGGTGGAAATGCACAAATTAAATCCATGAAAAAAGTAGCAGGAACATTAAAATTAGACCAAGCTCAATTCCGCGAGTTAGAGGCTTTTGCGAAATTTGGTTCAGATCTTGATGCTGCAACATTAAATGTAATTGAGAAAGGAAAACGAAACGTTGAAATCTTAAAGCAAGCCCAAAACGATCCGTTTACTGTAGAAGATCAAATTGCAATTATTTATGCAGGTTCTAAAAACTTATTAAGAGATGTTCCTGTAGAAAAAGTAAAACAATTTGAAGGCGAATATTTAGAAGTTTTAAGAGCAAAGCACAGTGACGTTTTGGGAACTTTAAAAGCAGGAAAATTAACTGACGAAGTTACAGATACATTGGCAAGAGTAACTAAAGATTTAGTAGCAGGATATAAAGCTTAATTCTAAATAATAGGAATGGCAAACTTAAAAGAAATACGTAACAGAATATCATCGGTATCTTCAACAATGCAGATAACCAGTGCCATGAAAATGGTTTCTGCTGCAAAGTTAAAGAAGGCTCAAGATGCTATTACTGCAATGAGGCCTTATGCCAATAAGTTAACCGAGCTTTTACAAAGTTTAAGTGCAACATTAGATGCAGATTCTGGAAGTAAATTTTCAATGCAACGCGAAGTAAACAATGTTCTTATTGTTGCTATTACTTCTAATAGAGGGTTATGTGGTGCTTTTAATTCAAACATTATTAAGCAAGTAATCAAACTTAAAGACGAAGAATATAAAAACAAAAATGTTTCTTTTGTTGCCATTGGTAAAAAAGCAAATGATGCTTTTAAAAAATCGTCAAGAGTAATTGCTAATAAGAGCAGTGTTTATGATGATTTAACATTTGATAATGTAGCAGAAATTGCTCAAATGCTTATGGATAAATTTGTTATTGGTGATTTTGATAAAATTGAATTGGTTTACAACAAGTTTAAAAATGCTGCAACACAAGAAATCATGACAGAACAGTTTCTTCCAATTGTTCCAGTTGAAGGTGAAGGTGAAGCAAACACTAATGTTGATTATATATTTGAACCATCAAAAATTGAGATTGTTGAAGCACTAATTCCCAAAGCATTAAAAACTCAATTATATAAAGCTATTAGAGATTCTTTCGCAAGTGAACATGGTGCACGTATGACAGCAATGCATAAGGCAACAGATAATGCCACAGAATTGAGAGATCAGCTTAAATTAACGTATAATAAAGCTAGACAAGCCGCTATTACTAACGAGATTTTAGAAATTGTTGGTGGTGCTGAAGCGTTAAATAATTAAATATTATAGAATTGTCGCCTTAAGTGCAGTCGAAAGATCTTTTCAAACAATTAAAATTTAGTCTTACTTTTTAGTAGGGCTTTTTTATGGCATATCTTTTGAAATAGTATCTTTATAATATTCTATTTTGAAAATGAAACAGATTGTAAATATATTTTTTGGAAGCTTTATTTTACTTAGTTTTTCGCATTGTTCAAGTGCGCAAAATTTGCAAGACAATGCTCCAGTTGAACTTGGAGAAGTCTATTATCAAAAATGGGTAGCAGGTATTCAAGGTGGTGGCTCTGGAATCAATCTTTTTGTAAACCTTGTTGAGAACAATCAAAATGTGATTTTTGACAGTGTTTATTTTAGAGGAAAAAGTGTAAAATTGGGAACGAATTCGAGTAATAATTCTTTTGTAGGTAGGTTTTCAACAGTATTAAACAGAAAGCCAGATGTTATTTTAAGTGATAAACCGCAAGGCGAATTTGGCAATCAAGTGCCAATAATTCCAAAGAGTATTCCTTTTAATCTTAAAGACAATGAATGTGTTATAAGCTATAAGGAAAATAATAGAATAAAATATTTCAAAATTAAGAAGATTAAAGAGAAGCCAACATTGTCTTACCCAAGCACACCGCAGAATAAGCAATGAGTTATCTTTGGTTTACGTTTGCTAAAAACGTATTTTTAGCAACATAAATTGTTATCTATTGGGTGCATTAAAAACCTTTTTTAAAGACACAGTAATCTATGGTATGGCAACTGTTTTACCTAGATTAATGAACTTTATTTTAGTGCCTCTTCATACGGATACTCTAGAAACTACCAGTTATTCTGATAATACAACGTTTTATGTCTATGCTGCTTTTTTTAATGTACTATTAACTTATGGCATGGAGACAGCTTTCTTCAGGTTCTTTAGTAAAAGTGAAGAAAAAGGCAAAGTTTTTTCTACAACACTTATTAGCTTAACAGCTACAGCCGTTCTATTTTTTGTGGTTAGTTTTAGTTTTAATCGGCAATTAGCAACATTAGTAAACCTTAATCAAGATTATTTCAATTTATTATTAAGTGTTTTAGTTTTAGACACGCTTGTTGTTGCTCCTTTTGCATATTTAAGAGCTACAGGAAGACCAATAAAATTTACAGCAATAAAACTATCAAATATTGCTATTTATGTGTTATTAAATTTCTTCTTTCTTTGGGCTGTTCCAAGATTCGGGTTTCAATTTTTCAATTTTGATTCTAATGATTTGGTCAAGTATATTTTCATTGCTAATCTAGTAGCAAGTATAGCCACATTACTGCTTTTGTCGCCTTATTTCTTTAAAACGAAGTTTCAATTTGATATATCAATATTAAAGCAATTGCTAAATTATGGCTGGCCGATAATGGTGGCTGGATTAGCCTATGTTATTAATGAGAATTTCGATAAATGGTTGCTTCCTGAAATGTTAGGAAAAGATATAAATGGTGCTTATAGTGGATGTTATAAGATAGCAGTTTTTATGACCATTTTTATTCAAGGATTTAGACTTGGAGCAGAGCCATTCTTCTTTAATCATTCAAAAGAAACCAATGCAAAAAGTACCTATGCAACGATAATGAAATACTTTGTAATCTTTGGAAGTTTTATGCTGGTATTTATAGTTGCTTATCTGGATATCATAAAAGAATTTTTAGTAAAAGATGAAAGCTATTGGATTGCCATAGAAATTGTTCCAATAGTGCTATTGGCAAATCTTTGTTTGGGAATTTACTTCAATCTAGCCATTTGGTATAAACTTACTGATAGAACACAGTACGGTATGTATTTGTCTCTTGTAGGTGCAATAATAACGATTGCATTTAATTATATCATGATTCCTAAAATAGGATTTATGGCATCAGCTTGGGCAACACTTGCTGCATATGGTGTTATGATGTTGTTATCGTACTTTTTCGGACAAAAATATTATCCTGTACCATACAATTTAAAGAATATTGCTTTCTATTTAATTTTAGCTATTGTGTTTTCAGTTTTAGCGTTAAGGACTAATAGCAACTATTATTTAAATACAGGTTTAGTTTTAGTATTTTTGGGAATTGTATCAGTTCTAGAAAAAAATCAATTAAAACTATTTTTAAAAAGTTAAAATGAACATTAAAATATTAAATAAATCCAATCACGAATTACCCAATTATGAAACTTTAGCTTCAGCAGGGATGGATTTACGCGCGAATCTTTCAGAATCAAGAACATTAAAGCCATTTGAACGCAGTATAGTTGGTACTGGCTTGTTTATTGAATTACCAATAGGCTACGAAGCACAAGTAAGACCCAGAAGTGGATTAGCAGCAAAAAAAGGAATAACAGTTTTAAATGCGCCTGGAACTATTGATGCCGATTACCGAGGAGAAATAGGTGTAATTTTAGTGAATTTGTCTAATGAAGATTTTATAATTCAGAATGGAGAACGCATTGCACAATTAGTCATAGCCAAACACGAACATGCCGACTGGATTAATATTGATGAACTTTCTGAGACTACTAGAGGAGAAGGTGGTTTTGGAAGTACAGGAACAAAATAGAAAAACTAATTTATGAAAATTATAGTCCCAATGGCTGGCCGTGGTTCTCGACTTCGCCCACATACATTAACAATTCCGAAGCCATTAATACCTGTCGCTGGTCAACCCATTGTTCATCGTTTGGTTAAAGATATAGCTAAAGTTCTTAAACAGCCTATAGACGAAATAGCTTTCATATTAGGAGACGAAGCCTTTTTTGGGAATGATGTTGTTTCAAGCTTAAAACAATTGGCTGAAAGTTTAAATGCAAAAGCTTCCATTTATCGTCAAGATCAACCTTTAGGAACCGGTCATGCCATTATGTGTGCGAAAGAGTCACTTTCTGGACCAGCTGTAATTGCATATGCCGATACATTAATAAGAGCAGACTTTAATTTAGATCAAGAAGCAGACTCCGTAATATGGGTAAAAAAAGTTGACAATCCTGAAGCATTTGGTGTTGTAAACCTTAACGATAAAAATGAAATTATTGAATTAGTTGAAAAGCCAAAAACTTATATAAGCGATTTAGCTGTTATTGGAATATACTACTTTAAGGATGTTGGCGTTTTAAAAGCTGAACTTCAAAAAGTATTGGATAACAATATTAAAAATGGAGGTGAATATCAAATAAATGACGGGATAAAAGGAATGATGGCAAACGGTAACATATTTAAAACTGGACAGGTAAAAGCTTGGATGGATTGTGGCAACAAAGCTGTGACTATAGAAACCAACTCAAAAATGCTTAATTTTTTACAGAAGGACAGAACGGAACAATTAATTTCACCTGATGTTTCAAAGAAAAACTCAGATATTATAGTGCCTTGTTTTATTGGTCAAAATGTGAAGCTAGTCAACACAACGATTGGCCCGAACGTGTCAATTGGTAACGATTGCACCATAGAAAACTCAACCGTTAAAAATAGCTTAATTCAAAACCATTCCATGATAAAAAATGCTAATTTAGACCAAGCCATGATAGGTAATCATGTTAGTTATGATGGTAAATTTACTAAAGTAAGCTTGGGAGATTATTCAGTTTTGGAATAATACTTGTTAAACTTCAATTGAAGAACATTAAATATCAATGAAATTAAACATTTACATAAAGTTATTTATTCTTGGAATTTTTTTAATTCCTAAAATAAATTTTGCTCAAGTAGATTTTAATAAAAAGCCTGATGACGATTTAGGACAAGTTGAAGACAACTTTCAAGAACATTTTTTCGAAGCACTTAAACAAAAAGGAATAGAAAATTACGATAGGGCAGTTAATGAATTATTAAAATGTTTAGAATTAGATGATTCTAATTCAGTAGTGTATTTTGAATTAGGAAAAAACTATGTAAAACTAAAAAATTTTGGTGCCGCCGAAGATGCATTAAAAAAAGCAGTAAATAAAGAGCCAGATAATGAATGGTATCTAGACGAATTGTATGAAGTTTATGCTCAACAAAATGATTATGATAAAGCTATTAAAACTGTCAGACAATTAGTTAAATATCATCCAGACTATAAGGAAGATTTAGCTGCTCTTTATGTTAAAACACAAAAATATAAAAACGCTCTAGAAGTTCTGGATGAACTTGATGCAGAGTTTGGAGTTACTTATAACAGAGATATTTTAAGAAACCAAATTTATGATGCTACAGGAAAGAAAAAAGATCAAATAGAAAATCTTGAAGAGCGTGTAGAAAATAATCCTGATCAAGAAACTAATTATCTGGCACTTATTTATAGATATAGCGAAAACAATCAAAAAGAAGAAGCCTTTGAAACAGCTAAAAAACTGTTAGAAATTAGCCCTGATTCTCATTTGGCACATTTAGCCTTATATAAATTTTATCTAGACGAAAACAATCCAGATAAAGCCATTGAATCCATGAAAATTGTTGTACAGAGTTCCCAGATAAAACCCAATGCAAAAGCATTAGTACTATCAGATTTTGTTAAGTATGTAAAATTAAATCCACAATATGAACCCGATTTAATTGAAGCCACGATTGTCGCTGGAGGTGAAGATAATAATGTGAATAGCTATTTAAAAGTAGCAGAGTATTATCATGCCAAAGAAGATAAAATAAATGCTTTAAAGTACTACAAAGAAGCTCTAAAAAGCCATACTGAAGATTACACAATTCTAAAGAATATCTTGCTATTGGAAATAGATTTAGAACAATACGAAGTTGCAAAATCAGAAAGTTTAAATGCCATTAACAGCTATCCATCTCAACCCTTATTATATTTAATAAATGGCGTTGCTTCCAATAAACTAAATAAACCCAAAGATGCCATTGAAATGCTAGAAATGGGTCTTGATTATATCATTGATGACACAAAAATGGAATTAGATTTTTATAAACAATTAAGTATCGCATATATGCAAACCAACAATACGCAGAAAGCAAAAACGTTTAGTGATAAAGCCAAACAATTAGAGATTCATAATTAATGAGATACAAGCGCTATATAGGTTTTATTTTTGTTTTATTATTGGTAGTTGAATTTGGATGTAAGTCCTCTAAATCATTGAGTACAAGTGATGCGAATCTAAACCTAAATAAAAAACAAGTTATAAGAGAAAACTCAAAGCGAGAGGCGACATTTAGAACCTTATCATCAAGAGTAAAAATTAATATACTTGACGGAAATAGAGAACAGAGCTATACGGTGAATTTGAGAATCGAAAAGGATAAGCAAATCTTGTTGATGTCAACTCCAATATCTGTAGTTAAGGCCTTAATTACACCAGAGAAAGTAAGTTTTTACAATAAATTGGATAACACGTATTTTGATGGCGATTTTGAGTATTTAAGTGATTTGTTAGGAACTGAATTAGATTTCGAAAAGGTTCAAAACTTGTTATTAGGAGAAGCGCTATATGATTTAAAAGCTGAAAATTATTTGCTTTCGGTTGATAACAATACTTATATTTTACAACCAAAAACCGCAAATGAATTGTTTGAAGTTTTCTTTCTCATAAACCCTTCACATTTTAAGTTAAATTCGCAACAATTTTTACAAACTGAAGAATCAAGGTTTCTGGAAATTGACTATCTAAATTATCAAAAAGTAAATAGGCAAATAGTTCCTGAAAATATTAAGATTATTGCGTTAGAAGCTGCGGACCAAATGATTATTGATTTAGAATATAAATCTGTTTCTTTAAATGAAGATTTAAGATTTCCATTTAAAATTCCTTCGGGATATGACGAAATAGTTCTAAAATGAGACTATCTAAACTTACATATAGAATAAATACTTTTCTGATATTTTTCTTTTGTTGCTTATTATCATTTTCGCAAAATGATAAACAAAAAGAACTAGAACAACGCAGACAGCAGATATTAAATGAAATCAAACAAATTAATGCTTTAATATCTGATAATAATTATAAAAAAAAATCGCAACTATCGGTTATTGAAGACTTAAATTATAAAATCAACTCGCTTAATAATTTAATTAAAGTAACGAATCAACAAGCCAATTTGTTGACTCGAGAAATCAACTTTAACCAAAACCAAATAACTGAACTCCGCGAAGACCTCAAGGGTTTAAAGGACAATTATGCCGCTATGATTGTTAAATCCTATAAAAGCAAAAACGAACAAAGCAGAGTCATGTTTTTATTGTCTTCAAGTGATTTTAGTCAAGCTCTTAAAAGGTTGAATTACATAAAGCAGTACTCAAATTATCAAAAAGAACAAGGCGAAATTATAAAAGCAAAAACGATTGAACTTCAGGAATTAAACACCAAATTACTAAAGCAAAAAGATGACAAACAAAAACTTATTGCCGAAAATAAAGTAACTCAAAGAGAATTAGAAGCTCAAAGAAAGCAACATCAAGCTGTTATGAGCTCGATAAATAAGAATCTAAATATTTATACTGCTCAAATAAAAGCAAAGCAAAGAGAGGCCGATAGAATTGATAAAGAAATAGAGAAAATTATTAAAGAAGCGATAGCAAGTTCAAATAAAAAAGCAGGGAAAAGTAATACAACTTTTGAATTAACTGCGGAAGCAAAAGCTTTGGCTGCTAGCTTTGTAGCCAACAAAGGAAGTCTGCCTTGGCCTGTAGAAAAAGGAATTGTTACTTTACGATATGGGAAACAACAACATCCAGTCGTGAAAACAGCAACAATACAAAGTAATGGCGTTCGCATTGCTACAGAAAAGAATGCCCAAGTTCGCGCTGTATTTGATGGTGAAGTATTGGCGGTTTCTACAATAAGGCACGGTAATCCCACGGTTTTGATACAACATGGAAATTACATTACAGCATATAAAAACCTCGCAAAAGTCTATGTAAAAAAAGGAGACAAAGTGAAAACAAAACAAAGCATTGGAGAAGTTTTTACTAACTCATCCAACGGCGAAACCATTTTAAACTTTAGTGTTTTTAAAGAAAGTACGACCCAAAATCCAGCAGAATGGATTTATAAAATGTAATTATTGAAACAGTGCTTTTAATTCGGTAGCATCATTTGGGTTCATTTTACCTGCCAGAACTAAGCTTAACTGTTTACGTCTTAAAGCACCTTCATAACGTTCCTTTTCTAAATCTGTTTCTGGATTTATTGCTGGGATTTTGACTGGTTTACCAGACTCGTCAACCGCAACAAAAGTGTATATAGCTTCATTGGCTTTTTCCCTTTCACCAGATTCCCTATCTTCAATCCAGACATCCAAAAACACTTCCATAGAAGTTTTAAATGCACGTGATACTTTAGCTTCAACAGTAACAACGCTTCCTAAAGGAATAGATCTATTGAATGCTACATGGTTTACTGAAGCTGTAACGGTTATCTTTCGTGAATGTCTTCTTGCAGCAATGCTAGCAGCACGATCCATTCTAGCCAAGAGCTCACCTCCAAAAAGATTGTTTAGTGGATTGGTTTCACTTGGCAAAACCATGTCCGTCAATATTGTTCTAGATTGCGTTGGTGTTTTGTATTCCATTGAAATGTCTTGATAAAACACAAAGGTAAGTTCCTTTTAGGAGGTATTAAAGAAAATGCGAATTAAAGTTCTTTAACCAATAACCAAGCTTCAGAATTATGCTCTTTTCTTATTTTTCGCAGAGCCTGTAGAGCTTCCAGTCTATCTTCATAACTTGAATATACCACTTCATGCAATCCATATTTGTTTTCACCAATGTAACGTGCATTATAACCCAAATTCTTTAATTGATCTATTATTTTTGTAGAATTTTCTTCAATTCTGAAAGCACCAGCTATAATGTGGTATTTACCAACTTGTTTTGTAACATTAAGTGTAATAGTTGGTAAAGGATTGTCTATTATAAAAGTGGCTTCTTGAATTCTGTTTTCAAGCTGTTGATTGGCTTCTTCTTGCGCTATTCTGTTATGAATTTCAATTTGATTGACATAATAATTAGACATACCAAAACCTCCAAGAGTTAATGCGATTAGTGCCACAGCAGCGTACTTTAAATACAGACGTGCTTTTTGACGCTCTGGCGTAACAGTAATAGGAACTACTTTCTCAATTTTTTCACCCTCTTTTTTATAGATTTCTCTATTTACTTTAGGCGATACAAATTGAGATAATCCAAAAGAATCTGTTAGATAATTTAGATGATAGGAAGGTTCAAACAAGATATTACCTTCTATGTTCAAAGAGATTTCGCCAATATTCGAAAAGTTTAATGTTTGTCCCTGTGTTAAATAAGACTTTAACAATTTTACTCGCTTTCTAATTTTATTGGAAGCAATCTCAAAAGGAATTTTTTCTACATCGGCTATATAATGTGCCAGTAAACCATCACTCTTTTGAATCTGTTCGTTAAAAGACAGCACTTTTTTTGGAGGATAAAAAGTGTTTGTGTTTTCGGTAATACTTGCAGAAACACGCTGTGTTAAAAACGCCCCAAACTCTGGTATGGTAACACATTCGTACCTATACAATAAATCGCTAATGTAGGTTTCAAGTTGCATATTAACAAAGTTAGAATTTTTTGCTAGTCAATAAAACATACTACTAATTTTTTATTAACAGTCCAAAATTTTGTTATTTGTAACCATAATTTAATGTTTTATGACCGAGCAGGAACTTATTTATACTTTAGCTCTACAACATGTTCCAAAAATTGGAGATATAACTGCAAAAAAGCTTATTTCACATTGTGGTTCTGGAGAAGCTGTTTTTAAAGAGAAAAAGCAAAATCTGCTTAAGATTGAAGGCATTGGCACCATTGTTATTAATGAACTGTTCGAAACAAATCATTTAAATGCAGCTGAAGGGGAGTTGAATTTCATTAAAAACAATAATATTTCATATTGGTACTTTACAGATTATCTCTACCCAGAAAAATTAAAACATTGTATTGATGGTCCAATTCTATTGTTTTATTCTGGGAATATTAATTTAAGAAATCAAAATATTATTAGTGTTGTTGGTACTCGTAAAATCACAACACAAGGCATCTCTTTTTGTGAAAATTTAATAGAAACCTTAACACCATATAATCCAATAATAGTTTCAGGCTTTGCTTATGGAACAGACATCACAGCTCAAAAAGGTGCTGTTAAAAATAACTTACAAACCATAGGTTGTTTGGCTCATGGGTTAAATCAAATTTATCCTAAAGCACACAAAAAGTATGTGCATGACATTGAAAAGAATGGAGGTTTTATGACAGACTTTTGGAGTAGCGATGTATTTGATAGAAACAATTTTTTAAAACGAAATCGAATTATTGCTGGCTTAAGCGAGGCAACTGTTGTTATTGAGTCTGCTGAAAAAGGAGGAAGTTTGGTAACGGTTGAGATTGCAAATTCATACAACAGAGAAGTTTTTGCTGTGCCAGGCAGAACAACAGATTCACAAAGTGTAGGCTGTAATAATTTAATAAAACATCAAAAAGCGCATTTACTTTCAAACCCTTTGGATGTTCCTTATATGCTTAATTGGAATTTAGAAACTGATAAAAAGCCTAGTGTTCAAAAAAAGCTATTTGTTAAATTGGATGATTTTGAAAAAGTGATTTATAATTATTTAAAAGAAAATAACAAACAACAACTAGATGTTATTGCTTTAAACTGTAATATGCCAACATTTAAAGTAGCTAGTCTATTATTAAATATGGAATTAAAAGGCGTGATTAGACCTTTACCGGGCAAGCAATTTGAGATTATTTAATAACCTACCTTTTCTCTTACTCTATTCAATACATCATCAGCCACATTTTTTGCTTTTGAAGCCCCTAAATTTAAAGCGATATCTACTTTTGAAAGGTTTTTCATGTAGTAATTATATTGCTCTCTTTCTGTAGCGAATTTTTCTAAAATAAGTTCAAACAAAGCTTGCTTTGCATGACCATAACCATATCCACCTTGTTCGTAATTAACTTTCATGGCTTCAATATTTTTTTTTGAAGCCAACAGGCTATATAATGCAAAACAATTACAAGATTTCCAGTCTTTAGGATCTTCAAGAGGAGTACTATCAGTCTGAATAGACATGATTTGTTTGCGCAGTTTTTTTTCTTCTAAAAAAATGTTGATTGTATTCCCTCTACTTTTACTCATCTTTTCACCGTCAGTTCCTGGAATCAGCATTGTGTTTTTTTGTACGTCGGCTTCTGGCAAAACAAATGTGTTACCCATTTTAGCATGGAATCTTGAAGCCACATCTCGGGTCATTTCTATATGTTGCAACTGGTCTTTTCCAACAGGAATAATATTAGCATCAAACAACAAAATATCAGCAGCCATAAGCATTGGATAAGTAAACAGGCCTGCATTTATATCATCCAATCTATCCACTTTGTCTTTAAAGCTGTGCGCTAAAGTTAAACGTTGATATGGAAAAAAGCAACTTAAATGCCACGCTAATTCAGTTACTTGAGGCACATCACTTTGTCTGTAAAATGTACTTTTTTCGATATCTAAACCACAGGCCAGCCAAGTTGCTGCCGTTGAATATGTATTTTCTCTTAAAGTTTTGGAGTCTTTTATTTGTGTTAGTGTATGTAAATTGGCAATAAATAAAAAAGAATCATTGTCAGGGTTGTTTGCCATTTCTATTGCTGGTAAAATAGCGCCTAGAATATTTCCTAAATGGGGTGTTCCAGTGCTTTGAATTCCTGTAAGTATTCTTGCCATAGGTTAAATTAATAATTCCTGCAAAGGTAATTGTTTTATTAAATTAGCTCAATACAATTGTGTATTTTTGAACCTTATGAATATTTTTAAATATCCTTTTTGGGTTTTATATCGAATTTGGTTTTATATATTAGTTGCCTTACCCATCATTTTATTACTTCCAATTTTATTGATTTCAATTTCTAGAGATTCTTGGTACAGGTTCTTTTTTAGACTAGCTAGATTTTGGGCCAAATTTATTTTAATTGGAATGGGGTTTAAATGGAAAATTAAATATGAGCAAATACCCGACCAAAGCAAAAGTTATATGTTTATAGCCAATCATACTTCGATGATTGATATTATGATGATGTTGGTGTCAGTAAAAAACCCATTTGTATTTGTAGGGAAGAAGGAATTGGCTAAAATTCCACTTTTCGGATATTTTTATAAAAAGACCTGTATTTTGGTCGATAGAAGTTCAGCAAAAAGTCGTCAGGCAGTTTTTTTAAGAGCACAACGAAAATTACAATCAGGTTTGAGCATCTGTATTTTTCCAGAAGGCGGAGTGCCAGAAGCGCATATTGTTTTGGACGAATTTAAAGATGGCGCTTTTAGATTAGCAATCAACCATCAAATACCTATTGTACCCTTAAGTTTTTTGGATAATAAAAAAAGATTCTCTTACTCACTTTTTAGCGGTGGACCTGGATTGATACGTGTTATTGTGAATAAGTTTATTCAAACCAAAGGATTGATTGTCGAAGACACAAAAGAACTGAATAATAAATCCAGAAGCATTATTTTAAATCAGCTATTAGAGGTAAACAAAAAAGCTATTCTGGATTAAGAATAGCTTTTAATAAAATAAGATATTTGAATTAGCTTAAAATTTAAAGCTAAAACCTGTGTAAAACCCTATAAAGTAAGGATTAAAGCTTCCAGAGACATTGTTAAATGTATTAATTTGATATTTAAAAATAGGTTCCAGATTAAAGTTAAAACTTTTAGAAAAACTATAATTTAATCCCAACCCTAAATTGGCACTATAACTTATATCATTTACATTGTTTGCTTCACCAATTAAGGTACTGTTTCCATTTATTTCTGAACGTAATTCATTTTCACTTAAAAAGAAAGAACTAAAGCCTCCAATAATATTTACGCCCAGTTTAGTGTTTAAAATATTGTATTGCAATTCAATAGGAATTTCAACAAATCCTAAAGCTTGATTGATTGATCCTACATTCGATGTGTTTACGATATTAGAGTTTTGGTCTAGTACCACAGATCTAGCATTAACAATAGATAAATGAGTATCATTTTTATTTTCTGAAACATTACTTAACAAAGCAGAATTTGGTCCTTTCCCAGTTGTTTCAAAAACAAGAATATCATTGGTATTATAACCCAAATTTACTTTATTAATTCCAGCACGAACCACCAATTTGTCATTAATAGCATAGCTTCCCGTAACACCATAACTCATATTAATTTCTCCAGTCTTTGAGTTTTGGTTAAACTGTTCATCAATTGAAGAACCATTTCCTAAACTGTTAAAATAAACAGGTGCAACATTAGGAGATATGCTCCACCTGTTCAGGTTTTTTTCTTCTTCAATAATATTTTTAAGATCTTCAATTTTTGCAATTTCTTCTTCAATTGATAGAGAGTCAACAGAAGCTATATTTACTAGTTCGTCTTCTTCTTCAGTTATATCATTTTGTGCTACTATAATAGGTGAATCGTCAACTAAACTTTTGTTGGATTTTATCTTTTGTAAATCTTCGGCACTAGTATTGTCTTGCGGTAAATTATCATCTGATTTCTGTGAAGTAATAGCCGCAGAGTTTGATGGCACACCTTGATTGATATTGGTTTTATTGTCTAAAGCAATAGAATTATCGATGTTTTTAGGTACACCATTATCGTTTGTTAATCCCTCGTTGTTCAAATCTTTATTTGAAGAAGTAGTTGTTGCTATGTTTGTTTCGTTATCAATAACATCATTAGGGATATCAACAGAAATGGCAGAATTATTTAAATTCTTATTTGTATTGTCAATATTACTTTCTTGTTTAGATTGAGGAGAAATTTTATCTTCTGAAGCTAAAGATTCATTTTGATTACTGTCTAAATTTAAATCAACTGAATTTTTTTCATCATCAGAAAGATTTTGAAGGGTTGAATTTCCTGAAGATGTTGTATTTTCCGAATCTACAACTTTTATTTCAGGCTCTGAATTAGCGTCGTTATTAAACATCAAACCACCAATGGATAGAAACAATAACAATAAAGCAGCAACTCCAGCATAGCGCCACCAAATTGGAATAAGCTTATCGTCATCTTTTTCTTTTTCAAGCTCTGACTTTATGTTTTCCCAAACCGCATCATCTGGAATGGCCTCAAAACCTTTTAGCCTTTCCTGAAAAATTCTATCTATATGTTTTTTTTCACTCATTATAAGGATTGCAATTTCTGCTCGTCTTTATAAACCTCTATTTTTTTCTTTAAAATCTCTCTTGCTCTAGCCAAGTTAGATTTTGAGGTTCCTTGTGATATTTCCAACATATTCGCAATTTCTTTGTGCGAATAATCATCCAATACATATAGGTTGAAAACCAATCTATATCTATCAGGCAATTCTTGAATAATTTGCAACAAATAATCCATTGAAATCTCATCTGTGTCTTCAACTTCCCAATCGGTTTCATCAAGTATATCTTCATTAACAATGCTAAAAACACCTTTGGTTCTATAACACTGCAACGCAGTGTTGATAGTTATCCGTTTAATCCAACCTTCAAAAGAACCTTTATTCTTAAATTGTGATATTTTTTTAAAAATAGTCACAAATGCATCTTGCAGATTATCTTGTGCTTCTGCATGACTTCTTGAATACTTTAAGCATAATGTAAATAATTTACTCTTATAGAGCTTGTATAATTCACCTTGAGCTTTAGTATCATTTTTTTTGCATTTTACTATGAGTTGCTCTAAACTCAAATTTTCTCGTATAAATTGTTTTAAACCTTATTCTACTACTGGCACTTCTACTTCATAATACAGATCATTATCATTGTCATCCAAACCTTGCCAAAACTTAAACACATAAGAGCCTGAATATAAGCAAACAAAGTTAAAAGAGACTTCAACTAAATCATCCGCTAAATCTTCACAATTATCACTTTCAATTACACGATTTATGACTGCTACAGTGCGCTCGTTCCCGTTTTTTTGAAAATAAAAGTCGTTGAAAGAATGACATATTGTAGGCCTGTAATAAGTAACATTTATTTGATATGTCTCATTCAAGACCATAGTGTCTGGAACATCTGCAGTTTCTATGGGTAGAAATTCAAAATAGTAGTTATTACCACTATCATTATCACCAACACTACATGAAACAGCAAGTATAGATATCAAACACAGAAAAACTAACTTTTTCATCGTAAAAAAGATTAAAGGTTTATTTATACATCTATAATATAGATGCTTTTATGTAGAAAAGGTTGCGCTATTCGGTATAAATAATTTTATTTACCCATTAATGGCAATCTTAATTTTTCCCTCAAGTTCTTCCAGTAATTCAGGATTATCTTTGATAATTTCTTTTACAGAGTCTCTTCCCTGACCTAATTTCGTGTCTTCATAACTAAACCAAGACCCACTTTTCTTGATGATTTCGTTTTCAACCGCTATATCAAGTACTTCACCAACTTTAGATATACCTTCACCATACATGATATCAAATTCTGCAGTTTTAAATGGCGGTGCAACTTTGTTTTTTACAACCTTAACCCTTGTTTTGTTTCCAACTACATTACCATTATTATCTTTAATCTGTGTAGATCTTCTAATATCTAGTCTTACAGAAGCATAGAATTTTAAAGCATTTCCACCTGTAGTTGTTTCTGGGTTTCCAAACATAACGCCTATTTTCTCTCGTAACTGATTGATAAAAATCATTGTACAGTTCGTTTTACTAATAGTAGCTGTTAGCTTTCTTAACGCTTGAGACATTAAACGCGCATGAAGCCCCATTTTTGAGTCACCCATTTCGCCTTCTATTTCACTTTTTGGAGTTAATGCCGCGACAGAATCTATAACCAAAATATCTATGGCTCCAGAACGCACCAAATTTTCAGCAATTTCTAAAGCTTGTTCTCCATGATCAGGTTGAGAAATAATCAAATTATCGATATCTACGCCCAACTTTTCTGCATAAAACCTATCAAAAGCATGTTCTGCATCAATAAAAGCCGCAATACCACCAGCTTTTTGTGCTTCTGCTATGGCGTGCAAGGTTAAAGTAGTTTTTCCAGATGATTCTGGTCCGTAAACTTCTATAACCCTTCCACGAGGATAACCACCAACACCTAGAGCTATATCCAATCCCAATGAACCAGATGAAATGGCCTCAATATCAACTACTGCCGAATCACTCATTCTCATTACAGTTCCTTTTCCGTATGCTTTATCTAATTTATCTAAAGTTAATTTTAGCGCCTTTAATTTCGCTTCTTTATCGTTACTCATTTGTTATATTTTTTCTTGTGAAGGTGATGCTAAAATACTACAACTTTTATCATATTACAATTTTATAACGCAACCTTTCACGTTTTTTTGCATCTACTTATTAAAGTGGGAATTTTTTTGCTATGAAAAAGGGTTTTATCGGTTAGTTAGGCCCTAAAATTCAACTTTTTAAGATTTTTGATTTTATAGAACTAAAAGTCTTTAAGGTGCTTTGTTAAAAGCACCTTTTTTTGTTTCTGAACTTGCTGTATTTTAAAAAAGGAGTATTTTTGCCCAAAACATTCTTTAACCTTAAAAATTAGTATAGCATGCAACTGTACAATAAATTAAGTGCTAAAGAAAGGGCTCAATTAATTGATAAGGCTGGCAAAAACAGACTTACCCTTTCTTTTTATCAATATGCTAAAATTGGCAATCCACAACTATTTAGAGATCATTTGTTCATTACTTGGGATGCGTTAGATGTATTGGGTAGAATATATGTGGCTCACGAAGGTATAAATGCTCAATTATCGCTTCCAGCAGATCGTTTTAATGAGTTTAAAACGCATTTAGACAGCATAACTTTTTTAAAAGACATTCGATTAAACATTGCTAGAGAACAAGACGATAAGTCTTTTTTAAAACTAAAAATTAAAGTGAGACATAAGATTTTAGCAGACGGGTTAAATGATAAAACTTTTGATGTCACAAACAAAGGAGTTCATGTAGATGCTAAAAGATTCAATGACCTTATTGAAAATGAAAATACGGTTTTAGTTGATATGAGAAATCATTACGAAAGCGAAATTGGACATTTTAAAAATGCAGTTACTCCAGATGTAGATACTTTTAGAGAATCTTTAGATATTATTGAAGAAGATTTAAAGGACCATAAAGAGGATAAAAATCTTGTCATGTATTGTACTGGAGGCATCCGCTGTGAAAAAGCTAGTGCTTATTTTAAACATAAGGGGTTTAAAAATGTATATCAGCTAGAAGGTGGTATAATTGAATATGCAAGGCAGGTAAACGAAATAGGTTTAGAAAACAAATATTTAGGACAGAATTTTGTTTTCGATGATAGAAGGGCTGAACGCATTAGCAATGACATTATTGCAAATTGTCATCAATGCGGAAAGCCGTTTGATATTCATACTAATTGCGCTAATGAAGCCTGTCACCTGCTTTTTATACAATGTGATCAATGCAAAGAAGTAATGGAAAATTGCTGTTCCGCCAATTGCATGGAAATAAATAGATTACCCTATGAGGAACAGAAAGCTTTAAGGAAAGGACAAGGCAACAGTAATGATATCTTTAAAAAAGGACGAGCAGATTATTTACCTTACAAAAAAGATTTAAGAAATATTTTTGAAGTGTTAAAACAAAAGGCAAATTAAAACCTATTTTATTTTTAAACTAAGAATAGTTCCTTTTAAGTCTTTAGAATAATAGTATATTTACGTTTAAATAATTATTAACTTCCATTCGCAACTTTTTGTTGACGAATTCAACATATATAAAAAAATGGCTTGTAACAGTTGTTCAACTGGTAAAGATGGTCAACCTAAAGGCTGTAAAAATAATGGGACATGTGGAACAGACAGCTGTAACAAACTTACTGTTTTTGATTGGCTCTCTAACATGTCGCTTCCGCAAGGTGAAAAACCATTTAATTGGGTAGAGGTACGTTTTAAGAATGGGAGAAAGCATTACTACCAAAACACAGAAAATTTATCATTAAGTATTGGTGATATTGTCGCCACTCAAGCAAAATCAGGACATGATATAGGGATGGTAACACTTACAGGCGAACTTGTAAGAGTACAAATGAAACGTAAAAATATTTCTGAAGATAGTGATGAAATATTTAAAATATATCGTAAGGCATCACAGAAAGACATAGATATTTGGTCTGCTTCACGCGACAAAGAAGAACTAATGAAGGTGAAAGCAAGACAGTTTGCAATTGACCTAAAACTTGAAATGAAAATTTCAGATATAGAATATCAAGGCGATGGCAGCAAAGCAACTTTTTATTATACCGCAGAAGATCGTGTGGATTTTAGAGAACTTATCAAAGTTTTTGCCAGAGAATTCAGAACACGAATAGAAATGAAACAAGTAGGTTTTAGACAAGAAGCCGCTAGGCTGGGCGGAATAGGTTCTTGTGGTCGTGAGCTGTGCTGTTCAACTTGGTTAACAGATTTTCGTTCTGTAAGTACATCTGCAGCCAGGTATCAACAACTTTCTTTAAATCCTTTAAAATTGGCTGGGCAATGTGGTAAGTTAAAATGTTGTTTAAATTATGAGTTAGACGCTTATTTAGATGCTTTAAAAGATTTTCCCAAAACAGAGATTAAACTTCAAACCGAAAAAGGTACAGCCGTTTGTCAAAAAACAGATATTTTTAAAGGACTTATGTGGTATGCTTATGAAGGAGAATGGGCAAATTGGCATATAATAACTAATGCGCAGGCCAAGGAAATTATAGTCTTGAATGAAAAAAACAAAAAAGTATCAAGCCTTGAAGACTATGCTTTAGATGTGCCTGTAAATACTAAAACTGATTTTGAAAACGTTGTTGGACAAGATAGTTTAACACGATTTGATAGACCAAAAAGCAAAAGAAAACGTAACTATAAAAGAAACAAAAGAAAACCAAACAATGCAAAGTAAATTATTGACAATTATTTTAATCCTATCTTTTGTCATTACATCCTGCAATTCTAATAGTGTTTTCGATAGTTATAAAACTGTTCCAAATAAATGGGATAAAGACTCCATTATCAGTTTTAAAATAAAACCTCCAGACTCGATTAATGCTTACAATTTGTTTGTAACTTTAAGAAATGACAACAATTATAAGTATAGCAATCTTTTTTTAATTGTTGGTATAAATTTCCCTAACGGAAAAGTAATTAAAGACACATTAGAATACCAAATGGCAGAACCTAGTGGTGAGTTTTTAGGCACTGGTTTTTCAGACATAAAAGAAAATAAACTTTGGTACAAAGAGAATGTTATATTTTCTGAAACTGGGGAGTATATTGTTAATATTCAGCACGCCATGCGAGAAAATGGAAAAGTAAACGGCGTTAAAGAATTAGAAGGCATTATCGATATTGGTTTTAGAATAGAAAATGCACCCACCAATTAAGCTTTTATTATGGCAAAGAAAACCCCAGCAAAAAACATAAACTATTTTGAAAAGTATATTCGTTGGTTTTGGATATTGTTTTCATCAGGTATTTTATTTATTATCCTTATTTTTTTACTGGCATCTTGGGGAGTTTTTGGCGAAATGCCAGATCACACAGTTTTAGAAAACCCTAAAACAAATTTAGCGACAGAAATAATTTCATCTGATGCTAAAACACTAGGGAAATTCTATTTTAATGATAATAGAACACCAGTTGATTATGATGAACTACCTCAACATTTAGTTGACGCTCTAATTGCAACTGAGGATGCACGTTATCATTCACATTCTGGGATTGATACAAGAGGCACATTAAGAGCGATTCTTACACTTGGTAATGGAGGTGGCGCTAGTACTATTTCACAACAACTTGCTAAACAACTATTTCATGGAGAAGGATCTAAAAACACACTAGGAAGAATTACTCAAAAAGTTAAAGAGTGGATTATTGCAATACGTTTGGAACGTCAATACACAAAAGAAGAAATTATCGCTCAATATTTTAATATTTATGATTTTCTGAATAATGCTGATGGTATTAGAAGTGCTGCGCGCATATATTTTGGCAAGGAACCTAGTGAGTTAGATTTAAAAGAAGCTTCAATGCTGGTAGGCATGTTTAAAAACTCATCACTTTATAATCCTAGAGTTCGCCCAGAACTTACCAAAAATAGGCGTAATGTAGTTTTAGCTCAAATGGCAAAGTATGATTATATTACTGAAAAAGTTAAAGATTCAGTTCAGCAGTTAGAACTAGATTTAAACTATTCTCCAGAATCCCATCGTGAAGGAATTGCGACATATTTCAGGGAATATTTGAGGGATTTTATCAAAAAATGGATAGAAGACAATCCCAAACCAGATGGCACAAAATATAACTTATATAGTGATGGGTTAAAGATTTATACAACCATAGATTCACGTATGCAACAATATGCTGAAGATGCAGTGCAACAACACATGCCTCGTCTTCAAGCGGAATTTTTTCATCAAAATACACCACAGCGCAATCCTACAGCTCCATTTTTAGAACTTACTGTTGGCGCTATTGATACACTAATGAAGCGATCAATGAAGCAATCTGAACGTTGGAGGAAAATGAAGTATGATTTAAAAAAGAGTGACGATGAAATAATTGCATCTTTCAATAAGCCAACAGAAATGACTATTTTCTCTTGGGAAGGAGAAATAGATACCATTATGAAACCATGGGATTCAATGCGTTATTACAAATCGTTTTTACACCCTGGTATGATGTCTATGGATCCACAAACCGGTCATGTAAAAGCTTGGGTTGGCGGAATGAATTATAAACATTTTCAATATGATCATGTAAAGACCAGTAAGCGTCAGGTAGGCTCTACATTTAAGCCTTTTGTTTATGCAACTGCTATTGACCAATTACATTATTCGCCATGCGACGAACTTCCAGACACGCCTTTTTGCATTGAAAAATATAAATATGGAAACCCTGAAGAATGGTGCCCTAAAAACTCAAGTGACGAATATGGAGGTGTAAGAACCTTGAAGAATGCACTTGCAAATTCAGTCAACACAGTCACAGCAAGGTTAATAGATAAAGTAGGGCCTCAACCAGTAATTGATTTAGCTGAAAAATTAGGAGTTACCACTGAAATTCCACCCGTACCTTCAATTGCGTTAGGGACAACAGACTTGAGTGTTTATGAAATGGTAGGAGCTTATTCGGCTTTTGCCAATAAGGGAGTATATACAAAACCTGTGATGGTTATGAGTATTGAAGATAAAAATGGAGCAATTTTATATCAATTTACTCCAGAGACTAGAGATGTATTAAGTGATGAAGCTGCGTATATTACTGTAAAACTTTTGGAAGGCGTTACACAATATGGCTCTGGTGTTCGTTTAAGAACAAAAGGAGCAGATGAGTATCGGGCGGAGTATAGAGAAATTATTACAGGATACCCATATCAGTTTACAAATCCTATCGCTGGAAAAACTGGAACTACACAAAATCAAAGTGACGGTTGGTTTATGGGTATGGTACCTAATCTGGTGACTGGAGTTTGGGTTGGGGCTGAAGAGCGAGCTGCACATTTTGCGAGTATCACTTATGGGCAAGGAGCATCTATGGCTTTACCAATTTGGGCTATCTATATGAGAAGCTGTTATGAGGATGAAGACTTAAATATTTCTAAAGAAGACTTTGTAGCACCTAAAGAACTGTCAATTAATGTAGATTGCTCTAAATCGGGTGAATTGTTAGAGGACAATAAGGGTGAAATTCAAGAAACTCCTGACGAGTTAGAATTTTAGGTTTTAATCCATTGTTTTATGGATTTCGCAAACTCAATAAAATAATCTACTGATTCCGGGTTACGCATAGAGTCGAAATTAATAGATCTTTCTAACGGCATTTTTAATAGAATTTTTTTTATCGGTGCTTCCATTTTTTTCCCACTAATTGTATATGGAATGTCATTTACTTCTAGTATTTCATCAGGAACATGTCTTGGGGTATATTCTCTTTTTAATTGAAATATTATTTTGCCCTTGATGTCTTCTGTTAAAGTCAAATTATTTTTCATTTTAACAAACAAAGGCATATAATGTTTTCCTTCGTCAAGTTCTAAATTCACAATTAACGAATCTTCAACCTCTTCAATTTTATTAACTGCTCTGTAAATTTCACTAGTGCCAATTCTAATGCCGTGCCTGTTTAAAGTTGCATCAGAGCGGCCATAAATAATTAAGCCATTGGTTTTAGAATTGATTTTTATAAAGTCACCATGTCTCCATATTCCGGAGTAATGTTCAAAATAACTTGATTTATAACGTTTATTGTCTTTATCGTTCCAAAAATAAATGGGCATAGAGGGCATTGGTTTGACAATAACCATTTCACCTAATTCATCATAAACGGGTTTTGCCTTGTCGTCATATGCATAAAGGGCAACTCCTAGAGCCCTACATTGTATCTCTCCAGCATGAACTGAATAAAAAGGTGTTCCACCAACAAATGCCGTACAAACATCTGTTCCACCAGCCATAGAGCATAACCAGACATCTTTTTTAATGTTGTTGTAAACATACTCAAATGCTTCATACGGTAAAGGCGCTCCAGTAGAACTAATTGAACGAATCGAACTTAAATCAAAATTTGATTTAGCATCAACTCCTTTTTTCATACTTGCTACCAAGTAAGGTGCGCTTGTACCAAAATGATGAATATCAATCTTATCTGAAATAGCCCAAAGAGAATCAAAATTAGGATATGTTGGACTACCATCATATAAAACTATTGAGGCTCCCATTAATAAGGCAGACTGAACAAAATTCCACATCATCCAGCCAGTCGTAGAAAACCAGAAATAACGTTCGTCTGGATGTACATCATTATGGAACGCCATATACTTATAATGTTCTAATAGAATACCTCCGTGAGAATGTACTATTGCTTTGGGTATTCCTGTTGTACCAGATGAATACAATACCCAAATAGGATGGTTAAAATCTACTGCTTCAAAGGTTAGTTCATTCTCAGAGACATCAAAAACAGAATTGATATTTACAAAATCATCTGAAAAATTATCTAAAACATTAGGATTCAAATAAGGCTGAATGATAACCATTTTTAGAGAAGGTAAAGCTTTAACAATATCTTTTACAATTTTAGATTTATCATAAGGTTTTCCATTATAATGGTAGCCATCTACTGCAATTAAAACTTTAGGTTCAATTTGAGCAAATCTATCGACGACACTTTCTGTACCAAAGTCGGGCGATGTGCTGGACCAAACAGCTCCTAACGAATTGACAGCTAAAAACGATATTGTAGCTTCTGGGATGTTTGGTAAAAAAGCAACAACTCGATCACCTTTTGTGACGCCAAGAGATTTTAAGTAGTTAGCCATTGAAGCTACTTTGTTTTTTAATTCTTTCCAAGTAATTTCTGAATATTTTCCAGATTCGTTTTTAAAATAAACGGCTATTTTATTGTCATCTTTATGTCTAAAAATATGTTCAGAATAGTTTAATGTGGCGCCTTCAAACCAACTACAATTTGGCATACCATTGTCTATAAGAACATTTTTGTAAGGGCTATGAGAAATGATTTTGAAGTATTTCCAGATACTTTCCCAGAATAAATCTATATGATCTACAGACCATTTCCAGATACTTTGATAGCTTTCAAATTTAAGATTATAGGTTTCTTCTAACCATTTTTGATAGCAGTATAAATGGCTATTGGTTTTAAATTGATTATCACCTTCCCAAAGTTTTTTATTAGACATTCTTAAAGTTATTTTTTAAGGTTTTCAAATATAGTTAATTTGAAAGGTTGTAGTTCTAGATACTGTGAAATATCTATTTGAAAAATTTTAATGTTCAAACTTAAGTTATTATCAAATGTTAAAAAAACATGCATTTTATCGAATAAATATACTTTTAAACTGATAATTGAAAAATTTATCACATATTTACATCACCCAAATAAATTAAATATTATAAAAGATTCCCCAAATCTACCATAAATTTAACTTATGAATTTTGCCTCAAATCTACCTGAACCTACTTACAAATCTGAAAGAACTATAGCAAGCTTTGAAAACACCAAAAAGTTTTTAAGAAGTATTGCTTATTTGACCAAGAAACTATTGATGCTATAACCCTTTTGGGATAGCATCAATTAATTTTTTAGTATAGTCTTTTTGAGGGTTACAGTAAATTTTATCAGCTTCATCTAACTCTTCAATTTTACCATTATTCATTACCAATAATTGGTCTGACATATATTTTACAACTGCAAGATCGTGTGAAATAAAGATGTAGGTAAAATTATATGTCTCTTTTAATGTATTTAGTAAATTAAGAACTTGAGCTTGAACAGAAATATCCAGAGCAGATACAGATTCATCGCAAATTATGAGTTTAGGCTGTAAAACTATAGTTCTGGCAATACCTATACGTTGTCTTTGCCCTCCAGAAAATTCGTGTGGATATCGATTAAAATAACTCTCATCTAGCCCAACATTTTTTAAAATATCTAATACTTTTGTTTTTCTTTCAGAGTTAGATTTGTAAAGGTTATGCACTTTCATAGGCTCCATAATGGCATTTCCAATAGAAATTCTGGGATTAAGTGAAGAATAAGGATCTTGAAAAATTATCTGAATATCTTTTCTTAATGCCAAAAGGTCATTTTTTGAAATTTTGGTGATATCTTTTCCTCTATAAAATATAGAACCAGAAGTTGCTTTATCAAGTTGCAGAATAGCATTTCCTAATGTAGATTTCCCACAGCCAGACTCTCCAACAAGACCAAGGGTCTCTCCTTCATATAGCTTGAAACTCACATCATTTACTGCTTTAAAGGTTTTAGGCTTTGAAAACCAACCAGATTTTGAAATGTATTCTTTTTCTAAATTAATGACTTTTAAAAGAGGAGCTTTAGAATATAAATTTTTATGCTGTTTTTTTCTGGCTTCGACAGTCACAATTTCTTCAGTAAAGCTTCCTTCCATATAATCTTGAATTGTAGGTAATTTTTTTAATCTATGTTTCAGAGAAGGTCGAGAATTTATGAGAGCTCTTGTATAAATATGTTCTGGAAATTTGAATATGTTCTTAACTGTATTTTGCTCAACTATTTTTCCTTGGTACATAACCAAAACGCGGTCTGCAATTTCAGAAATTAAGGCAAGGTCGTGTGTTATAAAAATAACACTCATATTATTTCTTTCCTGCAGTTCTTTCAGTAATGTGACAATATCTTTTTGGACCGTAACATCTAGGGCAGTTGTTGGCTCGTCTGCAATTAAAATATCAGGATTACATGCTATTGCCATGGCAATCATGACACGTTGTTTTTGACCTCCAGAAATTTCATGAGGATAAGCATCATAAATTCTTTCAGGAATAGGAAGTTTTACGTTTTTAAAAAGTTCTACAACCTCCTTTTTCGATTCTAATTTTGTAAGTCTGGTATGCTTTAATAAAATTTCCTGAACTTGCTTACCACAAGTCATAGATGGATTTAAAGAGCTCATGGGTTCTTGAAAAATCATAGCGATTTTCCTACCTCTAATTTTTTCAAAAGCTTTAGGAGTTAAAGTTGTTAAATCAAGATTTTCAAAAAGAATTTCTCCATCAGTAATTTTTGAAATATTTTTTGGCAACAGTCCTAATATAGCTAATGATGAAACAGATTTACCGCTGCCAGACTCTCCAACAATGCCCAGAATCTCATTTTTGTTTAAGACATAGGAAATATCTTTTATCACTTCATTTTCTCCAAACGAAATACTTAAATTTTTGACTTGTAAAATAGATTGTTCTTCCATTTAAACATGAAGTATTTCTTCATCGCTTAATAGCTCATCGTTACGTAAACGCAGAAATATCTGCGCTACAGCAATAGTATCTTTCTCACAATATTGAATTATTTTATCAATATCATTTTCAGCGTAATAAACACGATATACATCACTACCTTCAATATCGTCTTTTGGTGAAGGAATTCCTAAAACATTAGTTAGAAGTTTAAGAGAAGTATAGTTTTTGTAATCGCCAAACTTCCATAATTCAAGTGTGTCTAGATGAGGTACTTCCCAAGGTTTTTTGCCAAATAGATTTAGTTTGTATGGCAATTCTATATTATGAATTATCATGCGTCTGGCAATATACGGAAAGTCAAATTCTTTACCATTGTGAGCGCAAAGTAGATGTTTGGCTTGACTAAAATGAGAAATTAATAAGCTTTTAAAATCTTTCAGAATTTTAATTTCTTCACCATAAAAAGAGGTTGTTCTAAATTGTCTCGTATCACCTTGAAAGGTAAAATATCCAACTGAAATACAAATAATTTTTCCGAATTCAGCCCAAATACCAGCACGTTCATAAAACTCTTCGGCAGTAAATTCATCTTTTCTTTGGTATTGTGATTTTAATTCCCAAAGCTCTTGTTTAGTCTTATTTAAATCAGAAAAATGCTGTACTTCTGGAACCGTTTCTATATCCAGAAATAAAATGTTTTCGAGATTTAATTTAGAGATCATTTTACTTTCAAATTAATTTTTAGTTGCTAATAGCACAGAACATTGTTTCCCAAATACACCTGCAATACCTCCTGCTATTCCACCAATTATACCAGTAAAAAGCATCAAAAGCGTAACATTTCCATTAAGTGGAAATAATACCGCAATTTTTTTTGCTAGTATAAAATCGTTACTACTGCTTAAGATGTATGAATAAACAATCCAGAAAATGAGAATTGCTAAAAACGGCACAAAAAACACAGCGGCCTTTTTTAAGTTAATAAATAAACCTGTTGCAAAACTCGCTACCATGATTGTCCACCAAGGAAAAAATTGAGATAATATAGCCGCGATAATAATAGTCCCTATAAAATTGATGATATTTTTGCTCATTGTTTTGGTGTTAAAGTTTGGGTAGCTATTACATTATCTGTTTGACTTTCATTTTGTAAGAAGTTTAAACTATGATAGTTACCAACTGCCCAATCGTCTATAAAATTATCATAATATTTGCTACCAGGGTTTCCAGATTGTCCACCTGGGTAAATACCTAAAGCTGTTGGAGGTGTTGTCATTTCAACAATCATTCGCCAAGAAGGCCCCCAATTTTTTGCGGCGGCATTTACTGTATTTTTATCACCACCAATGGGTAAATCGAACCTTGAAAAAGCTGGTATTGCTTGTAGTAAATGGCCAACATATGTGCCTTTATAGGCTTGCCAATTATAATCTCCATTTTCAGATTTCCAATCAATCAATTCTTTTGCAGTTTTCTTAAACGCAATCAGAAATAAATCATGAGAAGTTTCTTTTTCTGGAGTTTTGAGAATATCCATGAACTCATCATTTGGGTAGTTTTTCAACATCGAAATGGCTTGGTAGGTAAAGGGTTTTTCTAATACAACATCTTTAGTTTCAAATTCGTCCCAAATCAAGTCATATAAATTGTTCCACCAAGAATCCCAAATGCTTGGAGCTACTTTATCAATATCACTATTAAAGTCCCAAGTTTTAATGCTACTTAAAATTTCGTTTTCTTCATCAGAAAGTGTAGAAACATCCATATTATCAAACATATATGGCAATAATTCTGAAGCTTTCTTATTAAAATTTGTGTTCTGTAAATCTTTAAAATCTTTAATATTGAATTTTTCTTTAGACCTAAAGAAATCATTTATAACTCTATTGCGATAAGCGTCGTAACCATCGTTGAACACATAAAATGGATATAATGAATCTGTTGGATGCTGATTTGATGAACTCACGAAACCACGCTCTGGATTTTTAGTATGCGCATTAAACTTTTGAGGAATAAAACTTTGCCAGTCATGATCTGGATTACTACCATCCAATAAAAACTTGCCTTGACCTCTCCATTTATTAGGAAACTGCCCTTGAATCCATAGTGCAATATCACCAGTTGTTGACGCAAAGACAAAATTCTGTGCTGGAGCTACCCAATTTTTAATAGCATTTAAATAATCATCATAATTTTTTCCTTTATTTAAATCTAAAAAAATATAAGAATTCGCTTTAGCCATGTGTCCAATCCACTTCATAGCATATCCTTCTTTTTTACCATTCCCTTTAAAAGCTTGGTCATAACTTACGGGACCATGATGTGTGTAAATCACAGAATCAATATAGGTCTCTTTGTCTTTAATTTTTATTTTTTCAACTCTTACAGAGGTGTTTTTCCAATTATTATCATGTTTGTACTGTTTTCTACTTTTATCTTTAAATTCAATTTTATACCAATCTTTCACATCTCTAGTAGCATTGGTTTCTCCCCATGAAATATGATTGTTAAATCCAGAGATAATTCCTAGAGCTCCAGGCAAGGTTGCTCCCATAGAGTTGTGTTCTGGTGTTGCTAACTGCATCACATACCAAATAGATGGTAAGTTTAGTCCTAAATGCGGATCATTTGCTAAAATTGGATTACCCGAATAGGATTTACTTGGACCTACTGCCCAATTGTTACTTCCATTATGTGGATTTGGTTTTTCCAATACCGAAGTGATTGAATCTAATGGTAACTCACTTTGTGGCGTTTTAGTCATTTCAACATCAATAAAACTCCAGTCTGTATCCGTTGGGATTACAGGCTCATCAAAATCGTAAAAATCAGGATAAAGCATATCAAATCTATCTTTGCCAAATTCTCTTAAGGCATTGGTATATTCAAAATCTGTTTCACCTCCGCAAAGCATATCAGTCATATACATAAGTAATAATGCAGATTTTTTTAAAGTCCAAGGTTCTGGTTTATAGTCTAATAGTTTATACTCTAAAGGCAGTTCACTTTGATTTAATGAATTAATGTAATTATTAACGCCATTTGTATATGCACTTAATAGATTTTTTACATTTGTATTTTGGTTCCATTTTTTTAGTAAAACCTCGGCGCCATAACCCATTCCCTTTCTACGTTGGGCTCTATCATAATTTAATGCTTTCTCACCAATAATTTCTGATAAGCGTCCAGCTGATGCATGCGTTTGGAATTCCATTTGCCATAATCGGTGTTTTGCCGTTATATAGCCTTGTGCTCTATATAAATCTGCATCGTTTTGAGCAAAAACATGAGGAATTAATTGCTCATCATAATGTACAATTACCTCGTCTTTCAATCCTTCAATTTGAATCTTTCCATCAATAGATTCATCACTCTCATTTTGCCAAACACCTTGTGAAGGGCTTAAAAATTTTCCAATTGGAGGAGCAGACCCAATTTTTGTATCCAGAATATAAAAAACACCAACAGTTAAGATAAAAGATAAGAGGAATTTGAATAGTTTCATTTAGGTGATTTTAATCGATTAAATATAGGAAATATTTTGCGCAAATGAGTTTTAAACGAGTAACTATAACTAAAAAAGCGATTGCTGTTTATAAGGGCTTTCGTGCTCTAACAACCATTGTTTTCTATGCAAGCCACCAGCATAACCAGTTAAATTTCCATCACTTCCTATTACTCTATGGCATGGTACAACAATCCAAAGTGGGTTCTTACCATTGGCGCTAGCAACAGCACGAATGGCTTTTACATCACCAAGCTGTTTGGAAAGATCAAGGTATGATATTGTTTTACCATAAGGAATATTAAGTAATGCATCCCAAACTGTTCTCTGAAAATCTGTCCCGCTAGGGTTTAATTTTAAATTAAATCCTTTGCGTTTACCATCAAAGTATTCTCGTAATTGAAAAACACAATCTTCTAATTCTAAAGGAATAACATCTGTAATTTTTTCTTCAGAATTAAGCACAGTAATCGTAGAAATGCCATCAATATCACCAACAATTTTTGTGAAGCCCAAAGGCGATGAAATGATACATGTTTCCATTATTCTTCTGGTGTTGTGTCTTCTAAAATTCCCAATTTTTTAGCGCGAGCTTCCCAGTTTCTACGTGCTTGTAATTGTAGGTCTGAAACATTATCACTTTCGTCCATAATTTCTAGCCCCAACAGGGTTTCAATTACATCTTCCATAGTTACCAATCCACTAACTGAACCATATTCATCTACCACTAAAGCCATGTGATTTCTACTTTCAACGAGTTTTTCAAACAAAATAGGAATGGATAAATTTCTATTGACAATTATAATTTCACGTTTTAATTCAGATAGTTTTTTAGCACCATTATCTAATGCCATTTCCTTAAAAACATCATCCTTTAAAACAAGTCCTTTTATATTATCTTCTGCGTCAACAAAAACAGGAATTCGTGAAAAACGAAGATTTAAATTTTTATTAAAAAATTCTTCAACTGTTGTATTCTCATCTTCGGTTTTCATAACGGTTCTAGGTGTCATGATGTTTTTAGCCATAACGTCTTTAAAAGTTAATAAATTTTTGATGACCTTGCTTTCACTCTCATGAAAAACACCTTCTTCATGAGCGATATCTGCCATAACCAAAAACCCTTCACGACTTAAAATACTTCCATGACCTTTGCCACCAATGAGTTTGGTTGTTAAGCGTAATACCCATAAAATACCTGTCCATTTTAATGGGAATATTAAAATTTTTAAAGCGGTAGCGGTAAATCTAGCCAATGATTTCCAGTAGGTCGCACCAATGGTTTTTGGAATTATCTCTGAAGCAATCAAAATAAGCAAGGTCATAATTGCAGAAACAATACCAACTGTGTTTATTCCAAATATTTCAACTTTGTAAGGTAATTTTTCGGCTTCTATACCAACCATCATGGCACCTAATGTATGTGCAATAGTATTAAGAGTAAGTATTGCGATAAGAGGATGATCGACATCCTTTTTTAAGTTTTCCAATGTTAAAGCATAATCTTTGCCCTCCTGCTTTTTAACATTGATAAATGTTGGTGTGACACTTAACAAAACAGCTTCTAGGATTGAACATAAAAAAGAAAAGAAAATAGAAACGGTTGCCCAAAGAATTAATGTACCCATTAAATAGTAATTAGTTTAGGCTAATTTACAAAATCAATTTCACACAATTTTTAGTTATTCTGCCAAATAAAAAACTTCTTGTAAGGCTGGGCGAATATTTAAATCATAAATATTTCTATGGGTTCTAGAAGGGTAAACACGATTGGATAAAAACACAAAAACTAATTCAGTTTTAGGATCTGCCCAGACAAATGTTCCAGTAAAACCTGAATGACCAAAACTTTTAGGACTCACTTCTGGCGCAGGATAAGCTTTATCAATGCTTAAGGTATCGTTACCAATCAATGGTTTGTCAAAACCTAAACCTCTTCGGTTATTATTTTCAGGATATTGAATTCGAGTAAACTCATTTACGGTAGAAGGTTTTAAATATTGTTTTCCGTTGTATTCACCTTTTTGCAAATACATTTGCATAATAATAGCCAAGTCTAATGCACTACCGAACAATCCAGCATTTCCTGAAACTCCACCTAATAAAGCTGCATTTTCATCATGAACGTAAGCAGTGGTTAGTTCTTTTCTGAAAATAGTGTCAATTTCTGTTGGAACGATACGATTTTTAAAATCTCTTTCAGAAGGTAGATAAGCTAAAGTTTTACACCCTAATGGTTCATAAAAGTTTTTCTCTAGGTAAGTTTGATAAGGCGTGCGAGTAATATCTTCAATTAATTGTGGATAAATTAATGATGCCATTCCTGAATACAGATAAACTTTTTTTGAGTTTACTTCAGATTTTTTAATTTTTCTAAACATTACATTTTTGAAACGATTATTTGCATAAATATTGGTGTAAACTAGTTTAGAAAATCGTTTCGATTTTTTATATCTGATAAATCGTTTTTTTACCTTTCCGTTTTTAGTTACTTCATTTAGAAAAACAATATAGGATTGCAAACCCGATTGATGAGCCAATAATTCACGTAGCGTAATATCTTTTTTGTCTTTTCTATGTTTCCAAGACTTCCAGTAAGTACTAAAAGGTTTATCCAAATCTAATTTGCCTTCTTCATAAAGTTTCATTAAAGCTGGCAGTGGACCAGTTATTTTAGTAACCGAGGCCAAATCATAAATATCGTCTAGTGCAACTTTTTGAATACTATCATAAGTATGATAACCATAAGCCTTGTGAAATATGATTTTTCCTTTCTTGGCAACCAAAAGTTGAGCGCCAGGGAAAGCTTCTTGTTTAATTCCAGCAGTAATTATTGAGTCTATTTTGGGTTGAATAAACTTTGAATTTAACCCAACAGATTCGGGAGTATCATGGGCAAGTTGAGCATTCGCTATTAATGCAGAAAAAATAAAAAAGTAAACAATTAAAAGATTAATACGAAGCATGAATTCAAGCGAATTAGTCTTCTTGAAAGTTACGAAATCAATTTTACAATATCTTTAGCAAAATAACTAGCAATGATATCTGCTCCAGCACGTTTGAAAGCCATTGTACTTTCAATCATAATTTGATTATGGTCTAACCAACCTCTTTCTGCTGCTGCTTTAATCATGGCATATTCACCAGAAACCTGATATACAGCAACCGGAACATCAAAATTATTTTTTACATCTCTGACTATATCTAGATAGGCCATTCCAGGTTTTACCATTACAATATCTGCGCCTTCGTCAATATCCATTTCTGTTTCACGGAGCGCTTCAAGACGATTGGCATAATCCATTTGGTAAGTTTTCTTGTTCTTTGGAACTTCTTCAGCATCTACAGGAGCAGAGTCTAAAGCATCGCGAAAAGGCCCATAAAAACCAGATGCATATTTTGCAGAATAGCTCATAATGCCAGTATCAGTATGCCCTTGTTCTTCTAATGCTTCACGTATGGAAAGAATTCTGCCATCCATCATATCGCTTGGAGCAACAAAATTGGCACCTTCTTTTGCGTGAGAAACACTCATTTCTGATAAAACACCAACCGTTTCATCATTTAAAATTTTGCCTTTTTCAATAATACCATCATGACCATAAGATGAATAAGGATCAAGTGCAACATCTGTCATCACTAACATGTCTGGACATGCATTTTTAACAGTTTTAATGGCGCGTTGCATCAAACCATTTGGATTTAATGCTTCTGTGCCTTTATTGTCTTTCAGGTTGTCAGGAACTTTTACAAATAGCAAGACCGCTTTCAATCCTAAACGCCAAAGTTCTTTTACTTCTTTGTCAAGTAAGTCCAAACTAAACCTAAAATAATTAGGCATTGAAGCTATTTCTTCTTTAATCCCTTTTCCTTCTACAATAAAAAGGGGCACTAAAAAATCATTAGGTGTGATAGTAGTTTCACGAACCAAAGAACGAATGGCTTCACTACTTCGTAATCTTCTATTTCGTCTTAATGGATACATACTATATGGTTAAATGGTCATTGAAAAAATTCTCGTTTCTGGTTTTTTATCAATCAATCTTAAATCGAAAGCCATACAAATATTACGCACAAACATGCGTCCTTTTTCTTTAATGACCAATTTTTCTTCAAACACTTCAATCAAGTCATCATCTTTCATTTCTTGTAAACGTTCTATAATTTCGTATTTAGTTTGAGAGTCAAGATTTTCGTTCCAAATGGTCTCTAAATTACACATTAAATCTAAAATGTGCTTTCTTATAATCAAATCAGTTTCGGTTAAAAGATGGCCTCTAAAAACAGGAAGCTTTCCTTGATTAACCCTTTGCGCGTAAGTTTCTACTTTCTTTTCGTTTTGAGCAAAACCATACCAGGAATCACTAATAGAGGACATTCCCAGGCCAATCATTAATTGTGTTTTGCCAGAAGTATAACCCATAAAATTGCGATGCAATTTTTTATTTTTCATCGATTCGTATAGAGAATCGGTTGGTAATGCAAAATGGTCCATTCCAATTTCTACATAACCGTTTTCAAAAAACAAATCTTTACCTAGTTCATATAAGTGACGCTTTTCTTCATCTTTTGGCAAATCGTTTTCATCAAAACCTCTTTGGCCAACTCCTTTTATCCATGGTACATGAGCATAACTGTAATAAGCAATTCTATCAGGCTTTAATTCAATAGTTTTTTTAATACTGTCTCTAATGGAGCTTTCTGTTTGAAACGGAAGCCCAAAAATTAAATCATGACTAATAGATGTATAACCAATCTCTTTTGAAAGATGATGGACTTTTTTCACCTGTTCAAAACTTTGAATTCTATGAATAGCTTTTTGAACAACTGGATCGTAATCTTGAATACCAAAACTGTTTCTTCTGGAACCTAAATTGTATAAGGTTTGTAACTGCTCTTTATTAGTGTGATTGGGATGGCCTTCATAACTTAATTCAAATTCAGCAAACTTATCTGCTTTTTTAAAAATTCCATGTATAAGTTTTTCTAAATTCTCTGACGAAAAGAAAGTTGGGGTTCCACCACCAAGATGAATTTCTCTTATCTTTGGGCGAACAATTAATAAATCACAGTACAAATCCCATTCTTTTAGAATAGTGTCTACATATGGTTCTTCAACACTGTGCTGTACAGTTATTCGCTTATGGCAAGCACAGAATGTGCATAAGCTTTCACAAAAAGGTAAATGTATATATAAGCTTATGCCTTCAGAATCGTTACTTTCATTAAAAGCCTTTACAACAGATTTTTTCCAAGAATCTATGGCAATACCATTTTCGTCCCAAAACGGAACAGTTGGATAGCTGGTATAGCGAGGTCCTGGAATATTATATTTTTGAATTAGCTCTTTCATATTAAAACCTAATATACAGGTTCATATTCTTTTACGGCATCAACAAAGGCTTTAGCATTTTCTAAAGGAATATTTGGTAAAATACCGTGACCAAGGTTGACAATATATTTGTCTTTACCAAACTCATCAATCATTTGTCTAACCATTTTTTTAATTTCTGAAGGTGGAGATAATAATCTTGAAGGATCAAAATTTCCTTGAAGTGTAATATTTCCACCAGTTAAATATCTTGCATTTCGCGCAGTGCAAGTCCAGTCGATTCCTAAAGCGGACGCATTGGATTTTGACATTTCATGCAATGCAAACCAACATCCTTTACCAAAAGCAATTACAGGAGTTAAATCTTTTAAGGCTTCAATAATTTGGTTGATATATTGCCATGAAAATTCTTGATAATCTGTTGGAGAAAGCATGCCTCCCCAAGAATCAAAAATTTGAACAGCGTTGCAACCAGCTAGAACCTTTTCTTTTAAATAGGCAATAGTTGTATCTGTTATTTTTTGTAATAATTGGTGTGCCGCAACTGGATTGGTAAAACAAAATTCTTTTGCTTTATTAAATGTTTTACTACCTTGACCTTCTACACAATAACATAAAATAGTCCAAGGAGAACCCGCAAAACCAATTAAAGGAATTTCGTTGTTAAGTAGTTCTTTAGTTGCTTTTATAGCTTGATAAACATAATCTAATTCTTGCTTTACATCAGGGACAATAACATTATCTACCTCTTTTTGTGAATGAATAGGATTTGGTAAATAAGGACCAAAATTTGGTTTCATTTGCACCTCAATATTCATGGCTTGTGGAATGACTAAAATATCAGAAAACAAAATGGCTGCATCCATCCCGAACCTACGAATAGGTTGAACAGTAATTTCACTAGCTAATTCTGGCGTTTTACAACGCGTAAAGAAATCATATTTTTCTCTAATCGCAATAAATTCAGGCAAATATCTACCAGCTTGTCTCATCATCCAAACTGGCGGACGCTCAACGGTTTCTCCCTTTAATGCTTTTAAAAATAAGTCGTTATTAATCATATTTTTTGCCTTAAACTGTTTATATATAATGATTGTTTACCAATTCAATAACACTTTCAACGGTTGGTACTTTTGCAGTATAAACTTTTTTGAAATATTTTGAAGCTTCTTTTGCGGTAGTTTCTCCAATACAAAAGGCAATACTTTCTGCCTTGTTTTTCTTTAAAAACCCTTGAACTGTTGAAGGGCTATAAAACATTACACTTTCTATATTGGGATCTATTTTTATAGAATCATATTTTGTTTGGTAAGCTTCAACTTCATAGACGGTTATATTGTTTTCAGATAAAATAGTTGGTAATTCATCTAATCTTAAATCGCTACAGAAATAAGTAACTTCTGTGCCTTCCAAATATTTAACCAAATATTCTGCTAACGCTTTGGCGTTTTTAGCAGAATACTTTACTTGGCCAATTTTATCTTCAATCATACGTTTGGTACGACGTCCAACGCAGTAAATATTTTTAAACTTTAAATCTTCTTTAGGGCAATTGTTCAAAATTGCTTCAACAGCATTTTTACTGGTTATTATGACGTTTTCAACAGGTGATTTTAAAAGAGTTATGGGGATTCTATTTAAACTAATTTTAATGGCATCATTACTTTCTACAACCAGATTATTATTAAATAGAAATTTCTGTGCTTCTGTTATTTTTTTAGTAGAATACACATTTGCTTTTTTGACAGTGAGCTTAATATCATCCATAAGTCGCTTTCCACCATGTTCAATAATATAGTCGGAAGCAAATCTTGCAATATTGTGGTGATTACCTAATTTTTCTGAACGATTAACCTCAATTTTTTTGCTTCCATCAGGGCTTAACAAAACACCTTTAAAATTGACCTCTTCATTTTTAATATAAGCCAACGCTCCAATTGGAGCCGTGCATCCTCCTTCAAGTAAATTTAAAAACGCACGTTCTATTGAAGTGCAAACTTCGGTTTCTTCGTGGTTAATTTCTTGACAGATGGCCTTAATTTCTTCATCATTCTTCAAGGCCGTAATCATGATTGCTCCTTGAGCTGGCGCAGGAATCATCCAATCTAAATTATCTGAAGTTTCTGGTTTTAGATTCAACCTTCCTAAACCAGCCGCAGCGAAAATAGCTCCATTCCATTCTTTATTATTTTCTAGTTTTTGTAGCCTAGAATTAACATTGCCTCGTAAATCTACAATAGTGTGTGTAGGATACCTATTTAACCATTGAGATCTTCTGCGTAAACTTCCAGTCGCGATAATTGCATCTTTTTGAGACATGAACTCTTCATTTTTTTTGTAAACGAGCATGTCTTTTACATTTCCTCTTTTTAAAACAGCGACTTGAACTATATCTTCAGGTAAAACAGTTGGTACGTCCTTTAAGGAATGTACAGCAATATCAATATCACCATTAAGCATGGCTATGTCTAAAGTTTTTGTAAAAATTCCAGTAATTCCAAGTTGATAAAGAGGCTTGTCTAATACTAAATCTCCAGTAGATTTTAATGGTACTATAACAGTTTTATGACCTAAAGCTTCAAGTTGTTGTTGTGCGATTTTTGCTTGCCAAAGAGCTAGTTGACTGTCACGAGTACCTATTCTAATAGTTTTCATTCTGTCGTGCTTTCAAGTTGAAACACTTTTTTTATCAATTCAAGGCTTTCGTCGGTTGGAAATTCGTCGTCTTTTAGATGATGTGCAAAATGATTGGTTATTTTTTGGATAATATTATTACTTATGAGTTCTGCTTGATCTTCATTAAAGTTCAGCATTTTTTTTCTTTGTGCTTCCAATTCAGAATTTTTGAATTCCAACAATTTGCCTTTTAACGCATGAATTGTTGGCGCGAATTTTCTAGTTTCTAACCACGAAATAAATTCAGACATTATATTATTAATAATATCTTCTGCTATAGGAATATGAGCTTTTCTGTTTTCTAATGTTTCATCTGTGATTTGCGACAAATGATCTAAATGAACTAGTGATACGTTATCTAATTCATCAACATTTTCATCAACATTTTTTGGAATTGAAAGATCTAATATTAAAAGAGGTTTGTTCGTTTGTATGATGTAATTGTCGATGGTTGGGTTTTGAGCTCCCGTTGCAACAATCAGGATATCAGTCTTGTTTATTTCTTCTTGTAAATCGCCATAGTCTTTAACAATTAAATTAAACTTACCAGCAATTTTTTCTGCTTTGTCTTTAGTCCTATTAATTAATGTGATATGACTGTTTTTAGTATGCTTAATAAGGTTTTCGCAGGTGTTTCTGCCAATTTTTCCTGTTCCAAACAATAAAATATTTTTAGAAGAAACATTTTCTATGTTCTTAAGTATATATTGAACCGAAGCAAATGAAACAGAAGTTGCTCCGGATGAAATTTCTGTTTCTGTTTTTATACGCTTACTGGCTTGAATTACAGCATTAATTAAACGTTCTGAAAATGCATTCAACAAACCATACTTTTTTGATATACGCGCGCTGGTTTTTAATTGAGATATTATTTCGAAGTCACCAAGAATCTGACTATCAAGCCCAGAACCTACTCTAAACATATGAGAAATAGCTTCCTTGTTTTTGTAAACATAAGCTACTTTTTGAAATTCTTCAAGAGTTCCTCTGGTATTATCACATAATAGTTTTATGAGTTGAAAAGGATGTTGTGCATGACCATAAAGTTCTGTTCTATTACAAGTTGAAGCAATAATAAGGCTTTCAATGTTGTTTTCTTTAGCCTGTTCAAGTAGAATTTGTTTAGTCTTTTCATCTAAACTAAAATCACCTCTAACTTTGGCATCAGCTTTTTTGTAGCTTAACCCAATAGTATAAAAGGAATTTCCTTTTGCAGCGGTATTATAATCCATAATAATGAACAGAATAAAACGAAACAACAAATTTATAAGCCTTAATGCTAAAAAAATAACGCCAGAAGAACTTTTAGTATCGTTGATGGTTTTTTGTAGTATTTCATATTGGATATTTCGTATTTATACTATTTTTGTAGTAAATTCAATATATTTGGGGCAATTAAAATAGAATGAATCTAAATAATATAAAAGACAATAGTGTGAATTTGATTCAAAAAAATAACGCAGAAAGTACTTTCCATAAAGTTGCAATTGATGATGATTTTGAAGTACTTACGTTTAAAAACTCAAGTAGCGAGGAGCAATATGCATCACGGGATGTTGATTGTAATTTTATTCAATTTCATTTTTGCATAAAAGGATCTAGTAAATTTAAATTTAACAATGGAAGCTATACTTTAGATATTCTTGAAGAAAACTCATTGTTGCTATATAACCCTAATCGAGAACTACCTTTAAATCTTGAGATCAGTCCTAATTCATGGTTGCTGACAGTCATTATATCTATAAAGAAGTTTCATGGTTTATTTTCTCAAGAAGCAGATTATATTACCTTTTTGAGTCCTGAAAATAAAGGAAAGAAATATTATAAAGACGGAAAGATAACTCCATCTATGGCTATTGTTCTTAATCAGCTTATTAACTTTAATCTAAATCGGTCAATCAAGACCTTATATTTTAAAGGGAAGACTTATGAACTATTGAGTTTATACTTTAACAGAAGTGAAGACACTAATGTTGAACAATGCCCTTTTTTGGTTGACGAGACCAATGTAATTAAGATTAGAAAAGCAAAAGATATTATCATTTCAAGAATGGCAGAACCGCCTACCTTACAAGAACTCGCTGACGAAATACAGTTAAGTTTAAAAAAGCTTAAGGAAGGATTTAAACAAATTTATGGCGATTCAGTTTTTAGTTTTTTGTTCGATTATAAAATGGAAGTGGCAAGAAAGCTTTTAGAAACTGGTGATAACAATGTTAATGAGGTAGGCTTAAAGGTTGGCTATAGCACAGCAAGTCATTTTATTTCGGCTTTCAAAAAGAAATATGGAACGACTCCTAAAAAATATGTGCAATCCATAAATTAAGAATAGTTTAGATGAAATATTTAACCCCAGAAATTGAAGCTCTATCAAAGAATAAACATTTAAATTCTTTAGTCCATATAACCATATCCTGTGGAATTTTTCAAGAATATGTAAATAATAAACGACCAAAGTTGAATTATCAAGAAAGTAATGAAATAAAGTAAATGAAAAAAGGTGTTTTACTTATCAATTTGGGTTCTCCAGACAGCTACAACCCAAAGGATGTAAAAAAGTATTTAGGCGAATTTTTAATGGATGAACGTGTTATAGATATTCCATATGTTGCAAGAGCTTTGCTTGTAAGAGGAATAATTTTAAAAACCCGACCAAAAGCTTCTGCCGCAGCTTACAAAAAGATCTGGTGGGAAGAAGGGTCACCTCTTATAGTAATTTCAGAACGCTTAAAGAAGAAAGTGCAAAAGCAACTGAAGGTGCCAGTGGCATTAGCTATGAGATATGGAAGCATGACTATAAAAAAAGGGCTTCAAGAACTTGTAGATAAAGAGGTAGAAGAAGTCATATTGTTTCCTTTGTATCCACAGTTTGCAATGGCTACTACTGAAACTATTTTAGTACTGGCAGAACAGTTGAAACAAGACTATTTTCCAAATTTAAAATTAAGTTCTATTCCTGCATTTTATAATAAGCCAGATTATATCGAATTACTTTCCAACTCTATTAAGAAACACCTACAAGGCATCAATTATGAGCATATTTTATTCTCGTACCATGGTGTACCAGAAAGGCACATTAAAAAAAGCGATATCACAAAATCACATTGTAAAATTGATGGAAGTTGTTGCATTACACCTAGTAAAGCACATCAATTTTGTTACAGACATCAATGTTTAGAAGTTACTAGATTAGTAGCTGAAAGACTTCAATTTAAAGAAGGAACGTTTTCTACATCTTTTCAATCGCGTTTAGGATTTGACCCATGGTTACAGCCATATACAGATAGAACGATTGAACGTATGGGAAAAAATGGCATAAAAAATATGGCTATCGTGACACCTGCATTTGTAAGTGACTGTTTGGAAACGCTTGAAGAAATTGCTATGGAAGGAAAAGAAATATTTGAAGAAATGGGAGGAGAAACTTTTACAACCATCCCATGTTTGAACGATGATGAAGAATGGGCAAGTTTGATTTCTAAATGGGTTAAAGAACAATTTGAAACTACAAATAATTAATTTAGTTTTTAAAAATAATGGAATACTATTACTATATAAAATCGTTGCATCTCATTTTTGTAATCACCTGGTTTGCCGGACTTTTTTACATCCCCAGGCTTTTTATTTATCACATTGAAGCTCAAGATAAGCCTTCTCCGGACAAAGAAATTTTAAGTAATCAATTAAAACTCATGGCAAATCGTTTGTGGAATATTATCACTTGGCCATCTGCTATTCTGGCTACACTCTTTGCTATTTGGCTATTAATATTGATGCCTTCTTGGCTTGAACAAGGCTGGATGCTTGTAAAATTGCTTTTTGTTTTATTGTTGATAATTTATCATTTAAAAACACATCAATTTTATAAGGAACTTCAAAACAATGTAATAAAACGAACCTCTAACTTTATGAGGCTATGGAATGAAGGAGCTACATTTATTTTATTTGCTGTTATTTTTCTAGCTGTTTTAAAAAATGCTTTAAATTGGATGTTCGGCATTATTGGAATTGTTGTGTTAGCAATCTTAATTTTCCTTGGGTTTAAACTATACAAAAACATCCGCTCTAATAATCCTGATGCTTGATATAATTGGTGTGATTATTGCTATATTTATGTCAATATTTTTTTGAATGAATCTTAAAAATCTTTCTTTACGTAATCGCATATTTATAGCAATGATCCTCTTGGTTGTATTTGCTTCAGTGTTAATTGCTGCTGTTGCGATTTATCAATACAGTGAGGAGACTAAAGATTATCATGAACAAAGACTTGAACGAAAGGAAAAAAACATAAGAGCTCATATCAGTTTTATTATAAGAGGTAGGGAGAATACTTATGAAACGAAAACCGAAAACATTCCATTTATATTTAAAGATAAAATATACGAAATTGCAGATATACACAGTCTTCAAATTAACTTATATGATTTAGAAGGATCACTTTTGATCTCATCTAAAGCTGCTTTGGTTCAAGATACTATACCCAAATGTTTACCAGCTGAAATTCTGAATACACTTTCAGAATCGGTTGAAAGACGATATGTTGAAAAAAGAATTATAAACGACAAAATTTCACAATCTTCCTATACCTACGTTACAGATCAAAAGTTCAAACCGCTAGCAATTTTAAACCTACCATATCTTGAAGACGATGATTTTCTCTCAAAAGAGCTGAATGAGTTTTTAGAGCGTTTAGGCTACGTGTACCTTTTGGTTTTAATAACAGGAATTATTATTGCTTTTTTACTTTCAAAATATATTACTAAATCTCTTAAACAGATAAGTGATAAGATAAATGCTACACGATTAGAAAAACAAAATGAAAAGATTGAGATTATTGATGGCAGTGAAGAAATTTCAACATTAGTGAACTCATATAATAGTATGATTGACGAACTAGAAGAAAGCGCAATAAAACTAGCGAGAAGTGAACGAGAACAAGCATGGAGAGAAATGGCAAAACAAGTAGCGCACGAGATAAAAAACCCTTTAACTCCCATGAGGTTAAGTGTTCAAAACTTTGAGCGTAAATTTGACCCCAATGATCCAGATATTGACAAAAGAGTTAAAGAATATACCAAAACACTTATTCAGCAAATAGACACGATGAGTTCTATTGCTTCTGCATTTTCTAATTTTGCCAAGATGCCAGCACAACAAAATGAAACCTTAAATGTGGTGAACATTGTTAAGTTGGCGTTAGATATTTTTAGCGAGAATTATATTGAGTTTCAGTCAACAGAAAAGGAAATTGTTGCCAAATTTGATAGAACCCAACTGATCCGTGTGGTGACCAATCTGGTTAAAAATGCCATTCAAGCTATGCCTGCTGAAAATGAGCCTAAAATATTTGTGATAGTAGATTCAGACAAAGACAATGTTATTATAACGGTCGCTGATAATGGTGTTGGTGTTTCAGAAGATAATAGAAACAAAGTCTTTGAACCCAAATTTACTACCAAAACAAGTGGCATGGGATTAGGTTTGGCTATGGTCAAAAATATTGTCGAAACCTATAACGGGACGATTACATTTACGTCTAAAAAAGGTGTAGGTACAACCTTTAAAGTTACATTTCCAAAATCTTAAAATATGAGTTATAATAATATTCTTGTTGATTATAATAATAACATTACAGTTATTACCATAAACAGACCAAACAAGCTAAATGCTTTAAACAGAGAAACCATTCAAGAACTTCATGAAGCTTTTGACGAAGCAGATGAAGACAAAGACACCAAAGTCATTATTGTAACAGGAAGTGGAGAAAAAGCCTTTGTAGCTGGTGCAGATATTAGCGAGTTTGCTCATTTTGATGTCAAAAAAGGCAAGAAGCTTGCAAAAAAAGGACAAGAACTACTATTTGATTTTGTTGAAAATCTATCTACTCCGGTTATTGCGGCTATTAATGGTTTTGCCCTTGGTGGTGGTTTAGAATTGGCTATGGCTGCACATTTCAGGGTAGCCAGCGACAATGCTAAAATGGGATTACCAGAAGTTTCACTTGGAGTTATTCCAGGTTATGGAGGCACACAAAGATTGCCTCAATTGGTTGGTAAAGGCAGAGCTATGGAAATGATAACAACAGCAGGTATGATAGATGCCCAAACGGCTTTAAATTATGGTTTGGTTAACCATGTCACTACACAAGAAGAACTTATCTTATTGGCTCAAAAAATTGCCACAAAAATTGCAAGGAACTCTTCTGTGGCAATTGGTGCTGCAATAGAAGCTGTAAACGCAAATTATGAAGAAGGCGTTAATGGTTTTGATGTTGAAATAGAAGCTTTTGGTAATTGTTTTGGTACTAAAGATTTTAAGGAAGGTACATCTGCGTTTTTAGCCAAAAGACAAGCTAATTTTCCAGGGGAATAATTTTAAGTTTCGTTTAACGGTCTCGTGTATGCGGCGTTGCCAGCTTCTGCTGACAATGAACGCATATACAATGTTACAGTCAGTTTTCTTTCTTATGATATTCTAATCCAAATCCGAATTCGAACAATGGATTTTCGCTATCATACGGGACATCTGTTTTTTGATTTTTGACAGTGTCCATAGAAGACGGCAGCTCGAAAGGTAACTTTCCTTGCGGTGCAGTATTTCCAAAAAGCACTTCACAAACCGATTTATCACTTGCACCATAATTAGCAATCAGAGCCGCTGCGGCATTCGTAATTTCAGGAATGACAGCAGGTCTATCTAAATAAATATCCACGATGGTTGGCACTTTGTTTAATAAATCTAAAATTCGCTGTTTTTCATCGCCTTTAAAATCCAAATCACCATGATGAAACCCTTTTGCCATAGGTACATTTGTTTCGGCAGGATACCACGGCGTATTTAATCTAATAATTGCAAAATCAGCCGCTTCTGGTGTTGCTACTACTTCTGCGTAGTTCGCTACCGCTGCACTGTCTATGTTTTCAAGATATACTTTGAATTTCTTTTGTGATAATGGCAAAGTTGATTTGTCATTTTTCAAAAGTGTCATAGAGATTTTTTGCGTTTTTTCTCCTAATGCCACTGATGCTTCCGTACCAACAATTTCGTTGACTTTAGTTTCATCCACAAAAGGATTATCAAACAAACCCAACTCGAATTTTTGTTTCAGCAAACGTTTTATGGAAACATCAATACGTTCTTCCGTCAATTTACCTTCTTTGACCAATTGCACCACCAACTCTGGTCTATTTTCACCACCAAACTGGTCACAACCTGCTTCAATAATCTTCAACGCTCGGTCGGCAGCATTTAAATCTTCTACGCCCCACGCCCTTGCTTTCCAAACTACATCTGGCCCCATAGGCAGGTCGGTAATTAAGCCCCAATCTGTACAGACAACACCATCGTATTTGTACTTTTCTCTCAATAAAGTGGTAATAATGGTTTTGTTATAAGCCATCGCTACATTCTCATCCGTTTGGTCAGTCGGTACGCCATAGTAAGGCATGATAGCAGCCGTATTGACTTCAAAAGCGGCTTCAAAAGGAATCAAGTGATAGTCAAAGTTATCACCTGGATATATTTGTCCTTTTTGAAATGAAAAATGTGGGTCTAAACCTTCCTTTTGTGGTCCACCGCCTGGGAAGTGCTTCGTCATACAAGCTATGCCATTGCTCAATTTCTCGCCTTGCAAACCACGAATATAAGGTTTGACCAATCGAGCAGTTAACTCCGCATCTTCGCTAAAGTTCCCACTAATCCTTGCCCAACGAGGTTCAGTAGCTAAATCGATTTGAGGATGCAATGCCTCTCTAATACCAATAGCCAAATATTCTTGACGGACGATATTTGCAAATTCCGCCACCAAGTTTTCGTCACCAATAGCCGCAAAACCCGGCATTTCACAAAATTGAGCAAAACCCTTTGCACTCATTGAAAAAATCGTATTACTAAAATGATGTCTTGGGTCAGATGCAATAGTAATTGGGATACCTAACCTTGTTTTTTCAGCGACTTGTTGAGTATTATTATACCATTTAGCAAAAAAATTTGGGTCAGCAGGAATGCTCCAAATATTAAAATGTGTCATTTTTAGTTTATCCATGTTTTCGACAACCGAAGCCATTCGTGACGCAGGACCTTCAAGACCTTCTTTGCCATCTGGTTTCGCATCAGCACTAACAGGCGCACCATTGATAAACATCATACCTGCTTTTTCTTCCAAAGTCATTTGGCTTAATAAATCGTCAATTCTAGCTTCGATAGGTTGATTGATATCTTCGTATATGTCCAACTTTTTGTTTTTGTTCAAATCTCTAAATTGGACACCATTCTGGTCAACAAGAATGGTGGATTTGCCTTGCACAACTTCATTTAGCTCCAATGACTCTTTTTTCTTTTGAGATTGCTGGCAACCTGCAAGAATTATGAATGTAAGAAAGTAAAATGTTGATTTATTCATTTGTTGATATTTTGTTTTCTTAATTGACTGTAATGCTTTGATATGGAATTTTTTAATTGGCTATATCAGTTGTTAAACGAAGTTCGACTATTTTTATCACAAAGTCAAATTTGCTCAAAAACCCCATTTTGTTAATAACCCATTTTTGTTTAGCATATATCAAAAACAATAATATGTAACTTTAAAGCTCTACTCTAAAATACAGGAGAAGTTTCATTATTATTTTACTTGTTATGTACCCAAAATCTGCTATTAAAGGCCGAGGAGCCCAACTTAATGTACCCAATCGCTTCTTTGAGTTAAGCCATGAAATGCTTGACGATTTCCTTGAATACTGTGCCCAAGAAGGTGAAGAAGCAGATAAGAACAAGACACTTTACTTGCCTGTTTTTCCAAAAACGATAGTCAATAAAGTAGAAAGTCCAGATGTTGGTATGATGTATTCTATGAATCCGTATCAAGGTTGCGAACATGGTTGTATTTATTGCTATGCCAGAAACTCACACGAGTTTTGGGGCTACAGTGCAGGTCTGGATTTTGAAAGACGTATTCTAGTAAAAAAAGATGCCCCAAAGTTATTGGAGGAGCTGCTTAAAAAGAAAAGTTGGAAAGCGCATCCAATAGTATTGTCAGGCAATACAGATTGTTACCAACCAGCAGAGCAACAATTTAAAATAACTAGAGAATGCTTAAAGGTTTTTCTCAAGTATAAACATCCTGTAGCTATCATCACTAAAAATACTTTAATCTTAAGAGATTTGGATGTTTTAAAACAATTAGGAAAAGACAACCTGATTGGTGTAAATGTATCTATCACTTCATTATCTGAAGACATCAGGCGCATTTTAGAACCCAGAACAGCAACCATAAAAAAACGTTTGGAATCTGTTAGGGTTTTAAGCGAAAACGCTATTCCTGTTAATGTCATGATTGCACCAATAATACCTTCAATTAACAGTCATGAAATATTACCTCTTGCCAAAATAGTTTCGGAGCATGGTGCATTGTCTATTGGTCATACTATTATTAGGCTTAATGGTGCAATTGGTGAGATCTTTACAAATTGGATTAAAACAACAATGCCAGATAGAGCGGAAAAAGTTTTACATCAAATTGAAGATTGCCATGGCGGCAATCTGAATGATTCACGTTTTGGAACACGTATGAGAGGCGAAGGTAAGATTGCACACCAAATTAATGAGACTATAGCCTTGGCAAAAAGAATGTATTTTAATAATAAAGTGATACCAAAACTAAATACTTCTTTTCATGCACAGTATAAAACAGGGCAGTATAAATTATTTTAAATTGAACTCTTATCAAACTCATCTCCGATTATGGCATCAAACAATATCGCTGCTGATATCCAGTAAATTAATCCATACATTAATATTAGAATCAACCAAAAAACTTCCCAACCCGTTCCTATGATTAAGGAGGTGATTACAATTAAAACAGTAACATTTAAAGCACCCCAAATTATATTTAAAAGAATTCTTTTCAAACGCCAGTTTGTGATTGTAAAGTTTTTGATTGCTGTTGATATTTTGTTGGTCATTTTATTTAAGAACATAATTATTAAAACGAATGGTAGTGCAAGTAATCATGCTAATAGTTAACATTTATAGAATTGCAGGTAATTCACTTAATGCTTTACCGCATTTATAGCATAATGGGTCTTTTTTGAAATTAAGCACATCGCCAATTTCAAACTCATGCTTACATTTTTTAACTTCTTTATTAACATGTATCAAAGATGTTTTTTTTAATTTTTTAATAAACTTTATCATTATTTCAAGTTTTTAAACGAATTGGATTTTTGTTAAATTCTGATAATTTAAAAGGATAAGCAGGCATAAGAAAACCCGCTTATCCACTAACAAACTAAACTAGAATGACACTAATTAAATATTAATGTATTCAACAAATTCTCTTCCTTCAGATTTTATGACAATTTTATAAGTAGATTTATATTTTTCAGCTATCCTATAAATTCTTTCAATGATTTTTGTGTTTTCAATAGATTCAGAGTGTACCAATTTAGCCCCTTCAGAAGTCATCTCATAGAATTTAATTTCCGTAGGCTTTAATTCTAAAGATAATTTTGAAATTAGAATACGATTATCTTTCACCCTAATAATAGGTTTAAAAACAGATACTTCTTCTTCTTTTTCAAAAACCACACTATTTGATTTTACTTTAAAAGGAATTGTTTTGATCTCAAAATCCTTATCAAGTTCAAAATAATATTTACCATCTGGTAATGATGTAAGATCAAATCCTTTATAGTATGTTCCAGATTCTTTAATTAACTCCTTATATAGAGTTAAACCGTTCTGATCTTTTATTACTAATTTTTGACCCTCTTTAACACCATTTAAGGTTAGACTCGTTTTTTTATACTCTTTTTTAGAAGTCATTACTTTACTTTCATTGGCATAACCTAACAAAGTGGTAAACATAATTATCAACGCGATACTTTTTTTGATTACTTTTTTCATGATTTGGTTTTTTAAATGTTTTTACAAGACAAATGTAGAGGTGATTACCGTTTTAAAAAACATCAATTTTGGCTGATTTGTAGACTAAATTAACCTGAATAAGCATGTTAATTTAATGTTAAGTTAATATAGCATATAAAATAGTTAAATCTACACAGGTATTTTAGGCTTTTTAACCTTATTTTTGTTATTAATTACCCCATTATGATAGTTAGCAAACCTGCTTATGAGAAGATTAGCCCAAGTTTTGGGAGTTCATTATTAGTCAGGCAACATACGGAAAACAGAGAAAGGAATAATGCGTTTTGGCATTTTCATCCAGAGATTGAACTTGTTTACGTAAACAAAGGACGCGGTAAAAGACATATTGGCAATCATTTATCTTACTTTAATAATAGTCAGCTAATATTAATAGGCTCCAATTTACCTCATAACGGTTTTACCGATAGATTAACAGCCAGAGGCACAGAAACTATTGTTCAGTTTAAAGAAGATTTTTTGGGTAAGGAATTCTTTGAAAAACCAGAATTTAGTGAAATATTATCAATGTTTGAGCGAGCTAAAAAAGGCATTTTGTTTAAACCTGAAATAAAATCCATAGTTGGCCCTAAAATTGAAAAACTTAATGAAGAAAAAGGAGTACAAAGAATTCTAAAACTATTGGATGTTCTTAATGATTTGGCTACTTCTCCAGATTATTCGCTATTGAATGTTGATGGGTTTGCATTTGAGACCAAACCTCAAGACAGTGAGAAAATAGATATTATATTTAAGCATATAAATAACAATTTTAAAAATCACATAAGCCTCGAAGAAATTGCAGATAAAGTGAGCATGACTGTTCCGTCTTTTTGTAGGTATTTTAAAAAAGCCACAGGAAAAACATTTACAAAGCTAGTAAATGAATATCGTGTTGTACATGCTACTAAATTATTGTTAGAGAAACAATCAAGTATTACAGATATATGTTTTGAATGTGGGTTTAATAATTTTTCTCACTTCAATAAACTTTTTAAGGAAATAACAGGCAAAAGTGCTTCAAAATACAGAAGCGAAATGAAACGCTTTATTCAGCAATAATTATTTTTTGCCATCCCATTCAGCATAAAACTGTTCTAGAAATTGTTCCATAAATTGGTGCCTTTCTTGAGCAATTCGTTTGCCTGTTTTAGTGTTCATCTTATCTTTTAAGAGTAATAGCTTTTCATAAAAATGATTTATTGTAGGTGCTGTTGAAGTTTTGTATTCTTCTTTGGTCATATTCATTTTAGGTAAAATGCTTGGGTCAAAAAGCGTTCTGTTTTTATAACCTCCATAATTAAAGCATCTTGCAATACCTATAGCACCAATGGCATCCAAACGGTCGGCATCCTGTATTACATCCAATTCTTTTGAGTTGAATTCTTGTTCAGTATTTCCGCCTTTAAACGATATGTTCTCTATAATTTTAACCACATGTTCAATAATGGCTGAATCTACATCATGCTTGAATAAGAATTCGCGTGCTATTTTTGGCCCCATCGATTCGTCACCATCATAAAATTTACTGTCTGCAATATCGTGTAACAAAGCACCTAAACAAACTACTTGCATGTCAACATCTTCAGTTTTTGCAATAAGCTTGCTATTGTTAAATACACGAAGTGTATGAAACCAGTCATGGCCGCCTTCGGCGTTTTTTAAAGTTTTTTTTACAAACCGTTTAGTAATATCGATGAGATATGAATTAGTTAAGTTCGATGGCATCTGTAATTTGTTTTTCAATAGCATTAATTATTTGATTATGATCTTGATCTCCAAGTTTAATAGGTTGATGAACCGTGAATGAAAGATGATTACCAATACCCATTGGAAATTTCCCATATCGAAGCATTTTCCATGAATTATTGATGGTGATTGGAACTACCAAAGCTGAAGGAATATGCTCAAATAAAGTTAAGAGGCCTTTTCTTTGAAAAGGTTTTGGAACACCATTCCGACTTCTGGTACCTTCTGGGAAAATTACGGCCGCATAGTTATTGTTTTTAATATACTGGGCAAAATCCTTAATTGCATTTATGGCTTGAGCAGGTTTTTTTCTGTCAATGAGCACAGAGCCTCCATGCCGAAGGTTATAAGAAACACTTGGAATACCTTTACCTAGTTCAATTTTACTAATAAATTTCACATGATGTTTTCTTAAAAACCACATAATTGGAGGAATATCATACATACTTTGATGATTGGTAACAATAATGAGTGGCTGCTCTTTTTCAATCTTATAAGGATTTTTATAGTTAAAGCGAGTTCCTAAAACATTAAGGCATCGCATAATAAAAAATTGAAGCCAGTCTACGGAAATTTTATGCGCTTTGTAGCCTAAAATATTAAAACAAAACCATTGAATTGGATGAAAAATGAGAATCGTTATTCCAAAAAGCAAGGAATAGATTATAGTAAGCAGATATGCTAATAATTTTCGCATGTATAAAATTAAAAAACCACGTTGAAAAACGTGGTTTTAATATTCAAAACTTTAATTCTTTTTTGAGACTAGCAATACTCGTTATATGCATCCACAAGATTTTCTGCAATTAATTCAGCAGGACGGCCTTCAATATGATGACGCTCTAACATATGTACCAATTCGCCATTTTTAAACAATGCCATACTTGGAGAACTTGGAGGGAATGGGACCATATATTCACGTACTTTGTTCGTAGCACCTCTGTCAACACCCGCAAAAACCGTAACCAAATGATCTGGACGTTTTGCATTCTGCAAACTTAATCTTGCACCTGGGCGAGCATTCGCTGCTGCGCAACCACAAACAGAATTAACAACTACCAAAGTTGTGCCTTCTTTTGCTATGGCTTCATCTACTTGTTCTACAGTATGCAATTCTTCAAAACCTACATTGGTAAGATCTTCTCGCATTGGTTTTACTAATTCTGCTGGATACATATATTTAAAGTTTAAATTAATATTTATGTTACAAAGATATCAATTGTGTAACAAAGTTTCATTGTAATCTACTAACAAATATTATATTTGGTCATAATTAAATTCTATTACTTACATGAGTTTTTCTAAATGGATAGGAGCTGCTATAGGTTGGTCTTTTGGAGGACCTATTGGCGCAATCATTGGATTGGCTTTAGGCAGTATGGTAGATTCTGTTTCTGATAATCAAAAGAGACCATTTATAGGCCAGGGTAACTCTGGAAACCGAAGTAGGCGAACAACATATTCTGGCAGACCTGAACAGCCGAATACTCAACCTGGCGACTTTGAAGTAAGCTTGCTTGTTTTGTCTTCTATTGTGATCAAAGCGGATGGAGTACAAGACCAAAGAGAATTGGATTTTGTGCGAAAACATTTTGTAAGTATGTATGGCAAAGAAAGAGCTAATCATGCATTTAAGCTGTTTAAAAGTATTAGTAGACAAAATATCTCGACAAGACAGGTTTGCTTACAAATTAAGCACATGATGGATCACCCATCTCGATTACAGTTATTACATTTTTTGTTTGGAATTGCTAAAGCAGATGGACATGTCACAGAAGATGAGATTAGACAGATTTATACTATAAATGGATATTTAGGAATAAGTTCGCGTGATTTTGAAAGCATTAAGGCTATGTTTTTTAATAGTGTTGATAGTGCTTACAAAATATTAGAAATTGATAAAAGCGCTACTGTTGATGAAATTAAAAAAGCCTATCGAAAAATGGCAAAGAAATATCATCCTGATAAAGTAATTCATCTTGGAGAAGAACATCAAAAAGGAGCTGAAGAAAAATTTAGACAGGTTCAACAAGCTTATGAACAGTTGCAAAAGGAAAGGAAATTTTAAACTAGCAACATAGAACTAAATTCCTTGAGGGTTGTAGTGTGTTAATTGCACGAGGTAATTATCCTCTAAACAAAAAGAAATCTTCTTTCATATATTCAATTTCTTTATCGTCATTGGTAATTATATAGTCTATAGCTTGTGTGGTAAAGTCTTTGCCTTTTTCGGTTAGTGATACAAGGTCATTGTTTATAACGATCATATTGTTTTTAATTGCCAAATCTAAAACTGTTTTAGAACGTACTTTTTGCCAATTAATATGTTCGTTCAAATGATTTACATGACGTTCACTTTCTTCATCATGATTTCGCAAGTGTAATAGAAAAGTAAGTAAAGAAACTTCAATACGTTGTTGTTTTTCACGATATAAAACGGCAATTATCCCTTTGTTTGGAGCAAAAAAATACACCATTAAAAAAAGTAATCCCAGAACTGTTGTTATAGATCCAGCAATAGAGGCATCTAACCAATGCGCAACCCAATAACCAGCAATTGCACTAAACACACCAAAGCAGGAAGCTAATATCAACATTTTTTTTAGGTCTTTAGTAATTAAATAAGCTGCCGCCGCTGGAGCAATCATTAAGGCGACTACCAAAATAGCACCGACCGCATCAAACGCACCAACTGTAGTTACAGAAGCAATAGACATGAGGCCATAATGTATCACAACAGGAGAAAACCCAAGTGATGCTGCCAATCCAGCATCAAAAGTGCTTACTTTTAATTCTTTAAAGAAGGTGAATAATAATATTAATGTTATTAATAGTATGCATCCAATAATCCAAAGTGATTTAGGGCCAAAATCTATTCCTGTAATTAATAATCTATCAAAAGGTGCGAAAGCTAATTCACCCAAAAGAACAGCGTCAACATCTAAATGGACGTCATTGGCATTTTTAGCAATCATAATTACGCCAATACTAAAAAGGGCAGGAAATACCAATCCAATAGCGGTATCTTCTTTTACTAACCCAGTTTTCTGAATATATTCAACTAAAATAACTGTTATTATACCAGTAATAGCTGCTAGTAAAATTAATAATGGCGAGTTGAGGTCATGAGTAATAAAAAATCCGATAACAATTCCGGGCAATATAGAATGACTAATGGCATCACTTATCATTGCCATTTTTCGAAGCACCAAGAATGTTCCTGGAATAGCACATGCAACGGCTACCAAACTCGCTATGAGCTGTATCTCAAATTGTGCGTTACTCATTATTATCTTGCTGATTATACAAATTAGATGCTATTTTAAACCCTTTATCAGTCATACTCCACATATTATCTTGAAGCGTCACGTAGCTTTTATCTTCTAGCTTTTTAAGCGTGCCTTTTGTAAATCCTTGAAAATTATTTAGGATTTTTACTGTATGAGGATGTGAAATGTTTTCGTGTGTTTTAGCAATTTCATGCATAAATGCCAATGTTTTATGAAGCTTAAGATCACGTCTATTCTTTATAAACCTTATTTGTTTAAAAAGCAAACCTCTACTTGGAGAAAAGACAAATGAAAATAGGACGAAGACAGCTGCAACCAATACAATTACAGGTCCTGTTGATAGGTTGTTTTGACTTGCGCTGATTGCTGTACCGAATACACCAGAAAAAGCACCGAAAACTGCCGCAAGAAATACCATGGTTGCTAGACTATTTGTCCACTGCCGAGCAGCAGCAGCAGGCGCTAATAGCATTGCGCTCATTAAAACGACACCAACGGTTTGTAAACCCAAAACTATAGCTAGCACTATAAAAGATGTTATGAGTATATCTATAAATTTTGTATTGAACCCTAATGTTTTGGTATAGTCTGCATCAAACAAAAGTATTTTGAATTCTTTCCAAAATAGCAAGAGAATAATCAAACAAATTCCAGTTACTACAGCCATAAGCCAGACATCACTTTCTAGCAAAGTTGCAGCTTGTCCAAACAAGTATTTATCTAAACCAGCTTGATTGGCATTAGGCTGTTTTTGTATAAATGTAAGAAGCAGCATTCCGAAGCCAAAAAATAAAGATAAAATTAATCCTAAAGCAGTATCAGATTTTAAATGTGTTTTGGTGATTATACCTCGAATCCAAAATGTACCAATTAGTCCACTAACTAATGCGCCAAGCAGTAGCGTGTTACTGTCTTTAACGCCTGTAATTAGAAATGCTAGAGCTATTCCAGGTAAAGCAGCATGTGAAATGGCATCACCAAGTAAACTTTGTTTACGCAAAACAGCAAAGCTTCCGAGCATTCCACAAACAGCACCAAGTATAGCTGTACCTAAAGTGATAGTCCTTAAGGTGTAGTCTGAAAATACTAAAGAAAAATACTCCTGCAGATCCATTATTCTTGAATACTTACTTTATAATTAATACCGTAGGTTTTGGTTAAGTTATCATCATTAAAGATGTCTTTAACGGGTCCTGTAGCTATTTTTTTCACGTTTAAAAATGTTACCCAATCAAAATATTCAGGGACGGTTTGTAAATCGTGATGTACTACAATTACTGTTTTTCCTGCTTTACGCAACTCCTTTAAAATATTTATAATGGCAATTTCTGTAGTAGCATCTACACCTTGAAACGGCTCGTCCATAAAATAGATTGATGCACTTTGCACTAAAGCTCTGGCTAGAAAAATACGTTGTTGCTGTCCTCCAGAAAGTTGACTAATTTGCCTGTTTTTAAAGGAAAGCATTCCAACTTTCTCAAGGGCTTCAAGTGCTGCTTTTTTTTCTTTTTGACGTGGTCGTTTAATCCATCCAAGACTTCCATAAGTTCCCATCTTCACAACATCTAAAGCTGTTGTTGGGAAGTCCCAATCTACACTTCCTTTTTGGGGCACATATGCCACTTTCTTGCGTTGTTCCTTATAAGGTTTTCCGTAAATACTTACACTACCAGCAATTGGATTTAGGATGCCTAAAATTGATTTTATTAAGGTCGATTTACCAGCGCCATTAGGACCTACAATTGCCATTAATACACCTTCTGGAACTTCAAGATCTATATCCCAAAGTACAGGTTTATAATTGTATGCTACAGTGAGGTCATCTACTTTAACCGCTATTTTATTCATTATTTTAAAGCATTTACAATTGTATTCACATTATACTCAAACATACCAATATACGTACCTTCAACAGTGCCAGCATCACCTAAAGCATCTGAATATAAAGTACCTCCTATTTCTACTTGATGATTTTTTGCTTTTACCGCAGCTTGTAAAGCTTGAATGGTACGTTTAGGAACAGAACTCTCTACAAAAATGGCTTTCACATTCTTTTCTATAATAAATGCTGCTAATTTTTGCACGTCTTGTACACCAGCTTCTGTGGCGGTACTTAAGCCTTGTAATCCAACTACTTCAAAATTATATGCTTCTCCGAAGTAATTAAATGCATCATGTGCAGTAACTAGTATGCGATGTTCTTTAGGAAGTGTTTCAATAATATTATTTATCTTTTCTTTTAACTCAATTAGCTTGTTTAAATAAAAGGATTCATTTACTTTGTATGTTTCTGCATTTTCAGGATCTTCTAAAGATAATTCTTTGGTAACTTTTTTAGCGAATTGTTTAAAATAGTCAATATTAAACCAAACGTGGGGATCGTAATTAGACTGAAAGTAATCAGAACCAATTAATCTATCTTTATCTAAATTATCTGCTAATGCAATGGTATTAATATCTTGATGATGCATTTTTTCAAATACTTCAACTAGCTTTCCTTCGAGATGTAACCCATTATAAAAAATAATATCTGCTTGAGCCAGTTTAGCTACATCGCCTTCACTGGCTTTATATAAATGCGGATCCACGCCACTTCCCATTAAGCCTTCAACATTGATAAGGTTCCCCCCAATATTTTTTACCAAATCGGTTATCATGGTAGTAGTAGTTACCACATTGAGTTTATTGTCTTCTTTTTTTCCATTTTTACAATTGAACAATAAACCTATAGTAATAAGTATTAAGAATTTCTTTTTCATATCAAAAACATTATTTTTTTCGTATTCTATAACTAGCACCTAAACCTATAAGAATATCTTGCCCATTGGTTATGCTGGTTCCAAAATAAGCATCAAGCTGTAAATCAATTGAAGCGAGATAGGTTATTCCAGCATCCCAATAGTGATTTGCTGAATGATCTTCAGGAATATCCCCATATAGTTCTGCATAAAAACCAAACTTATCTGAAATACTATAACCATATGCTATAGTATAAATCGCTGCAGCTTCTGGAGAATCATTTCCCCATTCTGCCCCAAGATTATAACCCAAACTGGACTTTTTATTAATGGTGTGTGCAAAAGAAAACCTAAAATCTACTCCTGTAGATTCTGGCCTATAATCTTTAGAGGCACTAAATAATGGGAATATATGACCAATAAATGCAATTTCGGGCATGCATCCTTTTTCTTTTGCAACATCAATTTTTACCCCTAATAATAAGGGTGAAAATCCACTAGCTACATTATCTAATTTATTGCCATTTATTTTGGTAGTTCCTTCCACAAAATCCCAACCAAGTCGAAGTTCTAAGTTATCTAAAATACCATAGCGTAACAATGTTGTATTGTAAGTATAATTTTCAGACTTTATGTTATTATTCTCAAACGATTCATATAATCCACCAGTTTCTATTTGAAAAACACTTTTCCCGACAGTAGAGGATGCTTCTGTAGCATCTGGTCTATCTGTAATTAATGCACCAATAGATTGTTCTTGTTCTTGAGCTTGAATAAAGAATGAAAAGACAGTAAATATTAAAGTAACTTTAATTGATTTCATTGACATAAATTATTGATGTAAAGTCCTTATTAAGTATAATCGTGTTTGAATTGATTTTTAACTGTGTCATTTTGTTCGTGCTGAATTGTTTAACAACCTCTATTAAATTGCCATAGCGTAATCCGTTTTGAGCACAAAACTCAAAGAACTCTTTGTCGTCACTCATTAATCGAGAGATTGTATAGCTTTTACCTTCTTCTGTTTCCGATAAGGATATAGAATGATCTTTTGTTGTGATTTCTCCTTCAGCATTTGGTATAGGATCTCCGTGAGGATCAAATTTTGGATTACCTAAATGATCACTTATTTTATTAGCCAAAAAATCTGATGTTTCATGCTCTAAAAGTTCCGCTTCACGATGTATATCGTGTAAGCTCATATCAAAAGTTTTAAATAGAAATGCTTCCCAAAGGCGATGTTTTCTAACAACATTAAGTGCCATTTTTTCTCCTTTTTTTGTAAGTTGAAGCGGTTGATATTTTTCGTAATGCAACAAATCTTTTATGGCTAATTTTTTAGCCATATCTGTGGCAGCAGCATTTGAAATGCCTAGTTTTTTTGCAATATTGCCAGGTTTGGTATTTTTGCCATCATTTTTGTCGTTTTTGTAAATAGCTTTTACAAAGTTCTCTATAGCTACAGACATTTTTAATTACTTTAATTAATATTTAAGCTTACTTAAAAGTATTTCAAAGATAACTAAAATATTAAAACAAAAAGGAAAAATTTGTTTTTTTTGAGTAAGAGTAAAGTATATGTAAGCTAATTATAATTAATCACAGCCACAATCATCAGTTCCACACGATTTTTTCGTTTTAGCTTTTTTAAAGAAAAACTTTTTTACCAAAAAACCAAGGGCTAAAATTACCGCTGTGAAGACCAATATATTTTGAATGATAGTGTTCATTTCCCTAATTTATTTTAATGTTTGAAAAGCAATTAATGCTACCAAATAGGCAAAGCTACTCATAATAACTAATTGTAAAGTTGGCCATTTCCAACTATTGGTTTCTCTTTTCACTATAGCTAATGTACTCATACATTGCATCGCAAATGCATAGAAGAGCATTAGAGAAATTCCAGAGGCAAAATTAAATAAAGGTGTTCCTAAAATTGGGTTTATCTCACCTGCCATCCTATTTTTAATGGTATCCTCTTCATCACTACCAACACTGTAAATAGTCGCTAATGTGCCGACAAAAACTTCTCTTGCCGCAAAAGAACTCAAAATAGCAATGCCAATTTTCCAGTCGTAACCTAAAGGTCTGATAGCTGGCTCAATCGCCCTTCCTGTTATACCAATAAAACTATGTTCTAACTTAAATGATGCTACATGCTGTTGAATTTCTTCATTACTTAAGTTTTTTGAAGCATATTCTTTAGCAATAATTTTTTCAGCATTATTAAAATTGTCACCTGGGCCATAAGATGCTAAAAACCATAAAATAATTGAAATAGCCAATATGATTTTACCTGCTCCAAAAACAAAAGATTTTGTCTTTTCGATAACTGTTATGACCACATTTTTAGGTAATGGGAGCTTGTAACTCGGCATTTCTACCACAAAAAAAGTTTTACTTTTTATTTTTAGAATTCTATCTAATAGATATGCAGAAATAACAGCTGCACCAAAACCAATTAAGTAAAGTAACATTAAGGTTAAAGCCTGATAACCTAGTCCTAAAAATCTGCCTTCAGGAATCACCAAAGCAATAATAATTAAGTATACTGGAAGTCTTGCAGAGCATGTAGTAAATGGTGTTACTAAAATGGTTATCAAACGTTCTTTCCAGCTTTCAATATTTCGGGTTGCCATAATTGCAGGTATGGCACAAGCAGTTCCTGAAATTAGCGGGACAACACTTTTACCACTCAACCCAAACCGTCTCATAATTCTATCCATTAGAAACACCACTCTGCTCATATAACCACTTTCTTCTAAAATGGAAATGAACAAAAACAGAAACGCAATTTGAGGAATGAAGATGACTATACCTCCTAGCCCAGGAATAATACCTTCGGCAATCAAGTTGGTAAAATCACCTTTTGGCAAAGTATTTTTAGCCCATTCACTTAAAGATGCAAAGACACCATCAATAAAATCCATTGGAACGGCAGACCAATCGTAAATAGCTTGAAATATGGTCAACAAAATGATAAAGAAAATAGCATAACCCCAAATCTTATGAGTTAGGATTCTATCAAATTTTGTACGAAGGTCTTTTGCTTTAGAAACATCTATTGTTTGCCCCACTTTTAGGACATTATTAATAAACTGATAGCGCTTTATGGTTTCTTTCTGCTGCAAGCGTTTTAAATCGCTTTTACTTTTCGTTTTAAAATTATCAACAGCGTCAATTTCATTTCTATTGGTTTTTCCAAAATTAACATCTTGAGTAATAACCAACCAAAGCTTATAAAGTAATTGATTTGGAAAAGTATTCTGTAAATTCTTAAAATACTCTTTATCAATTTCGGTGGCATTAAGACATGGTTTTATTGAAAGGTCTTTATAATTAGAAATAAGTGTTTTTAAGTGATCTATTCCTTTGTTTTTTCGAGTACTAACTAATGCAATTCTGGTTTCAAGTTGTTGTTCTAAATAATCTATATCTAAAGAAATACCTTTATAATCCATTCTATCAGCCATATTAATAACCAATATGGAAGGGATTTCTAGGTCTTTAATTTGTGTAAACAGGAGTAGATTTCTTTTTAAATTTTCTACATCACTTACTACAATGGCAACATCAGGGAAGTCTTTATCATTTTTGTTTAATAACAGTTCAATAACTACATTTTCATCAAGTGAAGAAGCATTTAAACTATAAGTGCCTGGTAGGTCTAGTATATGAGCCTTTACACCTCTTGGAAGTTTACAAATACCCTCTTTTTTTTCAACCGTAATACCTGGATAATTTCCAACTTTTTGATTCAAACCTGTAAGTGAGTTGAATACTGAAGTTTTTCCAGTGTTAGGGTTTCCAATCAATGCTACATTAATCTGCTTACTCATCAGGCTATTTTTTCGATTAGGATATGTGCGGCAGTCTCCTTTCTGATAGCTAGATGTGTTCCGTTAACGTTGAGATATAATGGATCTTTAAAAGGAGCAACTTGCAAAAGCTCTACATTATTACCAGGTAAACAACCCATTTCTAGAAGTTTTAAAGGAATATGAATTGATGAAACATCGGTTATAATACCTTGTTCTCCACGTTTAAGTTGTGCCAATGTAAGTTGCAAGCTTATTTAGATTGATTTTAAAGAAGCAAAAGTAATTGAAAAAATCAGGCTAAAAAAATAGTTTCTAAAAAACTATTTGTTGTATTCTTTTTTTAAGGTTTTGATATCTTTCAATAAACGTTTTATTTCCTCAGTATTTGTTCCGTCATAAAACCCACGAATTTGGCGTTTTTTATCAATCAGCATAAAATTTTCAGTATGAATCATATCATATTCATCTCCGTTACCATATGTTTTTACGGCTAAATAACTTTTTCTTGCTAAATCATAGATATGCTTTTTATCGCCAGTAACCAAATTCCATTTAGTATCGTTTATACCTTTTTCAGTCGCATATTTTTTGAGTTGAGCAACACTATCTATTGTTGGAGTTACTGAATGCGAAAGCAGCATGACATCATTGTCATTCATGATTTCTTTTTGAATTTCTACCATATTATCTGTCATAATTGGACAAATGGTTTGACAAGTTGTAAAAAAGAAATCAGCCACATAGATTTTATTTTTATAATCGTCTTGTGTTATAATTTTTCCATTTTGATTGATAAGTTCAAAGTTTGCAATTTTATGGTATTTACTTACATGCTGTATAGTACTATCTACCAATTCTGGCTGTACAGAAATTGGTTGATATATTGGAAGAGGTTTATCAACTTTTAAAATATTATAAAAGATTGCTAAAATAATTGCGGACAAAATTGAAAATACAATAGCAAACTTTTTGTACGATTTAAAAAATGAAAGCATCAATCTTTTTTAGGATGCAAAAATACAATGAAAAGTAATCCCAGAGAATTTTTTAATACTAAAATACGTTTATGTAAAATTAAGAATACATTAATGTAATAATCTTTTTAAAGTAAGCTTAAATACCTACTTTTGTGCGATTATAAATTTTTGACTAGAGACATATGGAGTTTGTTATAAAGATATCTCAATTTTTGTTGAGTCTTTCTTTACTAATTGTTTTACATGAGCTAGGCCATTTTGTGCCAGCCAAATTGTTTAAAACCAGAGTAGAGAAATTTTACTTATTTTTTGATATAAAGTATTCGCTTTTTAAAAAGAAAATTGGTGAAACCGTTTATGGTATTGGTTGGTTGCCTCTTGGAGGTTATGTCAAGATAGCAGGTATGATAGATGAGAGTATGGATAAGGAACAGATGGCAGAACCGCCAAAGCCATGGGAATTCAGGTCAAAACCGACATGGCAACGCTTAATCATCATGTTAGGCGGTGTTACCGTTAATTTTATACTCGCTGTTATTATTTACATTTTTATGGCTTTTGCTTATGGAGATACAGATATTTCTGCAAAAAGCATAGAAGATGGGTATTGGGTGACAAATCCACTATTATTAGAATTAGGAGCACAAACAGGTGATAAAGTTGTTTCAATAAACGGGAATGAAATTGAGAATTATTCTGACATCAGAAAATATTTAATTGAAGCTAAAAATATTACTTTAGAAAGTGATGGTGTTCAAAAAGAAATAGTACTTCCAGAAGACTATTTAGGAAGATTAAGTACTGGTAAAAACAAATCTTTTTTTGAGCTGCGTTACCCTTTTGTAGTTGAGCAAGTATCGGACTCGTCATTAAATAAAGGAGTAGACTTAAAACAAGGAGATATTATAACATCAATAAATAATAAGACGTTAAAATATTTTGATGAACTTGAATCTAGATTAAATGAGTTAAAAAATCAAACAGTTTCAGTTGAAATCATGAGAGATAATAAAACTTTAATCAGAGATCTTAAAGTTGATGAAAATGGTAAGTTTGGAATCTTTCCAGGTGGGAATTTAAGTGATATTGAAGCTTTAGGGTATTATAATATCATAAAAAAGGAGTATACATTTGCAGATAGCTTTGGTGTAGGATTAAATAAATTTAAACAGCAGATTGGTTCTTATTGGATGCAGTTAAAATTAATTTTTAGCCCAAGTACAGGAGCTTATAAAGGCGTTGGTGGTTTCAAAGCTATTTTTGATATTTTCCCAGATACTTGGAGTTGGGAATCATTTTGGGCAATTACAGCATTTTTGTCTATCATGCTAGGCGTATTAAATCTGTTACCTATTCCAGCTTTAGATGGAGGGCATGTTATGTTTTTACTTTATGAAATTGTATCCAGACGTAAGCCTAGTGATAAGTTTATGGAATATGCGCAAATGGCAGGTTTTTTTATTCTTATAGCTTTGGTATTATTTGCTAATGGCAATGATATTTTTAAAGCCATATTTAAATAAACTTTTTAAGTATTATATTTGTAGTGATTAAAAAATAATATATATATTTGCGCTCGCAAAAAGCGAAACACTCCTCCTTAGCTCAGTTGGTTAGAGCATTTGACTGTTAATCAAAGGGTCCTTGGTTCGAGCCCAAGAGGGGGAGCAAAAAGTGGAAAAGACTACACGAAAGTGTGGTCTTTTTTAGTTTTACCATTTTTGAGCGTTGAAGCCTTTCCCGCTACAAACGGGAAGCTCAACCCGTACGACTGAACGATTTCAGTCGTTCGGGCGGGGAGGGGGAGCAAATAGAAAAAAGTTAAACAAAACTGTTGGACTTTTTTTGTCCAAAAACTCAGGGTATTCCATAATTCAAATATTGATTGTGTATTGGGGATTTATAATTTTTCAACAAACTTTTTTATACGAATGGTAGGAAATTTTTCGTTTAAATTGTTATATAAGTAAGATTTAAAACTTAAACATTATAACGACATGAAATTTAGAATTATCAAAAACAATTTTTTTATAGTTATGACATCAATTGTAATAATGGCATGTTCTTCTGATGATAGTACAACAAATAATGAAGTTGCAATTAGTGAAATTGAAAATAATTTAAAGAAAGATACATGGAGAATTACGAAATATATTGATAGTGGGGATGATGAGTTAAATCATTTCACTGGGTATAATTTCACATTTGGAGAAAACAGTGTACTAACTGCAACAAATGGTTTGAATACCTACAATGGCACATGGAGTATTACAAATGACAGTAGTAGTGATGATAGTTCAAATGATTTGGATTTTAATATTTTCTTTGCAGCTCCGATTGATTTTGAGGAATTGACGGATGATTGGGATATTATTTTACAGTCAGCTACAAAAATTGAGTTAATTGATATAAGTGGAGGCAACGGTGGAACAGATTATTTGACTTTTGTGAGAAATTAACGATTTCCAACAAATCACTAACAAACTCATTATGGTTCAATAATTAAATTCTTTCCGCTAGAGGACGATATTTTTATATTTGCCTTCTTAAATTAAGGCAAAACGCTTCAGTTCCTCATTAAATTGGTTCGACAAAACAATATTAGGGGGAGCAATCTAAAACAAAGCCACTCAATTTTTGGGTGGTTTTTTTATTTCCCAGAATCGATAAAACATAAAATCTTTATCTTTAAAAAATAAAAAAGGTATGAGACAGCTTCTTTTTGTATTGTGTGCAATTCCAGCATTTGTATTCGGGCAAGACACCAATTTCTTTTATGAGAAAGATGTGTTTTGGAAAAAGAAATGTGCCTATCATAAATCGGACAGCACTAAAGTGACAGGAGTTATTAAACGATTCCATAAAAATGGTCAGGTTGAAAAGGAAGCATACGTTGTTGATGGGCTTATAAACGGGGAAGCGAGAAGTTGGTATGATAATGGAGTGCTTAGAGAGGTTGGGAATTTTAAAAATTCTGAGGTTGATGGAGAGGTAAGAAGATGGCATCATAACGGACAATTAGAGAATCGTGGCACTATGAGGAACAATATTGTAATTGGAACTTTTTCTTACTGGTATAAGAACGGTAGCCCAGAAAGAGCAGAAAACTATGTTGACGGGAAAAAAGAAGGTTTGTATAAGGAGTATTATGAGAATGGTCATCTAAAAAAAGAGTTGAATGTTGTCAATGGTAAATTGGAGGGGTTACAGAGGGAATATTACAGGAATGGTCAATTACAGTCTGAAATAAAATATGTAAACGGTAAACAAGACGCAGTGATAGGTTATTACAGACGTAGTGATAACCCAAAACGAGAAGAAAATTATGTTGACGGTATAAAGGAAGGTTGGCAAAGGCGTTATTACCATAACGGTCAGCTAAAGTCTGAAACCAAATATGTCGGGGGTGAACCATCTGAGGAGAAAACCTATTATCCTGATGGTAATCTTGAAAGTGAGATAACCTTTGAGTCAGGGGAAATGTTGGTTATTAAGGAACGGTACAGTGCACATTCGGGTCAACCAGCATCTCTCATGCATGAAAGAAAACGAGAAGGTGATATTTGGACCCATAAAGAATGGTATCGGGATGGCAATTTGATGGAAGTCAGCCATACTAATAACAATGGAGAGAGGGTAGGTATTTATAATAGATTTTACGCTAATGGAGCCCTTGAATATGAAGGCAATTTTGATGAACACGGTGAAATCATTTCAAGTAAAAGTTGGGACGTGAATGGACAGCTAATGGATTAAACACCGCTTTAATCCATTTGACAACTATTTTTTCAAGTAGTTTCCGAGCTCAAGTGTCAGAAACCTAAGTGTAAGCCGGTTTTTTTTGTATCTACTTACTTTATTAATTGCATTTTATGCATAGTTGCATTTTCCCTTTAAAAGTCCTGATTGGTTTTTACTTTTCTTTTTTTTGGTAATTCAATTTAAATCGCTAAATGCGGTAAAAACTTTTGCGGGGATATTATGAAATAGCATATATCCCATATAAAGCAAAAGAAGTTTTGCCAAGATATGATGAAAAGGCAGAACATTATGAATTTATTGGGGAACGGGTATTTTAATTTTTACTACAATATAATGAAGCAAACTTTGTCAATTCTTCATTAAATTGGTTCGACAAAACAATATTAGGGGGAGCAACACTTTAAAATCCAATCTAGAAATAGGTTGGGTTTTTTGTTTCTTCAATTCTTTATCTAGAAATTCTTTATCTTTAAAAAGTAACAAAGTTTCAATGATAAAATTTTTTAGAAACATTCGCAAAACTCTAATCAACCAAGGCAAAACAGCCAACTATTTAAAATATGCTATTGGAGAGATTATCCTAGTAGTATTTGGTATTTTAATTGCTTTGCAGGTTAATAATTGGAATCAATTACGTGAGGATAAAAAGTTTGAGATAACAATGCTACAAGAAATTAAAAGTTCATTAGAGTCAGATTTAGAGTTTTCGGAGATGATTAATCGCAGACTCAAAGTAAAAGAGGAAGGTATTCAGGAACTTTTAAAAATGACTGCTTCAAATCAAAAGTATTCAGATTCAATTCTGCTCGAAGTCTATAACAAAATGAATACTGGGGTTTCTTTTAATATTAATAAAGGAAGCTATGAAGCCATCAAATCTGTTGGCATTGATAAAATTTCCAATGATAGTTTAAGGAAAATGCTAATCCAAACTTACGAAGTAAGATTCCCAATGGTAGAACAGGTTATGGGTAATATATTTGAAGATATCGATATCAAAGATTACAAACTCAAACTCCATAATGCTTTATGGAAAAGAATTCGTATACAGCTACCTAATAAAAGCTTTAAACTTGTAAGCAGGCCTATAAACAACGAAAATTTTTTGAGCCAAACAGAACTCGTGGACAGAATAAAAATAGAACAAGATTTTGTTAGCGCGTACAGTTTTTGGATGAGTCACTTTCAAGGAATAGTTCAATATTGTTTAGGTGCTGTTAATCAAGAACTAAATAATGATTAAATTCTTTCGTAAAATACGCCAACAACTACTATCACAAATGTGACTGTGTTAAATGTGGGGGTTAATAAAGATTATAATTTCAGTTGTTAAATAAGTTATAGTTAAAAATATGGGAATAAACTATTATTGACAATTCTAAAATGCTTGGTTCAAGTTCTTTTCCCGCTACGCAGAAGCCTCTTGAGTATACAAGGCGCTTTTTTATGTTCTGTAATTTTTATAAATTTAGCAAGCATTAAAAAAGTAATAAAATGAAAAACATTGTAATCATTTTTATATTAAGCATTTTATGTTTGGCATGTAAAAGAGAGCCAGTTGTTGATAAAAAGCTTGAAGGAGATAAATTAATGAAACTCAGTAAAGACTGGTCAGATATTGTAAAAACAGGTGATTTAGAAAAAATAACAGAAGGCTGGGCTGATGATGCAGTAATGATGGTTCCTGGGATGTCTCCATTAAGAGGTAAAGAAGCAATAAAAAATTATGTTAAAGCAGCTCTTGAAATTCCTGGATTTAGTGCTAGATGGGAGCCGCTAGAGGTATTTGTTTCAGACAATGGGGATATGGCTTATATGATTGAAAGAAATGAAATGATTGTAAATGACTCAATGGGAAATCCAATAGTTACCTATAACAAAACCGTAACGGTATGGCGTAAGGATAATGATGGAAATTGGAAAAATGTTATAGATATGTGGAACGAAGACCCTAATGGTAAATTTTAGAATTAATTGTCTTTTTATATTGAAAGGTTAAAATTGGTAATCTTCAAAAAATCATTTACAAACTCATTTAGGTTCGATAATTCGACTTTTTCCGCTACGAAGAAAACCAGTTGTTAAAGCAGCTGGTTTTTTGTTTATATTGTACTTTTAATGTATTGGTCTTTAATATAATAAATAGACGAAATGAAATTTAAAGAAGTAATTTGGATTATGCCAGTAGGTTTAGTGATAGGTCTAATATTGTATTCTTTTGGCGACAAAATCAACATACTTAAAGTTAAACCTTTTTCAAAATATTTATTTTGGATAGTATGGCCATCAGTCATTTTTTTGAGTTCTTTTTTATATGATTTAATTATTAAAAAGTATTCAATAATAACTGCAATATTAATGATTTTCGGAGTAATGTTAGGCGTTATCATCAACATAGTACTTGATATAAATATTAATTCAACCTCACATTCACTTGCGGGAATAGAAGTAATAGTCATTTCATGTATAACTGGCCCATCAGTAATACTTGGGATTGGATTGTCTCAGTTAATTTTATTTTTTAGAAGAAGACTAAAGGGAAGTACTAAATAATTAAATTTAATAATAGTCAACCACTTTTAAAAAATCACTCACAAACTCATTTAGGTTCGATATTTTGAGCCTTTCCGCTACAAGCAAAACCAGTTTCGAAAGAAACTGGTTTTTTTGTGTCATACCTCCGTTATTTTTTCAATTTCTTTTCGATTTGATTAATCGACATTATCACGTCAAATATTATACTCTAATTAAATTCTACCATAAGAACTAACCAAATTTCAATATCTTTAAGAAAATATTTAACCAATGAAAAAACTCCTAATACTGTTATTTCTTATTCCTGTTATTGCTTTTGGACAAAAAGAAAAAATTATTAACGGGAATGACGTTACAGAAATTGATGGACTTTATTATTTCAAAGCTAACAAAGAATTGGTTTCTGGCTTAGTCAAAGAATGGTATGAGAATGGACAGTTAAGTCAAGAAGCAATACTTAAGGATGGGAAGGCTGTAGGAAATTTTAAAGAATGGTATGAAAATGGTCAGTTAAATTTTGAAGCTACTTTTTTGGATGGAAAACAGGATGGGTTGAGTAGAATATGGTTAGAAAACGGAAAACTAAAAAGCGAAACTACATTTATAAAGGGTCAAAAGCAATAATTATTCAAATTCAACAACCTTTAAAAAATCTCTCAAAAATTCATTTTGGTTCGATAATTCGATGCTTCCCGCTACTAAGAAGCCTTTTGAGAAATCAAAAGGCTTTTCTTTTTGTCGCAAAAGATGTTATCTTCGATATAATCAACTAACTCAAAACTTATTTAGATTGACTCTAAATTTTTTATTGTCGATTTTTAGGCTTGATAATTATTTAGCTTTAAGGGAAATAACAAAAACTTTAAATCATGTTTTCAAAATCCAATTTACTAGGCACTCTTGTAGGTACCGTATCATTTTTTGTACTGACGATACTATTCTATATATTGTTATTTGCGACTTTTTTGGATAATTATCACCATGAAATTGAGGGACTACATAAAGATAATCCATCAAACTTTTGGTTTTATTTATCTTTAATATTAATGAGTTTTATTTTATCTACAATTTATGGAAAGTTTAAAAAAGAAAACCATAATTTCATCGGGGGATTTGAAATAGGTGCCTGGGTTGCTACGTTCTTCTTTTTAGGGACTAGTATATTGCATAATTCTACTTTGAATCATTTTGATATGATTGGAGTTATTCTTTCTGGAGTAGTTGCAGTAATCATGGTTGGAATTGTGGCTGGATTGATTGCTCTTGTTTATAAGGTAACTTCTAAATAAGTAAAATCAAGCACCTTTCTGAAATCTTCAATGAACTCATTTAGGTTCGATATTTCATATTTTTCCGCTAGGGAACCAGACTAACTTATTTACAATTATTATCATAGAATGAAGCAAACCTCGTCAACTCTTCATTAAAATGGTTCGACAAAATAATATTAGGGGGAGCAAAATAGTAAAATCCAATCTAGAAATAGGTTGGATTTTTTGTTTTAACCAACCGTTTATTCTTAATTAAATTAATTTGGTTCTATTAATAATTCATATAAATCTAATGGTGGGTCATTTATTTCTAAAGTAATATATCCAGGTTTTAAAACTACAATTTGCTTTATAGCTTCGTTTTCACTTTCAGTTAAAGTGAAGCATCTTTCTCCTGAACTAACAGTACTAGCCCAACCAATAATTTCATCATTGATGCATTCCGTCCCACATAAACGCGGATTTAAAATTATTTCAGCACCTGCTAGTCTCGCTCCTGTGCTTGAATCTTTTACCAAAAAGCACCTATTAAAGCGATTTTCAAATTCAGCTTCAGCTTCATTAGAATCATCATTTGAACAATTGAATAATGCTAATATGAATATTAAAAGAAAAAGATAGTTAGTTTTCATGGGAATAATTTGACAGATTATATTCTATTATTACCAACTAATATGCTCAAGGACATGGTGAAAAGGTTTAATAATTTACAAAAAAAAAAGTTGAATCATAGCAATTAGAATAAGACTGCCTTATAACTTTTATTGATGAATTAGGAAAGGACCTACATATACTTTAAAAATTTGGAAAAATTATTTTAGACAAGAAGGGGAGCAAAACAAGAAAATCCAATCTAGAAATAGGTTGGGTTTTTTGTTTCTGAAAACACCCTAAATATGTGATGATAAAAACAAAATATATGATGGATATAATTATCTATTGGCTTTCAATTTTCAAGGACACATCATCATATATATTCAATTCAGATTTCTGTTATCAAACTATCATTATACAAAATTAGACTTTTGATTACATGATATAAGTCATATTTTTATAGAATTATATAATATATCTTCAAAAGATATTAATTTTTCTATTTTCCTTGCCTTTTGCTTTCTAATTTAAGACAAACTCTTATGAAAAATCTATTTTTATTATTTTTGATACTCTCATTTCAAACCCCTCAGGCTCAAGAACTGGATTCTGAATTACCTAAAACTCCACAACAGTTGTTTGATTACCATACTTTAAAACAAAAAAGGAATAAAACTACGGCTTGGATTCTAGCTGGTGGTGGACTGTTAATGACAATGTCTGGGTTAGTTATTAATAGTGCAGATGAAGCTGCAGAAGTCGCTACTTTAGGTTTAGCAGATATAGAGGAGGTACATAAAGGAGATTGGTTAATTTATGTAGGCGGAGCAACAACACTTGCGAGTATACCTTTCTTTATATCATCAGGGAAACATAAGAGTAAAGCTACAGTTGCATTAAAAGCTCAGCAAAATTCAGTTGTGTGGAGAACTTTATCTAACTTAAATTCTTTGGCTATTGGGTTCAAAATAGACTTCTAAAAAATAATATATGATAAAGAACGTGAATTTATTATATCTATTTAAGTTTTTCTTTTTGGTTTTTATGGTTTCATGTACTGAAATATCTAATGCTCAAAGAAAGGATATCGTTATAAGTGAATATCTTTCAAGTAATTCCGATATGATGAAGGTAAAGATGGGTGCTCAATGGTCGGGTAGGATTATGAATTTTAAATTCGGTGATTATGCTGTCTTAAGAAAAAGTAGAATGAGTCCTAAAAGAACAGAACAAAAATCAAATTTTTTAGGAACAAAAAACCAGTATGAAACTCGGTATAAATTTGATTTTTTATTAAGTTATAAGGATATCGATACAGCCCTTGTTGAAGCTTTATATATAAGAAATGTTAAGGAGTTATATGCTCTTTATATAATTCCAATAGAATTAGTACTTGATGAAATTGTAAAAGATTCAATAAACTTTACAGCTGACATTTCATTAAGAAGTAATAGTAATAATAATTGGAAATTGTTCTTTAATATAAAATCGGGAATTGAGGTTGAATTCAGAAATGAGGGTATTCTTATAAAAGACGATAGAACAATATGGATAAAACATGTTAGTTCAAATCGAGATGGAAATGATAAAAGAAGGTATCCAGCATTAGGGTATGAATTTTTAGAAAATGGTAACGCAATTTGTGCGGTTCAATACTTTGGCGGTGGTGCATTGGGATATAATAAAAATAGAATTTGGATTGATTCGAATTTAAACGAAGAAATGAAATTAATACTAGCTGCTTCTATGGCAGCCATAATGCAATTGAAATTATCTGAAATGTCAGAATATGAATGACTTAAGACTAAATCATAATAAAAAATTATTTTTAAAGACGTCAATAAAATCATTAAGAAACAATAAGAGTGTGTTTTTTGATATTAAACAAGACACTTGATGTTAATTGTTGATATCATAAAATGAAGCAAACTTTGTCAATTCTTCATTAAAATGATTCGGCAAAACAATATTAGGGGGAGCAAAATAGTAAAATCCAATCTAGAAATAGGTTGGATTTTTTGTTTTAACCAACCGTTTATTCTTAATTAAATTAATTTGGTTCTATTAATAATTCATATAAATCTAATGGTGGGTCATTTATTTCTAAAGTAATATATCCAGGTTTTAAAACTACAATTTGCTTTATAGCTTCGTTTTCACTTTCAGTTAAAGTGAAGCATCTTTCTCCTGCACTGGCAGTAACACCATAGCCAATCACTTCATCAGCAGCACATTCAGTCCCGCAGAATCGCGGATTTAAATACACATTTGCCGTTTCTATTCTTGCCCCTGTAGTTGAATTTTTTACCAAAAAGCACCTATTAAAGCGATTTTCAAATTCAGCTTCAGCTTCATTAGAATCATCTTTTGAGCAATTGAATAATGCTAATATGAATATTAAAAGAAAAAGATAGTTAGTTTTCATGGGAATAATTTGACAGATTATATTCTATTATTACCAACTAATATGCTCAAGGACATGATGAAAAGGTTTAATAATTTACAAAAAAAAAGTTGAATCATAGCAATTAGAATAAGACTGCCATATAACTTTTATTGAAGAATTAGGAAAGGACCTACATATACTTTAAAAATTTGGAAAAATCATTTTAGACAAGAAGGGTAGCAAAAGAGTAAAACACTTAAGAAATTAGGTGGTTTTTTGCGGTTAAAAGAAAAGTTAGCTTTCAAATATCTTAATGTTTTTCAGGCCAACTATTAGATCAATCATCAAATATTTGAGGATTATTAATTAAATTGTACAGATATTATGTTGTATAATTTAAAAAATATAATCAATGCATTGGGATATTTAATATTATTGAATTTGTCTATTGTATCTAATCAAGCCCAAATATCCAAATCGAATATAGGAGAAAAAAGGGTTTTTAATATATCCGAAAATGTTAATATCCATACAATGATTTACGGAAAGGGCCCTCCTGTAATAATGTTACCCGGGCTTGCAGGTTCAGGGATAGAGCAGTTTGCAAAATTGGGGCCAAATATCAGCGAGAAGGGATATACAGTAGTATTAGTTGATCCTAGAGGGGTTGGTGATAGCACAGGGTCTCTGGATTCCCTTACATTACATCACTTTGCTAATGATGTTTCAGAAATCATTAATCAGCTTGATCTTGGTAAAGCTGTAATTATTGGTAAAGCCTATGGTAATAGAGTGGCCAGGTGTGTGGCTACAGACTATCCTCAACTAACAAGATCTGTGATTTTAATTTCAGCTGGAGGAATAGTGCCAGCTTCTACAGATGTTTTAACCAATCTTATAAAATATATTTTTGGCCATTACTCGAATGATGAAGAACGATTAGAGCTATTACAAAAAACCATGTTTTCTCCTAAATCAGATGTCAATGTTTATCCAAAAATGAGTTTTTATACTAAAGCTCGTGATGCACAGATTGGGGCAATCCAATCTACTCCAACCGAGGAATGGTGGTTAGCTGGAAATTCACCTGTATTGATAATACAAGGACTGGATGATGTTGTAGCTATACCTGAGAATGGACGTATTCTTAAGAAACAGTTAGGAGATCGTGCAGAATTGGTGGAAATAGCAGATGCAGGTCATTTTTTGCATTTAGAACAGCCCAAGCAGGTATTGGAGTCAATTATTGATTATATCAAAAAAAATGAATTAGGAGTAGCAAAAATAAGAGATCCTTAAAGTAATGATGTTTAAATACCTCCTTGTATTAGCCTCGGTTTGGGGAGCATAACAAGAAAAGTTCAGCAGAAATGTTGGACTTTTTTGCGTATATAACTCAAGAATAAAAATCTTGGACCATTATTGTTTTGTTATTATGATTTATTGTAACTTTAATGAACTCACAAACCAATAAATAGGTGTGTTATTTAAAATAAGAATATTTATAATAATCATTTTAACCTGGGGTTCTATTTCTTCCCAAAACAGTAGAATACCACCACCACCATGCTATGCAAATGATAATACTGGAGCTGGAGGCGTTATAGGTAATGGTGGTTATTTAGGTGGATATGATGGAACTACACTTCAATTTGGATTTAGTTTAGGCACCGATGTTGAAGGTGTTGAATTTAATGATGTCTTTGTTTTGTATATAGCAACAGGAGCGACCGGCAGATCTGTTATAGATCATACGGTTGATGATGATGCCGATTCTTATAGAATTGCAATTACCAATAGCAATGCATATGGTTATGGCAGTGATATATACTTTCCAGCTGGTATTGAGGTAAACTATGCTATTGCAATTGATATAAATTCAGGAGGGTTATATGGAATTCCCAATTCAGGAAATATTGGAACAGGTGGACTAAATTTTATTTCTTCTGTCAATTCAACTTTAACCTCCAATATACAAGAAGGATTTCAGATAAGTTTTGATTGCACTGACATTGGATTGAATAGTCAAGATGATTTTGCAATGTTTGGAGTTTATGTGAGTCATACAGGCTATACTTACGATGAGGGTTACGGAGGAATTACAGCTGGTACACAAGGCTCTGACGATATTATTTTTAATGGTGATTTTCCTTACGAATCTTGCTGGGGTTATGGTACGTTGAATGCCAATGAATTTGACAAAAGTAATTTTAAAGCTTACTATTTTGATGGTGAATTACATATCAGTGGCATAAATGATTTAACCAGAATAAGCATATTTGATTTATTTGGGAGAAAAATATCAAGTACTAGACATCAAATTTTTGGTTTTAAAGCGATTCCGATTAAACTTAATAGAGACCAACTTCAATTGATAGTAATTGAAACTAACAATAAAAGAAAAATATTAAAGGTGATACCTAAATAATTCAAATTAGTTTATATTTAAGTAGAATGAATTGTATAAAACCACTCATTATTTGGGTGGTTTTTTGTGCAATAACTCTACATTTTAACTGCATTGTATGCATTATGTGCATTTTGTCCCTAAATGCTAACTTGCCAAGTTTTTCTTCAGAAAAAGTATCCTATTAGGTATCCCAAAAATTTTAAAAGTATCCCATTATTAACTTAAAACAATTATAATCATGAAACTAAACATATTATATATAGTAAATAAACATAAAATGAATAAAAAAGGATTATGCCCTATAACCTGTAGGCTAACCCTTGAAAAAAGAAAGAAGCATTTTGCCACAGGATTATTCATAAACCCGAAACATTGGAATTCAAAACAACAATATGTTGAACCACCAGAACCAGATGCAGAGATAATCAACACCCAGTTAAGCCTTATTAAAACTAAAATTAATAAGGCTTTTTTAATGCTTCAAGTACAGGAAAACAGCTTTACAGTTGAAGACATTTATAAGACCTATAAGGGAGAGAAAATAGAAAAAGAGTACAATGTTATAGAATACTTTGAATGTTATTTAAAACGCCTTAAAACACTTATAGGGATTGATATAAAGCAAGTAACCTGGGAACTGGCAAAGGATATTCCGTACTTGAAATCATCGATACCTTTGAAAAAGTAAGTAGGAAACCACTTAATTATGAAATTACAAGCAGAAGAGATGGAGATGTTGCAAAGTTATATGCATCTACTAATTTGGCCAACGAAAAATTAGGTTGGACAGCAAAAAGAAACTTAAATGAAATGATAAGTACTTCTTGGCAGTGGGAACAAAGCATAATGGATAAAAGCAAAATTTAATTGATCATGAACCCCAATTTACAAGAATACTCACATAAGCGTTTAAACATCCTCACTGGAGAATGGGTTTTGGTATCGCCACATAGGTCTAAAAGGCCTTGGCAAGGGCAAGAAGAAGCTTTGACAAAAGAAACCAGACTTGTATATGATAAGCACTGTTATTTATGTGCAGGGAACACAAGAGTTAATGGAGAGCTTAATCCAAATTACGAGGATGTATTTGTTTTTATAAATGACTTTTCAGCTTTGCAAAACCAGACCGAACCTTTTCTTGTTCTAGAAGGGTTAATAGAAGCCCATAGTGAGCAAGGTATTTGTAAAGTAATTTGTTTTAGTCCAGATCACTCAAAAAGCTTGGCAGATATGGAAATAGTGGAGATTGAAAAGTTAAATAGGAGTGATTAGAATAATATGAAGTAATTTATGTCGCTAAACAATCATTAGAAAAATAGTATTTTAGAGATTCAAAAGAAGTAGTAAATGGCAAAAAGCAACAATTCACAATCTTGGTTGAGTATTTTAAGGGAATTAATGGAAGCATTTATTAAAAGTTCACGAAGTACTTCACGCTCTAGGACTTGGAATCAACATGTGGTCCCTTATGAGGATGGTTGGGCAGTACGACGAGAAGGTAATAAAAGAATTACATCAAAACATATAAAACAGAGTACGGCTATTAGAAAAGCCAAAACCCTAGCAAGAAAACACAAGGCAAATTTAATCATTCACCGACAGGATGGTACTATTAGAGACCGAGTTGATTTTGATTAGTAATTTTTAAGCCATTTAAGTAAAAAAATTTGATAGGATAGTTATGAAAAGATAGTTCAGAAGAGGATAAGTTAGGAAATTCAAAAGTTAAAGGGAGTGGTTAGCTCCCTTTTAAGATTTTAAGTGATTTTTATTACTTGGGCACTCCAGATTATTTACACCAGGATGAGTACATCCAGTTTCTTTTTTCTAGTGTCTTCATAAATTCAGATATCATTTGCTCCGTTACATTGTCTCCAGTTTCTAGAGAAGCATTGAGGACATTTAGCATTTTATCGTGTAGGATTTCGAAGTCTTTAAGCACTTCACGTACCATATCCAGTGAGCTAATCGATTTTTTCACCTCTTTAATTTCTGAAAGATCTAAAGTGTCCTTAATACTTAACATAGGTTTTACACCAAACACTCTGATTCTTTCTGCAATTTCGTCGATATTTTTCTCGGTGGTAGTATAGTCTTGCTCAAAAGCTTCGTGTAATTCAAAAAAATCTGGACCTTCAACATTCCAGTGGAATCTTCTTAACTTGTGATAATGTATCTGATAATTGGCTAACAAATGGTTTAATGCCACTATAATTTCTGCAGTATCCAAATATGTGAATCCAAGTTTTTTAAATTCTTTTTTCGATTTTATAAAGTTTTCTGTTTTTTTATTCATTGTAATTTCCATGATTAATTTTTATTTTAAATGTTAGTAATTTTATAAAGCAGACAGTTTGATTTAGGATTCCTTTGAATCATCAAACAATTGCTTAACTGTTTAATTTTTGTGTAATATAATTGAAGGATTATTCCGCTTTGAGAGAAGTAAATCTAATTATTCTGAACTAGAAGACTTTTAATTTGATTTTCGAATTACATTCCATATATATAATATAATAAAATATTGCTGAAAACCAAGTACTTAACAGCTTTTAACACTATTTTAGTACAATTGAATAATAAATTTATTTGTGAAGGACTTTAGTTCAAACGCATTTACTTAAAGGCATGGGAGAGTGCAACGAGCAGTTACAAAAGTCAGTTTTAGCTTAATGTGCTACAACGTGTTCGTGTCTGATTCCGTAGCGGATATTAACCCACTATACTATCACATAACACCGACCTTTGATTTATAGTTTTACGTTTCAAAAACATGATTAGACATTCCTGTAACCGAGTGCTTTCGTGCATTTCTCATCATTTTCATTTATGAAATGAATAGATGTTTATCTATATCTAGTTATTCTTTGTCAAACCCATCAACAATGACCCCACCCATAGATGCAGGAAAACCGAGTATAATTATTCTTTTTAAGGCAATTATGGGATCGTCTAAAATTGGCATTTTATTGAGTGCAAATAATACAATAAAAACAATTATAAGTGCAATTCCATAATCAATAATTATTCGAAGAAAGAAATGGGATAATCTATGCTTTATTTGTCCTTGAAATATACCTTGAATAGAATATAAACTAATAAATAGTAACGATAAAAAAACAAGTACAATTACATTAAGTAAAGGTAACGTTTCACTAAGCCTCCAAGATTCTTCTGAGAATGCTACAGGAACAGTCAATGCAGTGGATCCAACTATTACCTGAACAATATCTTCTATGTTGATAGATTTTTTGAAGGATTTAACCATTTTTATCGTTACTATTTATTAGTGTAGCCTTTATTCAGGGCGGGTCATAATGAAGCACAACTGTTTAGCTATGATCCTTCCTAAAGATACATATTTTGTTGAAATGGAAATTAGCCTTGAGATTGAAAAGTTAAAGGGGAGTGGTTAGCTCCCCTTTTCTCCTATTTTGAAAACATTTTAACTATCCAAAGAATTAAATAAAGCCCAATACCAACCCCAAAGATTAATACTGACACTACAAAAGCAATTCGGATATGAGATGTTTTCCATCCTAATTTACCACTTAACCATTCTGAAACTCCTAAAATCATAATTATGTTTTTAAGAGTCAAAAATAAACAATATGGTCATATTTAATATTGCTTCGGTTATTAAAGTTATTAAAGTTATTAAAGGGGAGTGGTTAGCTTCCTTTTTAAGATTTTAGGTGATTTTTATTACTTGAGCACTCCAGATTATTTACACCAGGATGATTACATCCAGTTTCTTTTTTCTAGTGTCAACAGAATTACTTTTTTAAAACGTCAACTTGCCAAGTTTATGTTCAGAAAAAGTGCCCTACTAGGTGCCCCAAATTTTATTGAGGTGCTCCATTTTTAATTAATATTTAAAATTTAAAAATCATGAAACTAAATATTAGAATGCTTTCATATAAAGCAAAATCTAACTCTACAGGTAAATATTCTTTTAGATGAAGAACAACTTTTAATAAAGAACATTATTATTCTGCATTAAGATACTTTGGAGTAAACCTTTTTCTAGTTCCTTGTTCATAACTATATGCAATTTCCAAGAGTATGGGTTCAGACCAGGCTCGACCAAAAATTGAGAGTCCAACCGGCAATCCATCTAAATTACCCATAGGCACCGTAATGTTGGGGTAGCCTGAAATCGCAGCTGGAGAAGAGCTAAAAATTCCAAAGTTATCTCCATTAATTAGATCGGTTTTCCAAGCTGGACCTCCGGTGGGAGCTATTATAGCATCCAAATGATTTTCGTCCATGATTTTATCAATACCTTCTTCCCGTGCCATTTGGTGCATAAATTTAAGGGCATCCTGATATTCTTCAGAATCCAAGGATTCTTTAGACTGTGCAGTTATCATTCTTTGACGGTCGAAGTATTGCATTTCAATACTATCCGAAAATGTTTTCTTAATTAAGTCTTCCAAATCTTTAGCTGTTCGTTGCGTACCCAAACCCTTTAAATAGGTGTTAAGGCCATCCTTAAACTCAAAATACATAACTGTCCTAGAAAATTCGACAGCATTACTATCCATAATACTGTCTAATTCGACTATCGTTGCACCTTGGCTTTTAAAGTAGGATACGGCTTCTTCCATTACTTTTGTCATTCTCATATGATTTCCCAAAGGTGACTTCCAATAACCAATGATTTTTCCTTTGATACCGTCTGCATTAAGAAATTGGGTGTAATCCTTATAGGCTATTCTACCCGGCGACAATGTAGCACCATCTAGAGTGTCTATTGCAGTTAATGTCCCTAAGCTAATAGCGGCATCTTTTACAGTCCTCGCCATAGGGCCACCGGTATCTTGTGAAAAGGAAATAGGAATGATACCCCTCCGGCTTATGAGGCCCACAGTTGGTTTAATGCCAACAATGCCATTGTTGTTAGACGGACATACTATAGACCCATTGGTTTCGGTACCAATGGCAACGACACATAGATTGGCAGCTACCGCAACTCCTGATCCTGAACTTGAGCCACAAGGATTTCGAGTGACATCATATGGGTTTTTGGTTTGGCCACCCAAACCGCTCCAACCACTTGAAGAATAAGAGGAATGAAAATTGGCCCATTCACTCAAATTCGCTTTTCCAAGAATTACGGCTCCTGCTTCACGTAATTGAGCCGCAAGCGGACTGTCTTGTAAGGGATAAGAGTCTTTCATAGGTATGGCGCCTGCCGTACAAGGCATTTTATCTCCTGTATCAATATTGTCTTTCAGCAAAACAGGAATACCATGCAAAGGACCACGAATCCTTCCATTTTGCATTTCATCATCAAGTTGTGTTGCTATCTTTAATACATCAGGGTTTAAGGTGATTATGGCATTCAGTTTGGGGCCATTAAAGTTTAAGTTTTCAATCCTGTCCAAATAAAACTGTGTGAGCGCCTTTATGGAATAGGCTTCCGTCGAATAGGCCTTTTGAATTTCATCAATTGTAATCTCATCGTGAATTGGTAAGACTGTTGCCAGACTTTGCTCTTTTGATGACTCACATGAAACTGCTAAAAGCCCGACCATCAGAGGGAAGACTATTTTTAAGCTAAATATGTTATATAATTTAAATTTTTTAATGGGTGATAGAAAATATATGCAAATCATAACTTTTATTTTAATAAAGTTTGTAGGGGACGGTTATTATTTTATAATCAGATTCTTAAATCTTCCAGAAGAGCCATATCCCGACCAAACCCCTATTTTTTTTGATTTTGTTGAACTTAATCTGTCGACAATTAATGAAGGCTCCGATAAATCATTTACATATACTTCAATGTTGTTTTCTTTTATGTGTATGCTTACTTTAAACCAATCTTCAGGGTCTGGAGGAATTCTTATCCCCTTTTCAAATATTCCTGTTCTTTCAGATCTTAATTTTCTCCAGGTAAATTCAGGATGATATATATATTGAACCATATGCTCTTTTCTTATTTGTTCTTCTGCAACGAAATTAAAAGGCCTGAAATATACGGCTTCATAAGTGTCGTTGTTCTGGATATTAAAAGCGATTCCTATAAAACTTTTACCCGGATTGTTTTCTCCTAATAATTCAATTTCAATAATTCCTTTTTCAAATTCCAGATCTTCAATAATTCCAATACCGCTGCTATTCTCTGCATTCAATTCTATAGCATCCCGTTGATCTCCATACAACGTTATTGAACGATTCACTGCCTTTATTTTCTGATTTTGGAATTTATCAACTAAATTGATTTGTTGCTGACACCATGAATGCATTGAAATTATGAACAATACTGAAATAAACCCCACTTTTTTTTGTATAACCATTTTATAATATTTGAATTACAAACAAGATAGTGATAAGTACATTGTGTTTTTATCCATTATGTTTATCGCTAACTATTTAAATTTTATTTATTGTAATGAATATTGTAAGGCAATTGAAAGATAATCAAATAAATTTTTTTAATAAACAATTATATTTGTCTTTTATGATATTAAGAGTGATTAAAACTTCCTTTATAATGCCTAGCTAGATAGAGCTATTGATAGCCCTTCTATTAACTGCTCAATTTCCTCTTTGCTTGTATAGTGTACGAACGAGAATCTTAAAACTCCTGGATTTAGGTCAATGTTCATTCCAAGCAATGGTCTAACGGCATAAAAATGTCCATATCCAGCCATTAACTTATGGTGAACTAAACTTTTATAAACTTCTTGAATACTTTTATTTTGAGGAATTATTGATACAATAGGAAGCCTATCCTTAACAATATCTGGTCCAATAATTTGTACATCATCACGAGATCTTAAAAACTCTAATAATTGAGTCAACAATTCCGTTTCATGATCACGAAACATTTCTTTTAAAGCATTATTTTTATCATTAGGAGCGGCACCCTTGTTAAAATGATGCTCATAAATAGTATCAAAATAATCAAGGATACCATTTACAGATGCAATTTGAGCATGATCTGGACCTGCAGGGGTAAACATTCCCCGGGTATCTCCATCTTTAAAAAAGTGAGATTGGTTTTTCATTATACTCATTAACGAACTATTTATATACATCATTCCCAAATGAGGGCCAAATGTTTTATACAAAGAAAACAGATAGACGTCTGCCCCTAGTCTGTCTAGATTTGGAAACCCATGTGGTGCATAGCCAACACCGTCCACAACAGTCATTGCTCCTACAGAATGGGCCAACTTGCTGATGTCTTCAACTGGATTTATATGACCAATAACATTTGAACAATGTGGGTATGCCACTATTTTGGTACGACTGGATAGAATTTTCTTCAATTTACGAACAGAAAGCATACCATTTTCAGGATCAACAGGCCATTCAATTACATTTACACCCCGATTTTTTAAACGCCTCCACGCTCCAGAATTGGCTTCATGATCTTGACAAGAAACGACAATTTCATCGCCATTTTTACATATTGGGAGCATTGCATTTGCCAAAACGTATACATTTTGAGTCGTGGATGGCCCAAAATGAATTTCTTCTGGATTAACATTCAAATAGGATGCCATACGAGTGTATGAAGCATCCATTAGCGCTCCTGCATTTTGAGAAGCTGGATAAGGATAATATGGCTGCACCTTATTTTTCATATAAAAATCTGTCAATAGTTTGATAAATTGTTTACAAGGATAGGATCCTCCAGCATTTTCAAAAAAGGCCCAACCTTCCAGAGATGCTTCCTTAAAAGCTGGGAATTGGGAACGAACAAAATTTAAGTCTAGTTTCATGTTAAAAATTATAGTATCAATTCACAAAATATTAATGCGGTTAAGATAAGCATTAGAAATATTTCTTCTGGTATTAGATGGTCTTTAAAACTTACCAAAAAAAAGATTAATAAAAACACTTAATTAATAGCGAGTATTTCTAAAATTTGAGATTTTATGACCTCTAAATTAAAATATTTGGCGGTTAACTAGTTGTCCAAGAGGGGAAGCAAAAAGACAAAGCCCAACAGAGATGTTGGGCTTATTGGTTTAATTGTTACGATGCTTTATTCGTAATGGACAGATTAATCATAATAGCCATGAGTAGCCAAATAACCCATGTTTCACCATTTGTCATTTCATATGTAGAACCAGCTAAACGTGCTGCTCCTAAAATAATATAGATAACCACCGGTGAAAGTATCAAACAAGCGAAAAGTTTAATTATTGTTTTTTTGTAATCCATTGTATTTGATTTAAGTTAGTTAATAATTGACGTTTCATTCATTTTGTTGACAATTAATTGAAGCCGTGCTGAATAAATATATAAAGTTAAAGATAGTAAATTTAGACTTCTATTACCCTTTTTAGAATAGCCTAGTGAATTTAATTCGATTCAATATATTGATTATTAATATACTAGAATGAACTTGAACGAATTTTCAATTTATATTGCTGAATGAGGAAAATCTTATCAACTCTTCATTAAAATGATTCGACAAAACAATATTAAGAGGAGCACAAGAAGAAAAGTCCAGAAGAAATGTTGGACTTTTTTTGTTTCTAAAACCTTGAGATAATTTGATTGTATTTATATTAAAACAATTTTATCTATTTTTACAAATAGAGGTGTTAATAAGAACATAATCATAAGATAATATTTGATTTTTATTTACAGGTAACATAGTAAAGACACCTCATTTAATATTTAATTCGTATGATTACAAAAGCATTAAACTTAAAACCGAAGAGAGTAATATTGTTAGCGACTTTGTTCATGCTGGTTATAAATTGTAGTAAAGATGATTCGCTCAATAATGGTAAGGATGATCTATCTGTGCAAAATCTTGAAAAAATTCTTGGTATCTGGACTTTTAAAGCTAGTACAACTAATGGAGTTGCAGATGTCATATTAGATCCTTGCAGATTACTTTTTAATATTAATTTTGAATCAACATACGCAAGTATTCAGGAATATTCAGGTGATAATTGTAGCACCATTCAATCGACTTCAGAAGACTACAGCATAAATAGGAACACCTTAAAAGTTGGAGATTTTACTGCTGAAATTATCACTCTAAACACTAGCACTTTAATTATAAAATATAATGAAGGAAGTGACGCTAAAACAGAACTTTATCTAAAGTAATTACCATTTGTAGATTAAAGCTTCCTTAAGAGAAGCTTTTTGTTTTAACTGCATTATGTGCATTAACTCCCAATTATGCCATCTTGCCAAGTTTTTCTTCTAAAAAGGTTGCATATAAGGTTACAATCCAAATTAGAAAATCGGCAGTTTTTCAATCAGAATTAAGAAATTTAATAATTTAAAAAACTAATAGATTATTGTTAGTAGTTTACCAAAAACAGCTCATGATCTTATCGTAAGTATCCTTACAAACAAAATATAAAAGAACTATTAAAATAAATGCAACTATAATTGAAATTATAGTAAATTTTATTGTTGCTTTTGATTTCATAAACTAAAGATAAGAATTTCATCTTTAATTTGACAAACACATCAATTCTTTATAAAAATGTTTTGACAAAACGATATTAGGGGAGCAGAATAGTAAAATCCTTATTAGAAATAGTAAGGATTTTTTTGTTTGTGATTTATATTGACATAACTCATATTCTATATTTAACTTATTGATTACTTTTATAATATGAGCATTAGTGATGAATTAATAATTGCTGGTCTAAAATATGGAGTAATTCCTTCCTTTATAATTACATTATTTATTATTCGATATATCCAAAGGAGAAAAAGCACTATTTCTAAAATGAAATTGATATTTTGGTTTGTGTTTACCTTTATAGTTTGTAATGTTTTAGTAATTCAAATTATTATCTTTTTGTATATTATCCTAATGTCTGGTATACTCTTTTAAATTGCTTATATATTTAAATTAATAACAAAACACAAATTATAATAACAGGGTTAAATAAATTCTAGCACCCTGTTTGAAAATATTAACAACTTTTGTAATATATTAATACAAAGCAAACCTCGTCAATTTTCATTAAATTCGTTCGACAAATTAGTATTTAGAGCAGCAGATAATAAACCTCAACATCGTTGTCTCGGTTTTTTTGGTTTTATAAAAATTAGGAATTTAGTATTTTTATTAAAAAGTTAAATTTCAAATTATGCATAGAGTATTGATTATTACAATTATTTTTTTAGTGACATCATGTGGTACGACCAAACAGAATAATACTGCAAAGAGTTCTGAAAACAAACTTATTTTACCACCCAATACAGCTTCTAATAAGTATTCAGAAATGAGACAAAAATAAACCTTTGATATTGTGAAATTAGTATTAAACCAGCCATTATTAGGATAATTTTTTTGTTCTATTATTGTAAATTCAGTTTTTCTAATCTATTAGGGCTACCTCATTAAGTTTTATTTTAATCAAACAATTATATGATTGACCGACTAAATAACAATCTTGTCGATTTTTTTTTGGCGGCTTGACATTTAGAAGTAATTTTTCAGTGCTATTAATCAAAATACAATTTAAATATGAAAAAAATAGGAATGCTATTTGCCGCTATGGCAATGGTTTTTACTTCTTGTTCTGATGAAACCCTGAACATGAACACAGAATCTAACGGAGATGTAATCTCAAAACCCTCAAAATCGTATACCAAAAATAATAGTCTCGCCAGCGATGTGACTGTTATTGATTTTGAAGGATTTGCAGCTGGAGATATCGTTTCAGTTGTTAGCCCTGAAGGCTGTGATGGAAGTATTACAGTAATGGGAATTAACCCTGATTTTCCAGGAGAAAATGTAGCTATGATATTTGACTCATCTAATCCTACAGGTAATGATTTTGATTTGGGAACTCCAAACGAAGCCTTTGCTGGACCAGGGATATCGGAAGATGGACCACAACCATCTAACGATACTTCACTAGGGAAAGTGCTTATTATTTCTGAAGATTTGGACAGTTCTGACCCTGATGATAGTGCTATTAATGGTACGAGCTTGGAATTTAATTTTTCAGGTTATGGCAATGGTGCTGTAACGCTACACTCTTTAGATTTGTTAGACCTTGAAGATCAAGGAGCTACTAATTTGCCAACAGTAATCACTTTATATGATGCTATGGACAACGTGTTGCTTCAAAAAGAACTTCCGTATTTTCATGATAATGGAAAGCAATTAATTGACCTAGAAGGGACAGAAGGAGTTGTTCGTATGTTACTTGAACTAAACAATTCGGGTGCAATAGATAATATTATGTTAACCTGTAAAGACATTGAAATTGGTGGATGTGAAACTATGTTTGCCAAAGGAAATGATGATATAGACACCTGTTTTATTGAGAATGGCTTTTCAAGATGGGGTTGGACTAATGGTCCACTACCTTCTGGTGAATACACTTTTGATATCTATGCAGGAGCTGGTCAATGTGATACCGACAAAGGTGCTTTGGTTGGAAGTTTAAGTGTAAATTATGATGATGTTACTGGAGAAGCTGAAGTTACTTATAATATGAATGATGATTTTGTAATTCAAGAAACACATTTATATATTGGGAATGACCCATATCCTACTAAAAAACAAAATGATGAACCAACTGTTGCTCCTGGACAATTCCCATATCAGCATGGTGATTTAGACAATGAAAGCGAAGACACCTATAATATTAGTGGTCTATCAGGTGAAATATATATTATTGCACATGGCGTGGTTTGTCAAATTATTAGATAATAAAAAATGAATTAAAGTTTGGTGGTGCTAATCATCTAATAAAGCCCAGTAGAAATGCTGGGCTTTTTTTATACTAAAATCTCACTTTAGTTTATCAGCATGCATTTTTCGTAGCTTGGATAATTTTGGTGTTATTACAAAACTGCAATATCCTTGAGTTTGATTATTTGCATAATAATTTTGATGGTAATCTTCGGCTTCAAAAAACGCTTCTAATGGTCCAATTTCTGTTACAATAGGTTGATCGTAATATGACGCTACTTCTTTAATTACCAATTCCGCTACTTCTTGTTGGCCAATGTCATGATAATAAATTACAGACCTATATTGAGTACCAATATCAGCCCCTTGACGATTTATACTTGTAGGATCATGGCTGGTCATAAAAACAATTAAAAGGTCTTTATAGGAAATGGTATTGGCATCAAATGTTACTTGTACTACTTCAGCATGACCCGTAAGACCAGAGCATACTTCTCTATATGTTGGTTTACCTGGAGCATTACCTCCCGAATAACCTGAAACTATTTTTTCGACACCTTTTAGTTCATTAAAAACAGCTTCAATGCACCAAAAGCATCCACCACCGACGGTCATTATTTCTACTTTTTTATCCATTCTATTTTGCTTTTTCTATTTGCATGGACTCTGAATTTATGCAATACCTCAATCCGCTTGGTTCAGGACCATCAGGAAACACATGTCCTAAATGGGCATCGCAAGAGTTGCAAAGTACTTCAACACGCATCATTCCAAAACTAGAATCTTTAATATATTTAATGGCATTCTTTTTTATTGGTTGAGTGAAACTTGGCCAGCCTGTTCCAGAATTAAATTTAATGGTAGAATCAAATAACGGAGTATTACAACAAATACAGTTGTACAAACCTTCATCATATATACTACATAAGTCACCACTATGCGGTGCTTCGGTTCCTTTTTTTCTTGTAATTCTGAATTGTTCTGGGGTTAGTAGTTTTTGCCATTCTGCTTCAGTTTTTTCATTTCTTGTATCAGGAGCTGGATTTCCATTTATTGCAAAATTAATTACGTCTTTCCAGGTTAACATATTTTTTCCATTTTCATCATTAGTGTTTACTATAAAGAGTCTTAATCGATAAAACTTTTATTTCCTTTCATTTTCACGAATATATAATTTAAATGTTAAACTTTGAATTTTCAATTGTTATTAAAAGAATTGATTTATATTTTATCTTTGAACCCCTAAAACGTATGTTTGGATTAGGCTTCATAGTTCAAGGGATAGAACAAAAGTTTCCTAAACTTTAGATCTAGGTTCGAGTCCTAGTGGAGCTACAAAGGAAAATTCGGGATGTGGCGCAGTCCGGTTAGCGTACACGGCTGGGGGCCGTGTGGTCGCAGGTTCAAATCCTGTCATCCCGACTAAATAAAAGCTTTAGTTTTTGTAGAAAGTTTACTTTTTTAAGAAAACTTCAGGTTTTATTTGCAATGAGGGTTCGTTGGGATTATTTAAACCCTGTCATCCCGACAAAAAGAGTTTCAACAGATTTAATATTGATCTTATCCTGATTGATTAAAAACCCTTTTGTATTGATTATTGCGCTTTGCTAAAAGTTACATTAGTAATTGAAAACAGTAATATTAAGTAAATGAATAAATTAAAAGTACTAGTAGTAGGCTGTGGTAATATGGGAATGTCTCACGCTAGAGCATATCATCAACTGGAAGAATTTAAAATGGTTGGTTTAGTAAGTCGAAGTGCAGAGAGTAGGGAACGGCTATCTAATGAACTTGGAGGCATTCCTATGTTTGACAATTTTGAAAATGCACTGATTCAAACAATGCCAGATGTAGTTTCTATCAATACATATCCTGACACACATGCAGCTTATGTTCAAGCAAGTTTAGAGGCAGATGCTCATGTTTTTGTTGAAAAACCATTGGCAACAACTTTAGAAGAAGCTGAAAAGTTGATTGTTTTGGCTAAAGAAAGAAATAAAAAACTAGTTATTGGCTATATTTTACGTGTACATCCTGCATGGACAAAATTTGTTGAAATTGCACAAACACTTGGTAAGCCTTTGGTGATGAGGATGAACTTAAATCAGCAAAGCTTTGGTGATCAGTGGCATACGCATAAACAACTGATGAAATCCATTTCTCCAATTGTAGATTGTGGAGTTCATTATGTTGATATCATGTGTTTAATGACAAAATCAAAACCAATCAGTGTTAGTGCAATTGGAGCCAGGTTAACAGATGAAATTCCAAAAACGATGTATAATTATGGCCAATTGCAGGTCTGTTTTGAAGATGGCTCTGTAGGATGGTATGAATCAGGTTGGGGCCCAATGATTAGTGAAACAGCTTTTTTTGTTAAAGATGTAATTGGGCCTAAAGGCTGTGTTTCTATTACAGATCAGGCTAAAGGAGAATCACAAGATATAGAAGAACACACAAAAACAGGTGGCTTAAAACTTCATCATAGTATGTTAGATAAAGCTGGAAATTTTTCAAAAAAAGATGAATATATAAGTACTGCAGACGAACCAAGTCATGATGAACTTTGTTTGCTGGAACAAAAATTTCTATTGAAAACTATTGTAGAGGATTTAGATCTTACGGCTCACAATGTTGATGCTGTTAATAGCTTGAAAATTGTTTTGGCTGCAGACGAAGCCTTAAGAATGGGTAAAACTGTAAATCTTTAATTATCAGTTGTTTTAAAACATTATATGTTAGAGGTTACTACAAAATTGATTCGTAATCAAAAATCAATGGACCTTTCTCAATACATCGTTTCACTTTAGATTTGAGTTAATCTATCCTTCTCAAAGGATTAGTTTAAAATCAAGTTTTTCAATATGTTGTAAACATCCTGTTCTAAATTTAAGTAAATTAATGTAATCCCTATTACATCATAAAAACCATGTGTAAGAATAGTAAACCAAAGTATATTTTTATGTTTAATGTAGATCACCCCTAAAATGAGACTAACAACTCCTGTGCTAATCATACCAGAAACTCCTTGATATTCATGTCCTAGACCAAAAAGTAATGATGAAAAGACTACAGCTATCCACATTGTTAATTTAGTATGTCCTAAAAGTATTCCTAAACGTTTAACTAATAATCCTCTAAAAACAAATTCTTCTCCAAATGCTGCTATAACCCACATGATTAAAATGAATATTATGTAGTTTAAAAAACTTCCTCTAATCCCATTTAGGCTACTTAAATCAACTGTAGTGTCTAATAAATACTCTACCCAAGGTGTAATAATAATATCGACAACAACGAGAATTAAAACAGAGAATGCAATTGATTTGAAAAATAATTTTCTCCAACTTTTTGGTTTTTGAAGACCAATATATTTCCAATCCCATTTCCTAGCCCAAAGTAGGATCAGCACAAAAACAAGACCAAAAAAGAAAGCAAGATCGTTTTGCCAAAAAGTAAATCCAACAATTGTAATAATAATTAGCCAAAGGGTAAGATCGTGGCTTAACCATTTACCTATTTTACCTCTAAAAGTTAAAACTTCTCCCATAATTTTACTTTAATAAACTAAATATAACATAATTAATTAATTTTTTTTATAACTGTAAGATAGCTAACATTTTAAAATAATTGCTTGTACTACTTTTAATAATGATATTAACTAAAAAAGTATTATTATGAAAAATGTATTCTCATTTATCTTATTGTTAGCATTATTAATGATAGTTGGCTGTAGTTCTAATGAATTAGAATCTGTTGATTCAGAATTTTCTCAAGAAAGAGCTTCAGAAGTAGAGGTTCAATCTAAAAGTGCTTCGAAAAAGGCAAAACATAATCGGCCAACCATTTGGGTTAATTGTTATAAATTTACAGGCTTAGTAGTTCCAGCAACTTTCAAGCCTAAAAGTCATTCATTTGATAACTTATATGCTATGCCTGGTTCATCTTTTTATGGAGGTGTTCCACTAATTTCTGACTCTAAACCTGGAGATCAAGATTATAATGGAGGAAGATGGCATATGTTCGTCTTGAAAGAAGGAGTTGATTCTGCTAAATATGCAGAAGCCTGCAAAGAAGAAGATTTAGATTTGTATGATTTTGTATCTACAGGGAACTATTTTGAATGCCCTCTACTGCCATATAGAGAGTAATGTATTAACATAAAAAACTCCAGATTTCTGGAGTTTTTTTATTTACTGACCTTCTTTAATATATCCCCAACCTTCTTGCTGCTTCTGAATAATTTCAAGAATACCATCGGGCACAGTGGTTACTCCTTCAATAAGTTCAGACTCATCAACACCATGTCTTTTCATTGTACCTTGACAAATCACAAAAGAAACCTTGTCATTATCTGCAAGAGCTTTCATATCTTCTTCTACTGATGACTTTCCTTTTAAAACCATATCCATAGCTCCGCTGTACATAACAACTTCAAATTCAGAATCAGGATAAGCAGCAGACATTGCTTTAACATGTCTTACCGCAGCTTGATGAACTTTAGTATTATCACTTGTAACATCGAAAACAATTTTTACTGGTTTTTCTTGAGAAAGAACATTAAAAGTGCATAAAAAAGCTAAAACGAATGTTGTAAATAATTTCATATGTTTATTTTTTTAATTAACCTCCTGCAAAAATGTATCCACAACCATGCTCTTGGGCTCTGCCTAATGCCCAAACACCAGAAGGGACTACTTGTATTCCAGGAAGTAAACCAGCCTTAAAATCTTCATAAACTTCACTTGCTTCCATTGAGACACCAGGCGCAATGAAGCCACTGTAAACATTTAATGCAAGATCACAAACACAAAACATTGCACCACGTTCTTGTAAACTTTTTATTCCTCCAGGACCATTTATTGGGTAATCTCCATCTTGGGGCTCATAAAATGGATTCCTTACAGCATGGCTTTTAGTATGATCTTTTACATCAAAAAACTCACCAAGCTTGTATTTTGCCCATAATCTATCTTCCATAGCAAACGCAATAGCAGAATGTCGTAAAACGGTCATAGCTGTAATATCTTCATCTGGACTGCCAGTTTGATTATTAGTGAGATAAAATGCCCAGTTCCAAAGTATTGGAAGTCCGTTATGAGGTGTTGAACCATCATAAACTATCCTGTGAGATCCTTTAATGTTATCAAACCATTTTTCGATTTCACTTAAGTCTTTTTTAATGTTGTTTTCAAAGGTATTTGCTTCTATTGGATTTGCAAAAGCAGATAATCCACTCGCGGCAGCACCTAATGCTAAAGCCCCTAAAAAGCTTCGTCTTGAATTAGTTGAATCAGTTTTCATTTTTATTGAATATTAATTAGTAAATCAATTTTGAAGGGTAAGAGGTTGAAAGGGATTTAAATTTATGAAAAAAAAATGAGACTTTAATTAAAACAATAATGTTTAAAAGGTTGAGAGACCTTACTTTACTTTGTTTTTATAATGCCATAAGTGGTTTCGTAAAAATCAATTATGGGTTGAAAGGGTCCTTTTTGATGCTGTTCAATAGAGAAGTTATCAGCGTAAGGAGGATAAGGTGTTGAAACAGGTTTCTTTTTTAAATCAGGAAAATCTACTTCTAAATTTGCTTTGGTTGGTCTTTGTTGCTGATTAATATACCCTGCAACATCATAAGCTTCTTCATCTGTTAACATTGGACTATCATAGGTTGTGCCATATGGCATATTGCCTTTAATAAATTGAGCAGCTGTAATTACTCTGTTTATACCTGACCCATTGTTGAACGAATCATCACCCCAAAGTGCTGGATATTCGTACACATTAGAATTTAATTTTTTTACACCTTTTCCTTCTTCAGTATGGCAAAAGGCACATTTAGAATTAAAAATGCGTTTCCCATTATTTAAATTAATTGGTCTGTTAGGCAGCGTAACCGACAAAAACCCCTTTCCCTCAATATTACCATCTTCTGGAGCAAATCTGCTCAACCAATTTAAGTAGCTGACCAAAGCTTTCATCTCTTTACTATTAGGCGGCATTTTACGGCCATTCATACTTCGTTCCATACAACCGTCTATACGCTCTTCAATAGTTCCTATTTTATTTTCCCGGCCACGATATTGTGGAAATCTTTGTATAATTCCGATTAGTGGAGCTGAATAAGGTTTTGTACCAGCATATAAATGACAATTATTACAAGATAAATTATTACCCGCATATACCATTTCGGGATTACCATTATTTGGACCTATATAATTGGGAGTGCTTTTAAACAAATCATAACCATACTTAATTACCCTATCAGATTCTGAATTACCTAAAGTAGCAACATCATAATTTTTTAAGAAAATATCATCTATGGAATTACTGTTGGAATATTTTTGAAATACACCAAAATTGAATAACACTAAAACAACAACTATAGCAATAATAAAACCACAATAAGAGCAAATTCTCCAACGTAATTTTCTTAAGTAATTTTTAAATGATTTATCTTTCAATGCTACTATATTTTTTGTTTACTAAATATAGACTATAGCTTCGATAATTTGAGGGCACTTAAGTTATACTTTCTCAAGAAAGTAGGTCTAAAGATATTAAATTTATGAAAATTTAAATATACACTTAAATCTTAAAGACTAATTTTTAGAATATATAGGAGTAACTAAATTTTCTTTTGGCTGATATTTACTATCGCTTGCCCATTTTATACCTCTAGTAAGAAGTTCCCATGCTTCGTAAGTATCAAAGTCTTTTGGAGCATGACCAATTGAAAGATAAAACACACGACCTTTATCATGGTAGCGTTTCCAAGATAATGGAATGACAGCACCTTCTATCCAATCGTGTTGATCTTTTGTAAAAGATGTGGTTGCCAACACTTTATTATTGGGATCAATGTGCATGTAATATTGTTCGGTATCTTTCATTACAAAGTCTTGAAGACCTTCAGTTATTGGGTCATTAGAGGTATGAATTTGAACATCATAAGATGGAATTATCCCACCAGGATGAGATACCCATTGCCCGCCAATTATGTATTCATAATCTTGGCTTTCATGAAAGGAATCAGCCAATCCTCCATGACATCCAGCTAAACCTATTCCATTTCTTAATGCATTATCTAAACCTTCAAATTGTTCTTTTGTTATTTTACCTTGTGTGTAATATTGAATTATTAAATCGGTATTATTCATTATGTTTTCTTGAGTATAAACACCTACAGAATCTGAAATAGTCACATTAGCACCTTCGCTTATTAACCATTTAGAGACTCTTTCAGTAAAGATGTCAGGTTGATGCCCTTGCCAACCACCATATACCATAAGTATATTTTTACCTTCTAATGATGGCAGCGTTGCTGCGCCTTTGCTTTGAGCGCACGATATATTAATAGGAAATAGATAAATTAAGGAAACAAGAAACAAGTAATTTATTTTAATCATATGTGGCATTTTAAAAATTAAGTTTTAGGCAAACACTAAATATAAATATTATTATTTAAAAGTTTTTCAAAAGATATACATTAACATTATACCTAGAAAACAACCACTTATTTTAGAATTGAAATAATAAAAATGTAAAACTGAAGGAAAAATTATTTTTTTATAATGACTTTATACTATTTTACAGGACTTGAAAGCAATTGGAAAAATGTTTATGTAATTTCTGAACTTGCTTTAATTATTTTTACATTAACAGCTTTAATACTTCATTTATTATAATGAGAAGAAAACAAAACAAAAGATATAATAATTTCTTTGATAACTACAAGAATAAAGTTGGTGGAACTGTGTTTTTAGGATTTGTTTATGTTGTAATTGGTGTAGTTGCTTATTTAATTTATACCTTGTTACAATAATTATGAAAGAGTTTAACAAGATAGCTTCTATTCTATTGGTTCTGTTTGTTACTCATAGTTTTAGTATGATTAAAAATCCGCTTCATTTATAAGAATTTTTATAATTTTAAGGAATAAACATAATGGATATAAACACAATGTGTTTATTCCTACGTTATAGGTCATTAAAAAACTAAACGCAATGAAACATTTTAATACAATCTCATTTTTAATAATTTTATGTTTTAC
>NZ_JBEEEN010000020.1:0-509 GCF_040117515.1 Gilvirhabdus luticola
TCTGGTATCAATGCGTGTGCCGATGAAACTGAAATCGATGGTATCGTAACTACAGCTACAGATGTCGCTGCTATTGAAGCTGCTTATTCTGATGACTGTGGTACCGTTACTGCTTCGTTTGTAAGCCAAACACTTTCTGGTGACCAATGTTCTTGGTCTTTAGAGAGAACCTATAATATATCTGATGGTTGTCCTGCCAATGACTTTACAGTAACCATCACGCACTCTGGCTCTGATCAGGATGCTGCTACAGGTGCAACACCTGCTGGGACTTCTGGTATCAATGCGTGCGCCGATGAAACTGAAATCGATGGTATCGTAACTACAGCTACAGATGTCGCTGCTATTGAAGCTGCTTATTCTGATGACTGTGGTACCGTTACTGCTTCGTTTGTAAGCCAAACACTTTCTGGTGACCAATGTTCTTGGTCTTTAGAGAGAACCTATAATATATCTGATGGTTGTCCTGCCAATGACTTTACAGTAACCATCACGCACTCTGGCTCTGA